>NZ_JBSGPD010000004.1:0-352707 GCF_053567335.1 Leucobacter sp. GX24907 | reverse complement strand
CTATCACCGGCGTCGTCGACAGGCCAAGTTGGGGCGTTTGGCGCCGGTCGAGTACGAGGCCATTATGTACGAGCAGGTCGCACTCGCTGCCTGAGACAGTTGTCACCTACTCGTGCAGCAGCCCCAGTCGACCGTCATGCAGTTGGTGAACGAGTGGCTCGATGAGGCACGCGCATCGAACAACTATGCGGCATCCACTCTGCGCACGTACACGAAGCGTGCCGAGACGTTCATTGCGCCGGGGATCGGATCGGTGCGCATCCGGGAAGTTACGGTGTCGAAGCTTGACCGGTTCGTGAAGGTCATCATCAAGAACCACGGCCCCGGAAGTGCGCGCACGCTACGGTCGGTGCTCATCAACGCGTTCGACCTGGCCACACGCCACGGGTTGACGGACATGAACTTAGCGAAGAACACCGCCCCAGTCCCGGCGACGAGAACAACACCAGATGCCCCTGACGTGGACACGATACGGCGCCTTATGGCTCACCTTGAGCAGCACGACAAAGCACTCAAAAAGGCGGGCAGGGACACGTACATTCATGATCTGGCGACCTTGTATGCGGCAACTGCTGCACGCACCGCTGAATGTCTCGCGATCAACCTCACCAGCGTCACGGACACGGTCGAGGAGATGTGGGTGACGATCGAAGCGACCATGATCGTGAACGAGGAGGGCAAGCTCGAGCGGCAGAAGTACACGAAAACCGATGCGGGCATGCGTCGGCTGCGTATCCCGAAGGTAGCAGCTGACATGATCCGTGACCGGAGGGTTAAGGCGTACAACGAGAAACTATTTCCGTCGTCCACGGGCACGTACCGGTGGCCTCACAACGTGCGCAGGGATTGGCGTGAGGCGGTGGAGAAGACCGAGTTCGAGAAGATCACCCCGAAGTCGTTTAGGAAGGCTGTGGCGACGCTCCTGCGTGACGAGAAGGGTATTACTGCGGCTAGTGCCCAGTTGGGTCACTCGGATGAGCGGGTGACGAAGAAGCATTATGCGAAGCGTGTTTCGGATGCTCCGGATATGTCGGAGACGTTGGGAAAGTTCTTTCAAAGCGCCGGGTAAACGCCGGATTTGGGTGAGTCGTCCGACGAGTGGCCCACTAAATATGCGCTCTGATCAGGTGGAACTTGTGCCCCCACTGGGATTCGAACCCAGACTGAATCGATTTTAAGTCGACTGCCTCTGCCGGTTGGGCTATGGGGGCGAACGAACAAGCGGGTCCCGTGCACTGCACGGGACCCGCTGATCCTATCCGAAATACCGTCGCTTGCATCGCCTGCGACCGGGAGACGGGCTAAGCGCTCAGTCGCTCACGCAGTGCCGAGAGCTGCTCGCGCAGACCCGCGGGCACCCGATCGCCGAACTGCGCGAAGAACTCTTCGGTGAGGTCAGCCTCGGCCAACCACGACGCCGAATCGATCGAGAACAGCTCCTCGAGGTCAGCCTCCGGCACCTCAATACCTTCAAGGTTCAGTTCGCCGGTGGCCGGAACCGTGCCGATCGCAGTCGTACGCCCCTCGTGCTCGCCTTCGATACGGCGAATCACCCAATCGATGACTCGCGAGTTGTCGCCGAAGCCGGGCCACAAGAAACGTCCGTCGGCGCCCTTGCGGAACCAGTTCACCTGGAAGATCCTCGGGGCCTGCTCGCCAAGCTTCTTCCCGACCTCGAGCCAGTGACCCCAGTAATCAGCCATGTTGTAGCCGCAGAACGGCATCATCGCGAAGGGATCGCGACGCAGCTCGCCAACCGTGCCCTCTGCTGCAGCGGTGCGCTCGGAAGAGATGGTAGCGCCGACGAAGACGCCGTGCTCCCACGAGAGCGACTGAGCGACGAGCGGGACGTTCGTCGCACGGCGACCGCCGAAGAGGATCGCGTCGAGCGGAACACCGTTCTGCTCGTACCAGTCTGCGGCGAGCGTCGGGGTCTGCTGAATCGGCACGGTGAAGCGCGAGTTCGGGTGCGCCGCCGCACGACCGGACTCGGGCGTCCAGTCGTTGCCTTGCCAGTCGATGAGGTGAGCGGGAGTCTCGTCGGTCTTGCCTTCCCACCACACATCACCGTCGTCGGTCAGCGCAACGTTGGTGTAGATGGTGTTGCCCCAGAGCGTCTCCATCGCGACAGGGTTGGTCGACTCGCCGGTGCCAGGAGCGACACCGAAGAACCCGGCCTCCGGGTTGATGGCGTAGAGGCGACCGTCGGGGCCGGGGCGCAACCAGGCGATGTCATCGCCGATGGTCTCGACCTTCCAGCCGGGAATGGTGGGCTGCAGCATCGCGAGGTTGGTCTTGCCGCACGCAGAGGGGAAGGCTGCCGAGAGATGGTAGGCCTTGCCGGTGTCGGTGTTCGTGAGCTTGAGCAGCAGCATGTGCTCGGCGAGCCAGCCTTCGTTCCTGCCCATCACAGAGGCGATACGCAGCGCGAAGCACTTCTTCGAGAGCAGGGCGTTGCCACCGTAGCCCGAGCCGTAGGACCAGACTTCGAGGGTCTCGGGGAAGTGCGTGATGTACTTCGTGTCGTTGCAGGGCCATGCAACATCTTCGACGCCGGTCTCGAGCGGGGCGCCGACCGAGTGGACGGTGCGCACCCACTCGCTCCCGGGCGTGATGCCGTCGAGTGCCTGCTGACCCATGCGGGTCATGATGCGCATGTTGAGCACGGCGTAGGGCGAATCAGTGATCTCGATGCCGAGCTGAGTGATGGCTCCGCCGACTGGGCCCATCGAGAACGGGACCACGTACATGGTGCGTCCGCGCATGGAGCCCTCGAAGAGCGGCATGAGCTCGGCCTTCATATCGGCAGGGGCGCGCCAATTGTTGGTCGGGCCGGCATCCTCTTCGTTCTCGGAGCAGATGAACGTGCGATCCTCAACTCGTGCCACGTCGGCGGGGTGCGAACGGGCGAGGAAGCTGCCAGGGCGCAGATCCTTGTTGAGCGGGATCAGCGAACCAGCCTCGACCATCTCGCTCGTCAGGCGGTTCCACTCCTCCTGAGAGCCGTCGCACCACACGACGCTGTCAGGTTGGGTGAGTTCGGCCACTTCGGTGACCCACTGCAGCACCTCGGGATTGGTTGTGGTCGCTTCGCGTCGAACCAGATCGGCGGCGGGAGCCCCGGTCTCGATGGTCAGGCTGTTGCTCATGCGTCCTTCTCCTCAAGTACCAAGAATCGGTGTTACCACCATTCTGAGTGAACACCAGGTGTCCACCCGGCCACTTTGCACTGTAAAGAATCAGGATTCTTGACATATAGTCAAAACATGGCACCAGAATCGATTCCGGCACTCAGCGACGCTGATGTGGACCGCCTCGTACTCGGCAAGCGGCTCCGCCACTTCCGCACGCGCGCGGGGCTCACGCTTGATCAGCTCGGCGAGCGCGTCGGTGTCGTCGGCAGCCAGCTCTCCCTCATCGAGAACGGGCGACGCGAGCCTCGTCTCTCCCTGCTACAGGCGATCGCACGCGCCCTCGACATGGATCCGGCGGAACTGCTGATTCGTGAGGCGCCCGATCATCGCAGTGCACTGGAAATCGAGCTCGAGCGCGCGCAAAGCACTCCCGCTTACAGTTCGCTGCAACTCCCGCATGTGCGCACTCCCCGCTCCCTCGGCGACGATGCTCTGGAGGCAATCGTCGGCCTGCACCGCGAGCTCGCCCGCAGGTCGCGCGCCGCGGCAGCCACGCCTGAGGAGGCGCGGCGCACCAACACCGCCATCAGACTCAAGATGCGTGAGCGCAACAACCACATCGCCGAGATCGAGCAGATCGCGGCCGACCTCATGCGACGTGTGGGGCATACGACCGGGGCGGTGACGCACCGGCAGGTTGCGATCCTCGCCGAAATGCTCGGATTCACGCTCATCTTCGCCGACGATCTCCCATCGAACACGCGCAGCATCACCGACCTCGAGAACGGGCGCATCTATCTGCCCCCCGCCTCCATTCCGGGTGGTCACGGCCTGCGTTCACTCGCCCTGCAGGCTATGGCTCATCGCGTGCTGCATCACGACCGCCCGAAGAGCTACGCCGAGTTCTTGGAGCAGCGGCTGCAGATCAACTACTTCGCCTCGGCCTGCCTGATGCCGGAGGCACGCGCCGTGGACTTCCTCCAGCATGCGAAGCGCACCCGGAATCTTGCGATTGAGGATCTGCGCGACGCCTTCGGGGTCACCCATGAGACCGCTGCGCACCGCTTCACGAACCTCGCGACCCGGCACCTCGATCTCCAGGTTCACTTCTACCGCACGGACAGCGCCGGCGCACTTCTACGCGGCTACGAGAACGACGGCCTCCCCTTGCCCATGGATGAATCAGGGTCGATCGAGGGACAGATTCTCTGCCGCAAATGGGCGGGTCGCACGGCGTTCAACCGCTCGAACCGCACGACCGAGTTCTACCAGTACACCGACAGCCCATCCGGCACCTTCTGGTCGAGTGTGCAGACAGGCGACGCCGATTCGGGTCCGTTCTCGATCGCCTGTGGAGTACGTTTCGATGACACGAAGTGGTTCCGTGGCCGAGATACTGCAATACGCACGAAGTCGACTTGCCCGGACCCCGCATGCTGCCGCACACCGCCAGAGGAGCTGTCAGCCCGTTGGGACGGTCGTGCGTGGGCGAGCGCCCGCATGCACGCGCACGTACTCGCGCCGCTGCCCACCGGCACTTTCCCCGGAGTCGACGATACCGAGATGTATCGCTTCCTTTCGGAGCATGCGCCCGTTGATTAGAGCGGAAAGCGCCAGCTTTCCGCCTCCGCGGGCGCCGGGCTCACCAGCCCGGGTGGTTTAGGGCGAAACGCGCAGCGTTTCGCCGCCTCCGGTGCCGGGCTCACCAGCCCCGTCGGATCGCATCGGCGTGAGCCGCGGAATCCAGCAGTCGACTCGCGCACGGTACTCTTTGTACGGTTCGCCGAAACGGGCAACCAGGTCAGCCTCTTCGTAGGGTCTGACGAGTCGGTCCCAGTAGACCGCGCCGCAGAGGGCGTACAGCACGACCGGCCACGATCCGAGCAGCAGCCCGACGCCGATCGCCTGCGCGATGCCCGCCACTGCCATCGGGTTCCGCACGAAACGGTACGGGCCCGCGACGACAAGCCGATTCGCCGTGGCCGCCGGCAGAGGCGTGCCGTCTCCGCGCGTCGACATCGCCACAGCCGCCCACAGACCGAGTGCGCTCGCGAAAATCAGGACGATGGCTCCGGGCCACGCTGCGTGCAGTTCCGTGCCGCCGAAGAACGTAGCCGCGAGAAATGGATCCGGAGATACTGACCCGCCGGATGAAAGTGCCCCGTCTTCGCCGCACCCGAGGCACACAGCACCCCGGTGGAAGGTGATGCCGATCCTCCAGCGCAACTCGACGAGACGGATGAGCACGGGCAGCACTGCGAGGAAGAGGATCCAGAAGCCGGAAAGCTGCACGAGCGTACGTCGCAGATGTCCTCCGATCGATGCGCTCCGAGCGGTGCGGAAGCCGAGGGCGCCTCGCAGTATGAGCTCCGCCGGGATGCGCCCGTAGTCGATGAGCAGCATGGCGCCGATCCCACCCGCCGCGGCCACGACCATCAGGAGTGCTCCCCAGCCCGCGAGCCCGGTGAGGGCGGCATAAGCTGCAAGGCCTGTCGCGACGAGCAGGGTCCACACGACTGCGATCCTCATCGCCCAGTGCTTGCCGCACGCCGCGAGCGCCGAGGCCACGACGAAAAGAGGCAGGTCGAAGATCGCTACCGGCACCGGAGCGAGCCCGCCGAGTGTGGCCTCGCGCACGGCAGGCACGGTAAACACGCACACCCACCACAGTCCGCCCGCAATCGCCTGCACGGCGAAGTAGCTGCGGCCGAGGAGTGGGGCCGATTCAGACTCGGTGACCCACGAGAAACTTCCGCCGCGGGCGGTGCGGCGACCTGCCGCAGTGTTGCTCATGACCCCACAGTAGCCTGGACAGGCCTCCCGATCGTACGGAGCGATCGTTCGGAGTCGCCTACGCCTTCGGTCGCGAGGCGAATTCCTCGAAGATCGCGCGAGGCTCCTGCACGGCTTCGATGCTCACCACGTCGCGGCCGAGGAAGAAGTGCCCCATCCAACCGCCGAATACGCGCCACTTGCGCTCCCACGTCGGAATCGCGAGCCCATGGTAGAAGCGGTGTGCAAGCCAGGCGAAGTAGCCCTTCAGCGCGAACCCGCCCGACTGGAAGACACCGGTGTTGACGCCGAGACCAGCGACGGCACCAGCGTTCTTGTGGTTGTACTGGCGTACGCCTTCACCACGCAGGTCAGCCGCGATGTTCTTCGCGAGCAGCTTCCCCTGACGCACGGCGTGCTGAGCGTTGGGAACGCAGAATCCGCCGGGCCCGGGAGTCGATGAAATATCGGGGGTCTGCGAGGTATCCCCCGCAGTCCACGCACCGTCGAGGGCTGTTCCCTCCTCGGTGGTGATACGCAGCTCCGGGCTGCCGATCACATGGCCGCGCGGGCCGATCGGCAGATCAGTTCCACGCAGGAACGGGCGCGGCATGACACCGGCCGTCCAGACGATGAGGTCCGACTCGTACTGCTCGCCGGTCGACAGCTCGATCTTTCCGTCAACTGCGGAAGACAACTGGGTGTCGAGGTGAACCTGTACGCCGCGGCGGGTCTGGTCCTTCACCACCCAGTCTGCGGTCTGCGCCGAAACCTCGGGCATGATGCGCCCCATCGCTTCGACGAGGTGGAACACGGTCTCGTCGAACGAGATCTCCGGGTAGCGGCGGAGCAGCGAGGTGGCGAACGAGCGAAGCTCGGAGATGCTCTCGATGCCCGCGAACCCACCGCCGACCACGGTGACGGTGAGCAATCGCGCCCGCTCGGGCGAACCCGCCGGCAGTGATGCGGCCTTCTCGAAGTTCATGACCAGACGATCGCGCACGGCGACGGCCTCTTCGATGGTCTTCATGCCGATCGCGTTCTCAGCAATGCCGGGGATCGGGAACGTGCGTGAGACCGAGCCGGTAGTAACGACGATGTGGTCGTACGCGACGTCATAGGTCTCGCCGACTGTCGGCTCGATCGTCGCCGTCTTCGTCGCGTGAGAGATCCCGGTCACCTTGCCCGCGATGTTCGCGGTACGCGAGAGATGCCGCCGGCGGGCGACGACCGCGTGACGCGGCTCGATCGAGCCCGCGGCTACCTCGGGGAGGAAGGGCAAGTACGCCATGTAGGGCAACGGGTCAACGATGGTGACCTCGGCTTCACCGGCGCGAAGCAGCTTCTCGAGCTTCCAAGCGGTGTAGAAGCCTGCATAGCCGCCACCAACGATCAGAATCTTCTTCGCCACGAAGTAGTCTCCTTGAAACAGGTGCGGGTAGGTGCCCACGGCAGAGCACGCGAAATACGGGCCAAACAGCCCGACCTTACTACCCTACCGCGGAATCTCGCGCGTTCTCGCCGAATCGGCAGATTCCCGCGGGTCCGCCGAAGATTCTACGTGACATCACGAGTATGACTGGGCCCTACGCGCCGGGTACCCGGTCATCCTCCGTCTGGGCATAGCCATGCCAGTCACCGCGGGCGAGAGCGAGGTCTCCGATCGGGTTCACCCCGGGCCCCGCTGCGAGCGCATGCCCGATCAGCGCGTGCAGGCACTTGACGCGGGTCGGCATGCCGCCGGCGCTCACTCCCGCGATCTCGGGCACCTCGCCCACGCTGTCGCGATCCTCGATGTACTGCGCATGCGCGCGCTCGTACTGCGCTCGCACGTCGGCATCCGTGGCCAAGAGCTCATTGAACTCGACCATCGTTCCGCTCGCCTCGAGACGCGATGCTGCGGCAACGGCCTCCGGGTGGCAGAGGTAGTAGAACGTCGGGAAGGGACTGCCGTCGGGCAGTCGGGGCGCGGTTGCCACCACGGCCGGAGTCCCGTCAGCAGCGCGTGCGGCGATGCCGACGACGCCTCGCGCCTCACGTCCGAGCTGCTCGCTCACGATAGCGATATCGGCCTCGGATGGGGTCTCGTAGGGGGGTCGGGTCATTCTTCTGCTCCGCTGTTCTCTTCGCCGGCATCGGGGGTGCTTTCAGGATCGGTCGCGTCTGCATCCGGATTCTCTGCCGCCCCGTCACCCGTGTCATTCGCATCAGGGGCCGGCTCATCGGTCGTGCCGGCGGTCAGCACCGATCCGACGAGCGTCTCCACCCAGTTCTGGTCGATCTGGGTGAGGTCGGCGCTCGTGTTCTCATCGGAATCTTCCGGGATCACCACGTCGTCGATCACATTGAGTTGCGTCTCCCCCGGCATCACGTAGTAGAGCCGGTCACGGGCCTGGGATCTGATGTAGATCGGATCCTTCCACTTCGCGCGCGACTCATCCATCTCGTCAACGGCTTCGCGGTGCTGACGCACGCTCTCACGCAGATCTGCGATCTCGCGCTGCTGCTGCACGAGCGTCGAAAGGCTCGGGCTGATGATGAGCGCACCCATCACTACGAGCACCGCCACGATGACGGTGAAGCCACTGAATCGCAGACTCGAGAACCAGGTTCTCAGGTCTTCGGCCCAGCGCTTCGCCGTGCTCATCGTCGTATCGACTCAGCCGATCGGTTTGGCGCTCAGGCCGAGAACCGCGGGAATGCGTCGCGTCCGGCGTAGCGGGCAGCCTCGCCGAGCTCTTCTTCGATGCGCAGGAGCTGGTTGTACTTGGCCACACGATCGGAGCGCGCCGGGGCACCGGTCTTGATCTGGCCGCAATCGGTGGCCACAGCCAGGTCGGCGATCGTGACGTCCTCGGTCTCGCCCGAGCGGTGCGACATGACCGCCGTGTATCCTGCCCGCTGCGCAAGCTGCACCGCGTCGAACGTCTCCGTGAGGGTGCCGATCTGGTTGACCTTGACGAGCAACGAGTTCGCGGCCCCCTGGGCGATGCCGTCGGCCAGGCGCTTCGGGTTGGTCACGAACAGGTCGTCGCCGACGAGCTGCACCTTGTCACCGAGCTCGGCTGTGAGCTGCCGCCAGCCCTCCCAGTCGTCTTCGGCGAGAGGATCCTCAATCGAAACCAGCGGGTACTTTGCCAGCAGGTCGGCGTAATACGCGATCATCTCGGCCGCGCTGCGCTGCTGCCCCTCGAACGAGTAGACACCGTTCTCGAAGAACTCGGTGGAGGCGACGTCGAGCGCCACGGCGACATCGGTGCCGGGACGCAGGCCGGCGCGCTCGATGGCCTCGACGATGAGGTCGAGTGCCGCCGCGTTGTGCTCGAGATCAGGGGCGAAGCCGCCCTCGTCGCCGAGCGCGGTGGTGAGGCCGCGCTCCTTGAGCAGCGCCTTGAGTGCGTGGTAGACCTCGACACCCCAGCGAAGGCCCTCGGAGTATGTTTCAGCTCCGAGGGGCACCGCCATGAACTCCTGGATATCGACACCGGTGTCAGCGTGCGCGCCACCGTTGATGATGTTCATCAGTGGGACGGGAAGCGTGTTCGCGGTGGGCCCGCCGAGGTAGCGGTAGAGCGGGAGTTCAGCGGCATCAGCGGCTGCGTGCGCTACCGCGAGGCTGACACCGAGGATCGCATTGGCGCCGAGCTTCTGCTTGTTCTCTGTGCCGTCGGTCTCTGCGAGCACCTGGTCGATGAGGCGCTGGTCGTCGGCCGCCAGGTCTTCGACTGCGGGGGCCAGGTCGTCGAAGACGGCGTCAACGGCCTGCAGCACACCCTTGCCGAGGTACCGGCCTTGGTCGCCGTCGCGCAGCTCGTAGGCTTCGAACGCACCGGTGGAGGCGCCAGAGGGGACGGCTGCACGTCCCACCGACCCGTCGGTCAGACCGACCTCGACCTCAACGGTCGGGTTGCCGCGCGAATCGAGGATCTCACGGGCGATCACCGCGTCGATAAATGCCACTCTGCTGTCTCCTTGTGTCGGGGGTTGAACCAGTGGGTGTTCCACGGCACCAGCTGCAGCTCGCACCGCGGACAAGTCTAGCGGCAGCTCCAGTGCACCAAGCGGGTGGCTCGGGAGCGATGCCCGCACGTCGCGTCCTAGTCATCTCCGAGTTCGCGGAAGTTCAGTTCTTCGGCCGTCGAGACTCCCGCACGCACGCGTGCGAAGCGGTCGAATCCCTCCGACCTCAACCGTGCGAGCAGCGCCTTCATGTTCTTCTGACGCTTCTCGAGACGCACCCGATGCCCCGCAGCGATGAGTTCGCGCTTGAGCGCGGCGAGGTCGACGAAGGCGACGTCGCCGTCGAACACGAGAGCGACGGCGTCAGGGCCGCCATCGGCCGACAGCTCGATGAGATCGACGACGCGTTCGAATCCGATCGAGAAGCCGACGGCGGGTACGTCGCTGCCGAGAAAACGGCCGATCATGCCGTCGTACCGTCCTCCTCCGCCCACCGAGCTGCCCGAGCCGGGATGCGCGATCTCGAAAATCGTGCCCGTGTAGTAGCCCATACCGCGCACGAGCGTCGGGTCGAATCGCACGGTGAGGCCCTCGGGGAGCCCGCCGGAAAGCGCAGCACCGAGGTCGGCGAGATTGTCGATTCCCTCGGCCAGGTCTCCCCCAGCAGCGGCCGTAGGCAGCACCGCTGAGATGGCCTCGCGCGTCAGTTCGATGCCGTCGCTGCCAACAGACCCGTCAAGCATCGGCTCAACGTCTCGCAAGACCTCGCCCAGACGATCTGCCGCGGCCTCATCGATCTGGCGGAGCTCTTCAACCACGCCCTCCGCGCCGATCTTGTCGAGCTTGTCGACGGTGATGAGCGCCCGGTCGTGGGTGTCACTCGCGAACCCGCAGTGCTCGAGAAGCCCGAACAGGATCCGCCGGTCATTCACACGAATCGCGCAACCGGCGAGTCCCAGTGCCGCCAATGTCTGCGACGTCGCGGTGATCAGCTCGATCTCTGCGAGCAGCCCGGGCTCTCCGATGATGTCGATGTCGGCCTGCACGAACTGGCGGTATCGGCCCTTCTGCGGGCGCTCCGCACGCCAGACCGGAGCGATCTGAATGGCACGGAACACGGGCGGCAGCTCGGCCCGATGACTGGCGTAGAAACGAGAGAGCGGCACCGTCAGGTCGAAGCGCAGACCGAGATCCGCGAGGGACTCTGAATCCCCCGACTCAGCGGCTGCGGCGAGCGCCTCGGGCCGGATCCCGC
Organism: Leucobacter sp. GX24907; assembly: GCF_053567335.1. NCBI lineage: Bacteria > Bacillati > Actinomycetota > Actinomycetes > Micrococcales > Microbacteriaceae > Leucobacter > Leucobacter sp. GX24907. Next base: position 341,586 of record NZ_JBSGPD010000004.1, on the reverse strand, counting down.
GTTTCAAGATCGAGAAGCTCAACTTCTCGTTGTCCCCACCGAGCCCCGCGTGCAGCCGGGCGTAGTCCTCGACCACGGGGGTTTCGATCTCGTCGAAGCCGTGGGAGCGGTAGACGCCGCGGATCACACTCAGTGCGTGCTCTCGGCGGGCCTTGTCTGCGGGGAGGAAGTCGCGCATGCCGCGCGGAGGATTCACCGGGTTCGCCATGATCCCCCATTCTTCCATGCTCTGAGGGCGCTGCGTGCGTTGCGTGCGCTGATACCATCCACCAGCGCGTCGGCTCAGTCCCCGTTGCTCCATTCCTCGGCGTGCATCGCGCGCGCCGCGAGCCGCTCGGTTGCGAGTCGCAGTGCACGGTCGGGATCCACTCCCGCTGCATTCGCCCGCATCACCAGGTTGAGCACCGCGTCACCGATGCCGACCTCGGCCATGCACTGCTCGTCAGGGCCGAGTGCCGAGGCGAGCGGATCGGCCGGCCCGCCTGCGGCATCCTCAGGGTCGATGAGACGAGCGCGTTTCAGTCGTTCGACGACCTTCGCCGCGCGGGCAAGCGACGGCATGCCTGCCGGAATCCCGTCGAGTGGTCCCCGGGAACCTCGCGCCTCACCGGAGGCGTCTTCCTTGAGTCGCTCCCACTCGTCCTCCAGCTCCTCGACGCTCATATAGCCGCGGTCGCCGAATACATGGGGGTGCCGGGCACGCAACTTCTCATCGAGTTGGGAGGCCAACTCTTCGAGGTCGTAGCCTTCGCGGTCGCGCTCGGCAATCGCAGCATGGAAGACGACTTGGTAGAGCACGTCTCCCAGCTCTTCTCTGACTTCATCCGCAGGGCGCTCCCGTTCGACAGCGTCGATGAACTCGGCCGTCTCCTCGATGAGATACGGGATCAGGGTCTCGTGGGTCTGCTCTTCGTGCCACGCACACCCTCCGGGAGCCACCATGCGTCTGACAGTGTCGCGCAGGGCGCAGAGCGAGCAGGTACGGGTACAGTCCGCGTCGTCCATATCCACCAGCTTAGCGAGCGCCCCTTATCGCGCTCCCCAGGTCAGCCGTGCGCGAAGTCGGGCCGGCGCTTCTCGCGGAACGCGGCCATACCTTCTTTCTGATCTGCGAGTGCGAACGCCGAGGCGAACGACTGACGCTCGAAGCGCAGCCCTTCCGCAAGTGAAGTCTCCTGCGCCGCCCGCAGCGCAGCCTTTGCCGCATAGACCGCTGGCAGCGACTTCGAAGCGACCGTTTCGGCGGTCTTCGCCGCCTCTTCGAGCAGTTCTTCGGCGGGTACGACTCGGGCGACAAGACCCGACCGTTCGGCCTCCTCGGCACCCATCATGCGGCCGGTGAGTACGAGGTCGGCCGCCTTCGCCGCACCAACGGCGCGCGGCAGGCGCTGCGATCCGCCCAGCCCGGGCAGGACGCCGAGGTTGATCTCGGGTTGGCCGAACTTCGCGGTATCGGCGGCAAGAATGATGTCGCACATCATGGCGAGCTCGCATCCGCCGCCCAGCGCGAATCCGGCGACCGCGGCAATCACCGGAGTACGCAGATCGGCGAACTTCTCGAAGTCCCCGAACGGGCTCCGGAGGTACATGTCGGCGTAGCCGAGATCCGCCATTTCTGTGATGTCTGCGCCTGCGGCGAAGGCTTTCTCAGAGCCCGTAATGACGATCGCACCGATCTCCGGGTCGGCATCATAGGCACGGCCCGCTTCGAGGACCTCGCGCATCAGGTCGGCGTTGAGCGCGTTCAACGCATCCGGGCGGTTGAGGGTGATCGTCGCGACCCGCCCCCGGGTCTCAGTCAGAATGGACTCGTAGTCGGTCACGGAACTACCTCTCGTCGCGAAGATGGGAACCAGATACCATCCAGTCTGGCACGCGCGATGACACGCACACACCTGTCTGAGATCTACCTCATCTGACGAAGTTCGATGTTTTGGCGATTCGCGCCATAGAATTTCCAGCGGAGGATCAGCCACGGTCGGCGATCCCCGGATCACCGACACAGGAGGCACCCCAATCATGCTCAAGAAGTTCGCCCGCACCGGCGCCCTCGTGGCGGCCGCCGGCCTCGCGCTCTCGATGTCCGCCTGCTCCGGCGGCCAGAGCGTTGCCGAGGCTTGCAAGGTCGCCAACGAGACCGTCAACGAGGTCAACCAAGACACCCAGCAGATCATGCAGGACGCGCTTTCGGGCGGCGACATGTCGGAGCTGTTCGCTCCGGTTGAGAAGGCGCTCGACGACGCGCAGTCGAAGATCACCAACGAGGAGGTCGCGACCAAGCTCGGCAAGGTGCAGGACGAGTTCTCGGCGATGTCGTCGAAGCTCGAGGGCGTCGAGATACCCGACATGTCGAACATCGACCCGACCGACCCGGATGCGATGGCAGACCTCGAGTCGCAGCAGGCTGAGCTTGAGCAGCTGTCGACCGACATGCAGGAGAGCAGCGAGTCGCTCATGGCCGCGGGCAAAGACCTGCAGGAGACCTGCAACGCCGGCTGATCGACTCGGCGAACGGCGGTCCCGGTGATACTCGGGAGCGCCGGCGCGATGGCCCGGATGCTGAACGCATCCGGGCCATCGCCGTCTCCGAGTCGCGGCCGCGCTGCCCCGCTAGTGCGTTCCCCGGTCAGTCCGTTCCCCCGTTAGTCCGCGGGATCCGTAGTGGGGTTCGAGCCAGTGTCTGGGGTCGGATCGGGCTCGAGCAGAGTCTGTACGACCCGTCCGGCCCAGGCGACGATGTCTCCATCCGCGGCGGTGTCGTTCCCGCGCCGTGCGCCGACGCCGGCGAGTGGGCTGCGGGACCCTGCACGGGACTCCACGGCCCCGGGAAGCGGCACGGTCAGCGTCTTCGTCGCCTCGGTGTACCGCGCCCCCGGATACATGCGGTTCATTCGCATCTTGCGTGAGCCTTCGAGCACAACTGGTTCGATACGCAGCGTCGGTCCAGCGGCGACGACCTTGGTCAGGCTGAGGCGAGCCGCTCTGCGCCGCAGTTTCGAGACCGCAGCGAGCCGCTGGACGAGCTCCGGGGGTTCGCCGTAGCGGTCGGTGAGTTCTTCGAGCACGAGGTCGACATGCTCTTCTGGAGCTTGCGGGTGCGATGCGGCCGAGAACTTCTGATAGGCCTCGAGTCGGAGCCGCTCGCTCTCGACGTAGTCGTCGGGGATGTGGGCGTCGACCGGCAGCTCGAGCACCAGCTCCGTCGTGCCTGCGACGTCCTCTCCCTTGAACGTGGAGACCGCCTCGCCGATCATGCGCAGGTATAGATCGAATCCGACTCCCGCGATGTGACCCGACTGCTCGCCTCCGAGCAGGTTCCCGGCACCGCGCAATTCGAGGTCTTTGAGCGCGACCTGCATGCCGCTCCCCAGCTCGTTGTTAGTAGCAAGAGTCTCGAGTCGCTCGTGCGCGGTTTCGGTGAGTGGACGCTCGGGGTCGTAGAGGAAATAGGCGTAGGCGCGTTCGCGACTGCGCCCGACACGCCCGCGCAGCTGGTGCAGTTGGCTCAGCCCGTACTTGTCGGCGTTATCGATGATGATGGTGTTCGCGTTCGCGATGTCGAGACCGGTCTCGATGATCGTGGTCGAGACGAGCACGTCGAACTTGCGCTCCCAGAAGTCTTGCACCACCTGTTCGAGCTGGTGCTCGCTGAGCTTGCCATGCGCGACCGCGATGCGAGCCTCCGGCACCAGCTCTGCGATCTGGTTAGCAATGCGCGAGATCGACGACACGCGATTGTGCACGAAGAACACCTGCCCCTCGCGGAGCATCTCGCGCCGGATGGCTGCAGCAATCTGCTTGTCGCTGCGCGCACCGACGAAGGTGAGGATCGGATGCCTCTCCTCAGGCGGCGTTGCGAGTGTCGACATCTCACGAATACCGGTCACCGCCATCTCGAGCGTGCGGGGAATCGGTGTCGCACTCATCGCGAGGATGTCGACGTTCGTCTTGAGCTTCTTCAGGGAATCTTTGTGTTCGACGCCGAAGCGCTGCTCCTCGTCGATGATGACGAGCCCGAGGTCTTTGTAGACGATGCTCTCGGAGAGCAGGCGATGCGTGCCGATGACGACATCGACAGTTCCGGCGGCAAGCCCCTCGATCGTGTCCTTCGCTTCTTTGTCGCTCTGGAAGCGGCTGAGTGCGCGCAGTTGCACGGGAAAGCCTGCGAAGCGGTTGTGGAAGGTTTCGAGGTGCTGATTCACGAGCAGGGTCGTCGGCACGAGCATCACGACCTGTTTGCCGTCCTGTACGGCCTTGAAGGCTGCCCGTACGGCGATCTCGGTTTTTCCGAAGCCGACGTCACCCGCGATGAGGCGATCCATCGGCATGGGTTTCTCCATGTCGCGTTTCACCTCATCGATCGTGGTGAGCTGGTCCATGGTCTCCGCGTAGGGGAACGCCTCCTCCAACTCGTGTTGCCATGGCGTGTCGGAGGAGAACGCGTGGCCCTTCGAGGCCATGCGCGCCGAGTAGAGCTTGACGAGCTCCACCGCGATATCTCGCACCGCTTTGCGAGCCTTCTTCTTCGCGTTGGCCCAGTCGCTGCCGCCCATCTTGGAGAGCGCGGGGGCTTCTCCCCCGACGTAGCGCGACAGCTGGTCGAGCTGGTCGGTCGGCACGTAGAGCTTGTCTTTGGGCATCCCCCGTTTCGAGGAGGCGTATTCGAGCACGAGGTACTCGCGCATCGTCTTGCCGGCGTTCTTGCCGATCCCGTTCGGCACCATCCGCCTGGTCAGCTCGACGAACTGGCCAATGCCGTGCGTCTCGTGCACGACGTAGTCGCCCTGCACCAGTTTCAGCGGGTCGACGACGTTCTTGCCGCGCCGCTTCGCCAGCTTCTGCCCGGTTCCCGCCTGATTCGAGACGGCTCGACCGAAGAACTCGGCCTCGGTCGCCACGATGAGTCCCGCCTCCGGACTCTCAAAACCGGACCAGGCGGTGCCGACGACCAGGTAGATCACGCCTGCTTCGCACTCTTGAGGGAGCTCCTCGACCATGCGCCCGGCAACACCCTGCTCGGCGAGCACGTCACGGGCCCGCTCGACCAGGCCGATGCCCTGTGCGGCGACGACGGCATTCCACCCCTCAGACATCCGCTTCCGCAGCAGCGCAATCGCGGCGGCGGCCGGATCAGCGGATGCGCCCGGTACGGAGAAGTGTCCTCCGCGTACGACGATCTCGCCGGCCATGGAGCCGGATCCGGAACTGTCTTCGACGTCGGCGATGTCGTCGCCGTCTCCCGTGGACTCGGGAGAGGCTATGCCGCTCTCGAACATCGAGAGCGTCCACCAGGGTCGAGCCGCATTGGCAGCGCGAAGCTCGGCGACCGACAACATGCCGCTGTCGTCGGTGGGCACGGGGGCATCGGCACCGGCCGTCGCCGCGCTCCAGGCCGCCTCCAGAAACTCTCGGTTGGTCTCGGCAAGACTCACTGCGCGGCTCGCGACACGCTCGGGCGACACCACCATGACTGCCCCGCCCTGGGGCAGGAGCGCGGTGAGGGGAGCCATGCCAGGCACGAGCTGCGGCAGCAGGCTCTCCATACCCTCGACCGGGATGCCCTGGCCGATCTTCTCGAGCAGACCCGCGAGTGCGGGGAAGCGTGGCAGCAGCTCCCCTGCCCGCTCACGGACTTCCGGGGTGAGCAGCAGCTCGCGCGCCGGCCAGAGCTCGACGGACGTCAATGGCTCGCCCGCGCTGCGCTGATCGGAGACCGCGAATCGCTTGATCAGGTCGACCTCGTCTCCGAAGAAGTCGACGCGCACCGCCTGTTCGGCGGTCGGTGGGAAAACATCGAGGATGCCGCCGCGCACCGCGAACTCGCCGCGTCGTGTGACCATATCGACTCGCGTGTAGGCGTACTCGACGAGCGCGGCCGCCACCGCGTCGAGCCCGGTGCCCTTCGCCGTCTGCGCATCGCTGCCGGTTTCGAGCAGGATCGGCTGCGCGGCGGCGGCGTGCGGCGATACCGGCTGCAGTGCTGCACGCACCGATGCCACCAGAATGAGCGGGACTTCGCCGGTGTGCCCGCGCAGGAGGCTGAGCGCCTGTGAGCGGCGTCCGACGGTTTCGGCGCTCGGGCTCAGTCGCTCATGCGGCAGCGTCTCCCAGGCGGGAAATTCTGCTGTGATCGCTTCGGGCATGAGCGAGGCGAGGGCCGAGCGCAGGAGGTCGGCTTCGCGACTCGTCGCCGCGATCAACAGCAGCGGCCCGGTATCGCCGTTCTCCCGCCGTCTCCGCACGAGTCCCGCGATCAGCGGCGCACGCAACGGCTCGGCGGCTGAGAACTCGGCATCACTCTCGCTTGCGTCGAGGGCCCGTGCGAACGAGTCAGATCTGCGGAGCAGTCGTTCGATACCTGCGAGACTCATTTGCCCCTCCCGTGGAATCGCTGCTGCGCCTCGAGGAGTCCATGCTCGATCAGGCATTCAGTGGCGTCAGCCGCGTCTTCGAGCAGCACACCGAGTGCGGCGCGCTCCGTCGAGGAGAACGGCCGTAGGACGAAGTCTGCCGCGTTCTGCTGCCCGGGAGGCCGCCCTACGCCGATACGTACGCGGAGAAAGTCGGGAGTGCCCAGCGCCTTCGCGATATCGCGAAGTCCGTTGTGGCCGCCATGACCTCCGCCGCGCTTGAGTCGCACCGCATCGAACGGAATATCGAGTTCGTCGTGGAGCACCACGATGCGCTCCGCCGGAATCGAGAAGTACTTGGCGAGCGCCGAGACCGGCCCACCCGACGTGTTCATATACCCGTTCGACTTCGCCAGGATCAGCTTGGATGCACCTGGGCGCAAGCGTCCCTCCGCGATGCGGGAATTGGTCTTGTGGGTACTGAAACGCCCGCCGACGCGATCAGCGAGCACATCCAGCGCCATCTGCCCGATGTTGTGACGGGTCGTCTCATACTTCGGACCGGGGTTGCCGAGCCCGACGACCAACCAGCTCTCGGCATCTGCGGATGCTGCACGTGTACCGCTCATACCGACCTCGTTCACGTCTTCCTCACGCCGCTCAGCACCAGTGCGCCGGGCAGATTTCAACCAACTCAGACCGCGCCACCGAACCACGGGCCCTCCGATCCAACACTCTTATCGTGGCAGGAACCACCGACATTTGCTCACCCAACTCACACCGACGTTCAGTCCAGCAACGTCGCCCCAAAAGGGCGAACCCGTCGGAGCGCCGACGAGCGCTCCGACGGGTTCGAAATCCGTGAGTGGACGCAGAATTACTCTGCGGCCTCCTCCTCGGCGGCTTCGTCGTCCTCTTCGTCCGCAGCCGAACCGCGCGGCACGACAACCTGCACGACGAGCGCCTCGGGATCATCGAGCAGCTCCTCATCAGAGGCGAGCTTCACCTGACCGGCCAAGATCTGCGCACCCTCCTCGAGCCCCTCGACGCTGACCTCGAGGAACTCGGGGATGTTGGTTGCAGGAACACTCAGACGCAGGGTGTTCAGGTCCTGCACCGCGATCGTACCCGAGAAGGACTCGCCTGCCACATGCACGGGCACCTCGACCTCGACGGTCTCGCCCTTCACGATGGTGACCAGGTCGATGTGCTCGATCTGCTGCAGAACCGGGTTCTTCTGCACGTCCTTGACGAGCACCAGCTGCTTCTTGCCGTCGATATCGAGCTCGATCAGCGCGTTCGCCTGGCGAACGATCAGGCTCAGCGGGTGGGTCTCAACCGTCAGATGGAGCGGCTCAGTGCCGTGCCCGTACACGACGGCCGGGGTCAGACCGGCGGCGCGCAGCTTGCGGGCAGCACCCTTGCCGAATGAATCGCGGGTCTTCGTGACGAGCTTGTTGGTATCGCTCATGATGTTTCTCCTTGCGGGCAGTGCCCGAACGGGGCGGGTGCGACCCGCCTGGTTTGGTGTCTCGCCGAATGGCGCGTCAGAAGGGCCCGCAGAAGGCTCTACCGCGTCGATCACGGGCGCACGCGCCCCTCGCCGAAGTACAAGGAGAGAGTTTACACGATTGGTGATCCTCACCCCACATCGAGTGAATCAGAACAGCACGCCCTGAATTCCTCGCACCAGCACGGCGATCGCACCGACCCAGGCGACGAGGAGCATCCCACGGTGAGCCCAACGGTCGCGAATCGCCGGACGGATCAATATCCCGACTCCCAGCCCCACCAGTGCAACAACGACCAATACGAGCAACTCACTGCCCGGCAGTTCTGGCACACCGCGGAGTCCCAGTGTGAACAGGTGGAACGCAATGAACACCACCTGGAGCGTGGCCACGAAGCTGCGCTGCTCCCAACGATTGCGCACTCCGTACACCACCAACGGCGGACCCGAGAGCCCACTCGTCACGTGCAAGAAGCCACTCGCCGCGCCGGTCACGAGCGCCCCCGGAGTGCCGCTCGGTCCGCGACCCACCGGCATGATCCGCCCACCGACCAGCGATAGCAGCGCTGCAGCGCCGACACACATCAGCAATGCCGGAGGCGGAAGCAGGAACGTCACCCATGCCGCCAGCGGGGCAGCTACCGCGCCTCCCAGCACAAGACGCCAAGCTCGACTCCAGTGCACATCGCGAAACATCGACAGCAGCATGGCGATCGAGACCACGAGCCCGAGAACAACGACCGCCTTCACTCCGTCAACGGCGCCGTAGACGAGCACCAGCGCTGGGGCAGCGACGAGCGCGAACCCGAGCCCCGTGATGTGCTGCACGACCGAAGCAATCAGCACGACCACGCATGCGATCACAAGCGGAACAGAAACCATCACGCTCTACGCTACCGGCTGCCGCGGAAGGTCGTTCTTGCTAGGCCGCCACCCCGCGCTCCGCTCCATGGGCTGCCGCCGTGGGCGGCACCGCGGCCGACCAAAAACGCTCCGCGTTTTTGCTAGGCCGCCACCCCGCGCTCCGCTCCATGGGCTGCCGCCGTGGGCGGCACCGCGGCCGACCAAAAACGCTCCGCGTTTTTGCTAGGCCGCGCCCTCAAACATGCTGGTGACGGAACCATCTTCGAAGACCTCGTGAATAGCCTTCGCCAGCAACGGCGCGATCGACAGCACCGTCAGCTTGTCGAAACGCTTCTCCGCCGGCAGGGGCAGAGTGTCAGTGACCACAACTTGATCGATGAAGGGCTGCGACAGATGATCGATCGCGCTGCCCGAGAAGATCGCATGGGTGCAGGCGATGGTGACTCCCTTCGCACCATTGTCCTTGAGCGCCTGGGCGGCCTTCGAGATGGTGCCGCCAGTGTCGATCATGTCGTCGACCATGATGCACCAGCGATCCTTCACATCACCGACGATGCCGTGCACCGATGCCTGGTTCGGCACGCTCGGATCGCGGCGCTTGTGGATGATCGCGAGCGGCGCGCCGAGCTTGTCGCTCCACACATCGGCGACGCGCACCCGCCCCATGTCTGGGGACACGACCGTAATATCGTCGCGGTCGATCGTCTGTTTGAAGTGGTCGAGCAGCACGGGCATCGCGAAGAGGTGGTCGACCGGGCCGTCGAAGAACCCCTGGATCTGGGGCGCGTGCAGATCCACGGACATGATGCGATCTGCACCGGCCGCTTTGAACAGGTCGGCGACGAGTCGCGCCGAGATCGGCTCGCGACCGCGGCCCTTCTTGTCCTGACGAGAATACGGGTAGAAAGGAGCCACGACGGTGATCCTCTTCGCGGAAGCACGCTTGAGCGCATCGACCATGATGAGCTGCTCCATGAGCCACTCGTTGATCGGATGCGTGTGCGACTGGATCACGAACGCATCGCATCCGCGCACACTCTCATCGAATCGCGCGTAGAGCTCACCGTTCGCGAAGGTGCGCGCATCGGTGGGCACGAGTTCCGCCCCCAGTTCAGCGGCCACGCTCTCGGCGAGCTCGGGGTGCGCCCGGCCCGAGACGAGTACGAGTTTCTTCTGCCCTGCCATCTCGATAGCGCTCATGACTGCTCTCCCTGCTTCCGATCCGCCGCTTCGGCGCTGCTCGTTCCCTGCCGGTTCTCGCCGACCCAGCCTTCGATGTTCCGCTGCGGGGCGACATTGACCGCAAGCGACCCCGCCGGTACATCTTTGCGGATCACGGTGCCCGCTGCAGAGTACGCGCCATCTTCGACGACGACCGGAGCAATCAACACGTTCTTCGACCCGATGCGCACCGCATCACCGACGACGGCCCGGTGCTTCTGCACGCCGTCGTAGTTCGCGAAGATGGTGCCGGCCCCGATGTTGCTGCCCTCGCCGATCTCAGCGTCACCGACATAGGAGAGATGCGGCACCTTGCTGCCGTCACCGATCTTGCTGTTCTTCACCTCGACGAACGCGCCGATCTTGCCGTTCTCGCCCAACTCGGTTCCGGGCCGGATGTAAGCGAAGGGGCCGACGCTGGCGCCCGCCGCGATGACCGCGAGCGTCGCCTCACTGCGACGCACGTGCGCCCCCGCACCGACCTCGCAATCGACGAGCGTGGTGTCAGGACCGATGGTCGCTCCCGCGGCGATCGTGGTAGCACCTTGCAGGTGCGTGCCGGGCAGAATTTCGGTATCGGGCTCGATCGCGACATCGGCATCGATCCAGGTGGAAGCCGGATCCTGAATCGTGACGCCCGCGCGCTGGTGCCCGCGCACGATGCGTCGATTCATCTCGCGACCGGCCTCGGAGAGCTGTGCACGATCATTGACCCCGGCAATGATCCACGGGTCATCCGTCGCGACTGCCTCGACGATGCCGCCGCCCGCAAGGATGCGGGCCGCAGCATCGGTGAGGTACTTCTCACCCTGCGCATTGTTCGTATCGATTGCGGCCAGTGCGGCTTCGAGCTCGCGCCGCGCGAAAACGTAAATGCCACCATTGATCTCGGTGATGCGTCGCTGCGCCTCGTCGGCATCTTTCTCTTCGACGATGCCCGCGACGCTGCCGCTCGGGTCGCGCAGGATTCGACCGAGACCAGTCGGGTTGTCGAAGATCGCCGAGAGCATGGTCATCGATCGACCGCCCTCGATGTGCCCACCGACCAGACGATCCAGAGTCTGAGCGTCGATCAGCGGCACATCACCGGAGAGCACCACGACGCTTCCCTCAAAGCTGTCAGGCAGTGCTTCGAGCGCCTGCTCGACCGCACGACCCGTGCCGGGAACCTCATCTTGATCGACGAGCACCGTGTCTGACGCGTGATCGACGATCGCCGCACCAACGGTGTCACGTTCGTGCCTCACCACGGCGATGATGCGCTCGGGGCTCAGCGCGGCTGCAGTATCGAGCACGTGCGCGATGAGCGAGCGACCGCCGATGCGGTGCAGCACCTTCGGCAGAGCTGACTTCATGCGCGTGCCCTGGCCTGCCGCGAGAATGATCACCGCGAGCGACCTGTCTGCCATGTAGGGGTTCCTTCCAGTCAGCGCCCTCAGACGCCGTTCTTCGAGCGACCAGCCGCTCCCGACACACGGAAAAGCTTACGCGCTTCAGCACCGGTGCATGCAATGCCGTCCAGTCTCCCGCCAGGTCACCCCAACCGGCTCGCACCTGTCAAGGCTACGACGCTGAAGCTCAGATGCAGCGCCGCAGCTCCGCCCCTAGGACTCGAACCTAGACCTAACAGCTCCAAAGGCTGTCGTGCTGCCATTACACCAAGGCGGATCGTGCCGGTATCGGCACCCGTAATAGTCTGCCAGATGACTGCGCCAACCTTCGCCGCCCGTTCCCATCTTCTGCGCCGCTCATCCACTACGAGACCCCAGAAACCGCGATAATGGTCGACATGAAGCAGCCTGACGAGGTCGACGAGATCCTCTCCCAGTGGACCGCGGCCCGCCCCGACCTGGACCTTGCACCCCTGGCGGTGTTCTCGCGCATGACCCGCATCGTGAAGCACCTCGACCGGGCGCGAGCGCACGCGTTCGAGCGCTCAGGCCTCGCTTCTTGGGAGTTCGACGTTCTGGCTGTGCTGCGTCGGAGTGGATCGCCATTCCGTCAGAGCCCGAAGATTCTGGTGCAGAAGACGATGGTGTCGAGCGGCACCATGACGAACCGCATCGATCGCCTGACGCAGCGCGGGCTTGTGCGGCGTCTCACCGACCCGAACGACGGGCGGGGCGTGCTGGTCGAGATGACCGACCAGGGCCAGACACTCGTCGACGCGGCGATCACTCGGCTCACCGATGCCGAGGAGCAGCTGCTGCGCGGCGTACCGCGTTCGGAACGCGAACGTCTCGCGACTCTGCTGCGCCGGCTCGCCCTCAGCGTCGATCGCTTCTCGGAGTTCACCGAAGACGCCGACGAAGCGCCGCAGCCGTGAGTCGCCCGCAGATGTGAGTCGCCCGCAGCCTTAAATAGCGCGCCGAGCAGATCTCCTACGCGAACGCCGAGAGACCGGTGATGTCGCGTCCGATGATGAGCGCTTGCACGGTCTCGGTGCCTTCGTAGGTGTGCAGAGCCTCGATGTCGGCGAAGTGACGGGCCACGCGATTCTCCAGCAGGATCCCGTTGCCTCCGAGCAAGTCGCGCGCGTTGCGTGCGAGATCCCGAGCAGTGCGGGTCGCGGTGTATTTCGCCATTGAGGCTGCTGGGCCGGTGAGTTCTTTCGCCTGTTCGCGTCGCGTGAGCCGCATGAGCAGCGTCTGCAGCGCAGTGAGCCCGCTGAGCATTTCAGTGAGTCGGTTCTGCACGATCTGCGAAGCCGCGAGTGGACGACCGAATTGCATGCGCTGCCGCGAGTAGTGCACGGCGGTCTCATAGACGGCGGTCGCATGGCCGAGCGCCGACCAGGCGACGCCCAGACGAGTGGCCTGCAGCACCCGCGCGGTGTCTGCGAAGCTGTTCGCGCCGGGCATCTTGGCGGAAGCCGGAACCCGCACGGCGTCGAGCTCGATGTGCGCCTGCCAGATGGCGCGCAAGGAGACCTTGCCCTCGATCGTAGTGCCCGTGTATCCCTCCGCGTCTTGCGGCACGAGGAAGCCCTGCACCTGACCGTCGTCACCTCGGGCCCACACGACGGAGATCTGCCCGACACTGCCTGATCCGATCCACTTCTTGTGCCCGTCGATGACGAATCCATCGCCGGCGTCGTCAGACACCGCACGTGCGCGAGTCTCGAGGCTGACCGAATCGGAGCCGTGCGTGGGTTCCGTGAGCGCGAAGGCCCCGAGTTCGTCTCCGCGAGCGAGCGATGCGAGCCAACGGTGCTGTTGTTCTTCGGAGCCGCACATCGCGATGGATCGCAGCGCGAGCGCCCCTTGCACCCCCACGATCGTGCCGACCGAGCCGTCGCCACGGCTCAACTCCATGGTCGTGAGGCAGGCGGCGAGCAGGCTCTGCTCCGGGAATCCGGGCACGTCGATGCCGTCGCGCAGCAGGTCGAGCTCACCGAGTCGCTTCGCAAGGTCGAGCGGATACTCAGCGCGATCCCAGTAGCCGTCGATGACGGGGCGTACTTCGTCTTGCACGAAGGTTCGGGCACGATCCCGATAGGCTAGATCATCGGCCGAAATATCGGCGAAGACACCGGCGAGGTCGGGATTGAGCGGCTCCCACAAGTCGTAGGCCGGCTCCTCCGTGCCGAGCCCGACGTGCCGCTTCTCGGATGTGCCCGTTGCCGATGAGTTCGCAACTGCGTTCGCCGCGTCAGCGTTCCTTGCCACTCTCGCTCCTTCGCCCGCGGGGTCGAGACCGTAGTCGAACCGACCCTGCTCCGTTCAGTGGATCCCTTCGTTACGGTTGCACACGCTAGTCACTGAAATATCGATGTACGAATGTTCGGAGCCTATCCTCCGAACGGGCGACGGGTGGTGGGCGCCGAGTCGTAGTCTCCCCACAATCGACGTCGCCTCACGGTCTGCATAAACGAGTGCTCATCAGTCCAGGAGCCCAGACAGCGCCAGGCCAACACAAGTCACTGGCTTCAAAGAACGCTCTGTGAACGCTCCAAACGAGGTGCTAGCATCAGTGCTATCACTCATGCACTGGAGGTGAGAATGATGTCATCGATCATGGTTCGCGGACTCGATGAGTCGGTCAAGCAACGCTTGGCTGAACAGGCAAAGGAACATGGCCGATCCATGGAGGCAGAAGTGCGTGACATTCTGACTCGTGCCGCTCATCGCCCTCATATCGGTCTCGCACTCATGCAAGCAGCCCAAGACATAGACGGAACCTGCGAGCTGCAAATTCCCGCGCGCACTGACATGGCACGGATAGTGAACTTCGAGTGATTGTTCTCGATACAAACGTGATCTCAGAGGTGTTCAAGCCACAACCGAACCCTCAGGTCGTTGCCTGGCTCGAAGCGCTCACTGGCGATGTGGCGATCACAACGATTACGTTCGCCGAGCTCCTGGCCGGTGTTCGTCGATTGCCGGACGGCCGCCGCAAATCGGCCCTCCTCACGAGCATCAACACGGCGCTGCAGTCGTATCGAGATACGAACGCGGTTCTGTCGTTCGATGATGCCGCCGCAGAGCACTATGCAGACATCGTTGTAGCCCGAGAACGTTCCGGCCTTCCCATCACGATGGCCGATGCACAGATCGCAGCGATCTGCCGCAGCCGCCGGGCGACCTGCGCAACCCGAAACGCAAAGGATTTCGTCGGCACCGGAATCGAATTGCTCAATCCGTGGATCCGTTGATCGACCTCTTCCTGACTCGATGACCTGACAGGATCCCTGGTATCCAGGCGGTTACTCGCCTCTTGCAGGCGCGTACCAACTATTCCAAGAGGGCAGATAATTCCAGCCAGCGCTCCTCGAGCGCGACGACCTCGTCCTCGAGCGCCGTGATCTTCTCCATCTCGAGGTTCAACCGCTGATAGTCGCTCTGATCGAGTTCGACCAGTCCGTCCCGACCCTTCACGATGTCGCCTTGCAATCGCTCCATCTTGCGTTCGACCGCGGCGAGTTCCTTCTCGGCAGCACGTCGTTCTGCACCCGAAAGCGTGTCTGCGGGTTCCGCGGTCGTCTGCGGCACCGCTGCGGCCCCGGAACCGGCAGCACCCGCTGCGCGAGGGGCTGCGGCCTGGTCATCCTCCGCCGCCCGTAGACGCAGATATTCGTCGACCCCGCCCGGCAGGTGCCGCAACCGCCGCGACAGGATCGCGTACTGCTGGTCCGTCACACGCTCGAGGAAGTACCGGTCGTGCGACACCACGATCAGCGTGCCGGGCCAAGAGTCGAGCAGATCTTCCATCGCGGCGAGCATGTCGGTGTCGAGGTCGTTGGTCGGCTCGTCGAGTATGAGGACGTTCGGCTGATCGAGCAGGATCAGCAGGAGCTGCAGCCGCCGTTTCTGCCCGCCAGACAGGTCTTTGACCGGCGTGGAGAGCTGCGCATTCGAGAAGCCCATGCGTTCGAGCAGTTGCCCCGGTGTGAGCTCTTGGGCTTTGGAACCCGACCCGACGGTGAAGCTCGTGCGCAGGCGTCCGATCACCACCCGCACAGGTTCGTGGAGATGCTCCTCCAATTCGTCGAGTCGCTGCGTCAGCGTCGCGACCTTCACGGTCTTGCCGCGCTTCACCTGTCCGCTTGTCGGCTCCACGTCTCCGGAGATGAGCCCGAGCAGCGTCGATTTGCCCGCGCCGTTCACTCCCAGGATGCCGGTGCGCTCGCCGGGAGCGAGCAGCCACTCGACGTCTTCCAGCACGACCCGCTCCGAGCCCGTCGTCGGGTCAGGGTACGTCACCCCGGCATCGAGCAGGTTCACAACCTCTTTCCCGAGACGCTGCACCGCCATCGACTGCAACGACACGCGGTCGCGAATCTCCGGGACGTCGGCGATGAGCGCGTTCGCCGCATCGATACGGAACTTCGGCTTCGAAGTGCGCGCCGGCGCCCCACGTCGCAACCATGCCAGCTCTTTGCGGGCGAGATTCTGTCGCTTCTGCTCGATCGTCGCGGCCTGACGGTCGCGCTCGACTCGTTGGAGGACGTATGCCGCGTAGCCGCCGTCGAAGGGTTCGACGATACGGTCGTGCACTTCCCAGGTCGTCGTGCACACCTCGTCGAGAAACCAGCGGTCGTGCGTCACCACGAGCAGCGCGCCTTGATTCGCCGGCCAGCGCCGCGCGAGGTGCCGCGCCAACCAGGCGATGCCTTCGACATCGAGGTGGTTGGTGGGCTCGTCGAGTGCGAGGATCTCCCAGTCCCCGATCAGCAGCCGCGCAAGGGCGACACGGCGGCGCTGACCTCCGGAGAGCGATTCGACCGGAGCGTCCCAGGGCAGGTCAGCGACCAACCCCGAGATGACGTCGCGGATGCGGACATCACTCGCCCATTCGTATTCGGGGCGGTCGCCGACGATCGCGTTGCCCACTGTCTCGCCGGCATCGAAGACATCGGCTTGGTCGAGCACTCCGATGCGTGTGCCGCTGCGTGCCGTCACTCGACCGCTGTCGGGCTCCCGTCGGCCTGCAAGCATCATGAGCAGACTCGACTTGCCGTCGCCGTTGCGCCCGACAATGCCGATGCGATCCCCCTCCGCGACGCCCAGCGTCACGGAGTCGAATACGACTTTGGTGGGGACTTCGAGGTGCAGGGCTTCGGCCCCGAGCAGATGCGCCATAGGCTCCCAGCCTATCCGGTCTACGCCTCACGACGGCCGCATCCACCGCTCGCGGGCGGCGAGCGGTGGATGCATGGCGGATGCGTCGTCCCGCGTCCGTACGATGACGTATCCGTACGATTGCGGGCGATCAGTGCCTACGCGTTCACCGTTCGCTCGGCCATCTCGACGACATTCTTGAGCAGCAGCGCTCGGGTCATCGGCCCGACTCCACCGGGGTTCGGCGACACCCAGCCCGCGACCTCTGCCACGCCCGGATCAACATCGCCGACCACGCGGCTCTTGCCTGTCTCAGCATCGACCTTGCGAGAGACGCCCACGTCGAGCACGATCGCACCCGGCTTCACGTTCTCGGCGCGCACGATCCCCTCGACACCGGCTGCGGCCACGATGACGTCGGCCCGACGCAGCTCAGCCCCGAGATCACTGGTGCCGGTGTGCGTGAGCGTCGCCGTTGCATTGACCGCTCGGCGAGTCAGCAGGGGGCCCATCGGGCGACCGACTGTCACACCGCGGCCGACGACCACGACGTGCTTGCCGGCCAGCGAGATTCCGTTGTGTTCGACCAGGTCGATGACTCCGCGCGGAGTACAGGGCAAGGGACTCGTGATTTCGGAGTTCGCGTTCAGCACGAGGCGTCCGAGATTCATCGGGTGCAGCCCATCTGCGTCCTTGTCAGGATCGATGAGTTCGAGCACGCGGTCGGTGTCGATGTGGTCGGGCAGCGGGAGCTGCACGATGTAGCCGGTGCACTCGGAGTTCTCGTTGAGCTCCTTGAGCACGGCCTCCACATCCTCCTGCGTCGCATCGGCGGGCAGATCGCGACGGATCGACGCGATGCCGACATCTGCGCAATCGCGATGCTTGCCGGCGACGTACCAGAGCGAGCCGGGGTCCTCTCCGACCAGCACCGTCGCAAGACCGGGGACGATGCCCTGTTCCGCGAGCGCGGCTACCCGCACCTTCAGATCAGCTTTGATGGAGGCGGCAGCCTTCGTGCCATCAAGAATCTCAGCTGCCATGGCTCACCACTCCTCGAGGCCGGGGTACAGCGGGAACGCCTCGGCGAGGGCGGTCACCCGAGCCTTGAGGCTTTCGAGGTCACCCGTCTGCTGCAAGGTCTGCGCGATGATGTCCGCGACCTCCGAGAATTCGGTGTCGCCGAAGCCGCGAGTCGCGAGTGCCGGGGTGCCGATGCGCAGACCGCTGGTCACCATCGGCGGGCGAGGATCGAACGGCACCGCGTTGCGGTTGACCGTAATGCCGACGGCGTGCAATGCATCCTCCGCCTGCTGACCGTCGAGCGTCGAGTGACGCAGGTCGGCAAGCACGAGGTGCACATCAGTTCCTCCGGTGAGCACGTCGACACCGGCCGCCCGAGAGGCTTCGGATGTCAGCGCCTCAGCGACCAGCTTCGCACCGGAGAGGGTGCGCTGCTGACGCCCGGCGAACTCCTCGGTCGCGGCAAGTTTGAATGCCGTGGCCTTCGCCGCGATGACATGCATGAGCGGGCCTCCCTGCTGCCCCGGGAAGACGTTCGAGTTGATCTTCTTCGAGAGCTCAGCGCCGTTCGTGAGGATGAAGCCGGAGCGGGGGCCGCCAATGGTCTTGTGCACGGTAGAGGAGACGACGTGGGCATGAGGAACCGGGTTCGGGTAGAGACCCGCCGCGACGAGACCCGCGAAGTGGGCCATATCGACCCAGAGCGTGGCGCCGACCTCATCTGCGATCTCGCGGAACTTCGCGAAATCCAGAGTCCGGGGGTAGGCCGACCAACCAGCGATGATGACCTTGGGCTTGTGCTCGAGCGCCTTCTGGCGCACCACCTCCATGTCGACCAGGAAGGTATCGGGGTCGACACCGTACGAGGCGACCTTGTACAGCTTGCCCGAGAAGTTCAGCTTCATGCCGTGCGTGAGGTGACCGCCGTGCGAAAGCTCGAGGCCGAGGATCGTGTCGCCCGGCTCGGCGATTGCCGAGAGCACAGCGGCGTTCGCCGAAGCACCCGAGTGAGGCTGCACATTCGCGAATGCGGCGCCGAAGAGGCTCTTCGCCCGTTCGCGCGCCAGGTCTTCGGCGATGTCGACGTACTCGCAGCCGCCGTAGTAGCGGCGACCGGGGTAGCCCTCGGCGTACTTGTTGGTGAGCACAGATCCCTGCGACTCGAGCACGGCGCGCGGAACGAAGTTCTCGCTGGCGATCATCTCGAGCGTGGAGCGCTGGCGGCCGAGCTCGTTCTTCAGCACCTCCGCGATCTCCGGATCGACGACCGCAAGTGGCTCGTTGAAGAACTCTGACTGGGTGGACATTCGATGCTCCTCTTTCTCGGTATCCGACAGGCTCAATGCCCGCGCGGAAAATGCTTCGGAAATCATTGACCCAGGCGAGCGGCCATTCCTCAGAAGAGTTGTCGTTCCCCGATGGTGTCCCATCTGTACGCCAGTCACGACGTTCTGAGCTTAGCAATTCACGTGGACGTGCGAAACGGTGAGTCCTCCATCGTTCTCGTGGAATTCTCACCAGAATCGCCGTCAGGTTCGCAGAACCCCGGCCGTGACTCAGCGGCTCCCGCGCGTGAGGCTGCCACAGGATCGCACGACCGCCGATCCACTACCCTTACTCGAGTGACTACAACGACTGCGAACCAGACTCCTCAGTGGGTGCTCACCCTGTCGTGCATCGACCAACCCGGCATCGTGCATGCGATCAGTGGAGCAGTGGTCTCCTCCGGAGGCAACATCGTCGAGAGTCAGCAGTTCGCGAGCCCCGACACCGGTCGGTTCTTCATGCGCCTGCAGGTAGAGGTGGCGACGACCGATACGGCCTCGGGCCCGGAGAATTTCGGCTCCCGTTTCTCCCGCACCCTTGAGACGGTGACCGCGCAGTACGACATGACCTGGCGGCTCGACGAGGCCGGGCGTCCGGTCCGTACGCTCCTGCTCGCGTCGACTGCGACGCACTGCGTCAACGACCTGCTCTACCATCAGCGCGGCGGCCAGCTGCCGATCGAGGTGCCGCTCGTGCTGTCGAACCACGAGACGGTTCGTGACATCGCGGAGTTCTACGGCGTCGACTTCGAGCACCGACCGATCGCGAACACCGACGACCGAGCGGCGTTTGAAGCGCGCGTGCTCGCAGCCGTCGATGAACTCGACATCGAGCTCGTCGTGCTGGCGCGCTACATGCAGATCCTCTCCCCCGAACTCTGCGAGGCGCTCGCGGGCAAGGCGATCAATATCCACCATTCCTTCCTGCCCGGCTTCAAGGGAGCGAACCCCTACCGGCAGGCGCATCAGCGCGGCGTGAAACTCATCGGCGCCACCGCCCACTTCGTCACCACGGACCTCGATGAGGGGCCGATCATCGAGCAGGATGTCGCTCGCGTCGATCACTCCCTGTCACCCCGCCAGCTCGTGCAGCTCGGACAGGATGAGGAGGCGCGCACGCTGCGTCGCGCCGTGGGCTGGTTCGCCGAGAATCGGATTCTCGCCGACGGCGATCGCACGATCATCTTCGACTGACGGGCGGCGGGTCTTCGGGCCCCGATGCCTCGAGCGGGCCGCTACCGCAGATGCTCGACGTCTCCCGCCGAGACGACGAGATCACGAGCGCCTTGTTCGGGCTCGCCGCCTCCGTGGTCGTACCGTTCGACGACGAGCGAGCCGTCGTGAGCAAGCTCACGGGCGAACCCATCGACGACCTCGCCTCCGGGCAGATGCACGCGAACACGGCACCCGAGCGTCGCCGAATCAGCACGCACGCGATCTCGAACCGCTGCGGGGTTCGTGCGCGCCAGTGAGATGAGCTCGCGCAACGCTTCGGCATAGGCTGCCAGCACTCGATCGGTGAGCTCCGCCCCCGCGGGTTCGGCCAGCGTGCGAGCACCGAGCGTGTCAGCGCCCGCCGCAAGCAGTGAAGAGGCCCGTTCGGTCGGCAGGTCCCGCTCTTCGATGAGCAGATTGATGCCGGTGCCGACAATCACGGACCCATCCCCCAAGAGTTCGCAGAGGATCCCGCACAGTTTTCTTCCTGGACGCCCGGTCGCGGTGTCCGCAGCGTCGCGCACATGCACATCGTTGGGCCACTTCACTTTGACGGTGCGGGCCCCGACCAGCCCCGCTCCGTTCGTACGTTCAACTGCTCCGGCGTCGAACGACGGCTGCAGCGCCTCCGCAATCGCCGATCCCGCGATGAGCGGCAACCAGCCGGGCCCGAGCCCCCGCACCACGTGCTCCACCCCGGCGCTCCGCAACAGCACCGAGGCTGCGATGGAAGTGTCCGGGGGCGTCACCCAGCCGCGTCCAGCGCGCCCGCGACCCGCGGTCTGATTCGTGGTTGCGAGCATCGCGCCGTGAGGCAGCTCCTGCCCGCCTCGCACGATGAGATCGCGGAGTTCCGCATTCGTCGATGGCGTGCTCTCCCTCCAGAGGAGTGCGGGCAGCAGGGCACGGGTGCGCGGCAGTTCCATGGCCGTGAGCCTATCGGGCCGAGTTCGGTCGAATGACCGTGTCCACGTTCTGATTGCTCCGGCATACAGCTGTGCTGCTGGTGCGGGAACTCGTGATTCAGCTCATCAGCACCTTCGTAGAGTTCCACGAAGGAATCTCGGCTTCCTTTGGAGGAGTCCTGCGGCGAACCACGTCGATCCCGCGCTAGGCTGACAGGCGTGACTGCAGAGAACGCACCCCAGCGAGAGGACCTCGCCACGACGGCCGGCCGAGTCGCGGACCACCGTCGCAAGTACCAGCAGGCGGTCGGAGACCGAGACGCCGCGGCCGCTACGAAACAGCATCCGCGTGGCAAGTTGACGGCGCGGGAACGTATCGCCGAGCTGCTCGATGCGGGCACCTTCGTCGAGTTCGACAAGTACGTGCGGCATCGCAGCCACGGCTTCGGCATGGAAGAGAACCGACCGTTCGGCGACTCGGTCGTCACCGGTGCCGGAATGATCCATGGCCGCCAGGTCGTCGTCTACTCCCAGGACTTCACCACCTTCGGCGGCTCGCTCGGCGAGGTGGCGGGCGAGAAGATCGTGAAGGCCATGGAGTACGCCCTCAAGACAGGCGCTCCGATGCTCGGCATCCTGGATTCGGGCGGCGCTCGTATTCAGGAGGGTGTCGTCGCGCTCTCGAACTACGCCAAGATCTTCCGCCTGAACACGATGTGCTCGGGAGTGATCCCTCAGATCTCGATTGTCATGGGCCCCTCGGCCGGCGGAGCGGTGTACTCTCCGGCACTCACCGACTTCGTGATCATGGTCGACCAGACCAGCCATATGTTCGTGACCGGCCCCGACGTCATTAAGACGGTGACCGGTGAGGAGGTGGGCTTCGAGGAACTCGGTGGCGCGCTCACTCACAATCAGACGAGCGGTGTATCGCACTACCTCGCGAGTGATGAGCACGACGCACTCGACTACGCCCGCGCACTCATCAGCTTCCTCCCCGACAACAACCTCGCGGAGGCTCCGGTCTACGACAGCGACGCGGCCCTCGAGATCACCGATACTGACCGCAAGCTCAACAGCATCATTCCCGACAGCCCGAATCAGCCGTACGACATGCAAGTCGTGATCGAGACCATCCTCGATTCCGGTGACTTCCTCGAGGTGCAACCGCTGTTCGCTCCGAACATGCTCATCGGCTTCGGCCGGGTCGAAGGTCGCACGGTGGGCATCATCGCGAACCAGCCGGCGCAGATGGCGGGAACGCTCAACATCGATGCGAGCGAGAAGGCTGCACGCTTCGTTCGATTCTGCGATTCGTTCTCGATCCCGATCCTCACCCTCGTCGACGTGCCCGGTTACCTGCCCGGCACCGACCAGGAGTTCCAGGGCGTCATCCGTCGTGGTGCGAAGCTGCTCTACGCGTATGCCGAGGCGACCGTGCCACTCGTGACGATCATCACCCGCAAAGCGTACGGCGGGGCGTACATCGTCATGGGATCGAAGCAGATGGGTGCCGACTTCAACATCGCCTGGCCCACCGCCGAGATCGCGGTGATGGGCGGCGCCGGCGCCGTCAATATCTTGTATCGCAAGGAGCTCAAGGCTGCTGAGCAGGCCGGGCAAGACGTGGAGGCGCTGCGTGCTGAGCTCACGGCGAAGTACACGGCCGACGTCACCTCTCCGTTCCTCGCTGCTGAGCGCGGCGAGCTCGACAATGTGCTTGAGCCCGCGGGTACACGCCTCGCGGTGATCAAGTCGCTGCGCGGGCTGCGCAGCAAGCGAACCGAGCAGCCGGCCAAGAAACACGGGAATATCCCGCTCTAGATCGGGACGACAACCGAGACGGAGATTGACGTGAACACGACCTCTTTGCCCCCCGATGCTTCGGCGCGTGATGCTGCGCGCCGCGAGGAGCAGGGCGATTCGAATCCCGCGGTCACCGGTGACGACTTCCGTTTCGTCACCCGTGGTGTGAGCGATGAGGAGCGCGCGGCCGTCATCGCGGTGCTCACTCGGGTGCGCGAGGAGGAAACGCATCAGGTCAAGCGGATCGAGCGACGCGACCGCGAGCCCTGGGCCCGGTCGCAGCGCGTTCCCGAAGGCATCAACGATCTGCTGATCGAGCCGTAGCCTCGGCCGCAGGCATGACGGAATCACAGGGGCGCGCACGGCACGATCTCATCCGCGTGCTCGAGACCGGCGAGGCGTTCGGTATTCCACCGCAGGGTCCGCCATCCGACCTTCCCCTGCGACGCTCGGCAGTGCTCATCCTCTTCGGGGCGCTCGACGAGCTTCCCGCCGGAGGTTCGGGCGATCCCGCCGCGCCGCACGTGGCACGGGAGCTCGATGTGCTGCTCACTCGGCGTGCGACGGGCATGCGGCACCACGCGGGCGAGATCGCGTTTCCGGGTGGCGGCGAGGAGCCGTCCGACGGCGGCGACCCGGTGCGCACAGCGTTGCGCGAGGCCGCGGAGGAAACTGGCCTCGATGAGAGCGGGGTGGAGGTGCTCGGAATGCTTCCGCCGATCACGATTCCCGTGAGCAACAATATCGTGACCCCGGTCGTGGGGTGGTGGCGTCTGCCGAGCGAGGTGGCCGCCGATCATACCGAGTCCGTCGATGTCTTCCGCGCCCCGGTGTCAGAGCTGCTTGCTCCCACTGCCAGGGGCACGTCGGTGCTGAGCCGAGGCCCGCATACCTACCGAGGGCCCGCCTTCCGGCTCGGTGATCACCTGGGCGGGCACCTCGTGTGGGGCTTTACAGGAACGCTGCTCGCCACCCTCTTCGATCGTCTCGGCTGGGCGGTCGAGTGGGATCGCGGACGTCTCTTCCATCTCAGCCGCTGAGGGTCCGGCAGTCGAGCCCCAGCAGCTGAGGCCGACCGTCGGGCCGGGTCAGCCGAAGCGACGACGCATCTTGATGTGTCGCTGCTGCATCATGCCCTGCAGCCCTTCAGTCCCGAGCTCGCGGCCGAAACCAGACATCTTCCATCCGCCGAAGGGAGCCTGCAACTCGGAGACATCGTTGACATTGACCCCGACGCCGCCGGCATGGATTCGCTCAGCGATGCCCCAGGCTCGGTCGAGATCGTTGCCGTACACGTAGGCGGCGAGACCGTAGTCGCCTCGGTTCGCGAGTTCTGCCACGTCGTCGTTCCGTCCGAAACGGTGCACGGCGACGAGCGGACCGAAGCTCTCCTCATGCATCACCAGCGCATCTGCGGGAACTTCGTCGAGCACCGTGGGTTCGAAGAACAGCGAGGGGTCGAGCCTCCCGTCGACTTCGGCAGCCTTGCCGCCCGCGCGCACGACTGCTCCCTGCGCCACCGCTTCGTCAATGTGACGACGGGCCTTCTCGATGACCGCAGAAGTGGTGACGGGGCCACCCGTGATCCCGGCCTCGATGCCGTGGCCGATCCTGATCGCCCGTGCCTCGGCCGCCACCGCCTCGGTGAACGCATCCGCCACCCGCTCATCGACCAAGATTCGATTGACCGCGATACAGATCTGACCAGCATTCGAGAAAGAGCGGCGGGCGGCGGCGGCGGCAGCCTCCGCGATGTCCGCGTCGTCGAGCACGATGAAGGGTGAGTGCCCGCCGAGTTCGAGGGTGACCCGCTTCATCGTCGCGGCTGCCGAACGCATGATCGCTTGGCCGGTCGCAGTCGACGCCGTCGCGGTGATCGCGTCGATACGCGGGTGCTCCGAGAGCCGAGAACCGGCTTCGAAAGCGCCAGGCAGATCGGAGAGCACGCCCTCGGGCAGGCCGGCATCGAGGAAGCAGCGCACGAACTCGGCGACGGCGAGCGGCGTCTCGATCGGCGGCTTCACGATCACGGCGTTGCCTGCGGCGAGCGCCGGCCCCACCTTCCAGGCGTACAGGTCTACCGGGTAGTTCCACGGAACGATCGCGCCGACGACTCCGAGCGGTTCCCAGGTGACGAGCGAGCGGATATCGGGGCGGGCGCTCGGGCGGATGGAGCCGGATACCCGACGTCCCTCCTCCGCGTAGTAGCGGATCACCTGAGCCCCGAAGGCGATTTCCTTCTTGCTGTCTGGGACGGTCTTTCCCTGTTCACGGGTGAGCAGCTCGGCGATGGCGTCGATGCGCTCGTCGACGAGCGCCGCGGCGCGGTTCAGGATCGTCGCACGCTCATCGGCCGGCATCTTCGACCAGCGTGTGAAGCCAGCTCGGGCCGCGACCACGGCGCGATCCACGTCGTCGGCTCCCGCGACGGCGCTCACACCGACGATCTTTCCTGTCGCCGGGTCCCGGACCTCGATGGTGTCGCCGGAGATCGCGGGCAGCCATTCGCCTCCGATGCAGAGCCCCCGTTCGACGGCGCTCATCACTTCACCTCCGGAGCCGAGAACTCGCGCGAACGCAACCGGCGCCAGAGCTCCGCGTAGTTGCGGTCGTTCTGCTGGTGCGCGAACTTCGTGCGGTTCGAGTTCGTATTGATCATGATCATCGGCTCTACACCGCGCTCGACGAGCGCCGCCGATGTCGAGGCGTTGATCGCGTGACCGACGGCAACCGCGATCGACGTCGACGTCGGGCCGACCGGGTGCTCAAGACCTTCGATGAACTGCGACGCGTCTTCGAGCGGGATGCCGGTGTCGATGACGACATCGGCGATCTCGTAGAGGCGCTTTCCGCAGGAGTGGCGGCTCTCGACGCGGGACGAGTGTGGCACGGAGGTCACCGCGATGACCTTCAGCCCGCGCTCCTTGAACTCCACTGCCATGTCGAGGATCACGGCGTTGATGCCCGAGTGCGAGAAGAGGATCAGCGCGTCCCCCTCCTTGATCTGGTGCGAGCGCAGAATCGCGTTGCCGTAGCCTTCACGGGTATGGAGGAAACGATACTGCGCGGTTCCCTGGTCGCCGAGTACGTGGTGCATCAGCGCGATTGAGCTCTCGACGATCGGTCGGAAGCCGGTCACCCCGCCGGTGCGAGGGAACATCTCGAGCGCTGCGAAGCCGCCGTGCCCGGTACCGAAAGTGAAAACCAGCCCGTCACCTGCGATTGTGTCCGCGCAGATCTCAGCGGCCTCCTTGATGGCTTGATCCTGAGTGTCTCGCACCTTCGCAAGCTTGGCGATGACGTCATCGAAGTATCCAGTAGCGATGCTCATGGGGTTCCTTCCTGTATTCAGTGTCTGTGGTCGGTGTCGTGCACGGTGGGCGCAGCGGCTACTGCGCCGCCAGCGCCTCGAGGCCGGCGCGCAGCAGGTCGAGCTCGGCCTCACGGCGCGGCTCGGTGTCGAGTTTCGAGAAATCGCTCCCGCTCACACTCGCCAAGCAGAGTGAAGCCGCGGCGATCCCTCGCGCTCGGGCAACGATAAAGACCGCACTGGTCTCCATATCGGTGCCCACGATGCCCTGGGCATCCCGCTCGGCGACGAGTTCCGCCTGACCTGCAGGAGCGTCGCGCAGCATCATCTCCGTGTAGAAGCCGTCTGCCGTGGCGTAGATGCCGCTGCGCACGGGCCGACCAGTCGCACGCGCAGCCTCTTCGGCTCGCGCCGTGAGAGCGAAATCGGGCACGGCCGGGTATTCGAGGGGCAGGTAGCTCTCGGAGGTGCCCTCGCCGCGGGTCGCGCCGTGTGCAACGACCAGGTCGCCGAGTGCGCTCGGCCCTGCGGTCATCACGGTTCCGAGTCGCAGCACTCGCTTCACGCCGATGTAGGCGAGCTCGTCAACCACAACGGCGGCGATGGGGGCGCCCATACCGAACGCGCTGACGGTGATACGGCGTCCGCGGTAGGTGCCGGTCGCGGTGGTGAGCCCGCGGTCTTCGTTCAGCAGCTCGGCGTTTTCGAGCAGCTCGGTGGCGAGCAGCACCCGGCCTCGATCGCCGACGATGATGGCGTCTTCACCGACCTGATCAGGGGTGCAGTGCAGGTACCAGGCCTCTCTCGGCGTTGTCATGACTTCCTCTTCTCGTTGTACATTCGTGTGTGGTCTGGTCGTGCCCGGGCCGGCATCGGTGGGCACTCGGTTGACATGGGTTTCAGGGTTCAGTCGGGCAGGCGCGCGGCAAGCATCTCGGCCGTCGCTTCCGAGGCACGGTGGAGGTATCGAAGCATCTCATCGGGTTCCGGATCGGGCCTGGCGGCGAGCAGCGCGGCGAGCGTGCCTGAAAACGTGTCGCCGGCTCCTGTGGTGTCGACACCGGTGACCGGGTGGGCCGGTACCTCGCCGATACGTTCGAGCACGCCGTTGTCACTGACGCGATGGAGCACTGCGCCGCGCGATCCACGGGTCACGATGATGTACGCGCCCGGAGCAGCCGAGGCGACGATCCCATCGAGATAGCTCTGTTCTCCATCGCTGAGGGTGACCACATTCGCCCGCCCACCGAGTGCAGCAGCGAGCTCATCGGTGAGCGATGAGGGGTCTTGCTTGATCACCCAGAGCACCGCGCACGAACCCGGGATCGCATCGAGCAGCTCCCTGGTTGCGCGCTCGGGTCCGATCGTGACGACGGCCAGGTCAGCACCGGACAGCAGTTCGCGTTGTCTCTCATCGAGCTCACCGTGGCAATCGGCCGCGTCGAAGAGACAGATGGTTCCCTGCCCGTCGGGATACAGGAGGTGGGAACTCGGACTGCGCGTGCCACGCCGCGCAACGCCTACGATCTCGACTCCATCGGCCTCGACCGCGTGCAGCCAGGCTGTGCCTTCAGGGTCCGGGCCGACCCAGGAGAGCGCTGCGACGCGCACCGCGTCGCCGGCCTCCCTGCTCGCGGCCCGGGTGACGTGGGCGATGCCTCCGGAGCGCGGCCACTCCTCGGCACGGTCGCGCACGAGAGTCGTCGCGTCGTGCCCTTCGAAGGGCGCAAGCCGCATGGCATAGTCGATGCTCGCGTATCCGCTCACGATGAGTGTCGGCAGCCGATTGGTCACAGCATCTCCTCCGCCTCGGCGAGGGTCACGACCCGGCCGAAGTAGCGGTCGATGTCTTCGAGGCTGGCCTCGGCAAGGTGCGGGCGATTGGAGTTGGTCGCTTCGCGGGGCACAATCGTCTCGAATCCACCGGCGAAGGCATCCTGCACCGTGGCACGGATGCAGACGTTCGTCTTCACACCGGCGACGATGACCCGGTCGATGCCCTGCTCGCGGAGCACGAGATCGAGATCGGTTGCGTAGAAGGCCGAGTACCGTCGCTTCGGCACAACGATCTCGCGCACCCGACCCGCAGGCTCGAAACCCGGGAAGAAGTCGGCATCCCGCTCCCCCGCCTGGTGGTGTCTCGGGAGCTTCGCGAACTCGAAGTCGTCGAGCCCGCGATAGTGCCGCTCGACCGCGTGCACGACCAGCGCGTCGCGAGCCCGAGCGGCGTCGCGCAATCGCTCGAGGGCCGGCAGCGTCTGCTCGACCTCCGGGTAGTAGTTCGGCTGGCCGGCTTCGTAGAAGGAGTTGATCACGTCGACGAGCAGCAGAGCGGTCGACGTGGAGGTGCGGTCGTTCATGTCATTCTCCATGCGTTCAGGCGGTCACTCGGGTCTGGCGGCGCAGCGACCGGATTCCGGTCCAAGCAAGCACTGCGACTACGGCGATGTACGGGAGCGTCTGGATCAGGTCGGACGGAAAGCCGCCACTCGTCTGCAAACGCACTTGGAGCGCGTCGAAGAACGAGAACAGCAGACAGGCGAGCGCCGTCGGCAGCGGCTTCGAACGTCCGAAGTAGAAGGCTGCGAGCGCGACGAAGCCGCGCCCGGCGATCATGTTCTCGTTGAACAGCCCGCTCACACCGAGTGCGAGTGCAACGCCGCCGAGCCCTGCGAGCAGGCCCGCCAGCATACCGGCAGTGTCTCGGAGCCCCAGGGTCCGCACGCCGAGCGACGCGGTGGCGTGCTCATTGACTCCGGTTGCACGGGTGCGGATGCCCCAAGACGTATTGGCGAGAGCCCATGCGAGGAAGGGGATCAGGAGCACGGAGAACCAGAACAGGACGTCCTTGCCGCTCAGGATCGCGCCGAGTACGGGAATGTCTTCGATCACAGGGATCGCGATGCGTGGGATACGCGGCTGCTCGGGGAATCGCAGCGTGCCGGAGACCTGGAACAGGGTACGCAGCAGGAAGCCCACGATGCCTAACGCGACGATGTTGAAACCGAGTCCGACGATGATCTCGTTCGCCGCGAGGCGCGTGATCACCAGGCTCATCACCAGCCCTGCGATCGCACCGGCGACCGCCCCCGCGAGTACTCCGACGAACCAGTTCCCCGATCCGGCGCTCGCGAGGATGCCCACGAAGGCTCCCACGAGCATCTGACCTTCAAGTCCGATATTCACGACTCCCGCACGCCGGTGGATTGCTCCGCCGAGGGCCGCGAGCACCAGCGGCACCGCGAGCAGCAGCGTCGAGTTGATGATGCTGTCGATCATGCTCCGGCCTCCTGTCGTCGTGCGCGGGCGGTCGCCGCGCGTCGACGCAGTCTCGGGATCGCGAACTGCGCGACCGCGAGCATCATGACGGTGCCCTGGAGAATATCGATGAGCTGGATCGGAATGTTGACGAAGAGCTGCACGGTCGCCCCTGCTGCGGCCAGTGCGCCGAAGGCGACCGATCCGACCACGATGCCGACGGGGTTGAAGCGCGCGAGCAGTGCGATCGCGATTCCGGTGAATCCGAAGTTCGCTGAGAATCCGACCGAGAAGCGGTGCACGACGCCGAGTGCGTGGACGGCGCCACCGATACCGCCGATCGCACCGGCTGCGAGCATCGCGGAGACGAGTACGGTGCGGACCCGCATTCCCTGCGCGACCGAGAACCTGGGAGCACGTCCAACCGCGTCGAATTCGAATCCGAGCTGACTACGGCGAGTCCAGACCGCGTAGATCGCGATGAGTGCGATCGCGATGATGAACCCGATGCTGAGCTGGCCCGGTGAAGCGAGGAGCGGCAGCTCAGCCGACTCGGCAACGTAGGCGGTGGCGGAGTTCGCCTGCCCCGGGGCGAGGAAGAACGATTGGACGAGCCATGCCGTGAGGCCAGTCACGATGAAGTTGAACATCAGTGTCGACACGACCTCGTCGACGCCGAGCCAGGCGCGGAGCAGGGCAGGCACAAGCGCTACGAGCATTCCCGCGAGCATTCCCGCGGTGAGACAGGCGATGATCGCAAGCACCGGCGGCAGCCCTCCGACCTGCGCTCCGACGACCGCAGCCGCGAGACCTGCGAAGGCGAAGCTGCCTTCGACCCCGACGTTGAAGACGCCGGCGCGAAACGCTACCGCCGCTGCGAGTCCGGTGAACAGCAGCGGAGTAGACGCGGTGAGCGTCGCGTTCAGACGAGCGGAGTCGCCGAAGGCCTCCTGTACAAGCATGCCGTAGATGCGCATCGGGTTCTCACCCCCGAGCAGCAGAGCGAGCGCACCGATGACCAGTGCGATCACCACGGGCACCGCGATGTGCCAGACCGAGCTGCCGATCTTCGTCCATGACACACCCCGCTGCACCGGTACCGGCACGTAACTCGTGTTCGCCCCGGTGTCAGGAGTCTCCTGCATCGTCATTCCGCACCTCCGTTCCGGCCGCTACTGCCGCGCGTTCCGCCGTCGGTTGCGCCGTCCACGGCGTCTTCGCCCGCAGCGTCAGGAACGTGAGCGACGGGTTCGTCATCGGTCGATCCGAGCATGAGCTTTCCGAGCGTCACGCGATCCGCGTCGCGTCCGAGTTCTCCGACGACACGGCCCTGATGCAGCACGACCACCCGATCTGAAAGCGCTTGGATCTCGTCGAGCTCTTCACTGAACAGTACGACCGCGCTTCCCGCGTCGCGGGCATCGCGGAGTTGTTCATGGATGAAGCCGATACCGCGGATGTCGACACCGCGCGTCGGTTGACTCGCGATGAGTACTGCCGGCCGCTCCCGGAGTTCACGGGCGATGACCACGCGCTGCTGATTGCCTCCGGAAAGGCTCGAGATCGGATCCTTCTCGTTACCGAACCGCACCTTGCCCGAGTCGAGCACGCCGGCAACCGCGGCTTTGACCCGCGATGAGAGCAGCCAGCCGAACCGAGACAGAGCGCCGAGCGCAGGAGTGGCGACCGCGTTCTCCGCGATGGAGAGATCGAGAGCGAGCCCCTCGTTCTTCCGGTCCGCGCTGACGTAAGCGATGCCCGCCCGACGGCGAGCACGAACCGACGGCCGAGTCAATCGTTCGCCGCCGAGGCGCACGTCACCGCGATCGGGTTTCCGCAGCCCGATGAGTGTCTCCGCAAGCTCATCCTGCCCATTGCCCGACACCGCGGCGATCCCGAGAATCTCGCCCTCGCGCACCGCGATGTCGACTCCCGAGAGTCGCTCGACGCCGCGATCATCACTCGCCGCGAGATCCGAGCATTCGAAGACCACCTTGCCGGGGTCGCCGACCCGTGGAGAGTCGACAGGCATCGGATCGCCGCCCATGATGAGGCGGGCAAGTATTTCGACGGAGGCCTCGGAGCTCGGGATGGCGGGTTGAGTCTCGCCAGCACGCAGCACAGTGATCTCATCGGCGACGCGCATCACTTCACCCAGCTTGTGGCTGATGAACACGACGGTCTTGCCGTCGTCGACAAGCCGTCGCAGCAGATCGAGCAGTTGGGCGGCCTGCGCCGGCGCCAGCACGGCCGTGGGCTCGTCGAGAATCAGCAGGTCGGCACCACGGCCGATCAGCCGCAGAATCTCGACCTGCTGCTGGATCGCGATGGGCGCATGCGCAGCCTGCAGATCCCAGTCGATCGCGGTGCCGACGGAGTCGGCGAGCCGTGCGGCCTCCTCGCGCGCTGCTGGCCAATCGATGCGGCCGGCGCGCGTCGGTTCGCCGCCGAGCACGAGATTCTCGAGCAGCGTCAGCTCGGGAACGATTGCGAGCTCCTGCTGCACGAGACCGATCCCGCGCCGAATTGCGTCGCGAGGACTCGCGAATCGCACTTCCTCGCCATCGACCAGAATCTCGCCCGAATCGGGACGGTCCAGCCCGTAGAGCATCTTCATGAGCGTGCTCTTGCCGGCACCGTTCTCACCGATCACGGCGAGAACGGTGCCGCGATGCGCGACCAGCGACACATCGCGGTTCGCTCTCACCGGTCCGAAGGATCGCGCGATCCTTCGAGCCTCGATCCGCGGCGGGGCCGCCGCGATGTCTTCTGTCACCATTGCGCTATCGAATCCGGTCCGTTTTGGGGTCAGCTGCCTTCGTAGAAGTCGGGGTAGCCGTCGGTGACGACGTTCCAGACTTCGATATCACCGTCGATGATGCCCTGACGCAGCTCGTCGAGCTTGTCGAGCGTCTCCTGCGGGATCGCATCCTTGGTGTGCTCTAACTCGGTGAGTCCGACCGCATCCTCAGCGAGTCCGAAGGTGGTCGTCTCTCCGCCGGGGAAGGTGCCTTCTGCATAGTCGCCGACGATGGATTCAACGGCGAGGTCAGTGCGCTTGAGCACGCTCGTGAGCACCGTTCCCGGAGCGACATCGTCCTGATTGTCATCGACGCCGATGGCGTAGCGGTTCTCTTCTTCAGCCGCCTGGATGACACCTGCGCCCGTGCCTCCTGCAACCGAGTAGACGATGTCGGCACCGCGCTCGAACATCGACTGGGCGAGCTGCTGCCCCTTCGCGGGGTCGGCGAAGTCGTTCGAGTAGGCGGTCAGCACCTCGACATCGGGATCGGTGTCTTTCGCACCCTGGATGAAGCCCACCAAGAACTTGTCGATGCCGACGCCAGAGGTGCCGCCGATGACCCCGATCACCTTGTCTTCGTTGATACGGGGATCATCGGTTTCCGAGGTCTGCATGGCGGCGAGCGCACCTGCGAGATAGGAGCCTTCCTGCTCCTGGAAGAGCACCGAGGCGACGTTGTCTCCCTCCGCCTCGGCATTGAAGATCACCCAGTCGCTCTCCGGGAAGTCGGACGCTACCGATCCGATGACCTCATTGTGCGAGAATTCGAGATCGACGACGAGATCGATGCCCGACTGGCCTGCCCGGCGCAGCAATTGCTCGCCCTGGCCCACGACATCATCTGACTCGATCGTGCTGCCCTCGAGACCTGTTGACTCGAGCGCGCGCTCGAATCCGGTATTCGCGAGGTCGTTGTACGACTGGTCTCCCAGACCGCCCTGGGCGATCACGAGAGCGGCCCGACCGTCGCTGCCTTCCTCGCTGCCGCCGTCAGTCG
Organism: Leucobacter sp. GX24907; assembly: GCF_053567335.1. Lineage (NCBI taxonomy): Bacteria > Bacillati > Actinomycetota > Actinomycetes > Micrococcales > Microbacteriaceae > Leucobacter > Leucobacter sp. GX24907. The sequence continues at coordinate 308,439 of NZ_JBSGPD010000004.1, read as the reverse complement.
CGCCGCCCGAGCACGCCGTCAGGGCGAGGATCGTAGCCGCCGCCGGTACGAGCACCATTGCCCGGTTTCGTTTCATGGGTTCCTCCGTTAGGTAGATGGTTGAGAGTGACTCGGTAGAGGTACTGGGTGCCGAGGTAGCGTGCACGCACATGCTCGATCAGCTGGCCCGAGGTATCGCGGGAGTGGCGATCGACCTCGATCAGGGCGGTGCCGGGCTCCACGCCGAGCTGCTCGGCTTCCTCGGTGACGGCGTTGATCGCTCGCAACGTCTCCTCTCCCTCGGCGAGAGTGAGTCCGGCGTCACGAAGCGCGCCGTAGAACGAGAAGGCGGGGTCAGCGGCGCCCTGCTCGTCAATGCCTGCCTTAGCGGCCACGTACTCGGGAAGAATGAGTCTCTGCAGGCCGACCGGGGTCCCGCCGACCGTGCGCAGACGCTCAAGCACAACCACGCCGAGGTCGTCAGGAAAGGGCGTGGTCGGGCGACCGGCCGCGCCGGGTGGGTAGACGGCGTAGTCGAGCAATGCACTGCCGGGTGCGAGACCGAGACTCTGGATGTGGTCGCTGAAGCTCGAAAGCTCGGGAAGGCGACGCTCCATGGGGCGGGATCGCACGAAGGTGCCCTTGCCGCGGCGACGCGAAACGAGGCCACGGTCGACGAGCAATTCGAAGGCTTTGAGCACGGTCGCCCGCGAGAGGTTGTTCTCAGCAGCGAGGGTGGGCTCGCTCGGAAGCTGCGTGCCCGGCTCGAGACCCTGCTCGACGACATACTCCTCGAGGGCATTCGCCAACTGCATGTACAGCGGCTGAGCCCCTCGGGCCGGGTCGAGCTCAAATCGCACCTTGGTCTCCGCTCTGAAACTTATCCGGTTGTCCGGTCAAGTATGCGCATTAGACGGTTGGAATGCAAGAACACGCCGAGAAATCACCCCAGCAAGCCTGACTCGGGCCGAATCGACCTACCCGCCGATGAGCTCGCGATGGGTTGAGATCGCTTGCTGATCACTGAACGACGAGACATAGTCAAGCAGCGCTCGCGAGCGTCCTTGCCGCCGCAGGCCTCGCTCGTCCTGCCCATCCGGAACGGCTTCCGGGCGCTTCCGCCGCAGCGCGAAGAGCGCCTCGGTGGCTTCCTCTTCCCACTCGAGCAACCGCCGTGGTGCGCGATCCGCATCGATCGGATCCGCTAACCACTCGTCGAACGCGAGTACGAGATCTTCGACCACCCTCGCCTGGCCGCGTTGAGACTGGGCGAGCGCCGGGCTCTCGAGCACGAAGCGCGCGTGCACGAATTTGAGTACCATGACCTCATGCCAGGCCTGGCGATCGAGTCGCACGTAGCCGCTGCGCAAATGCGGGTTGCGCTCGACTACGATCGAGGTGCGCAGGTGCTCGATCCATCGGCGTGTGAACCCCGATACCGCCCGCTCGCTGTCGAGGCCTCCGTCATACGGGGTGGCCAGCACTTCCGAGAGCTCAGCGTCCACGCGCCGCACCGCCGCCTCGAAAGCATCACGGTCGGCGATCCACCCGTCCTTCAATCTGGCCCGCCGCCACAGCGCCTCGAGTGCGTGCCCCGGTGTGCGCAGCGTGCCTCCGCTCCCGGTGAGCCGTTCGTCAGGCAGTCGTGAGAGCTCCGCAGACTTCGTCAACCAGGCGCGGAACTCGCCCGAGACCGCAGCGTGCTGCAGCACACCGGCCCGCGTGAAGTCGTCGAGGTCGTGCACCGCGTAGGCAATGTCGTCAGCGAGATCCATGACCGCGCACTCGATCGTCTGCATGCCGGGTCCGAGCCTCGGGAACGCTGAGAGCGCCTCCTCCATCTCATCGATCTCGAGCCCGTACACCGAGAACTTCTCGGCGCCGGCCGTGAGATCGGCACCGACGCCCCGCGGCCGTTCCGTCACGGGCCGGTCATTCTCACTGACTCCGACCCATTCCGTCCGCGTCCACGGGTACTTCAGTGTCGCGGCCCGGCTGGCAGCGGTCAGGTTCAGTCCCGGGAACTCACGGCCGAGCGTGTCGAGATGGGTGAGGATCCGGAAGCTCTGGGCGTTCCCTTCGAATCCCTCGAGAAGCCCCAGTCTCCCGCGCGCGACACGGTCGAGTACTCGCTCTCCCAGGTGCCCGAACGGCGGGTGCCCGAGATCATGCGCGTGCGCCGCGGCCTGTGCGACGACGGTGTCGCAGCCGCCGAGTTCGGTGACGATCCGGCCGACCTCGTCGTCGTCGCCGGACCCTGCGACATGCTCACGGTGACTGGCCGCATGGCCCGCGAGCTGCGCCGCGATCACACGCGCGACCGCGCTCACTTTCAACGAGTGCGTGAGCCGGTTGTGCATGACCGGCCCGACACCACTCTGCGGCACGACCTGAGTCACCTCCGACAACCGCGCGAAGTATGAGGAGAAGCGGATCCGTTCGAGATCGATCCGGTACTCCGGCGTCTCCTCCCCTGCGCCGAGCGGCAATTCCCCTTGCGTCTCAGCGGCAGACGCGGCGCCCCGCGCCCGATGCTGCGACGACACTCGCTCGACATGGCGCCGCCCCGCGCGCCCCGCTCCGTGCTTCGATGCCTCCATGCACCCCATTCAAGCAGTCGCGGGCTGGAGCGGCGACGACTACCCTGAGGACATGGATGGGGAAGCTATGCGCGCAGCAGCAGAAGACACGGAAGTCACGGGCAATCGATCCACGAGCACACGGGCCCAAACACAGCAGGCAGAGAACGGCAATGGGACTCGCGCGGGGAATATCCCGGCGCTTGAACGGGCGACGGGCCGTTCTTGGGAGCAATGGCTCGAGATCTTCACCGCGCAGAATGCGAAGGAACAGGATCACGCGACGATTGCGCGCATCGCACGGGCCGAGATGCCAGACGATCTGCACAACCCCGATTGGTGGGCGCAGGGAACAGCGATCGCCTACGAGCAGCATGCGGGTCTGCGCGTACCAGGTCAGTCGTCCGACGGCACCTTCCGTGTGAGCGCGAGCCGCACACTCCCGCTCGATCGCGACGCAGCGCTCGCTGCCTGGGTCGATGCGCACGGCGACCGGAGCGAGCATCTCGGCCATGCATCTGGCGAGGTTCGCACGTCGCGAACCGACAAGCGGAGCTTTTGGCGTTGCAGCCTCGACGGCGCCGGCCGAATCGAAGTCGCGACCGTAGAGAAGGATTCGGATCGGGCGACGATCACCGTGGGGCAGGAAGGTCTTCCCACAGGCGAACGGATCGAGGAGTGGCGCACGCACTGGAAAACACTGCTGGCCGCGCTGTAGCCATCGACGATATTCTCGGAAGCGTGAACGAGAAGATCGGTATCGTCTGGAACCCATCGAAGGTGGAGGAACCCAAGCTGCGTTCCGCGCTTGATCGTGCCCTCAACGAGGCGTTCGACGATGCACTGACCACGTCGTACGACGACTCTGATCGCCCTGAATGCCTCTGGTTCGAGACTTCGCGCGAAGATCCGGGCGGGGCGGCGACCGAGCGGGCCCTCGCCGAGGGCTGCTCTGTCGTCGTGGCGGTCGGCGGCGACGGCACGGTACGGGCTGTCGCCGAGCGTCTAGGTGAAAGCGGTACGCCTGCAGCAGACCTTGGCATCGTTCCATTTGGTACGGGGAATCTCCTCGCCCGGAACCTCGGGGTGCCGCTCGGTGATCCTCAAGCAGCGTTCGAGCGGATCCTTGCAGCAGAGCCGTCCTCCATCGATCTCTGCACAGCTGCGCTCGAAAGCACGGATGGGAAGACCAGAAAGCTCGGATTCGTCGTGATGGCGGGCTTCGGCATCGACGCGCAGATGATCGTCGAGACCGATGATGACCTCAAGGCGAAGACCGGTTGGCTCGCCTATGTCGAGTCCCTGGGCCGCGCCGCATCGGGCGCCGAAGTAGTGGAAGTAGTCCTGCGCCTCGACGGCGAGGAACCGCGCAGTGAGCGGGCCCATACGATGCTCGTGGCGAATTGCGGCAGCCTCCAGGGCGGGGTGACCCTGCTGCCCGACGCACGACCAGACGACGGGGAGGTCGATCTGCTGCTGCTCCGCGCAGACAATGCGGCGGCCTGGCTCGACACCATGAAGAACATGGTCTGGGACAACGGGCTCATGCGCTTGATCAGGGGCGGGGACGCTGAAAGTTCAGGATCCGCGGATCACCTGCGCGCCCGCACGCTGCGGGCCGAGCTGCCGCAGCCTCTGATCTTCGAAGTCGACGGTGACGACGTCGGCGAGGTCACGGCATTTGAGATCGAGGTGCTGCCGCAGGCATTGCGGGTGCGCTGATTACTTTCTTGCCGGCTCCGCTCCGGAGCCGCGCGTTCGACGTATTCGACGCGCGCTGATCAACCGCACCGGCTTCATCGCCCCTCTTTTGATATGATGAATTCATCATTTCATCATTCAAGCATCAGTGATTGAGAGGGTGTCCATGCCGCTCGGAGATGCGCAACGCCCGCTCTACGAGATCAAAGCCAACCTGTTCAAGGGCCTCGCCCACCCGTACCGCATCAGGATTCTTGAGATTCTGAGCGGAACGACCGAAGCCTCGGTTGCCGAGATGCTGCTCGAGACCGAACTCGAAGCCTCCCACCTCTCGCAGCATCTCGCCGTGCTCCGGCGATACCGACTCGTGCACTCCGAGCGTCGAGCGAGCACCGTCTACTACCGACTCGCATTTCCAGAGATCTCCGATCTCCTGCGGGTCGCCAGAAGCCTGCTGCACGGGATCCTCGGCGATGACGAGGCGCGGGGCGCCGCGGCCGCCTCTCTCCCATCGCTCCCTGCGAGCGCCCAACGATGACGTCGTCACGTGCTCGGCTGCGCAGCCTCCTCCCATCGCTCGATGACTACCGCGGAGCCCGCTCCTCGTGGCGACCCGATCTGCTCGCCGGCATCACGGTGGGAATCGTCGCGCTGCCGCTCGCCCTCGCGTTCGGCGTGAGTTCTGGCGTCGGTGCTGAAGCCGGCATCGTCACCGCGATCGTGGCGGGCATCGTCGCGGCCGCGTTCGGCGGCTCGAACGTGCAGGTGTCGGGTCCAACTGGTGCGATGGTCGTCGTACTCGCGCCGATCGTCGCCACCCACGGCACGGGTGCCGTCGTGACGGTCAGCCTGATGGCTGGAGTGATCGTCCTGGCAGCCGGGCTGCTACGGCTCGGTCGCGCCGTGAGCTACATCCCGTGGCCGGTCATCGAGGGATTCACTGCAGGGATCGGCATCATCATCTTTCTGCAGCAGGTTCCGTCGGCGCTCGGCGTAGACGTCGGCGGCAACGGTGCTCCGCATTCCACCAACGCCGTAGTCGCGGCCTGGCAGACAGTTGCTGAAGCGAGCTGGCCCGGCGCGCTGCTGCCGCTCGCGGCCGTGGTCGCAGTCGGGGTCATCATGCTCTTCATCGGCCGTTATGCCTCGGCCCTGCCCGGGTCGTTCATCGCCATCGTCGTCGTGTCGTTGCTCGCCTCACTCGCACGACTGCCGCTGGACACGATCGGCGAGCTTCCCCGCACGCTCCCGGCTCCCTCCCTCCCATCTCTCGACCCGGCTCTGCTCGTGTCGCTTTCAGGCCCGGCGGTAGCCGTCGCCGCACTCGCCGCGATCGAGTCCCTGCTCTCGGCGCGCGTCGCGGCTACGCTCGCCGATACCGGCAGGGTGCATGCCGACCGAGAACTCGTCGGGCAGGGTCTGGCCTCTGTAGCCGCTGGTCTCTTCGGAGGTATGCCCGCGACCGGTGCCATCGCCCGCACCGCGGTCAACGTACGCAGCGGAGCCCGAACCAGGGTCGCCGCCATCGTGCACTCGCTCGTCCTCTTGCTCATCGTGCTCGTCGCCGCGGAGATCGTGTCGCAGATCCCGCTCGCCGCGCTTGCCGGGGTCCTCATGATGACCGCAGCACGCATGGTGTCGCTGAGCACGATGCGCCGCGTCGCTCGTTCCGGGAGGTCGAGCGCCGCGGTCTTCGCCGTCACCCTCGGCGTGACTGTCGCTTTCGACCTGGTCATCGCGGTCGGAATCGGCATGGCGACCGCCGCATTCTTCTCGCTGCGCGCGCTGAGCCGACTGAGTGGAGCGCACCGCGAGCGACTCCCCGGTGCTCCCGTTCCCGGCGACGAACGCATCGCGCTCTTCCGGGTCGAAGGGTCATTGTTCTTCGGCGCAGCGGACCGGCTCATCGAGTCGATCTCCGACGCCCCGAACGTCGCAGTCGTGATCCTGCGCCTCTCTCGACTCCAGATCCTCGACGCGACCGGCGCGAACGCGTTGGCCGAACTCGTCGCCGCGCTTGAACGCCGAGGCATCGTCGTACTCATCAAGGGCGTCCGCTCGGAGCATCGCGTACTGCTGGAACGTCTCGGTGTGATCGCATCGCTGCGGCACCCCGATCACCTCTTCGCGGAATTGGATCCGGCCCTGGAACACGCGCGCAGCCATATCCGACGTACCGACGACACCGCACGCGCCTGACCCCCGGGAAGATGACACTTCCTTACCGGCCGGCTCGCGTCACTCGCAGCGATGCGAGAACATGAATGCATGGCTTCCTGTACCGATCCGAGCGGCGTGCCCTTCAGTGAGCTGGACCCTGCACTGCTGCGCACGACGCGTACCAGCATCAAGTGGACCCGCTTCGCCGAAGATGTGCTGCCGCTCTTCGTCGCGGAGATGGATTTCGCGGTCGCACCGGTCATCCGCGAGGCCATGATCGAGCGCATCGCAGCCTCCGATATCGGCTACGTCGAGAGCCCACTCCCCCTGGCAGAAGCCTTTGCCGATTTCGCCCGCGACCGGTGGAACTGGGAGCCGAGCCCCGAGCATCTCCACCTCACCACCGACGTCGCGACCGGTGTCGTGGAGGCGCTGCGCGTGCTGCGACCGAGCGCCGCGGGCACCACCGCACGACTCGTGATCCCGACCCCGACCTACCCGGGCTTCTTCGAGATGCTCGAAGAACTGCCGTTCGAGACCGTCGAGGTGCCACTCACCGAAGTGCACCGCAACGGCGGGCGCCTCGATCTTGTCGCCATCGAGCGGGAGTTCGTCGCCGGCGCCGACGCCTTCATCCTCTGCAACCCGCACAACCCGCACGGCATCGCATTCACCCGTGACGAGCTCTCCGAGCTCGCCCGGCTCGCCGCCCAGCACGATGTCGCCGTCGTGAGCGACGAAGTGCACGCACCGCTGACCTTCCCCGGTGTCGAGTTCGCCCCGTTCGCCCCGCTCGCCGCCGAGCACGCGGCCCTCTCCGCCACCGTGACCTCCGCGAGCAAGGGCTGGAGCATCGCGGGCGCGAAGTGCGCGGTCATCGTGGCCGCCGACGACCGCGCGAACGAGCTGCTCCACAACCTGCCGCCGGAAGTGCACACCCGCACGAGCCTCCTCGGCCTCCATGCGAGCGTCGCCGCCTTCCGCGACGGGCGAGACTGGCTCGACCGCGCCATCGCGCAGATCTCCGAGAATGTCGCCCTCTTCGATCGTCTCGCCGCCGAGCATCTCCCCGGTGTCGACGTGATCATCCCCCGGACCGGCTACCTCGCCTGGCTCGACTTCCGCAACGCCGGTCTCGGCGACGACCCGTATCGACGCATCCTCGACGAAGCGAAAGTCGCACTCAACAACGGCGCCTACTTCGGCGAAGGCGGATCCGGTCACGTTCGCATCAACCTCGCCTGCCCCCCCGAGACCATCCATGAGGCCGTTCGCCGTATTGCGGCGATCCTCCCCTCGACTGCCTGAGCGCCCGGCGCCCCTCCCTGCACGATCCACGAAGAAAGCACGCAGATGACCAGCTCCTCGAACCCCGCAGCCGCACCGATCGACGACTGGGAAAGCTTCGGCTTCGACACCCGCCAGGTACACGCGGGCGAGTATCCCGACCGCAACAGCGGGTTGCGCGTTCCCCCGATCGCCCTGTCTGCCGGGTACGTGTTCGAAGACTTCGACGACAGCATCGAGCGCTTCTCCGGCCGACCCGCGCGCGGCACCGCGACCGCAGACCTGAGCGGCGACGCTGCCTTCCCGCAAGATGCGCCCTCTCCGATCTACTCCCGCCAGGGCAACCCCACGAACGCCGTCGCCGAACGCCGGCTCTCGTCGCTCGAGGACGGCGTCGATACCGTGCTCGTCTCGAGCGGGCAAGCCGCCATCTCATCAGCGCTCTTCACGCTCGCGCAGCACGGCGATCACATCGTCTCGACCGCGTCGATCTATGGCGGCACCCGCATCCTCTTCGGGCGCAGCTTCAAGCGCTTCGGCATCGAGTTCGACTACGTCTGGGACGCCGACGATGACGCCGAGTGGGAGCGAGCGATCAGGCCGAACACCAAGGCGATCTACACCGAGACGATCCCGAACCCCCGCAACGATGTCATGGACCTGCGCCGTATCGCCGAGGTCGCTGCCCGCTACAACCTGCCGGTCGTGGTCGACAACACAGTGGGTACGCCCGCCCTGATCCGGCCGATCGAACACGGAGCGAACATCGTCGTGCACTCGACCACGAAGTTTCTCACCGGTCACGGCACCGCTGTCGGCGGATCAATCACCGATGGAGGCAACTTCGACTGGGCCGCCGCCGAACGCGCCGGTCGCTCGTATCCGCTCATCGCATCGGCCCCGCGCCCCGGCGCCTCGTCAATGCTCGACCGCTTCGGTCCCGGCGCCTACGGGCGCGCGGCACGCGAGGCCGTCGTGAACGACATCGGGCCGTCGCTCTCGCCGTTCAACGGCTTCCTGCTGCACCAGGGCATGGAGACGCTGTCGCTGCGCATGGAGCGCCACGTCGACACCTCGATCGCCATCGCCCGGTGGCTCGAAGAGCAGCCCGAGGTGGAACTGGTCGACTACGCGGGTCTGCCTTCGAATCCGCTGCACGCGCTCGCCGTGCGCGACTACGGCGCCGATGCCGAAGGCTACGGCCGCACCGGGTCAGTGTTCGGTGTCACCATTCGCGGCGGCATCGAGGGGGCTCGCGAATTCGTGAACGGACTGCGCGTGTTCTCACGCATGACCGGTATCGGCGATACGCGCACGATGGTGATCCACCCCGCAACCTCGACCCACGCCACCTTCGCACCCGAGATCAACGAACGCCTCGGCATCGGGCAGGGTCTGCTCAGGCTGTCGATCGGGCTGGAGACCGCGGACGACCTGATCCGCGATCTGCGCGGCGGTCTCGACCGCGTGGCCGCCGCGGGGCTGTAAGCGCTTACCGCCCGACGGCAGCTGCTCGCGCCGCTGCGACCGCGTCAGCGTTCGCAGCGTACTGGTGCTCGGCTGCGGGGAATGCCCCGGAGCGCACCTCGGCAGCGTACGCCGCGATCGCGGCGACCCGATTGTCGCCGATACTGCCGAACGACTTCACGAACTTCGCCGTACGACCCTCAGTCGCCCCGAGCAGGTCGTCGCTCACGAGCACCTGACCTTCAGCGGGCCCGGCCCCGATCCCGATGATCGGAATGTCGAGCACTCCCCGAAGCACCTCGGTCACCTCCGAGGGCACCGCCTCGACGACCATGCAGAACGCACCCGCCTCCTGCACCCCGAGAGCTTCCTCCACCAGACGTGCTGCCGAGGCCTCGGTGCGGCCCTGCGCGCGCAGGCCGCCGAGCGCCGTCGGAGTCTGAGGAGTGAGTCCGATGTGGCCGACCACCGGGATGCCCGCGGCGACGATTGCGCGGATCCGGCTCAGCTTCTGCGGATTGCCGCCTTCGAGCTTCACGGCATCCGCACGCGCCTCCTTCACGAAGCGCACGGCCGTTGCGACGGCCTGCGCATCGGATTCCTCCGTCGTGCCGAACGCGACATCGCACACGAGGAACGCGGATTCGGTGCCTCGCGACACGGCACCGGCGAGTACCAGCAGCTCATCGGTCGTGACCTCAGCGGTCGTCGGATACCCGAGATGGACCTGCGCGCCGGAATCGCCGACGAGCACCATATCGACGCCGGCACGTTCGGCAGCACGAGCCGTCGGATAGTCGTAGGCGGTGACCACCACGATGGGTTCTCCCGAGCGCTTCCGCTCCTGCAATTCCGGGATCGAGACCTTCGGCACTTCAGCTCTCCTCACGCTGCTCTGGCTCGGAGCCCAGCAGCAAATTGTCGATCAGGCGCACGGCCCCCACTCGCGCGGCGATCGCGACCAGCACCGGTCGGTCGATCACCGCAACCTCTTCTAGGGTAGCCGGGTCTGCGAACGCCAGGTACTCGGGCTCGAGATTCGACGCGTGCAGCATGCTGAGCGCGATAGTGCGCAGTTCGGCGACGTCCCGAGCTCCTTCGAGCACTGCCGAGCGAACGGCCTGTAGGGCGCGCGGGATCGCGACCGCTCGACTTCGTTCCTCGTCGCTCAGCAGGGTGTTGCGACTCGACAGTGCGAGGCCGTCGTCATCTCGCTGAGTCGGGCACGAAACGATACGGGTCGGGATTCCGAGGTCTGCCGCCATCCGTCGCACGACGAGCAGCTGCTGCGCATCCTTCTGCCCGAAATAGGCGGCGTCGGCCCCGACTGCGATGAGCAGTTTCGCCACGACCGTGGCGACGCCGTCGAAGTGGGCCGTTCCGCGACCGGCGCCCTCGAGCGTTTCGGTGAGCGCTCCGCCCACACTCACTGTCGTCGCGTACCCCGCAGGGTACATCTCGGAGGCAGCCGGGGCGAAGACGATGTCGACGTCGGCGGCTTCCGCCGCGTCGGTATCGGATACTTCGGTACGCGGGTAGGCGTCGAGATCCGCCCCTTCCGTGAACTGCTTCGGGTTCACGAAGATCGAGAGCACCACCGCATCGTTCTCGGCACGCGCCGCACGCAGCAGCGACAGATGCCCCTCGTGCAGCGCGCCCATCGTCGGCACGAGGCCGACGCGAGCTGCGCCAGCGCCACGCCGCTCCGCGAGCTCGGCGCGCAACTCCCGAATCGTTCGCACGACCCTCATACGTTCGCTTCCCCTCCCTCGGTACGCCGTTGTTCCTCCCCGGCGTCCGAACTCCTCAGCAATTGCCGTGCGGCGTCGACCAACGCGTCAAACGATTCGAGTGCCTCCGGCAGCCGCGCAACCACGGCTTCCCGCTGCGAGTCCACCGTCTCCTCATCACCGCGCACGATCGGCCCGGTGAGTGCTCGTTCCGCGCCGAGATCTGCCCAGTTCTGAACGGTCGCACGGACGAGAGGCACGAGCGCCTCCCTCGGCACACCCGCGGTCGCCGCGAGACGCTCGGCGAACCCCTCGAGAACGACCAGCAGATTCGAGGCGATCGACGCCGAGGCGTGGTACGCGGAGCGATCCTGCGCAGCGACGGCAAAGGTCCGCAGCCCGAGCATCTCGGCGAGCTCCCTCGCCATGCTTCGCGCCCGCTCGGTCGACCCGTCGACCGCAGCGAACGCGCCGTCGAACCGTATACCCGCCCCGGTGATCGGCAAGAGCGGATGCATGCTGAAGCACTCTCGTTCGCCCAGGACGTCGAGCGGCAACGCCCCCGAGCAGTGCCCGACAACGGGGCCCGGGGCGATCTTCGCAGCAGCCTGCCCGATCGCAGCGTCAGGAACTGCGAGCAGCACGAGATCGCTGCCCGCACCATCCGCGCCGCGTCCTGCAAGCGGAAGCGGATCCAGTCCACCCTCGAGCAGCACCGCGTGCACGGCAGACGCGACACGGCCGTGCCCGACGATCTGGATACGCATGTTCACAGCCTCGGCCGCCTGACCGTCAGCCGACCTCCAAGCCGTACAGATTCGGCTCGGGCACGAGAATCACGCCGAACTCCTGCTGTACGCGCTGCCCGATGTACCGGGCGAGCTGCGCCACGTCGGCAGCGGTCGCCGCCCCGCAGTTGGTGATCGCGAGCGTGTGCTTCGTCGATACCGCCGCCCCCGAACCCGGGAGACGGAAGCCACGATCGATCCCGGCATGCTCGATGAGCCAGGCCGCCGAGAGCTTCATCAAGCGCTCCTGAGGAGCCTCCGGTAGACGCAACGGCATGCCCGCCGCAAGCTCCTCGAGACTCGTCACCGCGGGCTCGGGCTCCTGCCCCTGCACCGGGAATCGCGGCGCGTTATCGGGGAGCGTGCGGGCGAAGCGTTCGGACACGATCGGGTTCGTGAAGAAGGATCCGGCGCTCCACGTATCGTGATCCGCCGCATCGAGAACCATGCCCTTCGACGCGCGCAACCGCAGCACCGTGCGACGCAGCTCAAGGATCGAGACCCGCGCTCCGACCGAGAGACCGAGCGCATCTGCGAGCTGACCGTAAGCGATCGGGGCAGACATCACCTGAGCGGCCTCACCGACGATCCCGTGCCGCGGCACGCTGCCGTGCATGATGACGAGGTCGTCCTGATGCGTCTCGCGTTCACCCCCGAATTCATCCGACAGCAGGAGGTCAATCGAGAGCACGACGCCCTCGAGCCCCTGCTTGATCGCCGAAGTACGGTACCCCAGCTCGAGTTCGGCCGCCGGGATGCGGCGCACCTCTTCGGTCTCGAGATCGAAGAACGTGATCGAGTGCAGCACGTCCGAAAGCTCCTGGCCGTACGCGCCGATGTTCTGCACGGGTGCGGCACCAGCGAGCCCGGGAATCCCCGAGAGCGCCTCGATGCCGGCCCAACCCTGCTCGACCGTCAACGCGACGAGATCATCCCAGTCGTGCCCGGCCTGCACCCGCAGCCTGACCGTGCCCTCGGGAAGTTTCCCCTCAGGATCCGCGACCCGCTCAACACCGCTGTTGCGCACGAGCAGCACCGTCCCCGGGTACCCCTCATCGCACACCACCGTGTTCGAGCCGCCACCGAGCAGCATCCACGGCTCACCGCTGTCTTGCAGTTCAGAGGCGTACCTGACCAGCTCATCAGAGGTGTGTGCGGTCAGGATCCGCTGTGCCGGGCCACCGACACGCATGGTCGTGAGATCGGCGAGGGTCTGCTCCCCGGCCCCGACTTCGGCGTTGGTCACGCGAATGCCACCGCCATCTGCGACTTGCCGAGCACGGTCGCGCCGTCGAACACGACACGTAAATCGATGCGAGCGGTGCGCGCCTCTTCATCGAGCGCGCCGACCGTGGCGGTCACCGTGACCACGGCGCCATCCTGCGCGTCGACCGGAACCGGGCGGGTGAAGCGCGACTGGAAGTCGACCACACGGCCGGCGTCGCCCAACCAATCGGTCGCGACCGAGCCCGCCACCCCCATCGTCAACATGCCGTGCGCGAGCACACCCGGCAGCCCGACGGACTGCGCGACATCGTCGCGGTAATGGATCGGATTGAAATCGCCCGAGGCACCCGCGTAACGCACGAGACGGTCACGGGTGAGGGTCAGCTCGCGCTCGGCCACCACGTCACCACGATTCAGCTCTTCGAAGCTCGGCATCAGTCCTCTTCCCCTCTCACTACGAGCGTGGAGATCGCGGTCACCACGTGCTCGCCGTCGGCATCGACGATCTCGCTCGAGGCGGTCACCATGGAGTGCCCGCCGAGCTGCTTGACCGCGGCGATCGTAAGCGTCGCGGTGAGCTCATCACCCGCGACCACCGGACGGCTGTAGGTGAAGCGCTGGTCGCCGTGCACGACACGCGAGAAGTCCACACCCGCATCAGGGTCGGCGAGGAGTTGCGCGAGCGTCGCCTCCTGCACCACGACGGGAAACGTCGGGGGGGCGACGACGTCGGCGTAGCCGGCCTCACGAGCGGCTGCGACGTCGATGTGCACGGGCGAGGAACTGAGGACCGCGCGAGCGAATTCGCGCACCTTCTCCCGGCCCACGAGATAGGGAGCTGTCGACGGGTACACCCGTCCTTGGATCTCTGGATTCACCACTCCGCCAGTCTACAGAGACGCGGGTGCCGGGCGGGGGATCCGCGGCCCTCGCCTGACATTCCCCTTTCCCACTTTCCCGGCCCTTCTTTTCCCTGCCCTTCCCCGAGCATCCCCGGCTTCCCTCTCCTCTCCCACTCCCGCTCCCGTTCCCTCTCCCTGGCCGTCACCTTCACCGAGATGAGCCGAAGTGTTGCTTCGGCACTCGCGAAGCAACACTTCGGCTTATCTCGCCGGAGTCTGCGCCGGCGCTCAGGGCTCAGGGCTCAGGGCTCAGGGCTCAGGGCTCAGGGCAGAGGCACCCCAACGCCAGCCCGGTTCTGCGCCCAACACTCCGGCTCATCTCGCCGCGGCCCGCGTCCGGCGCTCAGCGCCCGGCGCTCGGGCGTGAGGCATGCCCGACGCCAGCCCGAGCGCGGAACGCACCAGCCCGAGCACGCCGCACGGTGTCGCATTTCACCCAACGATTCCCGGCGAACTTTTGTGCCGTATATCCAAGGGTCAGCGCGCGACCTGGAATAAGGTGGAAACCATGTCTCGCATCCGTAAAGTGCTCATCGCAAACCGTGGTGAGATCGCCGTCCGCATCATCCGAGCAGCCGCCGACAGCGGCATCGCCTCGGTCGCCGTCTACGCTGACCAGGATCGCGATGCCATGCACGCCCAGTTCGCCGATGAAGCGTACGCCCTGCACGGTGCGACCAGCGCTGAGACGTATCTCGTCATCGACAAGATCCTCGGTGTCGCCCGCCGCTCGGGTGCTGACGCCGTGCATCCGGGTTACGGGTTCCTGGCGGAGAACGCCGACTTCGCGCGCGCCGTGATCGACGCGGGTCTCATCTGGATCGGACCGAGCCCCGACGCCATCGAACGGCTCGGAGACAAGGTGTCAGCCCGTCACGTCGCAGAGAAGGTGGGAGCTCCGCTCGCCGCGGGCACGAGCGACCCGGTCGAGAACGCCGACGAAGTTCTGGCGTTCGCCGACGAGGTCGGCCTGCCCATCGCCATCAAGGCCGCGTTCGGCGGCGGCGGCCGCGGTCTGAAGGTCGCCTACGAGCGTGATGAGGTCGCCGAACTCTTCGAGTCCGCGACCCGTGAAGCGGTGGCCGCGTTCGGTCGCGGCGAGTGCTTCGTCGAGAAGTATCTCGAGAAGCCGCGCCATGTCGAGACCCAGTGCCTCGCCGATCAGCACGGCAACATCGTCGTCGTCTCGACTCGCGACTGCTCCTTGCAGCGTCGCCACCAGAAGCTCGTCGAAGAAGCGCCGGCTCCGTTCCTCTCCGTCGAGCAGAACGCCGAGCTGTACCGTGCGTCGAAGGCGATTCTCCGCGAGGTCGGATACGTCGGTGCCGGCACCTGCGAGTTCCTCGTCGCGAAGGACGGCACGGTGTCGTTCCTCGAAGTGAACACCCGCCTGCAGGTCGAGCACCCCGTGTCCGAAGAGGTCACCGGGCTCGACCTTGTCCGCGAGCAGTTCCGTATCGCCGAGGGCGGCGTCATCGACTACGACGACCCGGTTTCGCACGGTCACTCCTTCGAATTCCGTCTCAACGGTGAGGATCCGGGTAACGGCTTCCTTCCGAACCCCGGGCCCGTCACTCACTTCAAAGCGGCTTCCGGCCCCGGCGTGCGTGTCGACACTGGCGTTCGCTCGGGCGACATCGTCTCGGGCGCGTTCGACTCGATGCTGGGCAAGCTCATCGTCACCGGTGCCACACGCGAGATCGCGCTCGAGCGCGCGCGTCGTGCGCTCGACGAGTTCGAGGTGCTCGGGCTCCCGACCGTATTGCCGTTCCATCGCAAGATCGTCCGTGATCCGGCATTCACCGCCCCGAATGGAGCATTCGGCGTGTACACCCTCTGGATCGAGAACGAGTTCGAGAACGACATCGAGCCTTGGGAAGGCGAGCTCGAGGCACTCTCGCAGGATCCGAAGCGCCAGTCGGTCGTCGTCGAGGTCGCGGGGCGTCGCGTCGAGGTCACGATGCCGGCGACACTGCTGCCGCTCGTGAACCAGGACGTGACCCGCGGCCCCGCTCCCCGTCGCGCGAAGAACGCCGCCATCGCAGGGTCCGCGGGCAACTCCGTGGCCGCGCCCATGCAGGCAACCGTCGTCAAGGTCGCGGTCGAAGAGGGCCAGCCCGTGGAGAACGGGGATCTGGTCGTCGTACTCGAGGCGATGAAGATGGAGCAGTCGATCTACGCGCACCGCGACGGCGTGGTCCAGGGCATCGAGGCGCCGATCGGTCAGACGGTGCCGAACGGGCACCTGCTGCTCAGCATTGTGGATCCTGCCTAACGCCGGCGTCACCTCACGTCAGAGTCGACTCACCCCAGCATCGCCTCGCTCCACCGCCGCTAAGCGTCGCCGGCAAGCGCCTCAGCGCACGCGTCCGCCGAGCGCGCGGGCATCGCGCTTGCCCATCGCGTCTTGACGGAGTTCCTTCGGCAGTGAAAAGACGAGGTCCTCCTCCGCGGTGACCGTCGCTTCGACGTCGCCGTAGCCGGCATCGGCGAGGTCATCGAGCAGCTCCTGCACGAGCACCTCGGGAACCGATGCTCCGCTCGACACTCCGACGGTGCGCACGCCGTCGAGCCACTCCTGCTGCACTTCCGAAGCGAAGTCGACACGATACGCGGCCTTGGCGCCGTATTCGAGCGCGACCTCGACGAGTCGTACCGAGTTCGAGGAGTTCGCTGACCCGACAATGATCACGAGATCTGCTTGCGGGGCGATCTTCTTGATCGCGACCTGGCGGTTCTGCGTCGCGTAGCAGATGTCGTCACTCGGCGGATCCTGCAGTTCTGGGAACTTCGTGCGCAGCCTGCGCACGGTCTCCATCGTCTCGTCGACCGACAGCGTCGTCTGCGACAGCCACACCAGTCGGCTCGGATCCTTCACTTCGAGTGTGTCCACGTCTTCCGGCGAATTCACGATAGTGATGTGATCCGGCGCTTCACCCGCGGTACCTTCAACCTCTTCGTGTCCGGTGTGCCCGATGAGCAGGATCTCGCGATCCTGCTTCGCGAAGCGCACGGCCTCGCGGTGCACTTTGGTCACCAGCGGACAGGTGGCATCGATGGCGTGGAGGCCCCGATCCTCAGCCGCGTTTACAACCGCGGGAGAGACCCCGTGAGCGGAGAACACGACGTTCGCCCCCTCGGGCACTTCGTCGACCTCGTCGACGAAGATTGCGCCCATCTTCTCGAGCGTGCGCACGACATGAACGTTGTGCACGATCTGCTTGCGCACGTAGACCGGGGCGCCGTAACGCTCGAGCGCCTTCTCGACGGCGACGACGGCTCGGTCGACTCCCGCGCAGTATCCGCGGGGCGCCGCGAGCAGCACCTTCTTCTCGCCATCGACGGGACGATCCTGTAACCGACCGACTTCGCGCCGCAGTCGCGGCATCGCGAGGCTCACCACCGGAGCACCGATCGTGCGCTGCTCCTGCGGCGTCAGGGTTCGGCTTTCAGTCATGCTCCGAGTTTACCGCCCTCAACTGATCGACTCCCCGGGCCGAGAAGCCTGCGGCTAGGCTCGACGCATGGTCGAAACCACCGTCTCCCCTGCGACGCGCGAGGATCCTTGGCCGGTCGGGCTCATGAGCGAGAAGATCGCCGCCTGGATCGACCGTCTGGGCACGGTCTGGATCGAGGGCGAGATCACCCAGTGGCAGCCACGCGGCGGTCACGTCTACGGCAAGCTCAAGGATCTGAGCCAGGACGCGACCGTGAGCTTCACGGTGTGGCGCTCGGTCGCGCAGAAGCTGACGAGCGAGTTCGCTCAGGGTGACCGGGTCATCGCCCTGGTGAAGCCGAATTTCTGGGTGAAGGGCGGCACGCTCACCGTGCAGGTCTTCGAGTTGTCGCACGTCGGTCTGGGCGAGCTTCTCGAGCGCCTCGAGCGGCTGCGTCGTCAGTTGCAGGCCGAGGGCCTGTTCGCTCCGGAACGTAAGCGCCGCCTGCCCTTCCTCCCCCACCGGATCGGTCTCGTGACAGGTCGGGACTCCGATGCCGAGAAAGATGTGATCCGCAATGCGACCCTGCGGTGGCCGGGTGTCAGTTTCGAGATTCGGTACAGCGCGGTGCAGGGCGATCGGGCGGCGGCCGAGGTCGCGGCGGGTATCGAGGCGCTCGATCAGGATCCGGAAGTGGACGTCATCATCGTGGCCCGCGGCGGAGGCGATTTCCAGCACCTCCTCCCGTTCAGCGACGAGCGCGTGCTGCGCGCTGCGGCGAGCGCGACCACTCCGATCGTGAGTGCGATCGGGCACGAGGCGGATCGCCCGCTGCTTGACGATGTGGCAGATCTCCGGGCGAGCACCCCGACCGATGCCGCGAAGCGAGTGGTTCCCGATGTGGGTGAGGAGCTGGCGGGCATCGACCAGGCGCGAGCGCGCATGAGTTCTCGGCTCGGGCATCTGCTCGCGAATGAAGCAGAGCGCATCTCTCAGTTGCGGGGTCGCCCGGTGCTCGCGCAGCCGGAGCGCTTGATCGATACGCAAGCCGATGAGCTCGTGCGATGGGCGGCGCGGGGTGCTGAGCTCGCGGAGCGCGCGGTTGAGGATCGCGCACGCGAGCTCGGTCAGGCGCGGGCCCGCCTGACGGCGCTCTCCCCGCGCGCGACGCTCGAGCGGGGGTACGCGATCGCGCAGCTCATCGAGTCCGAGGACGACGGGGCGGGGCGGGTGCTGCGAGATCCGTCTGAGGCCCCCGAGGGCGCGCGGTTGCGTGTGGTGCTCGCGGGCGGGCGTCTTGCTGCGGTCTCTTCGGGGCATGATCAGTCGGGTGAGGCGTAGACTGGAGCCCATGAGTGCCCAGACACCCGCAGCGGTCGCCGATTTGAGCTACGAAGAGGCTCGCGACGAGCTCGTTCAGGTTGTCGGTCGTCTCGAGCAGGGCGGCACCACGCTGGAGCAGTCGCTGCAGTTGTGGGAGCGGGGTGAGGCGCTCGCGTCGCGGTGCGAGGAGTGGCTACTCGGCGCCCGGAAGCGTCTTGAGGAAGCCCGGGAGCGTTCGCAGGGGTCGACGGACGATGAGCTTGGATCATCGAGCGCCGCCGAGTCAGGAACCCTCGCGTAACCGTGGTGAAGAAGCAAAAGGCCCCCGTCGTCGTTGCAGAGCTCGGGCGTCCCGAGACTGCGGAGGAGACTTCGGCACGGAAGGCTCGCGACAGCCGCCTGTACCGGGAGCGCAAGACAGTCAACAACCTGGTCTTCTCCTTGCTCGTGAGCCTCGGCTTGATGCTCGTGATCTTCCTGATGGTGCCGCGCGGTGTCGATCAGTACTCGGACCGTTCGGTCGACGTCCCAGAGCTCGCTGAGCAGGCCTCGGCCGGCACGGGCCTCGACCTGGTCGCGCCTGACGTGCCCGAGGGGTGGAAAGCGAAGCAGGCGGAGCTCAGATACTCGGACGCCGATGGCGTGACCTTCTGGTACGTCGGTTACACGACCGCGGATGAGCAGTACGCGGCTGTCGTGCAGGCTTTCACGGAAGACGGCTCCGAGGTGTCGGAGCGTTGGGTCGCCGAACACCTGGAGGAGCAGGATCCCACTGGTGCAGAGCAGATGGGCGGCTTCGACTGGACCGTCTACGATCATTCGGATCGCGATGCTGACGATGCCAATATGTTGTTCGGCATGCAGACCTCGACCCCCCGGGAAGATGGAGCCGACACGGTTGTGCTCGTCTACGGGACAGATACGAGCGGCACGATCCGCACCCTCGCAGCCTCAGTCGCAAAGGAGCTTCCATGACCACACCCCGTGTCACCCCGCAGCAGGCCTGGGACGCGTTCATTGCCGGAAATGAGCGTTTCATCAGCGGCAGTTCGAACCACCCGAACCAGGATGTCGAGCGCCGCAGCGAACTGGTCAACACGCAGACCCCCGACGTGGCGCTCTTCGGCTGCTCGGACTCCCGCCTCGCCGCCGAGATCATCTTCGACTGCGGCCTGGGCGATCTGTTCATCGCCCGTAACATGGGGCACGTCGTCGCGGAATCCATCACAGCGTCTATGGAGTACGCGGTGGCGGAGCTCGGTTCGGCGCTCATCGTCGTGCTCGCGCACGACTCCTGCGGCGCCGTTGCTGCGGCGATCGATCAGTCGAGCCGTACACCGGGCGAAGTCACGCAGACCATCGCGAACACGCTGGCTCCGATCCAGCCGTCGGTACAGCAGCTGTGGCACCGCGAGCAGCATGAGACCCCATATGTCGATCCGGCGAAGATCGACGCGAATGCGGCGGGCAGGATCCACTTGGCCTCGACCGTCAATCAGCTGCTCCGCGCCTCCCGCACCATCAGCGATGCCGTCGATCGAGGAGAACTCGCGATCGTCGGTTGCCAGTACCGCCTGACCGAGGGTCGCGCGGTTCCCTACACCGCTGTCGGCCACCTCGAGATCGATCTGGCGCCGACCCTCTAGGGATCCTCGTCGCTCCCCTGCCCCCCTTGCCCCCCGACACCCTGCGCGAGCCCAACGAGTCGCAGGACCCACTACTGAGAACCGAATGCACGATCAGATCCTGCGAGTCCGCGCAGGAAGACGAAGAGTAAGGATGACCGTGACTGATACCGATTACCGCATCGAGCATGACACGATGGGCGAAGTGCGCGTCCCGAAGAACGCCCTCTACTCCGCACAGACGCAGCGCGCCGTCGAAAACTTCCCCATTTCGGGTACCGGGCTCGAAGCCGCTCAGATCGTGGCACTGGCCCGCATCAAGCGCGCCGCGGCCATCGCGAACCAGGAGCTCGGAATTCTCGAGGCTCCCATCGCCCAGGCGATCGTGGCCGCTGCCGATGAGGTCATCGCGGGCGAGCACCACGATCAGTTCCCGGTCGACACGTACCAGACCGGCTCGGGCACCTCGTCGAACATGAACACCAATGAGGTACTCGCGCACCTCGCCTCGAAGCACCTCGGCTCGCCGGTGCACCCGAATGACCACGTCAATGCATCGCAGTCGTCGAACGACGTCTTCCCGACCTCGGTGCACATCGCGGTCACCGGCGCGCTGATCGAGCAGCTGAAGCCCTCGCTCGAGCATCTGGCCGAGGCTCTCGAGAAGAAGGCCGAACTGTGGAAGGACGCAGTGAAGTCGGGGCGCACCCACCTCATGGATGCGACGCCGGTCACCCTCGGCCAAGAGTTCGGTGGTTACGCCGCGCAGATCCGTTACGGGATCGAGCGCATCGAGGCCGCGCTTCCCCGCGTCGCCGAGGTGCCGCAGGGCGGCACGGCCGTCGGCACCGGCATCAACACCCCGCTCGGCTTCCCGGAGAAGGTCATCGCCGAGATCGCGCAGTCGAGCGGTCTGCCGATCACCGAGGCACGCAACCACTTCGAGGCCCAGGCCAACCGCGACGGCCTGGTCGAGGCCTCGGGCGCGCTGCGCACGATCGCCGTCTCGCTCACGAAGATCGCCGAAGACGTACGCTGGATGGGGTCGGGCCCGAACACCGGTTTCGCAGAGCTCCACATCCCGGATCTGCAACCCGGGTCCTCGATCATGCCCGGCAAGGTCAACCCGGTCGTGCCCGAGGCAACACTGATGGTGTGCGCCCGAATCATCGGTAACGATGCAACCATCGCCTGGGGCGGCGCCCGCGGCAACTTCGAGCTCAATGTGATGATTCCCGTCATGGGCACCGCACTGCTCGAGTCGATCCGCCTGCTCTCGAACGTTGCACGCGTGTTCGCCGACAAGACCGTCGACGGCCTCAAGGCGAACGTCGAGCGCATGGCCACGCTCGCGGGTATGAGCCCGTCGACCGTCACCCCGCTGAACCGCCTCATCGGTTACGAGGCGGCCGCGAAGATTGCAAAGCACTCGGTCGCCAAGGGCATTACCGTGCGCGAGGCAGTGGTCGATCTCGGCTACGTCGAACGTGGCGACGTCACCGAGGCCGACCTCGACAAGGCCCTCGATCTGCTGTCGATGACGCACCCAGGCGTCGCGAAGTAAGGCTGCGCCTCAGACAGAGGGGCTCGGGATCGCAAGGTCTCGAGCCCCTCTGCCGCTTCCGGCGCTCCGAAGTTTCCGGCGCTCCGCCGCTTCTCGCACCGCCAGCACTCCTCACCCGCGCGCCTGAGACCCTCGACGGTTAAGCTCAACGGTATGGAATCGCCGGTCTTGAAGTACCTGCGCCGAGTACACGAGGAGCTCGCTCGGCTCAGCGATGGCACGCCGTCTCCGCTCGCCTCGACCGCGCCAGACCCCGATGATTTCGGCATCGCCCTCGCCACGGCAGACGGCCACGTATACGAGGTCGGTACGACTCGCACGCCGTTCTCCATCCAGTCCATCTCGAAGCCGCTCAGCTACGGGTTGGTGCTGGCAGACCTCGGCGCCGAGGCCGTCGATGAGAAGGTCGATGTCGAGCCTTCGGGAGACCCGTTCAATGAGATCTCGTTGAATCCCGATACCGGTCGCCCCGCAAATGCGATGATCAATGCCGGTGCGATCGCCGTGGCTTCGCTGATCAAAGGCTCCGGGGGTCGCTCGCCGATTCAGCGCATCGAGAGCACATACTCCGACTTCGCTGCTCGTGAGCTCCGCAGCAGCAAGCGCGAGTACCGCGCCGAGCGGTCTCGCAGTGACCGGAACCACGCACTCGCCTACCTCTTAAGTTCGGCCGGCATCATTGAGAACGATCCCACTCGCGCTCTCGAGATCTATCTGCGTCAGTGCGCAGTAGAGGTCACCTGCCACGATCTCTCGATCATGGCAGCAACCCTTGCCGCGGGTGGGACGAATCCGATCACCGGTGTCGAGGCACTGCCCTTCGAAGCAGTGGAACGGGTGCTGTCGGTCATGATGACTTCGGGCATGTACGACGATGCGGGCGACTGGATCACACAGGTCGGAATGCCCGCGAAATCTGGGGTGGGCGGGGGCATCATGGCGGTGCTTCCGGGTCAGGCCGGTCTCGCCGTCTACTCACCGCCGCTGAACAGGCACGGCAATAGCGTGCGCGGGGTCGCAGCGTGCCGTCGCATCTCGCGCGATATGCAGATGCATTTCGTTCGGGCCGCTCGAACCGGCCGTTCGTCGATCAAGTCATCGCACACGATCGATCATGAGCCCTCGAACATCCGCCGCACCGAGGAGGGTGCCGAGGTGCTGCGAGAGCACAGCCGCCGAGCTCTCGTGCTCCAACTGACCGGAGACTTGTTCTTCGCGGGCACCGAGAGTGTGGTGCGGGAGCTCACGGCGCTTGATCCCGATATCGATTTCATCGTGGTCGACGCGCGCGATGTCGACGAGGTGGGCGCTGTCGGTCTTCGCATGATCAACGCGATCTTTGCCGAGCTTCGGGATTCGGATCGCAGGGTACTCCTCATCGACCCGGAGCAGGTGCTCGAGGGGGTCGCCACCGATGGCATACGGTGCTTTGATTCCTACGATCACGCCATCGCGATCTGCGAGCAGTTGCTGCTGGAGCGCTACGGCGGCCCCTCGGCGCTGCCTCGAGCGGTGTCGGTGACGGACTCCTCAGTTCTGGCGCGACTCGACGACGCGGATGCGGCGAAGCTCGTTTCGTTGATGACCGCCCGTCGTTACGAGGACGGGGAGGTCATTCGACGTGTCGGCCAACGATTCGGCGGCCTGTTCTTCATCCGTTCAGGGCTCGTCGACATCGTCGCGACCCGCGAGGATGGGACTCGTTTCAGGCTGCGGACGCTGGGCGCCGGGATGACCTTCGGTGAGCCCGTGATCGGTGATGATGAGCGCGAGGGAACTACGGTGAAAGCGGAGGGTCTCGTCGACATCATGGTGCTGGAATCAGAAGTCATCGAACGGCTCGAGACCGAGGATCCGAGACTGGCTGTGCTGTTGTGGCGCGCCTTGGCACGCGATGCTTCGGTGCGAGTGGATCGACTCAGCGGCGCGCTCGCGACCCGATTCAGGGAATAAAGAGAGAGGGCCCGAAGCATCGTGACAAGCAGTCACGATGCTTCGGGCCTTCGCGGCACCTCAGAGGGTGAGGCTGGCCGACCAGATCTTACGATCGGCGGGCGGTCAGCGGCAATGCAATACCCGTAACAATCAGCAGAGCCGCGATAGCCAAACCGAAGGCTGGAAGAGAGCCACCGGTCTTGCTCAGAGCGTCCTTCGTTGCCGATTCCTGCGCATCCGAAGCGCTGGGCGCCTCCTCAACAGTGACCGTCTGCGCCGCATCATCAATATCGGTGTGCTCAGCCACAGCATCCTCACGGTCACCCGCAACGTCGCCCTCGAACAAACACTCGAACGCCACCAGATCAGACCCGGAATACCCCTCGGGAACCGTGAACTCGA
Organism: Leucobacter sp. GX24907; assembly: GCF_053567335.1. Taxonomy (NCBI): domain Bacteria; kingdom Bacillati; phylum Actinomycetota; class Actinomycetes; order Micrococcales; family Microbacteriaceae; genus Leucobacter; species Leucobacter sp. GX24907. The sequence continues at coordinate 284,333 of NZ_JBSGPD010000004.1, read as the reverse complement.
GATCGATCTCACCGTTCGCCTCAGTCGGAGTGAACGTCCGCTCCGCTGTGATCCCGGTACCCGAACCATCGGCCTTGTCCATCAACTCACCCGAAACGGTGTACTCAGTACCCGGCACCAGGTTCTGGTAGGCGACCGTGTCACGCACGACACCACCATTCCAAGCCAACACCCGATCACCATCAGCAGTATCCACAAGCGACGTACCAATCACCGGCTCCGAAGCGCTGGGCGCCTCCTCAACAGTGACCGTCTGCGCCGCATCATCAATATCGGTGTGCTCAGCCACAGCATCCTCACGGTCACCCGCAACGTCGCCCTCGAACAACCACTCGAACGCCACCAGATCAGACCCGGAATACCCCTCAGGAACCGTGAACTCGAGATCGATCTCACCGTTCGCCTCAGTCGGAGTGAACGTCCGCTCCGCAGTGATCCCGGTACCCGCACCATCGGCCTTGTCCATCAACTCACCCGAAACGGTGTACTCAGTACCCGGCACCAGATTCTGGTAGGCGACCGTGTCACGCACGACACCACCATTCCAGGCCAACACCCGATCACCATCAGCAGTATCCACAAGCGACGTACCAATCACCGGGAAGGACTCTTCTTCGGCGGTCCACTCAACTGCCGCAGCCGCCGAGGTCTCCGTGGAGTGATTCGCGACGATGATCCGAGTCTGCGAATGGTTATCAGTGGTCGGAGCACCGCCCCCCGTGGCAGGGGCAGAGAGCACGAGACCCGAGGCCGAAGACCCCTGCGCGAACGCGGAGACCGTTGCCGAACCTGCAGCGGTGTCTCCACGCAGGTCGAGATACAACTGCTGGCCGTCGACGACCGCGTTCGTGTCGATCGGAGCACCAGCCGCGTCGACGATCGTGTGCGCGGGGTCCGCCACGACCCGGACGGTCGCTTGGTTCGTCGCAACGGTGAATGGACCGACCAACGAATCGGCGGTCTGCGCGGTTGCGGGCCCGGTGACCGACACTGTGGTCTCGAAATCCGCCGGAGTCAGCCCGCCACTGGCATTCGCACCGTTCACGAGGTACCAATACGCCGTCTGCGAGTCGGGGGTCTCGAACGACCAGGAGGCATCCCAGGTCAAGTCGGTGTAACGCCAGATCGCGTACTGCGTCGCCTCGATCGCATCATTGCGAGAAATCCCCGGCACCCCGGATGCCTCGCCGAAGGCCTCGAGACTCATCGCCGGATAGGAGTGCTTCAACACCCACAGCACCTTGCCCTGGATCGCAGGGTCGGCAAAGTAGTTCGAGCCCAGGTAGTCTCCCAGATCTCCGACCGAGCCCTCGAGTCCAGTCCGAGCGGAGACGTCATGCTCGAGGCAGTAAGTCCAGAAATCCGGTTCTCCGGGGTTCGCCGGGTCAGCCGGTGTCTCTGCCCAGACCGGCCAGAGCCCGGTGCCTCCATAGCCTTCCTTGGCCCCGATCCAAGCAGTGCCACCCGCCTCAGGTTCGGCTTGAGCAGCGGAAGTCGACAGGACCAGAGCACCCATCATCATCACAACTGCTGCGAGGCCCGCCAAGGCCCGTTTCAGTATTCCTCGGCGCGGAGACCGAACTCCTACCGAATTGATGTCCTTACTCATACGGTTTCAATCTCTCATTCGTTATCTGAATCATTTGATCCTAGAAGTCGCCGTGAAATGACCTGGGTACTTGTGTACATCTGGTGATGTGAGGGTCAGTGGCCCGAAGCATCCTGACATGCAGTCGGGACGCTTCGGGCCACTGTCACCGGAATCGACTACTCAGTGCTGTCAGGGATGCGACTGCTGTCCGAGCGACGAGCCCTCGCCGCGATGACCACGGCACCCGCGACCACCAGGAGTAGCGCGATGCCACCGACGAGCAGCATGCTGGGACCACCTGTCGAGGCGAGCAGCGGATTGGTCCCAGGCGTGGTGGGAGCCACCGGCGCCTCGGGGGTCTCGTGAGTCGTCTCGCACGGATCATCCGGCGTGCAATCCTCAGGGGGTATCGATCCCTCGCCCACGACCACGTTGCGGATCGTCGCACCGAACGCATCCTCGTTGATCACCACTGAGTAGGTGATCGTACGAGTCTCGCCGGCCGCGAGTTCCCCGATGTTCCAGGTGATGGTATTTCCTGAACGTGCGGCAGTGCCTCCGTCGTCTTCGATGAACGATCCGAACTCGGCGTTATTCAGCACATCGCTGAGATCATCGGTGACCACGACATCGTCAACAGACTTCTGCGAGGCATTCACCGCTGTCAACGTGTAGTTCACGGTGTCACCTGTCTTCACCTGACTTCCCGAAGCCGGGTCCGACGTCTTCGACAGCGACCACTCGCCTGGAGTGCCATGCGAAGTCTCACACGGATCATCCGGCGTGCAATCGGTCGGCGGAACCTCGCCCTCTCCGGTCACCACGTTACGGATCGTCACTCCCTTCGCGTCGTCATTGATGACGACCGAGTAACTGACCGTCCGGGTCTCGCCTGCAGCAAGCTCCCCGACATCCCACGTGATCGTGTTCCCGGACCTGACTGCCTTACCACCGTCGTCTTCGATAAACGATCCGAACTCGGCGTTATTCAGCACATCGCTGAGATCATCGGTCACCACGACATCGTCAACAGACTTCTGCGAGTCGTTCACCGCTGTCAGCGTGTACGTCACCGTGTCACCGACATTGACCACAGTCCCGGAGGCCGGGTCAGAGGTCTTCGACAGCGACCACTCAGCAGGGGTCTCGTGCGTCGTCTCGCACGGGTCATCCGGCGCACAGTCCTCTGGCGGCACGTCGGCGTCGCCGGTTACCGAGTTTCGAATCGTAACGCCGAGCGCATCCTCGTTCACGGTCACCGTATACGTCACGGTGCGGGTTTCTCCCGCTGCGAGCGTGCCGACATCCCAAGTGATGTCGTTGCCGCTACGTGTCGCCTTGCCGTCATCGTCCTCAACGAACGTGCCGAACTCCGCGTGGTTCAGCACCTCGCTCAGATCATCGGAAATGACGACATTCGTCACCTGATATTCCGAATCATTCGTCGCGGTCAATGTGTAGGCCACCGTGTCTCCCGGGGCAACCTCGGATCCCGAAGCCGGATCGGAGGTCTTCTCCATGGTCCACTCGCCCTGCTGCAACGTGTTCTCAATATCACCGAGAGCGTAGGTGAAAGTACCCGCATCAACATTCGCCGGGCTCATGTTCACATCGATCGGCTCTTCGAGAAGAGCGTAGTCCTCAGGCGCGACCACTTCGGTGAGCGTGTACTCACCCCACGGGATGCCGGTCAGAGTGAACTGTCCAGCTGCAGGATTCTCATCCGCGCCGATACACGGGAGGCCGGTGCAGTCGGTGATCGCCATCGGGAATCCATCACGGTCATCTCCGTCAGCAGCAGCGAGCTGCCACACGGACCCTGACAACAGATCTCCAGTGGTCTCGTCAACCTTGTTCCAGGTCAGATCAGGGATCACCTGAATGCCGACCGGCGTCTGCTCAATCGGCAGCGTCGACCGCCCAGAGGAGGCCTCCTTAGCCACGATTGCCGCGTTGTTCCACGCGACTCCGTCGAGTGCGTCGCCTTCTGTAACTGCGGTGTGCACGTCGAGCTGTACTTGCTCGGCTTCGCCGGCTTCGAACACGCGATCGCCGAAGTCGATTCGGATCGCAGTCACCGCGGAGAAGTCACCGCCGGGAGGCGATGCAGCCCAATCATTGTCGCAGTCGGCCGGTGCACTCGCCACCGCACCGCCACCGGTGCCGGCAAGGTCGCCACGGCACGGATTGTCGCTCACCGAGTACTGCACCGACGCGCCCGTCGGTGCATCTACCGCACCGGTGAGTCGGACCGGGAACTCCGAATTCCTCGGTTCAGAACTCCCCGGGAGAATCAGAGTGTCACCTACGTGCGGCAGAATGTCGTACGCGACAACATCCGTGATATTGACGGAACCGGAGTTCGCGATGTTGATGACGTAGTCGCCCCCAGCGCCGATGCTCGTCGCTCCGATACCCGGTGCCTCGATCGGCTGCTCGTCGTAGGCGCCCTGCACCGTCTTCGTTACCTTCGCACCGGGAACGGGGAGCACCGTGTAGTTCGCTTGCGCAAGACATCCGATCGCAAGGTTGCGATCGGAAGTCGGATTCATATCGACATCAACCATGGTACCTGTCGAGCAGTTCAAGTAGGTCTCACCAATACCCGGGCCAGCTTCATCACTGGTGACGAGATAGTGATTCGTGTAGGTGCCGGCTGAAGTGCCGTCCTGCACCGTCACTGCAAAACGCGCGAATGCACTCGGATTGCCTACCTGCATGCCAGGCGCAATATCGGCGTCTGGGAAGGTGATCGTGATCCTCTGACGATCCTCGCCGTCGAAATCGACCGTTTCGACGTCGACGGCAGGTTCCCCCAGATCCGTGACGAAGTTTGCGCTAGAGCCGCCGGCATCCGCTGGGACGATCTCGAGTGACTCCGCGTCGAACACGAGGTTCGCCGGCAGGAACTCAGTAATGGTCGGGGTGAACGTCGACGGCGAGACAACGCTGTTCGGTCCCTGATTCGAGCGCTGAATCCGAAGGTCAACCGTCAGGGAGTTGCCGGTCTGCACTGCCGGTACGGCCGGCGGAGTCCCCGGAAGCGTCGGATCGTAGATCGACTTCACTGGACGCAGATTGACAGGCTCGGTCATCACCTGGCGATAGCCGCAGATTCCGCCGTTGTCTCCAGCGACCTGTGGCATGTGCGCCTCCTGGTCCCAGACGCGCCCATCCTGGAAGGTGATGGTGTTGCTGATCGGGCAGTTCTCGACTGTGACGAACCAGGGGTGCACATCAGATCGGTCGACGTCGAGATCGGGATTATGGTACTCGGTGTCGACGTTGTCGGTTGTCAGATCCGGATTGGGGGTGCCGTGGATGAAGATCCGGCCTCCCCCGAACGCCGGGATCTCGGTGTCGACCTCGATCTTGGTGATCCATTCGCCGGACGGAACGCCCGGGGCCGGAGTCGCTCCGCCCGTCGTGCCCACGCAGAAGCGTTTCGTCTCATCACTCGCGTCGGACCCGGCGGGGATGGTGCACACCCCGGTGGTTCCGGCATTCGTCGTCCAGGCGATGTCGAGCTCGGGCAGCGCCCGGTTCGCAGAGAAATTCAGATCTATGAACCCAGGGGTCGCGCAGTCGGTATCGTCGGGATCCATGGGAGACACGAGTTCGCAGGGCATCATGTCGACGAACTGCCAGCGTGCGGGCTGGGAGTCCAACGACGTGCCGACCAGCTCGTAGATCATGTTCTGGTTGCCCGGGCTGATGCCTCGATAGAGCGGGTTGCCTACGGCCCAATCGTATCCGGGCCCCTTGGCGACCGTCGCGCCCGCGCTTCCCTCACGAAGGCCGTGCGAGGTGGAGTGGTCGGAGCTCAGCTCGACGTCGGGCTGCCCCCACGCGTTCGCGGTGGCGACCACGGAATTCGTGACGGCCGTCGGGCTGGGGTCGGCGGCGAACTCGGGCGAGGGGTATTTGACCGTGACCTGCGGCGGACTCCAGCCGAACACTCCGGAGCCCGTGTTGCACGCGTAAGGCGCGGTGTCGCTGATCGAGGAGCCGAAGTTCCAGGTTACGGTGTTCGTCGCGGGATCGTATGCGCCGCCCATGGTCGCCGAAACGAACTCGGCGCCGGGCTCCAGCGTGTCGACGAGCGTCAGATTCTCGAGCGCCTGCACCCCGAGTGTCGAGCAGACGTCGGTCATCCGCTGGCTGTACTGCGTCGGATCGCCGCCCGAGGGGAACTGCGTCTCGTAGCCGACCATGATCCGGTAGGTCACCTGCTGCTCCACGTAGGGCACATCGGTCGGCGAGCTCTTTCGCTTCGACGTCCTCAGCGAGACCACGGACTCCACGACGGTCCGCTCGACACCGTCCGCGTTCGCGGTGACAGTGGTCGCTCCATCCGCAGTGAACGTCGCGACCGGGGTGATGGTCGCGCCATTCGGAGTCACGGAATTCGGCGGGGTCAGCGTGAAGGTGACGGTGCCGGAGGCGCCGGTGTTGACGACGGACGGTAGGTTCCACACCAGCACTCGGTTCGGAGCCTCGCCCTCGATCGCCGACGTGCCGCCGGTGATTCCGCTCTGGCTCGTGATCGAGAGAGGAACCCCGTCGGGGAACGCGTCCGAGCCGGGCATGCCCGCGGGTACCGGAACCTCGATGCGTCCGTTGTCGCACGTGCCGGAACCGGAGCAGTTCCACTGGACTCGGAAGCTGGCACCCTCGCCCGACTTCACCGTCGGGTTGACTGCCTGCACAGATAGGTTCAGCGTGCCCCCTGCCGCTTGAGCCGGTTGGGCATTCGCCGGGAGGAGCATCCCGACAAGCGTGAGAGCCGCCATGAGCGCCAGGATCGTCCGGCCCCTCCGTGCGGGCTGTCGACCTGCTAAGAACCTTCGTCGACGGCCTCTCTCCATGAGTGTCGTCACAACGTTCCCCTTCCATCTCGCCCGAAGCCCTGAACGCTTCAGCTGCTATCCGCGGCTGAATAAGCCGCATACAGGTTGAGAGTCACCATACGTCAACATGTGACGCAGGTGTTGAATTTTTAATTCTCCGAAGCCTTGGGTGACAACGCCTTGATCTCAGAAGGCCACCTCGGGCGATAGATCTTGGAGGTCTGCGTCACTGTTTCAAGATGTCCGACTCTCTTCGACTAAGGGGAGGACTCTGTCCACTAGGTCTGGTGCATTCCTTCGCAATCGGTCAGGATGATTCCCGGGGAGAGGATCACGATGGAGGACGATCGAAGTACGCACGATGCTGCGTCCACATCTTCAGAGATCGATGCGGCGCTACTCACGCGGCTGCGCAACGGCGATGACAGCGCATACACCGCACTGTGGACAAGGCACATCGATGCGGCGCTGACGCTTGCGCGCAATTGCGTCTCGCAGGATGCCGAGGATCTCGCCTCCGAAGCGTTCCTCAGGGTGTACCACCAGGTGACAGTCTCGGGCAACGGCCCTCAGCAATCGTTTCGAGCCTACCTTTTCACGGTGATCCGCAACCTCGCTGCGAAATGGGAAGGGGCACGAAACCGAACAATCACGGGGCTCGACGTCGAGGTTCTGAATCTTCCGGAACTCGTAGATGCACAGGACGGACTCGCTGCTCTGAATGGCCAAGCCGAGGCCGACGAAGTGCTCGAGGCTTTTCGCGCCCTCCCTGAGAGATGGCAGCGAGTGCTCTGGCTGGTCGAGATAGAGGACGCGTCACACAAGCATGTCGCCGCTGAACTGGAGATCAAGCCCAACGCCGTCGCAGCATTACTGGTCCGGGCCAGGAAAGGACTGAAGCGGGAGTGGCTTACCGCCCAGATCCCGCCCCACCTCCGAACCGACGACTCCCACACCGCTGCGCTGCTACCCGAGATGATCACCAGTGAACGGCCACTCAGCGCTGCGAAACGGCGGAGGATCGAGTCGCATCTGCCTGACTGCGATGAGTGTCACATACTGTTCGAGAGTTTGCGGGCCACATACCAGTCGACTCGTTCGAAGAGCCTTAAAGCCTATGGTTTTGCAGCCCTTGCGGGGGCGATCCCCGCAAGCAAGGCCGGTCCCCTCGTCGACGGTGGAACCGCGGCCGGCGTCACGACGCTCGGAGGCGGAGGCGCACTGCTGGTCGGCGGCATGACCGGCGCCGGCCTCCTCATCGGAGGCGTGCTCGTCGCAGGCCTCACGCTCGGGAACCTGTTCCCCAGCGTCGCATGGACCTCGTCCGACGACAGAAGCACGTCTTCCACTTCCACGGCGGATCCGGGAGACGACGCTGGGAAGCGGAGCGGCGACCGAGCCGACGATGCCGAGAACACCTCGCGGACGCATGAACCCTGGAAGGGGGTCGCGACCACGATCGCCCCCGAGGACGGCGGCCTCCCCGCCCCCGAAGCCGGAACCGAAGACCGCCTGGGGCGGGGCAACACGAACCCCGACATCCCCGAGCCGATTTTCACCCGGATCCCAGAGCAAATGGAGACGCTGACCCGCCCTCAGCCCCTAGGACCTGACGACGACTCGCCCGGCCCGCGGGGCTCCGGCGACGACTCATCCACCGAGCTGACCCCCGGCCTGTCCACGCCGAGGACCGTGGAGGACTACCATGCTCCCGTTCTCGCGGGACACACCTCCTCCGGCGCCTCGGTGATCGTGGAGTTCGAAAACGCGCGGTACGCGCCGACCGTCGCGGAGAACGGCTCGTGGTCCTTCGACCTGCGGCTGCTCTCCTCGCGTGCCGGAACCTACGAGTACACTGTCTGGGCCTTCACCGAAACCGACAGTTCCCTCGCCGAGACGGGATCGTTCACGCTGCTCCCGGTCGATGTTCGCGGGCTGCTCCCGGAAATCGGCGAGCAGATGCTCATCGACGAGGCCCGGTCCACGGGAGTCGTGATCGAGGTGACCGGACCGGCAGCGGGCGCGGTGTGCCTGGCGCTGCCCTTCTCCGATGAGTACGCCGTCATCGACCTGGGAGAGAGCGGTACCACGCGGATCCGCCTCAGGTTCTTCGAGAACGGGTTCTACGCGCTCAACTTCCGGGTCTGCTCCGACGAGTACTTCACGGTGTCCACCGAGCGCTTCGTTGCGGTGGAGGATCCGGATGTGCTGTGGGAGCCGTGGGCCCCCGACCCGACGTTGGATGCGATCGAGATCGAGGTGCTCGCCGACCTCTGAGACGGCGCGGGAGGATCGGCCGGACCGCTTGCAGCGCATCATCCGCGGTCGAGAATGCGGTCGGGACCCGACGCCAGGGGGTGCGCAAGGTCCCGACCACAGTGGTACGGCAGCACAATCGGGGGACTGCGTGGAGAACTGCCGTCCACCCTATGAGAGTCTGAACGACTCAAGTGATGACGACGTTAGACGAGAAAATTCCTGCGGAGACTTCGACCTGCCCGGTGGGTCATCCACGACCGGAAACTGCGGCCCGCATACTCGCGGCGAGCGCCCGCGAACTCGACGGATGAAATAGTCCTGCGAGGACGTCGCGGTACAGCCGCGCGAGTTCGCTGTCAGCCTGAAACCCGCGTGCCCCAACGAGTCGCATCGCGACATCAATAGCTCGACGCGCTTCATCGGTAACTCGATTGCGGCATGCCGCGAGCGCCAGGGGCCAATCAGTTCGTGGGCGCTGCTCGTCAATGTCTCGCGCCAGCAGTTCGAGAGCCTCGAGTGAGGATCGATGATCGAGCAGGGCAGCCGTGAGCCGCGAAGCGGTGTCGGGGTCATCGAGACGGACCTCGTCCGCATCATCTCGCTGCGCTCCCGTCGGCGTACGCGCGGCTTCACTCGCGATCTCCAGCGCACGGTCTGCGATCCCCGCGTAGACTGCGGCTGTCAATAGGGAGAACGAGGAGAAGATGCCGAGCACCAGCGGGTGCGTCCCCTCGAAGGGCGGCATCACCGCTGCTACGTCCGAGTCGGCCATGCGAACTCGGTCGAGCACGGTCGTCCAGCTCTGAGTCGCACGCATGCCCAGCGGGTTCCATTCCCCCGGATGAGTGATACTGCCGTGTACGAGGCCCGAAGAGCCCTCTGTCGTATCGCCGATCCCGTTCGCTGCGGCGAGCGCCGTTCGATCTCGGCGCACGAAACCGAAGACGAGCTCCTCCGTTCCCTCCTCCCGTACGTCGGTCGCGGGCTGTTGATGCTTCGCGTGCACGCCGAGTCGAGTCCACACCGGCGACAGAGTGGTGAAGATCTTCGTCCCACTGATCTCGTACCCGTACTCCTCACGCACGGCAGTCGAGACAGCATCCATGAGCACGGCATCGTTCCCTGCCTCAGAGATACCGAACGCGAAGACTTCCCCCGCGACCGCATCATCCAACACCCAGTCGAGCGTGTCGATGTCACGGTCTGACAGGAATCGGGCGACCTGCACCCACACCAGATGCATATTGATCCCGAGGGCGGTGGCCGGAGCTGCTGTCGCGAGGCGGCGTTGCGCGGTGACCAGCTGCTCGAGCCGGAGCCCCGCTCCCCCGAGCTCCTCTGGCACGGGTGCGCTCAGATACCCTGTCTCGCGCAAGTCGGCGAAGTCTTCCGCGAAGAAGGCGTTCCGAGCGTCGTAATCGCCGGCGCGGCTACGCAGGTCTTCGAGCAACGAGTCGGGCAGCAGGTCTTCGATCGTGCGTGCGCTCATGCAATTCACCCTATCGACGCTTCCCGAAGAGTACAGAAGTGCACCTAGCCCTGTTTCCCCTCCGGAGTCTCGCTACGTGGTCTTGAAGGGAGGCAGAAGTTGAGCGGAGAGATCCTACGCTCACCTCCGCACCGGCTTCTGGGCCCTACGGGGGTGCGCAGGCTCAGTGCTACACTTCGCCTCACCCTGGCATGTGCTCACTGTCGAGGCAACAGGACTCGAAAGGTATTTACTTCATGGCCGACATTCGTATTCCTGCTGCATTGCAGCGTTTCGTCGACTCGATCAACGAGGCCGATACAGACGCTTTCGTTGCGGCCTTCACAGCCGAGGGTTTCGTTGATGACTGGGGTCGCGTACTGAGCGGACCAGAGGGCGTGCGCTCGTGGGCCATGAGTGACGCCATCGGAGCTGGGGCGCAGATGACCATTCTCGAGGCAAGCACCTCAGATGATGTCACGGAGGTCAGGTTCAGGTGGGTAAGTCGCGTCTTCACTGGCGAATCCACCGCATTCGTGACTATCGCGGGCGACCGGATCGCATCGTTCCGCATCCCTCCACACGCGTGAGCTCCGCCCTACTCGGCCGTTTCGGCCTCATACGCATGTCGGGTCGTGACCCACACGAGTCGTATCGCGTGGCGAGCCCTCTCGAGCTCTTCTTCGATCTCGTATTCGTGATAGCTGTTTCTCAGGCCTCGCAGAACCTCCACCACGGTATATCGGAGGGTCACGCAGCCTCGACCACGCTCGCCTACTCGATGATATTTTTTGCAGTCTGGTGGGCGTGGATGAACTTTACCTGGTTCGCATCAGCATTCGACACCGATGACTGGCTCTACCGTCTCACCACCATCGTGCAAATGGGTGGCGTCTTGGTCCTCGCCGCAGGAGTGCACGACGCTATGGCCGCGGGCAACTGGGGCACCGTGACCTTCGGGTACGTGATCATGCGGCTCGCGATGGTCACCCAATGGGTGCGGCTCGCGATATCGGACCCTTCGCTGCGCAGAGTCGCTCTCCGCTACGCAGCCGGCATCATCGTTGTGCAGTGTTTATGGGTGCTTCGCATCGTGTTTCCCCCAGAAGTGCAGTTCTGGACATTCTGGCCTGCGATGATCCTTGAACTGCTCGTCCCAGTTTGGGCAGAGCGTGCTCGAGCAACGCCATGGCACCCGCACCACATCGCCGAAAGATACAGCCTGTTCGTACTGATTCTCCTAGGCGAGAGCCTGCTTGCCTCGGCGAACGCAGTGATCGACGCATTACAAGAGGGTGATCACATCGAAGGCATTGTGGGCCTTGCCGCTGCGGGTCTCGTACTGGCAGCTGGGGTCTGGTGGATGTATTTTTCTCACGAGCACGGAGACCTCCTAGACTCGCCCCGCACCGGGTTCGCGTTCGGATACGCGCACTATTTTCTGTTCGCTGCCGTCGGAGCAATCTCAGCAGGCATTGAGGTTGAACTGGACCTGCTCACCGGCCACTCTGAGTACCTTTCCCCGGGAACAGCATCGCTCGTACTTGCGGTGCCCGTCGCGATATTCATGGTGGTGGTCTGGAGTACTCTCCTGCGCCCCAGGCTCTCGGCAATAGCTGCTGCAGTGTTCCTCACAGCTGCGGCAGGAACCCTCGCATCGGCGCTGCTACCAGTGGTCACCGTCATCGGCTCCGCGGCCAGCGTGGTCGCTGCAGTCACTGCGATCGAGGTGCACCGTGCACGACGCACGACTCCCTCCTGAGCCCAGAGCACAGCTTCGGGAGCAAGGCTGAGACCGGGGTCGATTCCCCACCAATACCACGCACCTGTAGCTCGACTACACGCTGCCGAAAGGTCCGTCAAGCTACGAGTGTAGAAATTTATGAAATCTTTACTCTCACCGCAAATATCCACCAGCCGCTGGATACAGTGGATGTGTGACTGATGCAAGAGTGATTCGGACCCGAGCTGCGCTCGATAACGCGATTATCGAGCTCGCGGCGCGAGCCCCGATGTCCGACATCACGGTCTCCGAGCTCGCAGCAACAGCTGGGATCAACCGAGTGACCTTCTACAAGCATTTCAACTCGCCCAACGAGGCGCTCTCGGCCGCGCTCGACCGCGATCTGGCGCCCGTGCGCAAGGCTTGGGCACGCACTTACGAGAGCAACGGCGAGCAGACCCTCACGCACCTCGAGCAGGCTCTGCTCAGCATCCTCGATCATGTCGACCGCTTTCGTCCGGTCTATGAGACCACGATCTCCGCCCCGCACGACGGGGTGGTTCAGAACCTCCTCGCAGACAGCCTTACCGAGTTGATCCGCATGTATCTCGCAGAACGCTCGAAAGCCGAACCGCCCCTGCCCGAGATCGACCTCGATATCGTCGCACGACTCCTCGCGCACGGCCTCACCGGCGGAATCAAGGCGTGGATCCTCTCCGGAACCTCGGATCGCGCCCGATTCACCACCGCGGCGTTGTCAAGCGCTCCTCCCTGGCTCGTCCCCTCAGGCTGAGATTCTCAACCGAACCATCAGGTTCTTCAGTATCCTCTGAATGCAACAGTCTCTTCCGCTGAGACCAGAAAGGCCGCATCATGACCGACGCACGTGTGATCCGCACCCGTTCAGCCCTGCACGAGGCCGTTGCCGACCTGGCGACCGACACCTCTGTTGCAGAAGTCACCGTCTCTCAGCTCGCCGAGACTGCCGGTATCAACCGGGCCACCTTCTACAATCACTTCGACGCTCCCGCAGACGTACTCGCCTCACTGCTGGCATCAGAGCTCGATCCGATCCGCGATGAGCTGTACTCTGCGATCGACGCCGAGCAAGAGGACCCTCGCATCATCTTCCAGAACGTGCTCGAGCAGATCCTTGCGCACGTCGAGTCGCATCGCGCGATCTACGACACCTCATTCAACGCACCCGCTGAGAATACCGCTCAGCACGTGCTCGCCGACCACCTCACGGACTCCTTCCGCGGATTCCTCGCGAGCTATGTGCCCCACACCATCGAGTATCGCGAGCTCGACGACGAGGTTCTGGCGAGCTTCTACGCCCACGGATTCGTCGGTGCGATCCAGGCTTGGCTGCGCGAGGAGAGTGTAAGTCGCGAGGCTATGCGCCACACCGTGCTCGAGATTCTGCCTTCGGGATGGTTCCCTCCCCGCGCATAATCTTGATTGAGCTAGCGCCAGTGAGCCTCATCATGCGCACCGAGAGCAGGAGGCGGCGGCCCGTATTGGGCCGGAGTCTTGGAGAAGTGTATGGGTGTGGCAATCGACCGGAGCGTATGCTCAGAGCCGTCTGAGTCGGCAGCCGACGTCTCCGCGACTGCACCCAACCCGAGGCTCTCAGCGAGTTCGATTGCCTGAGAGATCGTGTTCACGCGCCCTGCCGGCACGTTCGCTGCAGTGAGCGCGGTGATCCAATCTGACGCTGTCCGCCTCGCCAGATGCTGCTCGAGTAGCTCGCGCAGCTCTGAACGATGCGCCACCCGTGAGGGGTTGTCGATGAATCGAGGGTCGACCGCGAGGTCAGGCGCACCTATGGTCTCGCACAGCCTGACGAACTGCCCATCGGTGCCGACTGCGAGCGCGATCTGCTGATCAGCAGTGTGGAATGTTTCATAGGGCGCGATCGATGGGTGCGCATTGCCGAGCCGACCCGGTGAGGCGCCCGTCTCCAGGGTCGATGATGCCTGGTTCGCGAGCGCCGAGAGCAACGATCCGAGCAGAGTGACCTTGACGTGTTGCCCCTGTCCGATGGTCGGAGAGTCCTGTCCGTCGCGCGCACGCAGGGCGGCCTGGATGCCGATCACCGCGTTCAGCCCCGTGATGATGTCGACCAACGCGACGCCGACCTTCGTGGGTTCCCCACCGTCGTCGTCGCTCTGACCGGTGATACTCATGAGTCCGCCGACCGCCTGAACGAGCAGGTCGTAACCGGGGAGATCTGCTCCTGCCTCGTCCCCGAAGCCCGAGATCGAACAATAGATCACCTTGGGGTTCACGTGCGAGATTCGCTCGTATCCGAGCCCGAAGCGTTCCATGCTCCCGGGTTTGAAGTTTTCAATGACGACATCGGCGGTCTCCGCCAACCCGCGTGCGCGGGCGAGTCCCTCGTCACTGCGCAGGTCGCAGACGACAGATCGCTTCCCGCGGTTGACCCCCGCGAAGTAGGTGCTCTGACCCAAGGCATTCACGGGCGGCCTCCACTGGCGCGTCCCGTCACCCTCTGGGCTCTCGATCTTGATCACGTCGGCACCGAGGTCGGCGAGCATCATGGTCGCGTGCGGGCCGGCGAGTACGCGCGAGAAGTCGGCCACCCGGATGCCCGACAGCGGGCCGTTGCCTCCCATCTCAGCGGAAGGCGGGAATGCCGGTGAGCGCCTGCCCGATGACGAGCGTGTGCATCTCGACGGTGCCCTCGTAGGTCAGCACTGATTCGAGGTTGTTGGCGTGCCGAATGACGGGATACTCGAGCGAGATGCCGTTGGCGCCGAGGATCGTGCGCGACGTGCGGCAAATCTCAAGCGCCTCGCGCACATTGTTGAGTTTGCCCAGGCTGACCTGTTCGGGGCGCAGTCGGCCCGCGTCCTTCAGACGACCGAGGTGCATCGCGAGCATGACGCCCTTGGTGTATTCAAGCGCCATGTCGGCGAGCTTCTGCTGGGTGAGCTGGAAGCCGGCGATGGGCTTGCCGAACTGCTCGCGCCCCTTGGCGTAGTCGAGAGCAGCGTAGAGCGAGGAGCGGGCTGCGCCCATCGCACCCCAGGTGATGCCGTAGCGGGCCTCGTTGAGGCAGGCCAGTGGTCCCCGCAGCCCCCGGGCCTTCGGTAGCATGGCCGAGGCGGGCAACCGCACCTCATCGAGCACGATCTCTCCGGTCACCGAAGCGCGGAGCGACATCTTGTGCTTGATCTCGGGTGCCGAGAACCCCGGTGTCGAGGCCGGCACGACGAATCCGCGAACGCCGTCCTCGGTCTGCGCCCATACCACCGCGACATCGGACACCGGCGAATTGGTGATCCACATCTTGCTGCCGTTGAGGATCCAATCAGCCTGCTCCCCATCACCATCTCGGCGCGCCTTCGTCTTCATCGAGCCGGGGTCGGAGCCATGATCAGGTTCGGTGAGACCGAAGCAGCCGATAGCCTCACCGGTGGCCATACGCGGAAGCCACTCGTTCTTCTGATCCTCGCTGCCCCACTGCCAGATGGCGTACATCGCGAGCGATCCCTGCACCGACACCAGCGATCGCAGACCCGAGTCGCTTGCCTCGAGCTCGAGGCAAGCGAGTCCATACTCGGTAGCCGACATCCCCGCGCAGCCGTAACCTTCGAGGTGCATACCGAGCAGCCCGAACGATCCGAGCTCTTGTGCGAGTCCTCGAATATCGGGAATCTCACCGGCTTCGAACCACTTTCCGATCTCCGGATCGATTCGATCGGCGCACAGCTGACGCACTGCGGTCCGGATCTCCTTCTCGTCATCGCTCAGCAAAGTGTCGAGCGAGGCGGGATCGAGCGGATCGAATGCGGGAAGTTCGGCAGTAGCACTCATGGGTGATTTCTCCGGTTGTGGGGTCGGTGCGCGAAGTGACGCGCATATCTCCCTCCAGTTTGGCGTGGATCGGCCATGATGTGAAGTATCGAGATCGGTGCCCTGCAATACCTCAGAGGTATCGCAGACTTCTCAGAGCTCAGGTCGGCGTCGAATACAGCGCTGCAGCGACCTCCGCTACTGCAGCAAGCGCAGGATTCTCGTCGTCGCTGCGCCAGGCGAACCGTGTCTGCACGGTCCCCAGGCTCGGCTGCAGCGGCCGGAAGACGACCGCATGCGCAGGAATGCTCGCCCGCACACCCGAAAAGGTCAGCGCCAACCCGACACCAGCGTCCACGAGCAGCAGCTGCGTCGCCGAGTCCTCCACGGTCTCGACGATCCGCGGTACAAAGCGGCCATGCGCGCCAAGCATCTGCAAACGGTTCGCGAGCGTCGCTCCGCGTCCCCCGGGCAGCACGACCCACGGCTCTGCCGCAACATCCTCTGCAGTGACCGACTCGGCAGCCGCCAACGGATGATGGTCGGGCAGAGCAACCAGCAGTTCTTCTTCTGCCACGACCACAGACGACACATCATCCGGTAAGTAGTCCCATCGCCCCAGAATCGCATCGATTGCCCCCTCGCGAACTCGCGCCAATCCGCGATGCGACAACTGCAAGCCGTGCAGCTCAAGCGTCAGCGAGGGCCGTTCCGAGCGAAGACGACGGACCAGCGCACTCACAACGCTGTTCACCGAGGCTCCCGAGAAACCGAGACTCACTCGTCCTGCCTCGCCGTTCTGCACGAGCCGCGCAAGGTCGCTGATGCGCTCCGACTGCATCACCAGTTCCCGAGCCGGTTCGATGAGCGCACGCCCGACCGGTGTCAGATCAACCCGGCGCGGGCTTCGCACAAAAAGATCAGCACCGAGCTCCCGCTCGATAGAGCGGATCAGACGGCTGAGCGGAGGCTGCGCCATGTGGAGGCGCTCCGCGGCCCGCCCGAAGTGCAGCTCATCAGCGACGGCCAGAAATGCTCGCGCCTTGTGAACCTCCATGCCTCAGTCCACTTCCTGTTTCACGCCCCGGAGATCCGACTATCAGTACAACTGGAATTGCGCGCTGCCCGTGCCCTTCACACCAGCCGCCGTGACGTGCAGATGATAGGAGGCACCGTCGGCCGCCACCGGATCACGAGTGATATCGCAGGTTTGCGCACTCGACCTCGTGCGATCCCAAGCAATCTCCTCGGTCTCGAGCACCTGCCCGGGCTTCAGCGCCACCGCGAGATTCTCCGGGTTCTCCTGACAATCGACCGAGTTCCACACCTGATCAGACCCACTCGTCACCTCGAACTGCATACCGGCGGTACCGAGGTCGGCTGAGCATTCATCATCACCGGTGTTCTCGATCGTCATTGACAGCTTCGGAAACTCGCCTTCCGCGTAACTCGACTCGTTCGTGACCGGAATGACCTCGAGATTCCCACCCTTGCAAGCCGGAATCTCGCCCTCTTGCTGCTCGACGGCCGCTCGCTCCTCGGCGTCGAGATCGCTCGGCATCGACACTTGCGAAGCCGACTCGACGCGGGATTGGGAGCCGGGCTTCACAATGATCAACACAACGGCGGCGATAACTCCGAGCAGCGCGGCGAGCACAATGATTCTGCGCCGGATATAGACCTTCCGGTCCTTCGGTCCCACAGGGTCTCGCAGCGACGACATGGCCTCAGGGTAACCGGGAGCCGATGTGCGACAGCGGAGACGCGCGCAGGTTCGTGAACCTCGCAGCTTCGCCTCGGTGACCCGCCCTCAGTGATCACTCACTCACTCGGAGGAGAACCCGTGACGATCAGCTGGTTGCTTGGAGTTCGAGGGTCTTCACCATCCGGGTGTTCCCGAGCGTGTTCGGCTTGACCCGGGCGAGATCGAGAAACTCTGCGACACCCTCGTCGGGTGAACGCAGCAGTTCCGCGTAGACCTCGCTCGCAACGAGTTCGGTGTCTTCACCGACCGGCTCAAAGCCATGCCTCGCAAAGAACTCCACCTCGAAGGTCAGGCAGAACAGTTGGGTCAGTCCGAAGCCCGCAGCGCGCTGCTCGAGCGCGGTGAGGAGCCGATGTCCCACGCCCCGCCCCAGCCATTCCTCGGCCACTCCGAGAGTGCGGACCTCGCCGAGATGTTCCCACAGCACGTGGACAGCACCGTATCCGACCACTTCATCGTCAGCATCAACTGCGACGAGAAATTCTTGGATCGCCTCATAGAGCACGACGAGGTCTTTGCCGAGGAGAATACGTCGCTCGACCAGTGGCTCCATGAGTTCGACCATGCGCGGCACGTCTCGCGTGCGTGCGGGGCGGATGCTGATCTCGGAAGCCGACGTCATGCATTCAGCCTATCGATCGAAATGAGCGCAGTTCGTCACCTCCCATGCCCTGGGCCGGAGCGCCGACGCTCAAGCTCTCAGTGCTTCGCGTTCGGGTCGTGTCCCGGGTGATCGTCGCCGTGCGGCTCGTGCAGAACGTGCAGCGCACCCTTCACATCACCATGGAGGAAGTCGTCGACGAGCTCGTCGACCGCGACTGCCTCGTCAGTGCCCGGCACCAACTCGACCCGAATCCCCGTGCTGTGCTCTTTCTTATCCATACCTCATGCTACCGCTCCGGCAACGCATGCCGGTAGACCACGAGAGGCGGGGTCGGTCAACTGCAGGCACGCGTGCAGCATTGGGTCTCACAGAACACAGAAATGGGCCCGGGTCGAGACCCGGGCCCATGCTTCAGAAAGTGTCGGCGTTATGCCGCCCCATTCTCCGTCGTCGAAGCGGTCGAGGCCACTGCCGCTGCGGCCGAAGCCGTCGACGCACCATCGCCGGCATTGTCACGGTCAGCTGTTTCGAAGGTGAACGCGCCGTCCACGAAGCCGACCTTGACCAGGTCGCCGGCCACCAGCTCCGATCCCAGGATCTTCTCGGAGAGAGGATCCTCGATCTCGCGCTGCATGGCACGGCGCAGCGGCCGTGCACCGAGCGTCGGATCGTAGCCGACCTCGATGAGCCGTTCCTTCGCCGACTGCGAGATCTCGATACGCATGTCGCGATCGTAGAGGCGATCACGCAGGTTCTTGATGAACAGGTCGACGATCTGCAGCAGCTCTTCCTTGGAGAGCTGCGGGAAGACGATCGTGTCGTCCACGCGGTTCAAGAACTCCGGCTTGAAGTGCTTCTTCAGCTCGTCGTTGACCTTGCCCTTCATCGCGTCGTAACCGATGCGGGCGTCGCCCTCGATCTGGAACCCGACCGGGCCTCCGGCAATCGCCGAGGAGCCGAGGTTGGTCGTCATGATAATGACGGTGTTTTTGAAGTCGATGACTCGACCCTGGCCGTCCGTGAGGCGGCCTTCCTCGAGAATCTGCAGCAGCGAGTTGAAGATATCGGGGTGAGCCTTTTCGATCTCATCGAAGAGCACGACCGAGAACGGCTTACGGCGCACCTTCTCGGTGAGCTGGCCGCCCTCTTCGAAACCGACGAATCCGGGAGGGGCTCCGAAGAGTCGCGATACCGTGTGCTTCTCGCCGTACTCCGACATATCGAGCGAGATCAGGGCGTCCTCGTCGTCGAAGAGGAACTCGGCAAGCGCCTTGGCGAGTTCCGTCTTGCCGACACCGGTGGGGCCGGCGAAGATGAACGAGCCCGACGGACGCTTCGGGTCCTTCAGACCGGCCCGCTGGCGGCGGATCGTCTTCGCGAGAGCCGAGATCGCCTCGTCCTGGCCGATAACGCGCTGATGCAAGGCCTCTTCCATGAAGCGAAGACGGGAGGTCTCCTCTTCGGTGAGCTTGAACACGGGGATACCCGTGGCCTGAGCGAGCACCTCGGCGATCAGCCCTTCGTCGACCTCGGCGTTCGTCGTGACATCGCCCTTGCGCCACTGCTTCTCGAGCTGCAGGCGCTCGGCGATGAGCTTCTTCTCCTCATCGCGCTTGCTGGCGGCCTTCTCGAAGTCTTGATCTTCGATCGCCTGCTCCTTGTCGGCGCGGACGACCGCGATCTTCTCATCGAACTCGCGCAGCTCGGGGGGGCTCGAGAGGATCGACAGACGCAGACGCGCGCCGGCCTCATCGATCAGGTCGATGGCCTTGTCCGGCAAGTAGCGGTCCTGCACGTAACGATCCGCAAGGTTCACTGCGGCCACGATGGCGCCATCGGTGATCGAAACCTTGTGGTGCGCTTCGTAACGGTCGCGGAGACCCTTCAGAATGTTGATCGAATGCGGGATCGACGGCTCGTTCACTATGATCGACTGGAAGCGGCGCTCGAGGGCAGCATCCTTCTCGAAGTGCTTCCGGAACTCATCGAGCGTCGTCGCACCGATCGTCTGCAGCTCGCCGCGAGCAAGCATCGGCTTCAGAATGTTGGCGGCGTCAATAGCTCCCTCGGCAGCGCCCGCACCGACGAGCGTGTGGATCTCGTCGATGAAGATGATGATGTCGCCTCGGTTGCGAATCTCCTTGGTGACCTTCTTCAGTCGCTCCTCGAAGTCGCCTCGGTACCGACTGCCGGCGATCATCGAACTCAGATCAAGCACGTAGACCTGCTTGTCTTTGAGCGTCTCTGGCACTTCACCCTTGACGATCGCCTGCGCCAAGCCTTCGACGACCGCAGTCTTGCCGACGCCGGGCTCACCGATCAGCACCGGGTTGTTCTTCGAGCGACGCGAGAGGATCTGCATGACCCGCTCGACTTCCTTCTCGCGACCGATCACCGGGTCCAGCTTGCCCTCTCGGGCAGCCTGGGTAAGGTTGCGACCGAAGTTATCGAGCACCTGCGAACCCTTGGCTTCGCCGGTGGTCTCCGGGGCTCCGACCGCGACCTGCTCCTTGCCAGCCTGATAGCCGCTCAGCAGCTGAATCACCGTCTGGCGCACACGGTTGAGATCGGCGCCGAGCTTCACGAGCACCTGCGCGGCAACGCCTTCGCCTTCGCGGATCAGCCCGAGCAGGATGTGCTCAGTACCGATGTAGTTGTGGCCGAGCTGAAGCGCTTCGCGGAGCGAGAGCTCCAGCACCTTCTTCGCGCGCGGCGTGAACGGGATGTGACCCGCGGGAGGCTGCTGACCGGTGCCGATGATGTCGGTCACCTGCTCGCGCACGGCGTCGAGCGAGATCTCGAGCTGCTCGAGCGCCTTAGCCGCGACACCCTCGCCCTCGTGGATCAGCCCGAGCAGGATGTGCTCAGTACCGATGTAGTTGTGGTTGAGCATCTTCGCCTCTTCTTGGGCGAGCACCACCACACGCCGGGCGCGGTCCGTGAATCTCTCGAACATTTCACTCCTCCTGTAGCCGGGGGTCGCGTCGTCGGTGCGGCTCCGGCCGATGAGACCAGGCTACGCGGTGGCGCAGGATCGCGGTGGCGTGTTCGCCGCAGGCGTTACGGGCGCCGATCCTCCCCTTCCTTCTCCCCCTCCTTCCTTCTCCCCCTCCTTCTCGTCCCTCTCCTTCTCTCCTCCTCTCCTCCTCGTCCCTCTCCTCCTCTCCTCCTCTCCTCCTCGTCCCTCTCGTCTCTCTCCTCTTCCTCTCCCCCTCGTCCCTCTCGCCTCTCTCCTCCTCTTCTCTCGCCCCCCTCTCCTGCGAACTTGCGCACTTTGTTGCTTCGGCGCTTCCGAAGCAACAAAGTGCGCAAGTTCGCAGCCGCCATTCACGCTCCACAGGCGACGATTCCCACGAATTCCATCCACAACGTCGTCACTCAGGCACTACGGCGGCTCGCAGCGCACCAGGATCGCAGCATGCCCCGCCCGCGAAGCCCGATCCCCGACCTGCCTCCGGCCTTCGGCGTCGGCGAGGCTCTGGAGAAGGGGATGAGCGCCGAGGCCCTGCGCCACCCCTCCCTGGAATCCCCCTTCTTCGGGGTTCGTGTGCGGCCCGATCGGGTCCCCGCAAGCACCACCACCCTTCACGACGAGATGATCGGGCAGGCCCGCATGTTCACTCCGCGCATGCGCACCGGAGAAGCCGTGAGCCACACCTCGGCGCTCGTCATCTACCGCTGCCCCATTCGTTGGAATCGACGACTGCACGTCACGGCAGCACCCGGCTTCGCCCCCAATCGCACAGCCGGTGTCATCGGTCATGGATCCTCCGTCGTGAACGAGCTCCGGATCATCGAGGGCGTCTCGGTGGTGTCCCCGGCAGTCGCCCTGCTGCAGAGCGCCGACCTGCTCCCGCTCAGGGAGCTCGTCGTCGCGATCGACCATTTCGTGCTCCCGCGCGGCCCGAAGCGTCGCTCGCTGCTCGCCCGCGAGGAGGTGCTCGAACTCGCCGAGCGCTTCCGGGGGCGCGGATCCCGAAAGCTGAGACAGGCGGCGAGGCTGTCCCGTGTCGGGGCCGAGTCCCGCATGGAGACGCTCACCCGTCTCGTACTCGTCGCCTTCGGGCTCGACCATAACTTCGAACTGCAGGTGAATCTGTCGGATCGCGGAGGGTGGATCGGGCGATTCGACCTCGTGGCCCGCGATCTCAGGCTCATCGTCGAATACGACGGGGATCACCACAGAACCGACAAGGCGCAGCACCGCAGGGACCTGAGACGTCTCGCAAGAGCCCGGAAGGCGGGGTTCGAAGTGCTCCAGCTGCTCGACGACGACATCATCAGCACCCCACGAGCCACGGCCGAGAACGTCGCCCGCGAGCTCGGGATGTCAATCTCGGAGCATCCGCTGCTCAGGGAGCTCCTCGCCCTCCCTGCTACTTGACCCGCGAAGTTGCGCACTCTGTTGCTTCGAAAACGCCGAAGCGACAAAGTGCGCAAGTTCGGCGGCGAGATCGACGCTCGCCCCCCTGACAGACGCCGCCCACCCTCGGAAGTAATCGAATAACGATAATATCGATATTCGATATGTAGGGGAACGGAGGATCTCATGACCGCCGAACAGCCGATCCAGCCCGCGGAGGCGAAGCCGACGGCGCACAGCGTTCGCACCGATGCGATCACCGTCATCATCATGAGCGTCCTGGCCGCCGGGGCCGTGATCACGCTCGCGGCATTCCGGTCCCTCCGACTCTTCACCCCCGACGGCGTCGCCTGGACGCTCCCCGTCGAGCCCCAGACTCTGACCGCCGACGGTCTCACGCTGTACAGCTCGAGCGGGCCCGCGGAATCGGAGCCCATCACCGGCACCGCAACGGCACTCGAGGTGATCGTGAACGACCTGAACACGGTGTCGACGGTCTGTCTGGCGGCGTCGATCGTGATCATCGCGATCGCGGCACTCATCGCGATCGCCTGCACCGCTCGCATCGCATGGCTGTTCCTGCGCGGGCGCTTCTTCACCCGCTCGGCCAGCGCCGCCCTCCGCACGCTGAACTGGTCGCTGGCAGCCGGCGTCCTCTTCTTCCACCTGCTCTGGACCATGGGCCGCAACGGAGTCGAGGCCGCGCTGAACGTCCGCGCGCAGAGCATCGACGGCTTCGAGTGGTGGGGCTGGTACTGGATCGTGCTCTTCGCCATCGTCTCCCTCGGGCTGGTCGACGTCGCACTGCGCCGCGCGATCCGCCTGCAGCAGGACACCGAGGGACTGGTATGACTCGCCGGACGACCGCACCCCGAATCGCGTCTGCACCCGGATCCGCTGCACGGCCTTCCGTCCACTCCACCTCAGGAGATCCCATGTCCCCCGAATCCGCACCCACAGGTCGCGCACTGCTTCGAGCACTGATCGCCGCGGCCGCCCTGGTCGCCCTCGGCTCCATATTCTTCGGAACCTGGTTATCGCTCAGTGCGGGCGAGGACAAGAACGGCGCCTTCAACTTCTCCGTCGCCTATGCCGCGCCCCTCGACGCCGAGCCGGGTGTCGGCCCGCTCGACCCCGAGATCGAGACGACGCAGTTCTACGACGACATCATCGTCGCATCGCACGAGCCGCTAGTGCTCCCCCGCACGCTCGCGAGCATCGCGACGGCCATCCCCTTCGTCATCGTGCTGCTGGGGTGCATCAGCACAATCGTCCTGGCATCGCGACTGCTCAGCGCCAGGCCCTTCGGCCGCGCCGCCCTGGTGATGCTGGCACTGCTCGGCCTCGCCTCGGCGGCGACCGCGATCGCGGTGCCCTGGCTGGAATCGCGCGTGGGCGTGCTCGCGGCCCGAGAGCTGCACCTCCCCACCGATGGCGGTATGGTCGCGGATCCGGAAGCAGATGCCTGGGTCGTGCCGACGGGCTTCGACCCCCTGCAGGACATGCTGTGGCCGCTATTCACTCTCGGCGTCGCGCTGCTGCTGGTGGCCGCACTCTGGCGCCACGCGGTCCGCCTGCAGCGGGACACCGAGGGGCTGGTCTGATGCCTCCCGAGGAGACTCACGCGATACGCTGCCGGCTCGACGAACTGCTCCTCGCGCGCGGAATGACCCTCACCGAGCTGAGCGAACGGGTCGGTGTGAGCGTCGTGAACCTCTCCATCCTGAAGAACAATCGCGCGAAGGCGATCCGCTTCTCGACACTGACCGCGATCTGCAGGGCGCTGGAGTGCGAGGTGGGCGAACTGCTCACGGTGGATCGCGGGTGAGGCCGGGCTGAGACGGCTTGGCGGCCGGCCCCGCCTTTCTGCGCTATCCCCCGCCCTGCGGAACGTTCCGGAGCCGCTACACGGCGGGGGCGGCCGGAGCCGCGCCGCCGATCGGCTCCACCACAACCGCGGTGCCGTACGCACAGAACTCGGTGAAGTTGCCGATCGCTCCAGAGTCAAAACGCATGCCCACGACCGCGTTCGCTCCCCGCTGCTGCGCCTCAGCCCACATGCGCTGCATCACCTGCCAGCGGGACTCGTAGATCACCTGCGTGTACTCGGTCATCTCGCCACCGCCAAGCGAACGGAAGCCAGCCGTGAAGTTCTGCCCGAAGTTCGCGGAACGAACGGTCAGACCCATGACCTCCCCGAACACCTGCGTGATCCGATACCCCGGAACTTCATTGGTGGTGACTACGAACACGGCGACCTCACTTCTCTCCGGCGACACTGGGGGCCAATCCTCACACCGAGAACGGTGGAGCAACCCACCGACGACACTATCGCGTACTGTCCCAACTACCGCGCTGCAGCGCCAGCGCCGCCGACCGAAAACGCTGCGCGTTTTCGCTAGGCGGCCACCCCGCGCTCCGCTCCGTGGGCCTGGCGCTGTAGCGCCAGCGCCGCCGACCGAAAACGCTGCGCGTTTTCGCTAGGCGGCGCCAGTCGACAGGGCCCAGGACGCAGCATCAAACGCGCGCAGCGTCCAGAACAACTTCTCAGCGTCCTGAGGCGTCGCCCAACTCGACACCTTCACCCCGACAACCCCCGTCACCCGGTTCATGTAGATCATCTGCCCATGGATGCCGAGCGCCAGCATCACATCGCCGCTCGGCCCCGGGAACCAGAAACCGTTTCGGTACATTCCGCCGGGCATGTACGTCTGATCGGGCGCCATCGCGAAAGCCTCACGTGAGTCAGGGCCTCCCGCAAACGTATCTTCGACCCACTCCTCCGGCAGCACTTGAGCACCGTCCAGCGCACGCCCCTGGTTGACGAAGAGATGCCCGAACCGAGCGAGGTCGCGCATCGCCGCTGACACTCCCCCGTCGAACATGCCCCCACCGACGCTGTCGATGCCGACGTGGGCATCATATTCGGCCCCCATCGGCTGCCACAGCTTCTCCGACATGACCTCGGCGGCGTGCACACCGACGGCGCCCTCGATCACGAAACCGAGCGCATCAGTTTCGCAGGACTTGTAATCGAACGCTCCTCCGTGCGGGCCCTTCTGCCCGAGCGTCGCCAAGAATCCCAGCAGGCTGTCGGGCACCTCCGGATGCCGCTTCGGAGCCCATCCGATGGCCTCCTCCAACAACCGCACCTCAGCATTGTCATTGAGGTACTCCTCGGAGAAGCGAACCCCGGTGCGCATATCGACGAGTTGCCTCACCAGAGCGCCCTCGTAGCCCGAGCCTGCGAGATCCGGAACATACTGCGTGACCAGCCCCTCGAGATCGAGTTCTCCCTCGACCGAGAGCACACCGGCGATCGTCGCGGTGAGCGACTTCGACACCGACATGAGCAGATGCATACCGCCCCGTCGATAGTCCCCGAGATACTGCTCGCCGACCATGTCGCCGCGATGGAGCACCATCCATCCATCGCCCTCCGTGAATGACATCACGTCGGCAAAGGGCAGCGCACGGTCTTCCCAGGGGTGCGCAACCATGAGACTGCGCAGCTCGACCGGCCGGTACCCGAACTCAGTCGTGCGACCGCCTCTCGCGATCTTGTGCACCGGTAGGAAGGTCTCCATGTTCTGCATCGACCAGCGGAGGTAGGGCGCGAACTGCCACTGATCGAGCGGCGGAGGGTACGCGGCGCGATGCTCGTCGGGCAGGGATGCGCTGACTGCGGGGATCGCGCCCGTCGGCGGCCCGACCTCGGGAGACAGCGGCACCTCGTGGGGCTGCGCGAACGCCCCCTCGCCCTCCGAAACGGGCACCTGGTACGGTACTTCCGCTAACGCCGCAGGAAGAACCGGAATCGCGCCCGTCACGGGCGGGAACTCGTGATCGGGGATGATCGGCACGGTTCCAGCGCGAAGCGGATCGTACTCAGTGCTCATCGTGACAGTATCCCACGCTGACCGTCAGCCCTTCGCGTTGTTCTGCGGTTTCGATGACTCCTCGTCGTTGTCGATCACAGTGGTGAGGTACATGCCTCGGATGGCATCGATCAAGTACTTCGCGTGCAGTGTGAGCCCGCCATGTTCCGCTTCGAGGTGCCCCTTCGTCACCAGGATGCCGAGATCCGAACCCTTCCACCGGTAATCGCCCGCGTTGTAGATGCGCAGGTAATACGCCTCTGCCTCGCCTCGTAAGGAGTGCCAGTCGAGACCCGCTGTGCTGTAGACGAGGTGTCCCAGGTGATCGATGACGTACCGGCCGGTGCGGGGCGCTGCATCGATGCGCTCGATCGTGTCGGAGGTGTGTTTGATCACCATGTGACTCCACTCGTCCTCCGAGGCGAGCTCCTCCCAGCGCGCATTGATCTCATCAACGTCGATCTCGAAATCGATGCCCGAGTACTCGAGCAGGTGGAAGGCGAAGAGCGGCATATCGGCATAGGCGCCGGCCGTCACATTCGTGATCGCCGAAGCCCCCGAGATTCGCGGGTTGAGCTCCCCGAGATACACGTCGCCGGTATCGGTGTCGAGCAGCACATCGACCTCGAAGAAGCCGCGATAGCCCTCTTTGCTCAGGCGGTCACCCAGCTTGCGCACGAGTGAGATGGCGGCGCTCCGGCTCGCGTCGTCGAGCACGGTCGGAAACATCTCATTGCCGGCCCATCCACCGCGATACGGGGTCAGCTCGGCATGACCGGTGATCTCGGTCATGCACGGACCGACGATGGTGCCCCGTCGCGTCAGCACGGCTTCGATTGCTACCGGACGGTGGTTGATCCGCTTCATCACCTTGATCTCGACGTCTGCGACCTCATCGGCGATCTCGGCGAACTCGGCCTCGCTGGTGACGAAGTATGTGGTCTTGCCCGAATCACCGTAGGCGGTCTGAATCACCAGATCCTGCCCGAGGCCCGCCTCATCGGTGACCTTCACGAGTGCGTCCCAGTCCTGCACCGTGGTGAGCACGTTCGGCACGCTGGGTACCCCCACGGAGTCCGCGATCTGAGTGGTCACGATCTTGGAATCGAGCCGCTCGCGCAGTGCATGGCTGGGCAGGATCAGCTCGTAGTCGAGCTCCTCGCAGATCCGCTCGGTCTCCTCGTCGAAGAACACCGCGACGATGCGCGGACGCGTGCCGGCAGGGGTCTTTGCTTCGATGTGGGCGCGCACCTCGTGGTTCCGGAGCAACCAATTGTTGATGTCTTCGCCGCTCTCGAACTCGACGTACGGCTTGTGCACCGGAGTAAAGACCCGCGGGTGCCCACCGTCCCAGCTGTCGTAGTAGCTGATGTACGAGAAACCGCGCACCCAGCGATCGAGACCGAGGAGGTTGAAGGCGGTCGCTCCGACGAAGAAGACCGGGGTCTCATCGGTACGGAAATAGTGCCGCATCTCCGAGATGTTCTTGATCTTTGTCCAGTTGCTGCGCCCGATGGTGACGGGTCCCGACCGTGGCGTCCGTCGGGAGCGCCGGCGTGGCGTGCGCTGCATGGTCGCTTGCTCTGCGGGGGTTCCGGATCCTTCGATCGACCCCTTGAGCGCGCTGCCGGTGATGGCGCCGCCCTTCGCAGCAGCCGGCGTGCTCGGCGGCTTCGTCGCACCGCCCTTTGCCGTTGACTGGCTCTTCGAGGCGGCCGGCGCTGGCGCGGATTCTCCTCTTGTCGACTTCTTCGTCGCGATGGGCTTCTTCGCTGCCGGAGCCTTCGCTGCCGGAGCCTTCGTCGCCGAGACTCTCGTCGCTGCAGGTTTCTTGGCCGCGGGCTTTTTCGCCGCAGGCTTCTTGGCCGCGGACTTCTTCGTCCGGGGGGCCTCAGCCGCGTTCGTAGCCTCGGCAGCCGAGGTTTCAGGGGTCTGTGGAGATACTTCACGCGCCATTGCGTTTCCTTCCATCGAAGACGGGTGCATGCATCCTTACACGGGAATCGTCATGTGGCCAAAACGAGACCCAAACGACACGGTCGAAGCTTCGGCTACGGTGAAGGATATTCACCTCGTGCGAGCTATTGCAGCGCGGAGGTGAGCCTGGCGAGCCCGTCGAGCAGCTTGGCCGGCAGCGGCTGCCGCTCCCATTCTTCGAGAGTGAGCTCTCGCGAATTCTTCCGGTAGTAGTCGTTCACATCGTCGAGGTCGCGTACGAAGCTCGCCCCATGGACGACCATCGAGACCTCCATGTTGAGACCGAAGGATCGCTGGTCCATGTTCGAGGAACCGAAGACCGCGACGCGACCATCAATCGTGAAGTGCTTCGAATGCAAGATGTATGGCGGCCGGAACATCATGATCCGCACCCCCGCACGCAGCAGTTCCTCGTAGTAGGAGCGTTGCGCGTGATAGACCATCGGCTGGTCTCCGATCTCCGAGACGAAGAGTTCGACATCGACGCCGCGCGCGGTTGCCGCGCGAAGCGCGTTCATGATGGATCCGTCGGGCACGAAGTACGGGCTCGTAATACTGATGCGCTCTTCCGCGGTGTAGAGCAGCGAAACGAACACCTGCAGGTTGTTTTCGGAGGCGTACCCCGGCCCACTCGGCACCACCTGGCAGTCGAGCTTGCCCGGCTGTCGCGTCGGCACCCCGTCGTCGATCAGGTGCCCGAGCACCTCGTCGGTCTCGATGAACCAGTCGCTCTGGAATACCGCCTCGAGCCCGAGCACGATCGGCCCCTCGACCCGCACCATGAGGTCTTTCCAATGCAGACCACGCCGCCGATTGGATCGCTTGTTATAGCTCGAATCAACCAGGTTCTGCGAACCGGTGAAGCCGACCCTGCCGTCGACTACGACGATCTTGCGATGGTTGCGCAGATCCGGGCGCTGGTACTCCAGGCGCCAGGGGCGCACTGGCAGCATGTAGGCCCAGTCCGCTCCGATCTCGGTGAGCCTGCGCGCCGTACGACGCATGCCCGGGTTGCGCACCGACGAAATGTGGTCGAGCAGCACACGCACCTTCACACCGCGCGCCGCGGCTTCCGCCATCGCCGCAAAAACATCTGCCGTGGTGCTGTCGAGCACCAGAATGTAGAACTGCACGTGCACGTACTCGCGCGCCTCACGAATCGCAGCAGCCATATCCGCGAGGGATGCCTCGTAGTCGATGCAGATCGAAGCGGTGTTACCGCGAAGCATCGGTTGCGCACCGAGAGAGCGCCCGAGCGTCACCGCGTTCCGAATCCCGTCTGGAATCTGTTCCATCGGAGTGACGAGCTCCTGCTCTTCGCGCTCCGCGATCTCGGCCACGAACTCATTGACCGCTGCCTGCTTCCGTTCACGGGAACGGGGAAGGCGCTTGCTGCCGATAATGAGGAAGAGGATCAGGCCGGGAACCGGGAGGAAGAGGATCGCGAGAAGCCAGGCCACTCCAGAGGTCGGACGACGATTCCGAGGAACCACGAACAGTGCGACGATGCGGATGGTGTTGTCGATCAGCACTGGAACGAGCGCCCAGCTCGTCAGCCATCCGGAGAGCCAGAGGAGAAAAGCATCCATGTTTGCCCTCCCCTCACGCGCCGCCGCTCGACATGGATCTGATCACCAGCCTACGGGGTCGTGGCGCTGCGCCACGCTCACGCGGCTGCAGAGGGGGATCAGCCGACCACTGTGTCAGGCGCTCTGCTTCGGCGGCAGCCCTGCTTTCGCCCGCTCTTCCGCTTCCATTTCGCGGTACACACGACGCTCAGTACGATCCGCTCGCAGCAGCAGTCTGAGCACCGAGAAGAAGAAGATGCCGATCAGCACGGTCGGGGTGATCGACCAGAGCGCGTTGGCCCACCAGTTGTCCATGATCAGATTCTACCGATCCTCTCCGCAGGGTCCCTGGGATAGCGGTATGGCACTCGGCCCGCTGAAGAAAGCCGGAGTCGTGAAGCGATACGGCTCAGCGACGCTCAGCACATCACTTCACGAGCGGGAAGAGGATCGTCTCGCGGATCCCCAAACCGGTCAGCGCCATCAGCAGCCGATCCATGCCCATGCCCATACCGCCCGAGGGAGGCATGCCGTGCTCGAGTGCGCGCAGGAAGTCTTCATCCACCCGCATCGCCTCATCGTCACCCTGTGCCGCCTGGGCGGCCTGCTCGACGAATCGCTCGCGCTGCACGACCGGATCGACGAGCTCGGAGTAGCCGGTGGCCAACTCGAAGCCGCGAATGTACAGGTCCCACTTCTCCACGACGCCAGGAATGCTGCGGTGATGCCGTGTGAGCGGGCTCGTCTCGACCGGGAAGTCCATTACGAACGTCGGACGGGTGAGCCCGTCCTTCACGAAGTGCTCCCACAGCTCCTCGACGAGCTTGCCATGGTTCGGCAGCTTGACTTCGACGCCCTCGGCATCTGCGATTGACTGCAGCTCATCGACAGGCGTTTCAGGGGTGATCTCACGACCGACCGCCTCCGAGAGCGTGCCGTACATCGAGATGCGATCCCAATCGCCCCCCAGGTCGAAGAGAGTGCCATCGGCCCACCGCACGACGTGCGTGCCCGCACGGTCTGTTCCCGCGTTCACATCGATCGCGGCATTCTGGATCAACGCCTGGGTCAGGTCGGCGATGCCGCGATAGTCGGTGTACGCCTGGTACGACTCGAGCATCGCGAACTCGGGGCTGTGCGTCGAGTCAGCACCTTCGTTGCGGAAGTTGCGGTTGATCTCGAAGACCCGCTCGAGCCCGCCGACTGCCGCACGCTTCAGGAACAGTTCTGGGGCGATGCGCAGATAGAGCTCGGTCTCGAACGCGTTGGAGTGCGTGACGAACGGCCGAGCTGCGGCTCCGCCGTGCATTGTCTGCAGCA
The DNA here is from genome assembly GCF_053567335.1 of Leucobacter sp. GX24907. Classification (NCBI taxonomy): domain Bacteria; kingdom Bacillati; phylum Actinomycetota; class Actinomycetes; order Micrococcales; family Microbacteriaceae; genus Leucobacter; species Leucobacter sp. GX24907. The sequence goes on along the minus strand of NZ_JBSGPD010000004.1, from coordinate 253,145 downwards.
TCGGAGTCTCGACCTCGATGAAACCGAGATCTGCAAAGGTACGACGCAAGCTCGCCATCGTCTTCGCGCGCGTCACGACGTTGGTGCGTGCCTGCTCGCGCTGAATGAGGTCGAGGTAGCGCTGGCGCACCCGCGTCTCCTCATTCAACTCCGCATACATGTTCGGCAGCGGAGCAATAGCCTTGGCAGCGATCTGCCATTCGTCGACCATGATCGAGAGCTCACCGCGGCGGCTCGAGATGACTTCGCCGTGCACGAAGAGGTGGTCGCCCAGGTCGACGAGCTCTTTGTATCGGGCGAGCTGATCCTCACCCACGCTCGCGAGACTCACCATCGCCTGGATGCGCGTTCCATCACCTGCCTGCAGACTCGCGAAGCACAGCTTGCCGGTGTTGCGCTGGAACACGACGCGCCCGGCAACGCCGACCGTCTCACCGGAGACCGTGTCGGGCTCCTGCTCGAGGTGGCCCCACTGCTCACGCACGGCAGGAATCGTCGTCGTGACCGGAACCGTCACGGGGTATGCCCCTCCGGCGAGGTCTCCCGAAGCGTCGAGCTTCGCGCGCTTATCCAGGCGCACCTGCTTCTGTTCGAAGACCTCCTGTTCGAAGGCGACGGTCTCCTCAGCTGCGTCAGGCGCGGTCTGTTCGCTCATTGGGGCGGGGTCCTCCGTAGATCCGATTCCAAGCGCGACGGAACCGATCGTTCACGAAGCGCCGCCCCAATCCTAGACGTTCCCGCCCGGGTTGTGCTCGGCGTCGGGCTCAGCAGCAGACGCTGCACGCAACTCCTCCTCGATCGCCGCCCGCACCACACCGGCGACCAGCGCATCGGAGCGCTCGATTCCGAGGTCTCGCAGCGATGTTGTGGAGTTACGCACGACCGCACGCGAGAAGTCGGCCGCTGCGGTGATCGCTTCCGCGTAGGCCGGGCGATCCTGCTCGGCGACAACGACCGGTTCGGCACCCATCTCAACTGTGAGTGCCTGGCCGATCGGCAGCACCGGCGCAGGGGCAGTCACTGCGACTGTCGCACCGGCGAGGCGGGTCAGGTCGAGGCTCGTACCCGTGAAGACGAGCGCGGGATGGAGCGCGAGCGGGATCACACCACTCGCAAGCGCCGGAGCAAACACGCTGTGTCCGTGCTCGGCAGCGGTGTGCACGGCGATCTGGCCGGGCTGCCACGCGCCGATCTCGGTGAGACCGAGCACCAGTGACGGCAGTTCATCGCCGGGCACGGCGAACAGCACGAGCTCGGACCTGCGCACCACCTCCTGCACTTCGAGTACCGGTGTGCCCGGCAGCATGCTCTCCGCGCGTTCTCTGCTTTCCGCACTCACTGCGGAGATTCCGGTGATCGCATGCCCGGCGCCTGCCAACGCGCGTCCGAGCACGGGGCCCACTCGTCCGGCACCGACGATGCCGATACCCAGCCGTGATGCTGCTGTTCCGCTCATGCCTGGCCTCCGTCGATCCGCTGTTCGCCCCACGGGTCGACCTGCAGATCGGCATCCTGCGCGACGCTGTGCACGTCACTCTGCACCGCATCATGCCGCTCTGCGTTCTGCACGCGAACGACGGTTTCCGCCAACCGATCGAACAGGCACCGTGCAACTGTCAGGTCGAGCCCGCGCATCTGCACGGTAACGGGCCCGAGCACAGTGTGCGCTTGAAGCGAAGCGAGTCCGAGCAGACGGTGGACTGCCGGGCGGCGCAGCTGCACAGACTGGGCCCGCAGCACCGGCATGACGACGAACCCACGGGTCAGCGCCCCTTTCCGCACCCGCAGAGTCGCACGCTCCGGGTTCTGGATCTCTTCGCCTGCCCGGTCCGCGCCCTCCAAGAGGATGCCCGCTCGACGGCGTCCCCACCAGAGAACGATCCCGGATCGCGATCCTCCACCCGTGTATCCACTTCCTGGGCCCGAAAGCCCGTTCCTCAACGACTCGATGTCACGCTCTTCGGCTCCGGTCGCAGGCAGCAGCGCCTCGAGCACACGAAGCACGTCCCGCTCAGGGCCGACCGGCAATACGACGTTCTGGATCGGATTCTGCCCGGCCTGAGCGGCCGAGTAACCGGCCGTCGTGATGCGCACCCGCCACCAGCCGAACGGTCGCCACCCGAGCGGCTGCCGCGCTTCGACCGCATGAATCCTCCCGAACGGGATGGATTCGGTGTTCGTCGCAGTGAGCCCCGACCCGACACGTACACCGTCCCGCGAGCGGGTCAGGGTGAAATTGAAGCCCTTGTTGAATTGGGAGAAGAGGAGGCCCGCGAAGACGATGCCGGCAGGTACGAAACCGGCGAGCACACCGAGGTTCCAGAAGCTGCCGACAATCATGGCCGCCACCACGACGAGCAGCGCGATCATCTCCCAGCCCAGCAAGATGCCGAGTACGAGACGCCCGACGGGCACGCGCACCAGTACACCCTCTCGCTCGGCAGCGTGATCGATGTCGGCATCAGCGAAGTCGAGTACTCGGCGGTCCAGTGCCGCGGTCGGCGACACAGGAACCTCAGTAGGCAACGCAGGGGCCGCGCTCAGAGCAGCCTGGTCGGAATGCTGCGGAGCATCCTCGGGACCTTCGATCGCACCTCGAGAACGGGCAGCACTGCGGATGATCTGCTCGCGCACGGTCTTCGCATCCCGGTGCGCGAGATACGCGAGTTCGACTTTGCCGCCTTGTCCGGCCGTCTGCACGTCGATCTTGGTGAGCCCAAGCATGCGAGCCAGGAGGGGACGCTGCAGGTTGACACTCTGGATGCGCTGCAACGGGGCCCGGCGGTGCCGTTTGAAGACGATGCCCTGCCGAGCTTCGACCTCATCGTTAGAGATGCGGTAGCTGTGCATGCGCCAGCTCAACCACGAGAAGAGCAGGATCAGCAGGACCACTGCAAGCAGGCCGCCGATAACGACGAGCAGCAGCCCCTCTTCCGCAAGATAATTGAAGAGGTCGAGGAGGTCCCGTTCGGATGACGCGTCGGGACTCCCGTCGAAGCGCGCATCCACGAACAGTTCGATGAGCCGGTCGCGGAAGTTTGCGACCAGGATGCCCGCGATGACGATGAGTGCGAGGCCGCCCTGCAGAAGTGGCGTGAACGGATGCATGCGCCGCCACCCGTCGCCCGCCTGCGCTCCGGGCAGCCCATCCATGGGAGCTTCGGAACCCGCCGAGTCGACAGAGCTGATTGAGTCGCTCGAAATCTCCTTCGTCGCTTCTCCGGGCTCTTCTCTGGGCTCTTCTCTTGGTTCAGTCACAGTCCCGACCGTCTCGTTTCAGCGAGTGCCACGAGCTTGTCGCGCAGTTGCTCGGCCTCATGTTCCGGCAGACCCGGCAGATTGACCCCGGTCGCAGCAGAAGCCGTCACGAACTTCAATGTCGAGAGGCCGAGCGCACGCAGCAGTGGGCCCCGCGTGACATCGACGAGCTGCAGTCGCCCGTACGGCACCGCGATGATGCGTTCGAACAAAATGCCGCGCCTGAACAGCAAGTCGTCTTCTCTCAGCACATAGCCAATGGCGCGAACACGTCGGAAGGCGAGGAGGGCGTTGACGAGCAGCAGGAGCGCAGCCGTGGGCAACCCGATGAGCACACCGAGCGGCGCACTATCCGAACTGACGAGCGCGACGATCGCAAATGCGATGCCGACGATCAGCACGAAGAGCAGGTTGAGCGTGAGGTCGGCCCAGGCGTATTTCGGTGAGACACGGTGCCACCCCGGATCATGCCAAGAACCAGGCGCTCCTCCTGACGTCGCATCTGCCGAACGTCCGACCGTCTGAGTCGAAACCTCGTCTGCGCTGTCAGCGCTGCCTTCGATAGTCACGTTCCCACTCTAGCGAGGGGGTTCGGCGCTTAGGCGGTGGCGATCCCGGTATCCGGATCTGCTTCAGGCCCTTCCTCGGCCTCACCTTCCCCGTCTTCAGGAGGCGGGATGCGACAGCAGCGCTCAGCGATCACTCCGCACACTGCCAACACCAACCCGGCACCGAGCACCAGGACCATCGGCAGCCAGGTTCCGACAGCGGCAGGCACGCTGCGTCCGAGCAGCGAAAGCGCGAGTCCCGCGCCGAATCCGCCGAAGACTACTCCCACGAACAGGCTCGCGCGTGCGGCTGCGAGGATCAGCACGGCGGTCGACGGATTGACGTTCCCGCCGGTCTCTCGTCGCACCGCTCGGCGCAGCATCAGACCGAGCACGAGTACCGCGAGCGCGAAGAGCACAAGCGTCGCCGGCAGCGTGAGCGGCGGAATCAGCGGCGCGTATCCCCGGGATGACCGTGCGACCTGCAGCAGTACACCGGCCGCTGCGGCGAGCGCCGTAGCGGCCGCCAGAACCAGTGGTGAGACATGGCTCGGGCTAGACACGGTGCTCGCCAGATCGGTCCGGTTCATGTGATGGCTCCGCGAACGGGCGCGTGGTGTCGCCCAGGCGTTCCAGTAGCTCGGCCACGCGTCCGTGCCCCATCAGCACGGCGGAGGGTTCCAAGTCGAGCCACGGTGCGAGCACGAAGTCGCGCTCGTGGGCGTGGGGATGGGGAACACGCAGTCGCTCATCGTTGATGACTCGTCCGCCGTAGAGGATCAAGTCAATGTCGAGGGTGCGATCCCCCCAGCGCGCGTCGCGGATGCGACCGTGTCGATTCTCGATATCTTGCATGAGATCAAGCAGATCGTGCGGAGATAATGAGCTCTCGGCCGTCGCGACACCGTTCAGGTACCGAGGGGCATCCGGATCCGGGCCGTCAGTCGTGAGCGCGATGGTCTCGCGCAAGGGCGAGGCGCGGAATCCGCGTACTCCGTCGGCAGCGGCGAGTTCGCGCTGGGCCGCGCGGATCGTCTCCCCTCGGTCTCCGAGGTTGGCGCCGAATGCGAAGAGCACCGGTACTATCTGCGCGATCACACGCGATCACCCGCCCGTCGTCGTACGATCGTCACCGACACGTCCCCGAACGTCACGGGGATCGGCGCGTCCGGTTTATGCACTGTGATCGTCACCGACGAGACACCATCGAATGCGAGCACGACCTGTGCAACGCGCTCGGCGACGGTCTCAATGAGGTCGACGGGATCGCGCTCCACTGCTTCACCGATCGCCGTTGCCAGTTCCCCGTAGTGCACGGTGCGAGCAAGCTCGTCGCCACGGGCCGCCGCCGCCAGGTCAACCGAGACTTCGGCGTCGATGAGGAAGCGCTGACCCTGCTCCCGTTCGAAGTCGAACACACCGTGATGGGCGAATACCTCGAGCCCGGTGAGCGAGATGCGGTCACCCGAGCCGTTCGCCACCGCACCGCTTGCCACCGCACTGTTCACGGCCGTGTCGCTCACTGCGGCACCGTTCACGACCGAACCGCGCCGCGCGTTCCAATCCGTGTCGCCGTTTCGCCACGCGTCTTGGACGGCAAGCGCCTGCACCGTGCCCGGCACGTCGTGCACGCGAACACCCCAGGCTCCCGCTTCGGCCGAAAGCGCGCTCACGACTGACGTCGCAAGATCCCTCGCTTCTGGGCCGCGATGCCGTGCATCGCCCGGCAGCTCGGCCAGGACTTCGGCGAGCATCCGCTTCCGTGAAGCCCCGATGAGTACCGGGTACCCGAGAGAACGAAGCTCGGGCATGGCCGCGAGGAGCTGCCAGCACTGCGCGCCGGTCTTGTCGAACCCCAGTCCCGGGTCGATCATGATGTGCGTGGGATCGACCCCGGCCCCCAGTGCGGCCTCGGCCTGTCGATGCAGTGCACCGCATACCTCCGCGATCAGGTCCGCGTAGTCGGAACGCTGATACTCCGGATCGGGGATCCCGCGCCAATGGCTGATGATGAAGCTGGCACCGTGCTCGGCTGAGGCCCACGCGGCAGCGGCGAGCATAGCCGGATCGTGCGTGCCTCCCGACACGTCGTTGATGTAGCGCGCGCCCGCAGCCACACAGGCTTGCGCGGTCTCGGCGTGCAGAGTGTCGATGGAGACGATAAGCCCACGGTCAGCCAGCCCACGCACAACCGGTAGAACCCGGCGAAGCTCCTCTTCGCGCGCCACGGGCTTGGCGCCCGGCCGCGTGGACTCCCCACCTACATCGATGATGTGAGCGCCCTGAGCAGCAAGCTCGATGCCTCGCTCGATCGCCCGCTCGACGGTGTCAAAACTCCCGCCGTCACTGAACGAATCAGGGGTGACATTCAGCACCCCCATCACGAGAGTCAACGGGGGCCTCCAATGAGCGTCATGATCTCGGCACGGGACGCAGCCTCTCCCAGCTCCCCACGAGATGCGACCGTCACCGTGGTGGCATCGGCTTGCCTGATGCCGCGATAGCTCACACAGCCGTGGCTTGCTTCGAGCACGACGAGCACGCCGGCCGGCCGCAACCCTTCCTCCAGCGCATCGGCGATCTGCTCCCCGAGTCGCTCCTGCACCTGCGGGCGTGAGGCGAGCGTATCGACGACGCGAGGCAGCGCGCTGAGACCCACCACTCGTTCGGCGGGCCGGTACGCGATGTGAGCCCGACCGCGGAACGGCAGCAGGTGATGCTCGCACACCGATCGGAGATCGATGTCGCGCAGCAATACGAGCTCGCCGGTCTCGTCACCGACGGGCAGCGCATCTGCAAGGTGCTGCACCGGATCGACGCCCATACCCGAGAAGAACTCCGCGTAGGCATCGGCGACGCGGGCGGGCGTCGCCGCAAGCTCTGCTTCGTCGGGATCGGCGCCGATCGCGAGCAGCAGCTCGCGCACCGCGGATGCGACGCGCGCACGGTCGACGCTGCCGCTCATCGCTCCGGCTGCTCCCCGGGCTGTGATGAAGGAGGGCGCGACGCGCTCTCGTCGGGCGCCGAATCACCGGGCGCCGAATCACCGGGCACCGGATCACCGGGCGTCGCATCGTCGGTCTGCGCGATCGGGGGCACCTCGATCGGCGGCCGGTCTGATACCGGTCGGTCGCCGCTCGAGAGCCAGGTTGATCGCTCTGGCAGCTTCTTCACATCATGGAAGACTGCGGCGATCTGGTGGTGGTCGAGGGTCTCCTTCTCAAGCAGTTCACGTGCCAGTCGGTCGAGGACGTCGCGGTTCTCGACGAGCACCTGATAGGCCTCATCGTGCGCCTGCTCAAGAAGCGCACGCACCTCCTGATCCACCGTCGCGGCGATACCCTCGGAGTAGTCACGGCTCTGACCGAACTCACCGAGGAATGCGCCCGGCTGCGCCTGTCCGAGCTTCACCGGACCAACCGTCGCCGACATGCCGTAATCAGTCACCATCTTGCGGGCCGTGCTGGTCGCCTTCTCGATATCGTTCCCCGCCCCAGTCGTCGGATCGTGGAAGACGAGTTCCTCTGCGACTCGTCCGCCCAGTGCATAGGCGATCTGATCCTGCAGCTCGTTGCGCGTCACCGAGTACTTGTCTTCGAGCGGAATCACCATCGTGTAGCCGAGCGCACGTCCGCGAGGCAAGATCGTGATCTTCGTCACCGGATCCGTATGGTTCAGACCAGCGGCGACCAGTGCGTGACCGCCCTCGTGGTAGGCCGTGATGAGCTTCTCACGATCCTTCATCACTCGGGTACGCCTCTGGGGGCCGGCGATGACGCGGTCGATTGCCTCGTCGAGGGCCCGGTTATCGATGAGCTGCGCGTTCGAACGCGCAGTCAGCAGTGCCGCCTCGTTGAGCACGTTCGCGAGATCCGCACCAGAAAAACCGGGGGTCTTGCGAGCGACCGTGTCAAGATCGACGTTCTTCGAAAGCGGCTTGCCCTTCGAATGCACCTCGAGGATCTTGCGGCGCCCCGGCATGTCCGGGTTGTCGACACCGATCTGCCGGTCGAAGCGGCCCGGACGCAGTAGCGCGGGGTCGAGCATATCCGGGCGGTTCGTCGCCGCAATCAGAATCACGTTCGTCTTCGGATCGAAGCCGTCCATCTCGACCAGCAGCTGGTTCAGCGTCTGTTCACGCTCGTCGTGACCGCCGCCCATGCCCTGACCGCGTCGCTGGCCGACCGCGTCGATCTCATCGACGAAGATGATCGCCGGCGCGTTCGTCTTGGCCTCCTTGAACAGGTCGCGCACTCGGCTCGCACCCACACCGACGAACATCTCGACGAAGTCGGAACCGGAGATCGAGTAGAACGGGACCCCCGCCTCTCCCGCGACCGCGCGCGCGAGCAGCGTCTTCCCCGTACCGGGCGGACCGTACAGCAGCACGCCCTTCGGGATGCGCGCACCAACCGCTTGGAAACGCGAGGCATCTTGCAAGAAGTCCTTGATCTCGTGCAGCTCCTCGACCGCCTCGTCAGCTCCGGCAACGTCCGCGAATGTGACCTGCGACATCTCCTTGGAGACGAGCTTCGCTTTGTTCTTGCCGAACTGCATGACACCGCGACCGCCGCCGCCGGCCATCGACGAGAACATCCACCAGATCAGTAGGCCAATGATCAGTAGCGGAAGCATGAAGCCGAGGAGCGACCACAGCGGGTTCGGCTGCGGCACCTGGTCGGTGAAGCCGTCCTTCAGCTTCGCGTCGTCGACCGCCTGAACGACATCCTCTCCGCGCTGCGTCACGTAGAAGAAGAAGACGTCCTTCGACCCCGCCTCCTTATCGACCTTCGCGAGCTCGAGGTTGACTCGCTGGTCGCCGTCGATGAGCTCGGCTTTGACCGCCTTGCCATCGGCGAGCATCTCCAGCCCATCCTGCGTGGAGACCTCACGGACGCCACTGCCCGAGAGCAGCGACCACCCGATCAGCACGATCAGCGGGGCGAGGATGAGGTACAGCAGCGGGCCACGCCACAGCCTCTTCAGAGGCGATGTCTTCTCGCTCTGCTCTGACTTCTCAGACTTAGGTGCCAAGTCGGGGCCTTTCTACCTGGGCGTACCGAAAAGGGTACGGACGCCCATCAGCGTAGTCGAGGGCACGGACATCGCTCTGGGATTCCCCCTTTGGGAGCGCCCGGTTCCGCTCAGAGCTGACAGAGAAGGCGTCCGTCTATGCGTCGCCCGCCCCGCGCTACGCTCCGTAGGCTGCCGCCGTGGGCGGCACCGGCGACGCGACGAACGCTTCGCGTCCGTCTATGCGTCGCCGCCATACACATGGGGCGCGAGGATGGCGACGTCGCGCAGGTTCCGATAATCCTCCGCGTAGTCAAGGCCGTAGCCCACGACGAACTCCACCGGAATGTCGTAGCCGACGTACGCGACATCGACGTCGACCTTCAGCGCTTCGGGCTTGCGCAGCATGGTGCAGATGCGCACCGACTTCGCCCCGCGCGACTCAAGGTTCTCCTTCAGCCAGGAAAGCGTGAGACCGGAGTCGATGATGTCTTCGACGATCAGCACATCGCGCCCGGTGATATCAGTGTCGAGATCCTTCAAGATTCGCACGACACCGCTCGACTTCGTGCTGGCTCCATACGACGAAACGGCCATCCAATCCATTTGCGCATGGAAGCGCAGCTCCCGCGCCAGGTCCGCCATCACCATGACGGCACCCTTGAGCACGCCGACGAGCAAGGGCGGCTGAGCGTCTGTCGCCGCCGGTTCATCGGGAGCACCGAACCCGTAGTCGGTCTCGATCTCACGGGCGAGCTCCGCCAGTCTCGAGCGCAGCTCCTCTTCGGTGTGCAGTACGACAGTGAGCCTGTCTCCCAGATGCTTCGAATCCATGCGACTACTGTACGCGGGGAGAGCCCCGCTGACGTGAGAACACGAGGAGTCCGCCCCTACGAGAAACCGAGATCCCCGGCACATTGATGGGGCCCTGGCCCCTCCAGGCGGTGACCAGCTCGGCGATCGCAAGCGTGTGCTCCCGACTCAGAGTCTCTCCGAATTCATCTGCGGCGATCCTCCTGATGATGCGATTCCTCAGGGCCGCGGGATTGGCTGCGAGCGCACCGACCGACGCCGCGATTCCAGCCTCAGCAGGTTCGACGAGTTCTTCGATCATTTCGTCGACCATCTCGTCGAGGGCTTCAGCGTCTTCGCGCGTGAGGTCGGCCGTGCGGGCGAGTGCCCGGGCGACACCCGGCCCGAGTTCTGCTTCGAGCATCGGCAAGATGCGGTGGCGCACCCGCACGCGGGTGAAGGCCGGGTCGAGGTTCTGCGGGTCGTGCCAGGGCTCAAGCCCCTGAGCCGAGCAGGCGCGTTCGGTTGTCGCACGGTCGATTTCTGGGGTGGCGCGCAAGAAGGGGCGCCGGATCGCGCCTCGCTCGACGGGGATCCCCGAGATGCTGCGCGTTCCAGATCCTCGAGCGAGGGCGAGCAGTACTTGTTCCGCCTGGTCATCCCGCGTGTGCGCAGTGAGGAGCAACTCCGCACCGATATCTGCGCGGATCGTCTCGAGCGCAGCGTAGCGCGCCATTCGCGCCGCGGCCTCAGGGCCGACGGATCCCCCGGGGACCGCGATCCTGCGCACCACCACGGGAGCGAGACCGAGCTGCCCGGCCACGGCAGCAGCGCGAGCAGCAATCTGCTCCGAGCCCGACTGCAAGCCATGATCGATGATCGCGGCGCCGGCCCTGCACCCTGCCCGCTCAGCCTCGAATGCGAGCGCGGCGGCGAGTGCAAGAGAGTCTGATCCTCCCGAGAGCGCGACCAGCACTAGTGGTGCCGGTCGTTCCCCCGGATTCGTCCGTTCCGCGCTCCACTCGGCAAGCGTGCGTCGCACCGCGGTCCGAGCATCGGCGACGGCCGCATCGAGTCTCGGCATGCGCGTCATGCATCATACGCTACCCGTCGCCGCCAGAACCGTCCGATCCTCCGGTACGCTTGGCTCCGAATCGACCGCATGAGCGCAAGATCTTCCGAATCACCGCAAGATCAGCAGCACGAACACAAGGAGCCGTGAATGACCGCAGCATTCGACGCCGTCATCGAGATCCCTAGGGGGAGCCGTAACAAGTACGAGGTCGACCACGAGACTGGTCGCGTATATCTCGACCGCGTGCTCTACACCGGGTTCGTGTACCCCACCGACTACGGATTCTTCGAAGAGACCCTCGGCGAAGACGGTGATCCGCTCGACGTGCTCGTGCTGCTCGACTACCCGGTGTTCCCCGGAGTCGGAGTGAAGGTGCGCCCCGTCGGCGTGCTCAAGATGAGTGACGAGGCCGGCGGCGATGACAAGGTCATCGCGGTACAGCACAAGGATCCTCGCTGGGCGCACATCCAGGACGTCGCCGACATCCCGGAGTACACCCGCAAGGAGATCGAGCACTTCTTCGAGCACTACAAGGATCTCGAGCCCGGCAAGTGGGTCAAGGTCGACGCGTGGGGCTCGGCAGCCGATGCCGAGCAGCTGATCATCGAAGCGCAGCAGCGCCTCGCCGAGCAGCACTGACGACACCGCTCACGGCGCTGGCTCCGGCGCAGTTTCCGGCGCGTCGTGAGAACAACTACACTGGACAAAGATGCCCGATCGGTTCGGGCGATTCGATGATGCAAGGAGCAGCATGTCCGAGAACAACCTGTTCGTTCCCGCTGAACAGAAGTCGTCTGGCGCAGGAGCAATCGCCGGTTTCGTGATCTCGCTCCTGCTGGTCTTCGGCGGTTTCTGGGTGATGTCGATCGCATTCAGTACACCGGGGCTCGAGGTGGAGCTGTTCATGGGCGGCCTGCTCATGGACGTCGTCGGCTTCTGGCTGGCGTTCGGGTTGATCCCGAGCGCAACCGTCAAGAAGCACTAAGGCCTGCGAGCACTCGGTCTCGAGACCGCTCGCCGAAGCGCTCTCGCCCTCGGGCGAGGGCGCTTTCGCGTGACCGGCCTCGGGTGACGGCACACTCGGGTGACGGCACAGTAGAGCTTCAACCTCAGCGGGCAACTGAGCGGTGAGTCTCATCGATGCGATGCGTCCACCCACGAGCATCAAGGTGCTCGAGCAGCGGGATCGCGACTCTCCGCGTCGTTCCGAGCACCTGTCTGGCCTCGCTCGTTGTGAACGGTTGGCCCAGCGCGGCGAGTCTCCGCATGGCGAGAGCGGGGGCCTGCGGTGAGAGTACGACGCCGCCCGTCAAACGCAGCAATCGTCCCGCTCGCTCAGCTGCCGCGAGTTGTCGCGCACCGAGGTGCAGCGCGGCCAGGTCATCGGCCTCGGGGGCGGCGAACGGATGCTCACGCAGCCGCTCTTCCAACGTCGATACCGCGGCTTCTGCGTCACCGAGATCGAGTCGATGCCCCTTCGGGCGGAGCGCTCCCCCGGCAGACTCGAGCTCGGCGGCGTGCACCACCACGGGCAGCAGTGTCGCGGGGAGCGGAGGCTCCCTGCGCAGCAGGAGGTCCGACGCAGCGCCCTGGGTGAGGCCTGGTGCGAGCGGATCCTCTCGCAGTCGGTGCGCGACCGCGTCGTTGAGAGTGTGGGCCCATCCGCGCAGCGTCTCCGTATGCACCCACCAGTCCGCGCCCTGCACCCGTACCGCTCGCGCGGTCTCGGGCGGTGCCGCGGCGTCGGCGATGCGAATGCCGAAACGTCGGAGTTCATCCACGCGCACCGCTCCGCGTCGCGCGACTTCTGCCGCGGGATCGCCGGCCTCAGGCCGCTCGGCCAGCACGAGGGCCCGCCGAGCACCATCACCGCGGCGTGCCAGCTCCGGCGGATCCACATCGAGCACGAGCGCACCGGAGAACACCGAGCGCCCGCCCGGCGCACGGAGCACGAGCCGGTCGCCGATCTGCAACGGCAACGCACGATCCAGGTGCAATCGGGCGTAATCGCCGTCAAAGGGCCGCAACCTGACCTGCGCCTCGGCGGTGCCGATGTGCGCGATCAGCTGCCGAGGCGCCTCATCGAGAGGTTGCCCCATGGTCCGTCTCACGTCTACGGCATCGACGATCGTCCAGGCGTCCGGCGTCACTAGCGCATCGCCTCGATGCGCTTCCGTCGCAGCAATGTCGCGCAGGTTCACCGCCACTCGAGTCTGTGGGCTGACGCGAACTGCGGCAGTATTTCGGCTGTGGAGGCCCCGTGCACTCGTCTCTCTCACATTCGAGGTACCCACAAGATCGAGTCGGTCGCCCACTTCCAGCGATCCCGCCGTCAGCGTGCCGGTGACGACCGTTCCGGCACCACGAATCGTGAACGAGCGATCGATCCAGAGCCTGACCCGCGCCTCGGAATCAGGAGCCGGGGCGGATCCGAGTACCTCGTCAAGTGCCAGGCGGAGGTCGTCGAGTCCGCTCGATACGATTCCGGATTCGGAATCCTCGCGAACGGACACGATCACCACGGGTGCATCTGCAAGCGGAGTGCCCCGCAACTGCGCCCGGACTTCATCCAGCGTCTGCTCCAGTCTGACCGCATCCGCACGATCGGCCCGGGTGACGACGACCAGACCTCGCTCGATGCCGAGTGCGGTCACCGCGTCGCGATGGTCGCTCGATTGCGCCTGCCACCCCTGGTCTGCTGCGACGACGAAGCACACCACGGGCGCCGGACCGACCCCGGCGAGCATGTTCGACAGGAAGCGTTCGTGCCCCGGCACATCGACGAACGCGACCTCGCTTCCCGAGGGCAGCGCAGTCCAGGCGAACCCGAGGTCAATCGTGAGCCCGCGGCGACGCTCTTCAGCCCAGCGATCGGGCTCCATGCCGGTGAGGGCACGAACAAGCGTCGACTTCCCGTGATCGACATGCCCGGCGGTCGCGATGACGTGCATCTCAGGCACGTGGCTCACGCGCTCCCAGCGCTGCCTGAACGACAGCGACCAGTCGTGCATCGTCGCGTTCTGGCACACATCTCGGGTCGAGTAGGCACGCGCCCCGGTGCACGCGGGCGAGTACCGCCGGATCCCCAAGGCGGAGCGGCTCGGCGAGCGCCTCCGGCAGTTCAACCGCCCAGCCCGGCAAGGGCTGGCCGGGCGCTCCCCCTCCGCCGACCCGGCCGTCATGGGCGACGACGCGGCCACCGACCGCGGTGGCCAGCGCCTCGGCTCGGGCGCGCAGTCGGTCACGGTCGGCGTGCAGCGCCTCGTGCACCGGCGTGGCTCCGCCTCGCAAGGTCGCCTCGATCGCCGCGAGGGTCAGCTTGTCACTGCGCACGGCTCGGGCGAGCGGGTGCTTCGCCAAGTGCTGAATCATGTCGCGACTGCCGAGGATCAGCCCGGCCTGGGGGCCCCCGAAGAGCTTGTCACCGCTTGCGATGACGAGGTGGGCTCCCGCCGCGAGCGCGCTACTCGCATCAGGCTCATCAGGAAGCACGTCGTCCCGGTGCAGCAAGCCGCTGCCGAGGTCGACCACGAGCGGTAGGTCGTGCGCATCGGCGAGGCGTCGAAGTACCGGGAGTTCTGCCTCCGCAGTGAAGCCGTGCACGCGGAAGTTGCTCGGATGCACCTTGAGCAGGCAACCGCTTTCGGGCCCGATTACGCGAGCGTAGTCGTCGAGGTGCGTCCGATTGGTCGTGCCGACCTCCCGCAGCCTTGCGCCGGTCGTCTCCATAAGATCTGGCAGACGGAAACCGGCACCGATCTCGACGAGTTCGCCGCGGCTCACGATGACTTCGCGGGCACGGCTGCCGATGCCCGCGCCGTTTCCGGAGCCGACGCCCGCGAAGGCCGTGACTGCGAGCAGCAATGCCGCGGCACCGTTATTGACAATCAACGCATCCTCGGCTGCCGGGCACGCCTCGAGCAACGCGGCCCGAGCGCCGGCACCACGGCTGCTGCGCTTCCCCGTCGCAAGGTCCATTTCGACATCGACATAGCCGGCGGCGGACGCGAGCGCTCGAACCGCGCTGTCAGAGAGCGGGGCCCGCCCCAGGTTCGTGTGCACGACAATGCCGGTGGCGTTGATCACGCCGCGCAGTGACAGCGCGGAGCTCTGCGCAACCTCGAGTTCGATGACTCGCTCGACGTCCTCGGGCTGAATCTCCCCGGCCCGCGCAGCGTCCTGCGCTCGCGAGATGAGACCACGGAGTGCCTCCTCGCTGAGGCGCTTTCGCGCGTCAACGACCGCAGACAGGGCGAGCAGGTGATCGGTGCGGGGAATGCGCCGACGGGGATCGCCGGATCCGGGCCCAGAGCCGCTCACCGATGTCCCTCCCATAGGCACCTCCTCGAGCCTTTACAATATTCCAATCCGGGAATACAGCTGCAATTCCGGGCTCTCCCGCTGATCTGGCGCCGAATGAGCCTGTGAAGTTGGCGGAGGCGGACGGGAATCGAACCCGCCAGACCGAGGTACTCGGCCTCACCGGTTTTGAAGACCGGGGGGCCCACCAGGAACCCTGACGCCTCCGCTCAGGATCCTACACGTCACAGGTGGCTCGTCAGTGTTCAGTGCAGGTGCCTCGTCAGTGCACTGCGAAAGGGTTACGATCAGGGCATGACCTCGGCGCAGCACCCCACTCGGTTGACCGGTTACGCTCACGGAGGCGGCTGCGCCTGCAAGATCCCTCCGGGCGAACTCGAAGATGCCGTTCGTGGGCTCGTCGGCCAGACCTCGCAGGATGTGCTCGTCGGACTCGACGACGGCGACGACGCCTCAGCCGTGCTCGTGCGCGACGATCTCGCGATCCTCTCCACCACCGACTTCTTCACCCCCGTCGTCGATGACGCATACGACTGGGGGCGCATCGCCGCCGCGAACGCGCTCTCCGACATCTACGCCATGGGCGGCACCCCGATCTCCGCACTCAATCTCGTCGGCTGGCCCCGGGAGGTTCTGCCGATGGAACTCCTCACCGAGGTGCTGCGCGGCGGCCTCGACATTGCCGCCGAGGCCAAGTGTCCGGTCACGGGCGGGCACTCGATCGACGACCCTGAACCGAAGTACGGCATGGCCGTGACCGGCATCGTCGATCCCGAGCACCTCATGCGAAACGACGCAGCCGAGGCCGGCCTTCCCCTCACTCTCACCAAACCGATCGGTGTGGGCGTGCTGAACAACCGACACAAGCAGACCGGTGAGGTCTTCGACCACGCAATTGCGCAGATGGTGCAGCTCAACCGCGAAGCCGCCCAAGCGGCGGTCGCCGCCGGCGTCAAGGCCGCTACCGATGTGACCGGATTTGGTCTGCTCGGCCACCTCTTCAAGATGACTCGCGCCTCAGGCGTCGGCGCGGTACTCGATTCGCGCGCGGTCCCGATCATCGACGACGCGAGACGATCACTCGACGAGGGCTTCATTCCCGGCGGATCGCGCCGCAATCTCGATTGGGTGCGGCCGCACCTCGAGGTCGAGGCCGATCTCAGTGAAGAAGAACTGGTACTGCTGGCCGATGCGCAGACGTCCGGTGGTCTGCTCATCGTGGGAGAGATCCCCGGCCATCCGGTCATTGGCGAGACCGTCGCGGGGAGCGGGATCACGATCCGCTGACGCATGGCTGCGCAGCGGCCGTGTGCTACTCCGCGGTCGTGATCGAGTCGTCGACGATGCCGGCTCGGCGCCGCGCCTCCAGGCGTCTCTTCTGCGGAACGATCGTGTAGCGCGGATCTTCGGTCGAGTGGATTCCCGCGTGCAGCACGCCAAAACGGGTCAGCGCCGACGCCGCGAGCAGCGCGGCACCGGAGGCGATCGCGACCGGTCGGTAGCGTCCACCGAGCAGCGCTCCCAGACCGCCGATAGCGGCGAGGCGCTTACTCCACTTCATCATCTTCCCCGGCGTGCCATGGTGCAGCGGCTCGGCTGCGACCGGATCCATGCGCCGCTCCATCACCTCGTCGGCGAGCAGCTCCGCCGCTGAGCCCACGACCGCCAGCACCCGAGCCGGCCGCGCGTCTGCGACCGGGGTCGTGATCATGCCGAGTCCGCCAGCAGCGAGGCTCGCCGAACTCACGAACACGAAGGAGAGATCCTCCTTCGCCTCGTTCCACGTCGGATTCGCCGTGTCTGCGAGCAGCACTCCGGTGTATGCAGCGAGCGGAGCCGCGAACACCGCAGAGACCACGCCCGCGGGCGGCTCCGCGATGCGCAGCAACTTGCGCAGCGGCCCCAGCGGCAAGCGCTCCTTCGTCATGCGGTCCACCTCCGCGACCGCGGCGACTCCCGCGCCGGCGCTGAAGGCCCCGAGAATCCATGACCCGACGCTCATCGGCGATGACAGCTTGAAGGTGCGGAACATGTTGAGAAAGCGCTCCGGACGACCCAGGTCGACGATGAGGGCCATAGCGCCCGCTCCTGCTGCAGCGATCGCAGCGATGCGGCTGTTGCGACGCAGCTTCACATTCTTCGTGAACTGCGCGCCGGCGGCGAGCAACGAGGATCCACCGGCAAGACCACCGAGGAACAGGTAAATGCCGATCGGCTCCTCCCACGGCGGAGCCTTGACGATCGGACGGTCGTAGTACGAGGTGAAGTCGGCGTCCGGCACCATCGCCATCTCGCGTGAACCGTCGCTGCGTCCGCCGCCGCCCGAACGCCGGCGGCGACGCTTGCCGCCAGGCTTTCGCGGAGGCTCCGGTGGGCGGTAGCTGTCGAAGTCGGAGAGTGTCACTTGTGCGCACCCATCTTCGTGATCGATTCGGCCCGCATCACTTGCGCCCCCCCGTCAGGAACGCGGCGGCCACCGCGGCGATCATTCCGAGTGCGGCAAGCCCGGCGCGCTTGTACATGCGCGGGAGATCCTTCGTGCCCACCCGCGGATCCGGCGGCAACCCGTACACCTCCGGCTCATCCAGCAGCAGGAAGATCGAACCCGTTCCGCCGACACCATCATTCGGGTTTGCGCCGTAGAGACGCGCCTCGGTGAGCCCCTGCTTGCGCAACTCGCGCACTCGGGCGCGCGCGATCTTCGCGAGCTCCTCGGTGCTCCCGAACTTGATCGACGTCGTCGGGCAGGTCTGCGCGCAGGCGGGCGTCTGCCCTTCGGTGAGCCGGTCGTAGCAGAGCGTGCACTTCTGGGCGACACCGACATTCGGAGTCGGGGCCTGCTCGCCCGCGGTGAAGTCCCGGTTGGTCTTGGGAGCGGCAATGCCGTCCTTGCGGCGCTCGATGACGCCGAACGGGCAGCCCGCGACGCAGGTGCCGCAACCATTGCAGACATCTTCCTGCACCACGACGGTGCCGAACTCGGTGCGGAACAGGGCGCCCGTCGGGCAGACATCGAGGCAACCGGCGTTCGTGCAGTGCTTGCACACGTCCGACGACATGAGCCATCGGAAATCAGGGGTATCGGGCGGCGTCGTGTCGGCTCCGGAGAGGTCTTCACCGTCAGTCGAGCCGCGCGGCTTCGGCGGGCCGATCGTGGGCATTCCGAGACCGACGAGTCGGCGACCGCTCTCGCGAGCCTCCTCGATGCGCTCTTTTCCCTGCTCGACGAAGGCCACGTGCCGCCAGGTATCGGCACCGAGACCACCGGTGTTGTCGTACGAGGACTCCGAGAGCTGCCAGTCGGAGTCATGAGGATTACGGTTCCACTCCTTACAGGCGACCTCGCAAGCCTTGCACCCGATGCAGATCGACGTATCGGTGAAGAACCCCTTGCGCTCGTGATCGTGACGCACCAGGTGCTCGTGCGACTCGGTGAGACTCATCGTTTCTCCCCTCCTTCGCCGGCCTCTTCCTCCGACACCAGTACACCACGTTCTCCGAGTGGCTCAGGATCGGGCGTGAAGTCGGGCTGTCCCCCATCGTCCTCGCGCGTTCCCGTTTCGGGGGTGATTCCGGCGCGCTTCTGATACTCCGCCACCAGGTCGAGCAAGGCGGCGCCCCGCGGGCGACGCCCGGGCACGATCGCGCACGAGCCGACCTTCGATTCCTGAATCAGCGTGTTCGGGTCCATCACGATGCCGAGCAGATCGTTTGCCGCATCACCTGTGACGACCGCCCCGTCGCCGCCGACGCCCCAGTGATAGGGCAGACCGATCTGGTGCACAGTCTTGCCACCGATGCGGAGCGCCTTCACGCGATCGGTGACGAGCACCTTCGCTTCGATGGCAGCACGCGGCGAAATGAGCGTCGCCCAGCCGTACGGCTCGATGCCGACCTCCTCGGCGAGTTCCGGCGAGATCTCGCAGAACATCTCCGGCTGCAGCTCGGAGAGGTACGGCAGCCACCGACTCATACCACCGGCGGTGTGATGCTCAGTGAGCCGATAGGTCGTGAAGGTGTACGGGTACACCTCGGCACCGCGCTGACCGTTGCTCGGCGCGCTCATATTGTCTTGCCTCGACATCGTCACGCGGGTCGGCGAACGCTGCTGCAAGTAGAGCGGGTTGCCGACCGGCGACTCCTGCGGCTCGTAGTGGGTCGGCAAAGGTCCGTCGACGAGTCCCTTGGGGGCGTAGAGCCAGCCCTTGCCGTCAGCCTGCATGATGAAGGGATCAATACCCGAGAGCGCCTCCGGGCCCGTCGCGTCGGGGCCGGGCCGCGCATCCGGGGCAAGCCCGGCCGGGAAATCGGGCACGTCGAGTCCCGTCCAGCTCTGAGATTCCTCGTCCCACCAGACATACTTCTTGCGTTCACTCCACGGTCGCCCCTCAGGGTCCGCTGAAGCCCGGTTGTAGAGCATGCGACGGTTCGCTGGCCAGACCCAGGCCCAGTCGGGGTTCACCGGATCCTGCTCATCCTTCGCAGGGCGCAACGCAGCACGGTTCACCCCATCGGCGTAGACGCCGGAGTAGATCCAGCACCCGCCATCGGTCGAACCATCGGCTCGCATCTCGGTGTACGACGACAGCGGTTCCTCCGCGCGCTCGCCGGTCAGGTGCCGCCCGTTGATCTCGGCAAGCACCGCTTCCGGGTCTGGATTGCCGTGCTCGTCGAGCGGGTACTCCCAGGTGAGGTCGAGCAGCGGCCGGTCGCGGGCATCGGTGGAGTCGGCGAGCTTCTCGCGGATCCGGATACCCAATTCGTAGAAGAAGTCGAGCTCGCTCTGCGCCTGCCCGGGCGGTTGCACCGCCTGGTGGCGCCACTGCACCATGCGCTGAGTCTGCGTGAACGTACCGGATTTCTCGACGTGGTTCGCCGCCGGCATGAAGAACACCTCGGTGCCGATATCTTCGGTGCGCAGCTCGCCCGTCTCGATCTCGGGCCCGTCCTTCCACCAGGTCGCCGACTCGATGAGGCTGAAGTCGCGCACGACCAGCCACTTCAGGTGCGACATGCCGAGCCGCTGCATACGTCCGTGAGCGGAACCGACCGCAGGGTTCTGGCCGAAGATGAAATAGCCGTCGACCTCGTCGGCCATCATGCGCTCGACGGTCTGGTACGTTCCGTGCGGCCCGGTGAGGCGCGGAAGGTAATCGTAGGCCCAGTCATTCTCGGCCGTCGCAGCATCGCCCCACCACGCCTTGAGCAGGCTGACCGTATACGCGTCCGCATTTGCCCAGTACCCCTTCTGCTCGGGCGAAGCGATACCTGCGAGGTACTTCTCGAACGTCGTCGCTGACGACGTCGGCATCGGCAGGTAGCCCGGGAGTAGGTTGAACAGCGTCGGGATGTCGGTGGAGCCCTGGATGCTCGCATGTCCGCGCAGCGCCATGATGCCGCCGCCGGGGCGCCCCATATTGCCGAGCAGCAGCTGCAGGATCGCCGAGGTGCGGATGAACTGCGCGCCCATGGTGTGCTGCGTCCACCCCACGGCGTACGCGAAGCACGTCGTGCGCTCGCGGCCGGAGTTCTCAGTGATCGTGCGCGCGAGGTAGGCGAAATCGTCGGTCGAGATGCCGCAGAGCTCGGTCACCATCTTCGGTGTGTAGCGGGAGAAGTGCCGCTTGAGGATCTGGAACACCGTGTAAGGATTCTGCAGCGTCTCGTCGGTGAGGTAACGATCGCCCACCGGGGGGCCGCCATCGCCGTACTGATCGCCCATGCCGGGGCCCTGCTGCGACGTCTCGGCGCCCCCTGCTCTGTCGGTACCCGAAGCGGACGACTTGCCCGTACGCCGGTACGCCCAGCTCGACGAGTCGTAGGTGCCGGTCTGCGGGTCATAGCCCGAGAACAGCCCCTCCAGGTCTTCCGTGTCGCGGAACTCCTCGCTCACGATCGTCGCCGCGTTCGTGTAGGCGAGGACGTACTCCTTGAACCACAGCTCGTTATCGAGGACGTAGTTGATGAGCGCACCGAGCAGCACGATGTCTGAGCCGGCGCGGATCGGCACATGCTTGTCTGCCACTGCGGAGGTGCGCGTGAACCGAGGGTCGACGTGGATGATCTTCGCTCCGCGCGCCTTCGCCTCCGTGACCCACTGGTACCCCACCGGATGGCACTCGGCCATGTTGGATCCCTGGATCACGATGCAATCCGCATTGGCCATGTCTTGGAGGGTCTGCGTGGCACCACCCCGGCCGAACGAGGCTCCCAAACTGGGAACCGTGGCGGAGTGTCAGATGCGGGCCTGGTTCTCGATCTGAATCGCGCCGGCCGCTGTGAACAGCTTCTTGATGAGGTAGTTCTCCTCATTATCGAGGGTTGCTCCGCCCAGCGCGGCGATGCCCATGGTGCGACGCACCGGCCGACCATGCTCATCATGGTCTTCCCACCAGCGTCGCCGCGATTCGATGAACCGATCGGCGATCATCTCGATCGCGTCGTCAAGCGAAAGCTTCTCCCAGTCAGTCGCATAGGGCGCACGATAGAGGATCTCGGTTTGGCGACCGGCGGCGTTGACGAGCTGCTCACTCGCCGACCCCTTCGGGCAAAGACGGCCGCGCGAGATCGGTGAATCGGGATCGCCCTCGATCTGCACGACCTTCTCGTCTTTGACGAACACCTTCTGCCCGCAACCGACGGCGCAGAACGGGCAGACGCTCTGGACGACGCGGTCGGCAGTCGTGGTGCGCGGCGCGATCTCACGCGTCTTACTCGACATGACCGCCTCTCCTCGTCCGAGCTTGTCAGACGAGCGCAACTGCCGGACCACCGGCCACTCGAGGGGGCTGAACCGCGCCATGCAGCTCATAGTAGCGGATCGTACCCGTTGCTCGAACAGGAGGAGTCGGCCAGAATGACAGGAGGACCCGAGGGTCTGCACGTGACCGTGCGCGAAGTGAACATCTCGGAAGAACGGGGCGGTTCGACGCGCCGGAGAGGAGCCCGCAGTTGCGCACACCCACGAATCTTGGCGGACTCGCCGTCTCCCCCATCGGGTACGGGTGCATGGCGCTCAGCAGCGTCTACGGAGGTGGGCTCTCCGATGACGACGCCCGCGCCCAGCTCGACCTCGCGATCGACGCCGGAGTCACTCTCCTCGACACCTCCGACGTCTACGGTGACCCGAAACCTGGCCACACCGACGGCCCCGCTGGCACGAATGAGGAGATGCTCGCGCCGCTCCTCGCGAGACGCCGAAATGACGTGCAGATCGCGACGAAGTTCGGCATCACGGGCGAAAGCGTCGATCCGGATACCGGCGAGATCTCGGCCGGGCGCATCGACGGCCGCCCCGAGTATGTGCGTTCCGCCTGCGAAGCATCGCTGCGCCGTCTCGGCATCGACACGATCGACCTGTACTACCTGCACCGCCCTGACCTCACCGTACCGATCGAGGAGACCGTCGGTGCGATGGCCGAGCTGGTGCAACAGGGCAAGGTACGTCACCTCGGGCTCTCGGAGGTCACCGTCGATGAGTTGCGCCGCGCGAACGCCGTCCATTCGATCTCCGCGCTGCAATCGGAATGGAGCCTGTGGTCCCGCGATGTCGAGGCGCGCATCGTTCCCGGCTGCGCCGAGCTCGGTGTCGGGTTCGTGCCGTACAGCCCGCTCGGTCGTGGATTCCTCACCGGTACGCTCACGAAGGAGACGATTGCAGCCGACTTCCGTGGTGCGTCCGAGCGTATGGGGGCGGGGTGGGATGCGAACCAGCGGGCGCTCGCGGTGGTGGCGGCCGTCGCCGAGGAGCTCGGCGCTGCCAACTCGCAGGTCGCGCTTGCGTGGTTGTTCGCGCAGGGCGCCCGATACGGGGTGCCGACGGTGCCCATTCCAGGATCGCGACGCGCGTCGCGCATGATCGAGAACCTCGGGGCCGCCGACCTGTCGCTCAGCGATGAGCAGATGACGCGTCTCAACAGTGTCGCGGCGCTCGTGTCGGGTGGGCGGAGCCTGTACGCCGACAACCCCGATTGGACGAGCGAAGGGCGCGAATAGCACCGTCCCGACTCTCAGCTGTCACGAATGACGTTGAACCGACATCCTTCATCAACTTCTGCGCCAGCCGAGAGACAGCCAGACTCCGGCTGACCTCACTCGTCGTGCGACGTGGGGCGACGGAACCGTAGCCGCGCGACCAACGCGAGCACGACCGCCACTACGGCTCCCCAGAGCAACCCGAAGATCGCCGACAATCCGCTGTCGATGAACCAGGCGATCACGGCGGGCGCGTGGGCCGCGTGAGTGATGTCGTGGGCGAGCCCGTACGGCCAGGGCACCCCGACCTCGGCCAGGTTCACCAGCAAGATGTGCCCGCCGACCCAGAGCATTGCGAGCGTACCCACGACGGTGAGTACCCGGAACACCGCGGGCATCGCCCGCACCAGCCAGGTACCGAGCACCTGCACGCCCCGAATGCGCCGACGACGCATCCAGAACCCCACGTCGTCCATCTTCACGAGCACGGCGACCGTTCCATACACCGCAGCGGTCATGAGCACGGCGACAACGATGAGGATCGCGAGACCCATCATCCACGATTCGGCGTCGATGTTCGCGAGCGAGATCAGCATGATCTCCACCGACAGCACGAGGTCTGTACGCACAGCGCTCGCGACTATGCGCTTCTCATCGGTCACCGTGCGCTCCACGATCTGCTCGACCGTGTGCTCGTCGCTGTGCCCACGCAGCTTACCGATCCAGTGCCACACCTTTTCAGCGCCCTCGTAGGCGAGATACGTGCCCCCGACGAGCAACAGCCACGAGAACACCCAGGGGGCCCAGATGCTGAGCAGCATGATCGCGACGATGATGATCGCCTTGTTCCTCAACGAGCCGCGAGTGATCTTCCACACGACGGGAAGCTCGCGCTTCGGACTGATGCCCTGTACGTACTGCGGCGAGACCGCCGCATCGTCGATGACTACCCCCGCCGACTTCGCAGATGCCTTTGCAGCACCGAGTACGACATCGTCGACCGACGCGGCTGCGGCTCGCGCGAGCACGGCGATGTCGTCGAGCAGTGCGAAGAAGCTGCCGCTCATGAGTGACTCCTGTATCTGGTGCGAGACGCTCCATCCGGTCGCAGCCGCGACCACATGCGCCGGCTCAAGAATAGTGCGCCGAGCTTCGCAGCGGGCGTGATCGACGAAGAGAAACGCGAACGGGCGCCGGAGACACTCTCCGACGCCCGTATCTTGCGCTGGGCGCTGGGCTACTCCTGGCCGACCGCAGTCTCGTACAGGTTCGCGGCGACCGGTTCGACATCGAGCTGCAGCACGTCGTTGAACTTGTTGAAGAAGGTGCAGGTGGTGATCCTCATCGTGAGTTCGAGCACCTGCGCATCGTTGAAGTGCCCGCGCAGGCGCTCGAAATGCTCGTCGTCGACCCGGTTCGCATCAAGCGTCGCCTGCTCCGCGTAGGCAATGACGTCACGATCCACCTCGTTAAAGGCCTCGACCTCGCGCCAGGTTCCCTCGATCACAGCATTCGCATGCTCGAGTGTGAGACCCGTATCGACCGCCTGAGGCATGTGGTGGATCACGCAGTACTCGCAGGCATTCCGCGCGCTGACCGCGAGTACGGCCAACTCGAGGTACCGTTTCGGCACGGTGCTGTGGCGGTAATAGGCGAGCAGCAGGTCGGCCACCGCCCGCAGCAACGGAGGGTGGTGCGCGAGCGACTCCGCCTGATGCATGAACTTGTCAAAGCCTGCGGCCTTGAACTCGTCGTAGATGCCGCGGACCTCATCCGAGGCTTCGTCATATTCGATGTACGGCAGGCGGGCCAACGCGTACCCCTTTCTCGATGTTGTTGCGTTCGCGATCAGTTCACGTTGCTCGGGATCCAGGCCGGATCAAGCGTCACGTACTCGGACACATCGATCGAGTCGTCGAGCAGCCCCGCCTCGAGGAAGGTGTCGGCGAGCAGCTGCTGCGCCTCGATCGCGGCATCGTCCATGGCGAGCACGCCGAACTCACGGCGGGCGTTCGCAGCCTCGAACGGAGCCGCGTCGACACCGATCGCCTCTGCAAGGATCTCAGCGGCCTCGTCGGGGTGCTCGTTGGCCCACTCGTTCGAGTTCTGGAGCTCCTCGAGGATGATCGACAGCACATCGGTGTCCGTCTCGAGCAACTGCTCCGAGGCGAAGTAGAAGGTGCGGTTGTCGGCCAGGCCTTCGGCGTCGAGCACCGTCGTGGTCTCGATCTGCTCCTCGATGATGGCGAGGAACGGGTCCCACGTGCCGAAGACATCGAAGTCGCCCTGCTGGAAGGCGGCCATGCCGTCAGCGGCGCTCGGGTAGTACACGACCTCGACGTCGTCGATGCTCATGCCGGCCTCTTCGAGAGCACGCAGCAGGAGGTAGTGCATGTTGCCCCCCTCGGTCACGCCGACGCGCGTGCCCTTGAGGTCTTCGACGCTCTCGATGCCGGAGTCCGCCTTGGAGACTAGGGCGACGCCGTGGGGGTAGGGATTCTCCGAGGCCACGTACTGGACCGGCTTGCCGTTCGCCGCCGAGAACACCGCGTTCGCATCCGAGGCATGACCGAAGTCGATGTTGCCCGTGTTGAGCGCCTCGAGTACCGCCGTGCCGATCGGCAGCTCTTCCCAGACGACCTCGTATCCCTCTGCCTCGAGATGCTCGTCGAGGTTGCCCCGCTCCTTGAGCAGGTTGACGGTGTTCCCCGGCTGGTAGCCGATGACGACTTCGCCACCCGCCGCGTCGCCGGATGCGTCATCGCTGCCTCCGCTGCAGGCCGACAACGCGAGCAGGCCGGCCGCGGCCGCGGCAACGACTGCGAATGATCTGGTGAAGCGTTTCATTAGTGGTTCCTTTCGGGTCCGTTCAGGATGGAATCCAGGAGCGCGTTCTCGTACTCCAAGAAATCTGCGTTGCGGGTGCGGGGCCGGGGCAGGTCGATCTCGAGGTCGAGTCCGACACCGCCGTCTGCCAGAACGATGACGCGGTCTGCGAGCGCGACCGCTTCGGCGACGTCGTGAGTCACGAGCATCGAAGTGAAGCCCCGCTGCTGCCAGAGCGTCTCGATCAAGTTCTGCATCTCGAGCCGAGTCAGCGCGTCGAGCGCACCCAGAGGCTCGTCGAACAGAATCACTTCAGGAGAACTCGAGAGTGCCCGAGCGAGCGCGACGCGCTGACGCTGACCACCGGATAGGTTGGCGGGCCACTGCTCGAGCTTGTCTGCGAGACCGACTGCTGCAAGGTTCTCCTCGGCACCCGATTTGGCTGCGGCGGCGATCTCGACATTGCGCAGTACGGTGCGCCAGGCGAGGAGGCGATCGTCCTGGAACATCATCCGCAACTGATCGTGCGGGCGCTCGACGCGGTCGCCGTCGAGCAGGATCTGCCCTGTCGTGGGTGCCTCAAGACCTGCGACGGAGCGCAGAAGCGTGCTCTTGCCGCACCCGCTTTTGCCGACCAGCGCGACGAACTGCCCTGCGGGGATCGTTAAGTCGACGTCGTGCAACACGGTGTGACTGCCGAAGCTCTTCGTGTAGTTCTCGATCGTGATCTGAATGCTCATGGTTTCTTCGCTCTGCTGGTGACTCGCTGCTCGCCGTCGCGATCAGGAGGCGTTGAACTTCGGATTGAAGGCGGGGTTCCATCGCAGCAGTCGACGTTCGAGCATCACCGCGATCACATCCGAGATCTTGCCGAGCAGCGCGTAGATGACGATCGTGAGCACCACGACATCCATCTGCACGAACTGCCGTGCCTGCGTGGCCAAGTAGCCGACGCCGCCCTTCGAACCGATGGTCTCGGCGACGATGAGCGACATCCACATGATGCCGAGCGAGTACCGCACGCCCACGAGGATGCTGGGCATCGCGCCCGGAATGATGACTTCCCGGAAGAGTTCCGTCTTGCTCAGGCGGTAGACGCGGGCCATCTCGATGAGGCGCGGATCAATGTTCTTGATGCCGTTGTAGGTGTTGAGGTAGATCGGGAACGCAACGCCGAGGGCGACCAGGAAGATCTTCCCTTCCTCGCCCAGGCCGAACCATACGATGACCAGAGGAATCAGTGCGAGGTGCGGAACCGTACGGATCATCTGGATCGAGGTATCGAACATCGACGCCGCGACCTTGGAGAAGCCGTTCGCCAGGCCGAAGGCGAATCCGATGACGCCACCGATAGCGAAACCGATCAGGGCGCGTCTCGTGCTGATCCAGATGTGCTCGAGAAGCTCGCCGTCGACAGTCATCTTGACAGCGGTCTCCACGACCTCGATCGGTCCAGGGAGGAAGTCGCCGGGCGAAAGCTGCCAGATCACCAGGGCGAGAACCGGGATCAGCCAAGGCACCGCTCGAGAGACCCAGCTGCGCCCCGCCGATCGTTTCCGTCCTGCGGTTCGCTCAGCGGGGCGAGACGGATCCGCCCCTTCGATCTCCCCGGCATCCGGGATGTTCGCGGTCGCCACTGCACGGGCTCCTCAATGTGTCGGTTCTTGGATTCGGCTCCGTAGGTTTCGCCGCGTCCCGGGCACCACAATCAGCGGAGCCGAGCTCGGAGCGCTCCGCGGCCCACTCTCCCAAGAGGTGACGCGCGACACAAATGACCATGTCATATTGCGAAACAATAGGACCTATCATCTGTCGACGCATGTCGACATCGTCATCTACTGTGCCCTCAGACGGCGACGCAACGTTCCCGTAGACTGATGTCATGTACTTCATCGTCGTCAAGTATCAGGTCAAGCCCGATCACGCCGAGTCGTTTCTCGATGCCACCGCTGAGTTCACCGCAGCGACACGGGCGGAGCCCGGAAACATGTGGTTCGACTGGTCTCGCAGCGTCGACGACCCGAACGAGTTCGTACTCGTCGAGGCGTTCCGCGATGACGATGCAGCGAGCGCGCACGTGAATTCCGACCACTTCTCGCAGGGGCTGGAGTCGATGCGCCCTCTGCTCGCAGAAACCCCACGGATCATCTCGCGCAAGGTCGAGGGCGACGGCTGGGACGAGATGGGGGAACTCGTCATCGACTGATCGAGTTTCACCCCTGCGTCTGCTGCTCGCGCGAGTGCGTTGGCCTAGCCGTGCTCGCGGCAGCGTGCCGGCCTAGCATTGGGCCGACCTCGCCACCGGGCCGGCCTCACCGTTACCAGCCGCGGGCTTTCCAGTCCGACAGCGAAGGACGCTCCGCACCCAGAGTGGTCTCGGCCCCGTGACCCGGATACACCACGGCGTCGTCGCCGAAGCGGTCGAAGAGTCGCTCTGAGACGTCGGAGAAGAGCTGCTCGAAACGGGCGGGTTCGTCACCGGTATTCCCCACACCACCAGGGAACAGGCTGTCGCCGGTGAAGAGCAAGGCGGGCTCTTCATCAGTCGACGCGAACGCCATCGAGCCGGGGGTGTGTCCACGCAGGTGGATCGCCTCGAGCGAGATGTCGTCGATTGAGATCCGCTCACCTCCCGAGAGCAGGAGGTCGCCGCCGACTCCGCGCTCCTGCTCGAGCTGCGCATTGTCATCGTGCCCGATCACGATGCGTGCGCCGGTCTCTGCGGCGAGCGCAGCAACTGCACGGGTGTGGTCCCAGTGCGCATGGGTGATGAGGATCCAGGCCAGCCGGGATCCGGCCTCCGCCGGTGGCGGCGCTGATTCCGGTGTCGGTGCCGACGATCCCGCTCCCGCTCCCGATCCCGGCTGTTCGGGTTCCGTGGCGCCACCGGAAGCTTCTCGCTCGGCATCCGCAGCACCATCGGCGAGGAGCGCTCGCAGCGCTGCGATGTCGTCCGCGGCATCGATGAGGATCTGGTCGCCGCTCCCCTTCGCCGTCAGCACATATACGGCGTTGTTCATCTCGGAGACGAACGTCCGACGCACGGTGTACCCCGCACGATCCTGGATCAATTCAGATGACATCTGCATACTCCCATCTCGAGCGAGACTTTCCACTTCTCGTCTGGGTCACAACCTGCATCTGCGCAAGTTCTCCTTCTACCCTGCACTATTTCGTCGCGCGAACCTACCCGAGATACGCCTTGTTGTTGCTTCACGGGCTGCGAAGGGGAGCACACGGCTCATCTCGGGAGGCCTGTCTCGGAATCGGCTTCTCGGAAGTTCCGCAGTGCCCGGGCACGACGGCGGCTCAGACCTCGCCGGCGTTGAACCTGCGAGCGCGATCGACGCCCACCTCCACTGCGGTCTGGAATGCCTCCGGCACGCCCAGCTCGTCAAGCTTCCGCATTGAGGTATCCGTGATGTTGCCGGGGCGCATCATGGTGCGGCGCACCTCTTCGACGCCCTCCCCCGTAGCGTCCAGTCGGGCGATCGCGCCGCGTACGGTCGAGACCACGATCCGCTCGGCGAGTTCCTTCTCAAAGCCCTGCGCCACAACGGCGCGCGTCAGCACCTCGATGAAGTAGGAAACGTAAGCGGGTCCCGCTCCCGGGACGGCGGAAATGACGTCGAAGCGATCCTCGTCGAGAGGAACCACGAGCCCTGCCGGAGCGAGCAACGAAGCCACGAGTTCCTCCTGCTCGCGGTCGGCGCCCGGGCCCGCCACCGTCCCGATCACTCCCTCACCGATGTCCGTCGGCAGGTTCGACATCGCCCGCACCGCCGCCACGCCGTCGGGCAGCATCGACTCCAGTGTCTCGACGGCCGGGGTCGTGGCCAGGCTCACCAGCACCGCACCCGGAGACATTGCCGGGGCAATGTCGGAGATGGCATCGGCGACATCCTCGGGGCCCACTCCGAGCAACACCACATCGGCTCCCGACACAGCGGCCCGATTCGCGTCGGGACGATCGGCAGACCGCAGCACCTCGATGCCAGGTCGCCCCACAGCCCAGTCCGGAGTCGATGTTCGGGTAGTGATCCTCATCACCGTGCCCGCGGCACCCTGTAACGGCTCACTGCGCAGCACCGCCTTCGCGACAGCGCTTCCCATCGCACCACCTCCGATCACGGCAATGAGCGGGGTTCGAGCAGATTCGGTCATACGAGCTCCTCACAACAGTGTGCGTACGGTGGTGCTGCGAGCTTAGCCCGCCCGCATCAAGCACCCATATGCTGGGACCATGCGCGAGGACGGACCCGACCGGAGGCGATCTCCTCTCAGCCGTCCGCTCCGAGCCCTGCTGCGACTCTTCGCAGCACCGCGAGTGAGCATGCGTGACGACTACGAGAAAGTGCGCCGGTTCCAACGACGCCTCGCCGCGCTCCCGGCACCGCGCTACCACGCGCTCGATCGCGAGCTCGTCTCCGCCGACGGAGATCACGCCATCCCTGTCCGCATCTTTCAGCCGAAAGAGCGCCGCAGGAACGAGGTACTGCTGTTCTTCCACGGCGGCGGCTGGGTGACGGGCGACATCGAGAGCTACAGCCCGGCCTGCGCGACCATGGCCGACCTGACCGGGTGCGCGGTCGCGTCGGTCGACTACCGACTTGCCCCGGAACACCCCTTCCCCGCCGGGCTTCAGGATTGCTACCGGGCGACCAGGCTGCTGCTCACCGAACCGCAGCGGATCGGGCTCGAGAGCGCCGACGAGATCGTGCTCGTCGGCGACTCCGCCGGAGGAAACCTCGCGGCGGTGGTCTCGCAGATGCTGCATGACGACGATGTGCCAGGGGTGCGTCGGCAGATCCTCCTCTACCCCGTGACGCATTGGGACCACGACCCCTCGACCTCTCCGTTCGCCTCGGTACGCAATCACGGCGACGACTATCGACTCACGAACACCGAAGTGCAGGACTACTTCGACCTCTACGTGCCCGACCCCGATGCCCGCAGGGACCCCCGTGTCGCTCCCCTGCTGGCTGAGGATCTCTCCGATCAGCCCGAAACGCTCCTCATCACGGCCGAACTCGATCTCCTCCGTGACGAGGGCGAAGCCTACGGTCGCGCGCTCGCCGCAGCAGGCAACGAAGCGCATATTCACCGTGTCGACGGGGCACTGCACGGTTTCATCGCACTCCCCCGCTTCTCACGCTCACTGCGCGAGGCGTACGAGGTGATCAACGCATTCCTTGCGGGCGGTGTCGGTGGCGCCGTCGGAGGCGCTGCCGACGGTTCTGGCGCCGCGGCTCCAGATCGAGCATCTGACGCACAGGACACGCAATGACTCGGAGGCCGTGGGCCCGACTCGACAACGCGTCGAACATCTTCCTCGCGGCGCGCAGCGAGGTCGACACGAAGGTGTTTCGCATCAGCGCCGAGTTCGACCACGAGGTCGACCCGATCCTGCTGCAAGACGCACTCGACGAAACATACGACCGTTACCCGCTCTACCACTCCGTTCTGCGGAGCGGCGTCTTCTGGTACTACCTGCAGGAGAGTTCTCTACGGCCCCGCGTCAGTACCGAGCAGCAGCATACATGCGCACCGATCTACCAGCACGACCGCCGCACGCTGCTGTTTCGCGTACTGCATCATCGACGACGCGTGATCCTCGAGATCTTCCACGCGCTCTCGGACGGCACCGGAGCGCTGTGGTTCATCTCCGACCTTGCGGCAGCCTATGCGCGACGACGCTCGGGATCATCTGCACCGGATCACTCAACTCGCGGACCGGTTCTCAAGTTCCCGGCGAACCACGGGGACCCTGCCGAGATGATCCATGAGCTCAGTGTCGACGGTTTCCGGCATCACTTCCGTCACCGATGGGTGCGGGTCGAGCCTGAGGCCGCAACGTCAGCCGGCTCGGGCGGTGGCACAGACGCCTCGCCGGCTGCCCCGGCGGTTCACCAGCAGCACCGACGGCGACTTCGCGACACGTTCACGCGCATACTCCACGCGACCACCGGTCGAGTGCATCGCGTTCGTGGCACGCGCACTCCCGACAACCGCACGCGCCTCGTCGAGCTCACGATGCCGGCCTCCGCGGTGCTCGGTCTGGCGCGAGCCGAAGGCGTATCGCTCACGATGTACCTCACGGCGCTCTTCTTCGAGTCGATTCGAGCATCAACCGGCGGCCTCGGGCAAAGGCGCACGATCGCGGCCTCGGTGCCCGTCAACCTCAGACAGTTCTTCCCGTCGGATTCGGCGAGAAACTTCTTCGCCACGGTACGCATCCAGCACCGGTATGGCGAAGGCGACGACTCGGTCGGCGCGGTCGCGCGCAGGCTCGAGGCGCAGTTCCGTCCGATGGCGAGCCCTACGGCTCTGGAGCGGAAACTGCGGAAACTGATCAGGTTCGAGCGGATGGCGGTGCTCAGAGTCGTACCGCGCGGGCTCAAGGATGTGTTGCTCGGACTCATCAATCATGGGAATAATCGCGGCCTCACCGTTGCGGTCTCGAACCTCGGCCGAGTGACGCTTCCCGAGCCGGCCGAGCAGCGAGTGGGCCGGATGCTCTTTCATGTCTCAGCGGTGAGGCCCCAGTTCTGCGCGATGTCGCACGCAGGCCAGCTGACCATCAGCTTTACTTCTCCGTTCGTCGAGACCGCGCATGTTCGCGAGTTCGCACGCCATCTCACGGAGCGTGGCATCGACATCTCGGTTGCTGCGGCTCGGGCGACTGAGGCGGAACTCGCCGAGGCTCGACTCGTGGAGGCGGAGTGATGAGGCGCTGCACCGACTGCGACGTCGCCATCGAGGGTGGCTGGGGGCAGTGCCCCCTCTGCGCTTCGACCGTCGCCGGCGAGCCCCGAGACACGGTGCCGAACCCGCTTCCCGCGATCCCTCTCGACTACTCACGTCGCACCGTGCTGCGCACGCTGTTCGCCGTATCGATCGCCATGATTCTGCTGTCGTTCGCCACGCAGCTGTTCTTCAACCCCGACCTTCCCATCGGTGCGCTGCGAGCGGTATGGCTCGGGATCGCATCCATGTGGTTGGTAGTGCTCATGGCGGTGCGGAAGCGCCGTAATGTCGCGAAGGGCACCGTGTACATCGTCGTACTGGCGGGGCTTGTGTGCGCGTATTGGGATTACCTCACCGGTTGGCACGGTTGGTCCCTGAGCTACGCGATTCCGATCGTGTGCGGCTCCGCGATCATCGCCCTACTCATCACTGTGCGGCTCATGCGCATCGAGGTCGGCGAGCACATCGTCTATACGGGCCTCGCGGTGCTGCTGGGTCTGGTGCCGATCGTCTTCCTCGTGTTCGGGTGGGCGGATCAGCGTCTCCCCTCGGCGATCTGCGGCGTGCTCAGCCTGGTTGCCCTCGTGCTGCTGCAGGTCACCCGCGGCGCCGAGGTTCGGCATGAACTCGCGAAGCGTCTGAACCTCTGAGTGAACGGCCTTCTCGGAGCCTCGAGAGTCGAACGACCGATTCGGTGCCCTGTTCTGCTGCACGCGGTTCATTCCCGAGTCCTGACGTGAGAGGTTGGAATGAACACGCACCCGAAGACACGCACCGCAAGTCGGAAGGGGCGAGAGTAATGAGGGTATTGGTCTGGGACCGTGCTGGGGGAGCTCCTCAGACTCGTCTCCGTGGCAGCTTTGGGGATACTGGAGATCCAGCTCAGCAGTCGACCCCTGGGGACAGTCGTCGGGCTCGACAACCAGATCCGGGAAGTACAGCCACCCGCGCTGCCCTTGTGGTTGCATATCGCCCCTGCAATGGTCAGCGCCCTTGTCCTGTGGGGTATCTGGGCGGTGCTGAAGAGAACGGCGCGCGCGTCGGTCCTGGCGTTCGTGCTGACCTTCCTCGCGGTGCCCCTGGGCCAGATCATCTTTGCCGTCTCTAGCCGGGAGGTGAGTCAGGTTTTCCCCCCCCCCCGGGGTGAGATCCGGAACAGGGAATCTCGCCTTGGTGGCAGGGGTGGATCGAACGGGGCGGCAGCAGTACGGCCACCCTGATCGTGCTCCTACTAGCAGCCGGAATAGCTGCGGTCGTATGGAGAGGCAAAGCGCGAGCTTCGCGCGCGGTGAATTGAGAACGGTGAGATGAGGTGAGGAACGCGACAGGTGGAGCAACTTCGAGCGCACCAGGTCGACCTCGGCGAGGGTAGAAAATCTCAGGCGAGATTCGGTTCTATCGCGAGTTTCTCGACCCTCGACCCATTTCCGACCATGCTCACAGCGGTGGGCCGGGGAAGCCGGTTCATCCGAAGCCGATATACACCGGAATACAAAAGAACCCCCTCGATGTAGAAGCTACGAGGGGGTTCGGAGCGGGCGTAATACTCCCGCAGTGGCTCCGACGGGCGTCGATCCCGTGACCTCACGATTTTCAGTCGTGCGCTCTACCAACTGAGCTACAGAGCCAGGCACTCACCAGTGGCGACCGCCAGAGACGAAGAAACCCTTCCGTAGAAGGGTTCCTCATCTGGCGACCCTGACGGGACTTGAACCCGCGACCTCCGCCGTGACAGGGCGGCGCGCTAACCAACTGCGCCACAGGGCCATGGTGTATTCAGTTGTATGGTATTCAGTGACCCCAACGGGATTCGAACCCGTGCTGCCGCCGTGAAAGGGCGGTGTCCTAGGCCGCTAAACGATGGGGCCGAAGCAATTTCTTGCTTTGCTTACCGAGAGATAACTCTACGATGAACTGCGACTCTCGCGCAAATCGAACCACTATTCATGCATCTCTGGCGTGTCGCCGCGAACTCTCCCGGAAAACGTGCGCCACAGCGTGCGCCTGTCACCCGAAACGTCAGCGAACTGCGACGTGTCTAGCCGGAGAGCGCGTGCTGCAAGCGGCGCAACGAAATGTCTTCGTGCAGCATCACGCCCTGCGACGTGCTCTGCTCGAAGGTGAACCCGATCTTCCCCTGGTTCAGCACACCGATGAGGTAGGGCTCGTCGGGGTTCCAGAGAATCCAGGTGGGCTGTCCGTGCGTGTTGTTCCCGAGAAAGGTGATCTCGATACTGCGTCCCCCGAAGCGTTGCACGGTCGGAACCATGCGCTGGGTCGAGAGCACCACGCCGCCGCTGTCCGTCTGCTGCATCTCGTTCATACGTTGATCTTAGCCAACCTTCCGCGTTGCATCATCCGTTTGCCGCCGAAATGCCCTATTGGTCGGCTGGCGGCTTCATGATTGCACC
Source organism: Leucobacter sp. GX24907 (assembly GCF_053567335.1). Lineage (NCBI taxonomy): Bacteria > Bacillati > Actinomycetota > Actinomycetes > Micrococcales > Microbacteriaceae > Leucobacter > Leucobacter sp. GX24907. The sequence continues at coordinate 218,181 of NZ_JBSGPD010000004.1, read as the reverse complement.
GGTCGCGAGCCCCATGGCGATACCGGCGGGAATCCACATCCAGAATTGCCCGAGCACCGCGAGCACGATGCCCATCACGGTTCCGATGCTGACCGCGACGATCATCTGTTTGCGTCTCGCGGCCGGGCTCGGCTCGCCCTTCTTCTGCTCACCGCTCATGCTGACCAGCCTAGGCCGAGGTCGCGAATGATGCTGTGCAGCTGGGCGATGCGGGGTTCGGGGTGAGGATCCGGAGCGCCTTCCTCCGGGGCCGCGCCGGCGACGGTCGCGCCGAGCCGGTCGGCGACATCGAGTACCCCGAGCACCGCGAGCTCTCGAGGGTCGGCGCCACGGGCGATCGCCAGGTCAATCAGCGCTCCGGAGGCTCGAGCAACCTTCGCGATGCTCGGCGATGGCGTTCCCCCCGCAGCGATCAGTACGGTTTCTACGGAGTCGAGCAGGGAGCGATCCCCGTTGGGCAGCACCTCCGCTTCCCACTCCCGCCAGGCGCGGCGGATCCCACGGGCGTGATCGACCGCGTGCACCGCGTCATCGGCGAGCTCGACGACCTCGCTCCCGGATTTGTCGCGCAGCACGACGATAGTTCGGCTGGTCTCGAGCGTGGCGAGCGGAACCAGCTCAGACGTACCGATCCTGCCCTCAATATCCGCCCGCAACGCCATCGGCATCTCATCCGACTCGCCCCAGAGCAGCTCCTTCGCCCCGTCGGGGCGGCGCTCCTTCAGATGCCAGCCGGCGTCCTTCCCGCCGGTACGCCGTCGCACCGCAACGTCGATCGCGGCGAGCGCCCGATCCGGAGTATCGAAGTAGACCGCGATGAGTGGCTGCACTCGTGGGTCCGAGGCGGTGAACCCTGCCGCAGCGAACTCCGCGGAGGACGGCAGCTCAGCCCCGACAGAGACCTCGTACTTGCGCTCGATCTCCACGGACTCGGTCGCGGCTTCCGGCATTGCGGCTTCCGGCGTCGCGGCCTCTGATGTTGCAGCTCCGGGATCATACTCAGACACGGGAACAGCTTACGGCGTGGACACCGGCCCGCCGATCCTGCCGGCGGGATCGTCAGGAATCACCGTCGCTTCGCCCGGACTGCCTCCCGGCCCGTCTCGACCGGCCATCCACACGATGCCCGCCCCTGCGGCGACGACGAGGCCGATCCCGAGCAAGGCAGGCATCTCAAGCACCTGGCCGAGCAGCAGCGCACCGACGAGCGTGCCGACAAGCGGGTCGAATGCGAACAGCACACCGATCACTCGAGCCGACGTCCAGCGCCCCGCCATCGTGTCAACGGTGAAGGCGAGTGCAGTGCCGAGCAGGGCCGACAGCAGCAGCATCCCCCACTGCGATCCAGTCACCTGCGGAATGGTCGGCGCCGACAACGGCAGCGTGATGATCGCTGCGAAAGCGACCGAGAGTGCCACGCTCGGCAGGCCACCGGCCGACTGCCCGACTCGCGCAGCAAGCAGCGTGTACAGCCCCATGCACACTGCGGCGCACCCCGCGAACACGAGACCCAGCGCATCGATCGGTCCGCCGAGGCCCGCGATCAGGGCCACTCCCCCGAAGGCCACCAGCGCGAGCATCACCTCGCCCAGGCGACGTGAGGCGAGCAGCGCCACGAGGCAGGGGCCGAGGAAGTCGATGGTGGTCGCGATCCCGAGCGGAATCCGGTCGATAGCGAGATACAGGAAGATGTTCATCGAGGCCATGGCGAAGCCGTACAGCGCGATCGCGGCCCAGTCACGAGCGCTGCGACCGCGCAACCGTGGGCGGAAGATCAGGAGCAGCACAGCAGCGGCGATGAGTAGGCGCAGCGAGCTCGTTGCGAGCGCACCGAGCGAATCGAACATGCCGAACGCGATTGCTGCCGAAAGCTGCACACCCGTCGATCCGATGAAGACGAGGATCACGGCACGCATCGCGGCACTCCGGGTCACCTGCCGCGTCATGCTCACCGGCTCAGCCTAGTGGTTTCCCTGGCTACACTGACCGGTGTGCCCGAGATGTCCGCAGCCGAGCAGCCGACCGATCTGCTGATCGCGATCGCACGCGCTGCCACCGACATGTGTGCGAGCGCCGCGGCACGACTGCGCGAGCATGGTGTTCCCAGCGAAGGGCTCGCAATCTTTGAGGAGCCGCGACGGCGCTTCTTACGCACACGTCCTGCCAGATTGCGCCCCTCGGGGCGCGTCTGGCGTCTCGGAACGCTGCTGCTCGATGAAGACGGATCTCTCCATGCCGCGGGCCGCGCGACCCGCGCCGCCGAACGGGGGCGCCCCGGCTACCAGTCTCAGTCGCGGGAGGAGCGCCGTGAGATCGCGGCCGCCGCCCTGCGCGGCGGATACGACGCGGGCGAGCCCGTGAATTTCGACGCGCGCCCGCTGCTCGGTTCTGCTGCTCTCGCAGCGGCCGGGCTGGAGGGATCCTCACCCTCGGACGAGGCCGAGGTGCTGCGCAGGCTTCCCGACGACGCACCCATAGGGATCGCAGACGGCGAGCTGCGGGTCCGCTGGCGGCCCGGTGCGCCGCTCGAGGGCGCTGCGCCCCTCGCGCAGTACCTCGACGAGCGGATGGACCTCATCGTGAACCGGGCCGAGGCGTAAGCCCCTGTTAGAATCCTCCGCATGGGTACCTTGATCAGCGTGCGTACGACGACGCACTCGCTCGCCGTACGCGACCGCCGCGCCTGACGGCGCGTTCGCACTCACGCTCAGCGCGTCGTCCGTCCGAGAACCATTCGCGTCTCGGAGCGGTGATTCTGCGCACCCATCTGCACTGCGGTACCCGCCCTCGAGGCGCTCCACTTCCTCGCATTCCTGGAGCGCGCCCATGTCACGTTCATCGCATTCATCACGTTCATCCCACGGCGGCCGACACGAACTCGGCCAGAACTTCCTCACCCACGCACCCACCGTCTCCCGCATCGTCGAACTCGTAGCGCGCACCGACGGTGCGATCCTCGAAATCGGAGCGGGCGACGGTGCCCTCACCCGGCGCCTCGTCTCGCTCGAGCGACCGCTCACGGCGATCGACATCGACGAGCACTGCGTCGAACGGTTGGCGCGGGTGCTGCCCGGCGCCTCGATCGAGCACGCCGATGCAATGCGCTACCCGCTGCTCCAGCCGGTGGTGGTCGGCAACGTGCCGTTCCATCTCACGACGCCGATCCTGCGCCGCATGCTGGCCCGCGGATCCTGGACCCATGCCGTTCTGCTCACCCAGTGGGAGGTCGCCCGAAAACGCTCGGGCGTCGGCGGCGCCACGATGATGACCGCGCAGACCTCGCCGTGGTTCGCATTCAGTCTGCACGGCAGAGTGCCCGCCTGGGGCTTCACCCCTCGCCCGAGCGTCGACGGCGGAATCCTCCGGATCGCTCGGCGAGAGCGTCCGTTGCTCCCCCTCGACCAGCGCGAAGGCTACGAGCGCTTCGTGCGAGCGGTCTTCACCGGCAAAGGCGGAAGGATCGCACGCGTCCTCCAACAGGCGAGTCGGGTCGAGCGCGGGGTCGTGATGTCGACGATGCGCCAAACGGGCGTCGCACCGCACGCCCTACCTCGGGACCTGCGTCCCGAACAGTGGGCCGGATTATGGCAGGGCCTTCGCGGTTCGGTCCGCTAGGAGATGGCGGCCGTGCCGTCCAGCTGATGCAGTCGGCTGACGGGAGTGGAGACGACCTCGCGCGCATGACGTACCGCCTGCTCCGTCTCGGCGTCGTAGAAGCAGAGGCACTTCTGGGTGTCCTCGCGTACGTAGGTGCGCAAGAAGTCGACGTCGTCGACCGTGTCATACAACGGCGACTTCCGCTTCTTCGCCTCGAGGTACTGCTCCATGGTGATTTCCTCGGGAATATCCCACTCAACGAGGTAGCCGGCAGCGGCTCCCCGTGCTCGCACCTCGTCGACGGTCGCCCCGACGATGCGCACCGGCACCGCGTCACTGAGCGTCGAGACCCCCGGAACTTCGGCGGCGTCGAGCGCGACGCCCGCGCACTCGTCACCATCGAGGATCAGATAGACGCGGGAGTGGGAGGCGGGCACCTGGGCTTCGACAAGCGAGCCACCGGAGGACGCATACGCGGAAGAGATCGCCTCGATGGCCGCGGCCGCGGCTTCGCGACCCGGTTCAGCGATCTCAGCCTCGACGAGAAACAGTGCCATGATGACGATCCTTTCGGCCTGCGGAAACTACAGACAGGTCTGTCTGTTTTGTCGAGCCTAGCCGAGGTTGCGGGGTCCGTGAACCCTCAATCGGCGGTCGATGTAGCAGACCGTAATATTGGAGGATGCCCGAACGCCTCTCCGCTTCCGAACGTCTCCTCACGACGGCGAGCCATCTTTTCGCGCGTGAGGGCATCCGCAGCGTCGGCATCGACCGCATCCTCGCAGAGGCCAACGTGGCGAAGGCGACCCTCTACCAGGGCTTCGGGTCAAAGGAGGCGCTCGTCGTCGCCCACATCGAACGCCGAGACATGCTCGACCGTCGGGCGTATCGGGCAGAGGTCGCAGGCCTTCCCCTGCGCGGCCACGAGCGCGTACTCGCCTCATTCGAACTCGCGGCGCGATCGGCGGAGGCGGCGGACTACCCCGGCTGCGTCTACGCCAACGCACTGAACGAGTTCTCAGACCCCGAGCAGCCCATCGCCCGCGCCGTGCATCAGCACCGTGACTGGTTGCGCGGTGAGTGGGAAGCGGCGCTCGAGGAGCACGACGATGCCGCACTCCTGGCTGCAGAGGCGACGATCATCTACGACGGGGCGCTGCTCGGGTCGCGGGTTGCACGGTCCAGCGAGCCGATTCTGCTCGGCCGCCAATTGGCGTATGCTCGGATCCGGCACGATCAATAAGCCTGTGTGACCGATTGTTTCACCAGACCTTATGTACAGGTCTGTCTGAACCTAGACTCGGTCGAGTTCACCCCCGCGCCAGCACCCGCGCCCCAAGGAGGCACCTTGCAGGATCCCCTCGCGAGCGACCCCGACCCGGTACGCACCGTCGCCGCCTTACATGGCGCGAGTGTGACGCGCGGAGGGACGCTGATCGTTTCCGACCTCAGCCTCGAGCTCTTCGAAGGCGATCTTCTCACGGTGGTCGGCCCGTCGGGTGCCGGCAAATCGACTCTGTTGGGCCTACTGGCGGGCCTCTGGCCCGCCAGCGCGGGCGAAGTGCGCAGACCCGAGGATGCGGGCGGGTCGACGCGTCTCGTGTTCCAGGAGCCCAGGCTCCTGCCCTGGCGCACCGCGGCTGAGAACGTACGGCTCGGCCTTGAGTACCGCGCGAACGGTGGCCGAGGGCTGGGTCACGCGCATGATGCCGATGCCCGCGTCGCGGCCCTGCTCGGAGAGCTCGGCATCGGGGACCTGGCGGATCGCCTACCGGAAGAACTTTCCGGCGGACAAGCGCAACGGGTCGCCGTCGCACGAGCCGTGGCCGCCGATCCGACTCTGCTGCTGCTCGACGAACCCTTCTCCGGCCTCGACCCTGTATCGAGAACCGAGGCCCAAGAGTGGCTGCGTCGCGTACACCGGAGACTCGGGCTCAGCACTGTTCTGGTCACCCACGACCTTTCCGAAGCTGCCCGTCTCGGGGATCGCGTGGCGGTACTGCGCCCGGGTGGAGCTTCGCTCGAGGTCTTCGAGTCGCCGGACGGCGACCATGCCCGATTGGAATCCGGGCTGCTGCGCGCGTTCCCCGGGGTCGTCGAGCCGCCCACCGCCACGGCGCGGCCGTCACGGCGCCCCAGCCGTCGCGAAGTGCTGACCGTCGCAGCGGCCGGTGCACTCATCGCGTTACCGGCGATCGGATCATTTCTCACGGGCGCATCGAGCGCTGCATCGAGTCGCAGCGCGGGTGGGAGCGACGATCATGACGTACTCCGCCTCGGCTATCTACCGATCACCGATGCCGCACCTCTGTTGATCGCACACGACTCCGGAGCCTTCGCCGACCGGGGAATCGACACCCCGGAGCCCACTCTGTTCCGCAGTTGGGCTTCGCTCGTCGAAGCGCTCCAGGGCGGCAGCATTGATGTCGCTCACCTCCTCATGCCGCTCGCCATGCAACTGCGCTACGAGGCAGAGATGCCGATCAAGGTGCTCGCCTGGAACCACGTGGGTGGATCCGCGCTCGCCGTGCTGCCGGAGATCGACAGCATCGAGGGTCTGGCGGGCACAACCGTCGCGATCCCCGGCTGGTTCTCCATCCACAACGTCGTCCTGCAGCAGTTGCTGCGCGAGGCCGGCCTGACTGCCGTGATCGACACCGATCCGGGGCCAGACACAGTGCAGCTCGTCGTGCTCGCACCCGCAGATATGCCAGTCGCCCTCGGCAACGGGACCGTATCCGGCTACATCGTCGCCGAACCCTTCTGCGCGGTCGCCGAGAAGCAGGGGGTCGGTCGAATTCTGCGCTTCACCGGAGACGTATGGCGCGAACACGCCTGCTGCGTCACCGTGGTACGTGAGGATCTCGTGACCGATAACCCCGAACTCGCGCAGCGCGTCGCCGACGCCGTGGTCGCCGGACAGTTGGCGATCCTCGCCGACCGCGCAGCGGCAGCGGAGCGTCTCAGTGTCGGAGGATATCTGCCGCAGCCGCCCGAGAGCATCGCAGCTGTGCTCGACGAGCACGAGAGCCAGCACGCGGAGTACGTCGATGACGGAGCCATTCACCACCCCGAGTGGGAGGAATCACGCATCGGCTTCCAGCCCTACGCCTACCCGGGCTACACCGAGCGGCTCGTTGAGGAGCTGCGTCTCACCACCGTCGACGCCACCACGGCGTGGCTCGACAAGCTCGATCCCGCGGCCGTGCACGCCGACCTCGTGAGCACGGATATCAACCTGCGCGCCGTCGAGTCTGCGGGCGGTCTCGCGGTCTTCGGGGCGACCCCGACGCGCACGGAGGTGATCGAGCCGTGAGCACGACAGAAGCGCTGGAGACACATACGCGCCGAAACACTGCCCCCACCGCACTCACCCGCTTCGGGATTCGCGTTCTCGTGCTCGCGGTGGCCGTCGCGCTCTGGTGGTTGCTCGCCGATGTCTTCTTCTCCGCGAACCCCGTCGTATCGAAGATGGGTCCGGGCAGCACGATCGCCGGACTCTTCCGTCTGCTCGGTGAACCGGCCTTCCTCAACGCGGTGACGGTGTCGCTCGGGCGCCTCCTCGCCGGGCTCGGCCTCGCAACCGTCATCGGCATCCCGCTCGGGGTGCTCTTCGGGGCGCGCGCACTCGTCGAAGAGGCGACCGATCCGATCGTGCAGTTGTTGCGCATGACTTCGCCGCTCGCCTGGGCTCCGCTCGCGCTCGTGCTGCTCGGCACCGGATCAGCGGCGGTCATCGCACTCGTCGCAGTCGCCGCAGTCTGGCCGGTCGTGCTCGGCGTGGCGGCAGGCGTGCGCGCCCTCGATCCGGGGCTGCACGCCGTTGCCCGTTCCCTGGGCGCCACGCGCTGGGAGGTGTTCCGCACGACCGCCGCCCCCGCGCTCGTCGCGCCGACCACCGGAGCCGTGCGCGTGGCTCTCGGCATCGCCTGGGTGGTGCTCGTTCCTGCCGAGATGCTCGGGGTCACGAATGGCCTCGGCTACGCCGTGCTCAACGCGCGCGACAACGTCGACTACACCGGCCTCGCCGCAACCATGCTCGCGATCGGGCTCCTCGGGTTCCTACTCGACCGCATCTTCCGAGGTCTGCACCGCATTGCACGCTCACGAGGCGAAAGGACATCATGACCGCAACCGGTGAAATCGCCCTTATCCATGACGCCGCAACCCTCGCTCGCGAGGGAGCTGCGCAGGCGGATCGGGAGGACCGCTCTCTCGAGCAGACGTTCGCACAGCTCGGGGAGCTCGGCGCCCTCGGACTGGGCGCCGGGACGCAGCCCGGCGGCACCGAAGACATTGGCGCGTACGCGCGCCTAATCGGCGCTGTGGCCTCGGAATGCATGAGCACGGCGTTCTCGCTCTGGGCGCATCGCATGGTGATCACCTACTTGAACGGTGCAGGGGACGACCTCGCCCCGTTGCTCGACGACCTCGTCGCAGGTCGCCGCGCCGGTTCGATCGCGATGGCGACGGCCATGCAAGAGCTCGCAGGGATCGGCGAGATTCCCACCCGTGCGGTGCCTGACGGCGCCGGCGGCTACCACGTGCACGGCGTGATCGCCTGGGCCTCGAACATCGTCGAGGGGACAGTGGTGGTACTGCCGGCGCATGTCGTCGAGTCGCTCGATGCGCCGCACGATAGCGGTGAACGGATCATCGTCGCCGCGGTCGTCGGTGAAGCCGGGCTCGAGACTCGGGAGGTGGAGGATCTGCTGGCGCTCGGAGCCACTCGTTCGGCCATGCTGCGCTTCACTGGCCTGCACGTGCCTTCCGAGCGCGTCATCGCGACCTCTCTCGAGGCATGCCGTGCGAACCGAAGCACGCATCTACTGCTGCAGACCGCTTTCTGCACGGGGCTCGCTGAACGCTGCATCTCCGAGGTCTCTGATCGCTTGGAGGGATCCGGCAGTGCGATGACGTCCCGTCACTCGCAGCTCGAGGAAGAGAGCAACGCGCTCGCCTCGGCTCTCACGAACGCACTGGGATCGCTCGAGACGACCACGCCCGCGGAGGTCACTCGCATCCGCTACGAAGCCGGGCGCCTCGCCTACGCGGCTGCCCGCCACGAGTCGGCGCTCATTGGCGGCCGCGGGTACGTCACCACGCATGCCACGAACCGTCGCCTGCGCGAGGCCACCTTCCTACCGGTGCAATCACCCAGCGAGGTGCAACTGCTGCAAGAGCTCGAAGGGTTCGGGATCGATCCCGACCAGCCGAAAGGCACACTCCTCACGGTGGCTTAGCCGAATGCTGTCCAGGTCGTGTCCACATCAATGAGCCAGTGATTGCGCAGCGTCAGCGCGCGCTCGGTCCCCGCGAGCAGTCCAGCGACCAGGGTTGTGGTGTTCAACCAGGTCGGCAGCTGGATCGGCGACGTGAATGTTCCAAATCGCTGGGCAATCGAGTCAATACTGGTGATCATTTCGACGCCCTGCGGGATGCCAACGGCCAACCCAACCAGGAGCACCACAATGGCGAGCACGCCGATCGATTTGCTCAGTAGCGGAAATCGGCCATCGAACCGGGCACGCAGTCCCTCCGCAGAACTGCGGTGCGGCACCAGCACCTCTTCATTACCGTGACCGTCAATGAAGTGCATCCGCTTTGCACCGTAACCACTGGCCGCGACTTCGATCACGCCACCCGGTACTTCAAATGTGGCGGGCAACTTCGATCGGTAAAGCTGCACCCCGTCACGGTACAGAGCCGCCGGAGCCTTCCCCGGTTTCGGCATTCTCGTGTTGCTGAGAGTCTCGGCTGCGCGACCCGAACTCTGACCACGTTCGCTTTCCACCGCGAAGATATCTTCACCGGTTTCCGATGAATCACCCTCTTGGCCGCTGAGATCATCTTCAAAGTACCGAGCGTCTACAGCGTAGACGTGCTTACCCTGCGCCTCCTGGAGTTCGATAAAGAAGATCGACCGGCCGAACAACTGCCACCAACGATAAGGCTGCAGCGCACTGCCGTTGCCGGCCTTGACCTTGCCGAGTTGTCTATTTCTTCTCCAGCGCCTGAACATGATTCTCCGGACAATACCAGCGCTGCCCGCGCTAAGCTTGGTCGGACCGTCACCGCAGCCGCCACCCGGCCCGGATACGACGTCGGCAGGATCGCGATCGACGCAGACCGAGTAAACCAGCAGCGGGAGCCCGGCCGCTGGCCGAACTCCCGCTAACTGTGTCGCACGTCGCGACTCATCTGAGACATATGTCCCGACTCATCACATTGGTGGATCTGAGGGGAATCGAACCCCTGACCTTCTCATTGCGAACGAGACGCGCTACCAACTGCGCCACAGACCCTTACCGAAGAAGGAGTCTAGCAGCCGATAAGGGTCGCCGTGAAATCAGATTCAGCCGACATTGCGACGGCGTCGCAGCGCCGCCTCGAGGTCGGGAGCCCCCTCCGCGGGGTTCTCGACAACGCCCATCTTGCGCAGCCGGGCCGCCGCGCTGAGGCGCCTCGCGCGCTCAGCGGTCTCGGCCGGAGTGAGCGGAGCGGGTACCCGTGCGACGCGCTGCTCGGGGAAGACAGGCGCGTCCGACGCTACAGGTGCGACCGGCGCAGCGGGCGCCGGTGCGGCAGTGGGTGCAGCAGGAGTGGTGCTGGTACCCGGTGCGGATTGCGCCGATTTTGCGACACCCCGAGATGTCGTCGCGGCGATCCCTGCTCGACCATTTCGGCCTTCTGCCGAGAGCAGCATCGAATCGGGCTGGTTAGCTCGAGGGGCGGGCTGCTGCGATCGAGCACGGGCGAGCGCGCGGGCCCGCGCGATGCGAGCAGCGGCAGCCTGCTGTGCGGCCGCGTGGGCGGCAGCAGCTTCGGCCTCCGCCTGAGCATCGCCGGAGTCGTCGAGCGTCTCCGCAACGGAATCCATCGCAGGCACTGGAACCTCGCGTTGCTGCGGAACCACAGACGGAGCAGTCGCTCCGGGTGCGAGCATCAGGAGCAGGGTGACACCCGACAAGGCAGCAAGCGCCGAAGCGATGAGGATCGCACCTCCTGCCCCCGAGAGCAGCACACCGAAGCCGACGAGCACGCCGACGATCCCGATCAGGGAGACCACCGCAGCCGAGGCGCGCACCTTGCGCACGCCAGGGCGGCGCATCCGCTCAGCCCGACTCACCAAAGCTTCAGTACGTTGCATACCCCTCGCAGCGATTTCGGCACGTTTCTGTTCGGCACGCGCGGCGGCCAGTTCGGCTTCGCGCTCCGCTTCCTGGCGCTTCTGCGCGGTGCGCGCGAGCTTTTCGTGGGCGAGCGCTTGCCGTGCGTTCGCCTCGGCCCGTACCTCGCGGGGTACCTCCGAGGTTTCTGCGAGCAGTCGCATAGTGCGCTGCAGACGCAGAGCATTGCGCTCGGCGGTTCGGAATTCGCGTCGTCGCACCCAGATCGGGACGAGCACCACGGCCCAGAGCAGCGCGGCGACGACGAAGATGATGCCTCCACCGAACGCGCTGCCACTCATGGGAATCACTGTACGAGGAAATGCTGGTTGCGTGTCGTGCGGCGCGCCGCATCTTGCCACCCTCACCGCGCAGCAAGCAACCGCTGCACCATTCCATCGGGAACTTCCTCGCGCGTCACCGCGAAGCTGTCATGGTCGCACCACGCACCATTGATGTGAATGTACGCCCTCCGCAGCCCTTCGTAGCGCATCCCGAGTTTCTCGACGACGCGCAGCGATGCAACATTCTCGGGACGGATGCAGATCTCCACGCGGTGCAGGCCGACGTGCGTGAACACGCAATCGATTGCGAGAGCGACACTCAGCGGGGCGATCCCACGACCTGCGACGTGCCTCGACACCCAGTAACCGATCTGACAAGAACGAAGCGCTCCCCCACTCACCTCAGAAACACTGAGCTGGCCGACCAATTGACCGTGGTACACGATGACGAATGGCACACCGCTTCCACTCGTCATCTGCGCGCGCATCGAGCGGATCATCGGCCGCATCGACACCGAACCCGGCGCGGGTCCGCGCCCAGCGGGGTGCGTCGCCTCCCACTGCTCCAACCAGTCGCGGTTGCGCGTCAGCAGACTCTCGAGCGTGCGAGAGTCTCGGGCGCGAATAACCCGCAGTTCGAGATCACCGGCGACGAGTGACGACGGTACCTCGATGGGTGTGCTGAGCGGCGCCACGGCATCGACTCCTGAAGCGTGTTACGAAACGAGACGACTAGTCGGCTGCCGATCCCTCGACCTCACCGCGACGCTGACGCAACCGCTCGGCAAAACCGATGACCCAGTCCGAGATCTCATTGCCGAGCTCGGGATGGTCGACGCCGAGCAGCACGTTCGCCTTGATCCAGTCGGCGCGATCGCCGGTGTCGTACCGGCGACCGCGGAAGATCACGCCGAAGACCGGACGTTCGCCGCGACCGGCTGCGAGCTCGTTGAGCGCATCGGTCAGCTGATACTCCCCACCGCGGCCGGGCTCGAGCGCATCGACGAGATCGAAGATCTCGGGGCGCAGCACGTAGCGTCCGATCACGGCAAGGTTCGAAGGTGCTTCTTCGCGCGACGGCTTCTCGACGAGCGCGGTGATGCGGACGACGTCGTCTTGGTCAGTAGCTTCAACGGCCGCGCAGCCGTAGAGATGGATCGACTCCTCCGGCACCTCCATGAGCGCCACAACGGTGGCCTCCTGCGCGTCGTGCACCTCAACCATGCGATCGAGCAGCGGATCGCGGGCGTCGATGAGGTCATCGCCGAGCAGCACCGCAAACGATTCTCTCCCCACGTGGCTGCGTGCACAGCCGACCGCGTGTCCGAGACCCAGCGGCTGCCCCTGCCGGAGGAAGTGGACCTCGGCGAGTTCGCTGGACTCGTGCACTTTGCGCAGCCGATCTTGGTCGCCCTTGCGCTGCAGCGTGTACTCGAGCTCGGGCACGCCGTCGAAGTGGTTGGTGAGATTGCCTTTGTTGCGCCCGGTGATGATGAGCACGTCGTCGAGGCCTGCGGCGGCGGCCTCTTCCACGACGTACTGGATCGCGGGCTTATCGACGATCGGCAGCATCTCCTTCGGCATGGCCTTCGTAGCGGGCAAGAAGCGCGTCCCGAGCCCGGCTGCGGGAATAACCGCCTTCGTGACTCCGGACGCGCGGCTCGAACTGTGATCCGTCATGCGGACAGCCTAGTGCGCAGACCGTCTCGGCGTCATACGGCCGTTGCTCCCGTGCCCCGGCGCCGTCACCGCGTACACTTCTGGTTATGGATGAGGGGGCCTACGAGAAGCGGCGCGTGCGCACTGCTGTGCGCACGCGCCGCTCGGCTCGGTCCGTCCTCCAGCAGTCCGAGGCCGGCACAGACCTGGCTCGTCACCTGAGCAGACTCATGAGTGAGACCGGATCCCGATCTGTGACCTGCTATCTCCCCGTGCGCGGAGAGCCCGATACTCGACCCTTCCTCGATTGGGCGCAGGATCAGGGCCTCAACGTGCTGCTCCCCTCGTCGCTCGACGACGGTCGGCTCGAGTGGCGGCGCTCGCGCGGCGAGACCGTGCCCGGTTTGTTCGGGATCCCCGAGCCTGTCGGCGATCCCGAACCCCCTTCGGCGATTTCTGCAGTCGATCTCATGCTGATCCCGGCCTGCGCAGTCGACACCTCCGGCACCCGCCTCGGGTGGGGTCGAGGCTACTTCGACCGCATCCTGTCGGCGCTGCCCGCATCCGGCCGCCCCGCAGTGTATGCCGTCGTCTACGATGACGAACTGCTGCCATCGCTGCCCGCAGAGCCGCACGACGTGCCCGTTGACGGCGCTGTGACCCCGTCCGGAGTGGTCCACTTCAGTGCCGACGGCAACGGGACCATCGACAGCAGCGCCAATGAGTACGGTGTCGACCAGTACGGTGTCAACGACGCTTCTGACGTCGTCGCCCGCACCCAGACTGCCCCTTTCCGATTCGAAGAAGAACCAGTGCCCGCCCCGGGCGCTGGGGCCAGTGAGCAATAGAAGGAGACCCAATGCTCAAGGGATTCAAAGAGTTTCTGATGCGCGGCAACGTCATCGACCTCGCGGTCGCTGTCGTCATCGGAGCCGCCTTCAACGCCGTCGTCGAGCGTGTGGTGGCGTCGCTGTTCAATCCGATCATCGGCATGGTGTTCCAAGCGGATTCGCTCGACACCGCCCTGATGTTCGACCTGCCGGGTGGCGGCAAGCTCGCCATCGGTGCCGTCATCGGTGCCCTCATCAACTTCGTCATCGTCGCCGCAGTCGTGTACTTCGTCTTCGTGCTGCCGATGAACAAGCTCCGCGAGCGCGGTGCCGACGATGGCTACACCGAGGAGACCACCCCTTCGGAGCAGGAACTGCTCGTCGAGATCCGCGATCTGCTGCGTGCACAGAACGCTTCAGGCATCGGTGCGTCCGACGCCGAGGAACATGCTGCTCAGGCCGCTGATGCCGCCGACAATGACTCCGCTCGTCACGGCGCCCACGGGCAGTAATCAGTTTCAGTCCCACGCCGGGACGAATCCACGTGAAGCCGTCGCACGATTACCAGTGCGGCGGCTTCTCGCGTTTCAAGCGTGCCTCGTTCTCAGTGGCGGAGGCATCGCTCGTCCGATCGCCCCAGGACTCGGGGCGATCCTCCGAAGCAGTTCCGTTAAGGCCGGTCGCCGACGGGCGCTCGTCGCTCCCGGGTACAGCCGGCCGCTGCGCTCGACGAGGGCGACGTCGCTCGTCTGACCCGGAGGGTTCTCGGGTCACCGCTCGCGGCTCTCCTTGCCGCCGCCCACTGACTCAGCTGCGCCGGTGTCGGCTTTCACCACAGCAGTGCCTGGCTTGACTTCAGTAGTCCGCGATTCGACCACACCGGTTTCAGCATCGGCGTTCGTCGCCGGCTCGAGGTCTTCGACCGCGCGCACCGGCTTCGCCGCTTCGGGATCGTAGCCGACGGTGCGAGCAATGCGCAGGGCCGTCTCGTCGGGATCAGCGAACAGATCGAAGCTGTGCACACGGTGGTAGTGCCATCCGAGCCTGCGCAGCACGGAGGGCCGCAGGCGCAGCGCCTCGCGCAGACCTTCCTCACCGCCGGCGAAGTCGAGGTCGACGGCGACCGCGCGATCCCCCAGCGAGGCAGCGAGCGGAATCAAGCCACGGTAGTCCAGTGCTACCCGCAGACCGAACGACTCGAGGCGGTCGGCAAGCTCACCCAGCATCGGGTCACGCTCGGCCGGCAACGAGATCTGCTCCGGCTCCGGGTCTTCAAGCGCGAGCAGTTCGGCCAGTTCGACGACCCCGTGCTTGATGCGGGCGGAATCGAGATCGGAGGGGCGGAAGCAGCTGACGATCGTCATTGCCCGGCGTGCGCGCGTCATCGCCACGGCGATGAGCCGCTCGCCCCCGGGGCGCCCGAGCGCGCCGAAGTTCGAGAGTACTCGTCCGTGCGGAGTGCGACCGTAGCCGACGGAGAAGATCACACGATCGCGGCTTTGCGCGGTCGCCTGTTCAATCGTCATGACGGCGAACGGCTCGGCACGCTCACCGAGAAGGAAGTCCCGGTACTCCGGAAGCTTCGCGAATGCGTGGAGCACCGCCTGGTACACGCGTACCGCGTGCCGCGCACTCGCGGTGATCACCATGAGCGACTCGCCCGGGCGCTCGCTCGCATGCTGCAGCACGAGCTGTACCACCCGATCGACCTCAGCGTCCGTGCTCTCGACCGCACCCGTAGTCTGATCGGGAAGCCCTTGGCCACCGCGCACGTACTCGTGCGCGATGCTCGAATGGCCCAGGAACGTACCCGCCCAGGGCAACGAGTTGATCTCCCCGTCGTAGAAGCGGCTGTTCACCAGGTCGGTGAGATCCTGCCCGCCCGCGCGATAGCTGCGAGTCAGCGAAAGCTTCGGCAGCACCCCTGAGAGCATTGCGAACGCCGACCGGCGATGCAGCGCCTCGGGGTCGTACTCCTGTTCGTCAGGAACGCGCACCGCGATCTCGAAAGGCGACGGCGACTGGGTCACCGTATCGCCGAACGCGACGACCTGTCGGGCCCGTCGAATCGCCCCGACGTTCTCCACGAGCGTCGTCGCGCCCGCGTCGATGAGCAGCGCGGTGTCGAACGTCATGCTGTCTGGCAGCTGCGCGACCTCGTAGGGCGACATCACCCACACCGGGGCCAGAGCCCGCATCAACTTCGGTGCGTGCTGAGCGAGCCATGCCAGCGACGGCTGCCCGGCCCGCAGCGCGTCACGCAGGGCGCGCGCCTCCTGCGTATCGTCGAGCACGGCCACCCGCCATGCGTCTGCGAGCTGGGCGGCGAGCAAGGTGCCATTCGCGCCGGCATGGGCGTCGTCGACGAGACGGAAGTCGGCCTCGAGTCGCTCCAGCACACTGGTGTTGGCGCTCAGCAATGCCTGGTTGGTCTGCAGAATACGCTCAAGCACCGACTGCCACCAGGCCAGCTCGAGTTCGGCCGAGACCTGGTCTGCGGGCACATGCCGTGCTGAGAGGTCGTCGAGCAGCGGCTCGATCGCAGCCTTGCGCAAGCGCTCGACGATCGCAGTCCGCTCCTGAATGTTCTGCAGCACCTCGGACTCGCGTGCCAGCTCGGTCGTGCGCCGCGCCAAGGCCGCAAGGCTCAGGTTCTTCAGGCGCTCCGACTCGGCGGTGACGCCGAGCACGCGATCGAGTTCGTCGAGGTCCTGATAGCTCGCTTGGAAAGCCGAGGCCACGTCGGCGATGCCGGCCGGCACCTCCGGGCGCGCACCCGCGACCGTCGTGTAGCGGTGCCAAAGCACGCGCTGCTGCTGAATCTGCACGAGCCGCGAATACATGTCACCGACATGAACGCCCGGGCGCACGTACTCGCGTGCGAGTTTGCGCAGCCGTCGCCGGTTCGCGTTCGACATGTCCTCACCGCCGCGCGGGGCGTGCGCTGCGATGACTTCGGTGAGCTGACGGTCGTACACCTCGGGCTTGAAACGATCGAGGGTCTCTCGAATGCCCATGAGCAGCCGCAGATACACTCCAAGCTCGGCAATCGTCTCGAAAGATCGCATGGAAGTCTGCTCGATGACCTCGTTCGCCAGCGAGATGAGACGCGGAAGCTGCGATTCAGACAGCTTCACGGCCACCGAATACGCCCGCTTGGCCTCTTCCGTGGTGCTGAAGTCGACGCCGTACCAGGGCGAGTCCTCGGGCCCGTACTGGAACTGACCAAGCCGAGCGACCTCGGTGAGCGCCTCGGCGATGGAAGTTCGATCGAGCGTCAATTGCGCGAGCGCTTGCTCGGGCAACCGCACGGTGGTCGTCGGCGGGTTCTCGGTCGACGACAGCCGCGTCAACTCGCGCAGCGCGTCGAGCGGCGAGATGCCGTACTGACGGTCGGGCTTCGAGAGTGCGGTCTGATAGTCGAGCAGTACCCCGCGCAGACGCACCAGTGCATCGTCGACGTCGCGCAGCTGCTCGGCACGAGCCGACTCATTCCGGCTGATGCTCTCGACGAGATTGCGGCGCAGCAAGCGCGGCGTCGCCGCGAGACCGCTCAGCGACGCGCGCGTCAGGCGATGGTTGATGCCGTCGATCGTGGCCCGTCGCGGCGACACGACGAGCACGCGCTTTCCCGCACGTACGAGCGAGCCGATTGCGTTGACCACCGTCTGAGTGCCGCCGGTGCCCGGCAGCGTGCGCACGACGAGCGAATGCCCCGCCTCGATCTGGGCGAGCACGTCTTCCTGCTCGGCATCGGCATCGTAGAGGTGCCGGTCGGTCTCGGGCGAGCGCTCATTCGTCGACGGCGGGTTGACCGGGCGGTAAGAATCGCGCAGCTGCTTCTGCGCGGGCTCACTGCCGCAGACGGCGTTCAGGATCGGGGTGTCGAGGTTCTTGGCATCGGCCACCATGCGCTGGGCGATGTCGAGGAACGACGATACGAGCAGGCGCGGCTGCACCACGAAGTCGGGCACGCCGGCGACCATCTGCCGCAGGCGGTCGATGACGGGCTGCGGCTTGAAGACGCCCTCCGACTGGGAGAGCTCGAGCAGCGTACGGGAGTCGAGCACGATGCCGAAATGGTCGCGCAGTGCTCGCGTGAGCTCCGGGTTCACCACCGGATTCTGCTTCAGTTTGAGCTCGAAGTCGCGCCCGTAGCGTCGGATTGCGAGCGGGCGCAGCAGCACAGGCGCGCAGAACTCTTCGCCCTCGAAGGCCCACTTGGCGATACCGACCGCGAGATACACCGTCTCGAGGCCACGCACAGTGCGCATCTCGATGGCCTTGTCGGTTACGCGTCCGGCGGCGACGCGAGCGTGCCGCAGGGCGAGGTCATCGCGAATCAGGGCCGAAAGCAGAATCTTCTGCCCGGTGATGAACTGCGGAAGGCCACCCGGGTGGGTCGTCGAGAGTTCGATGCGGTTCGCAGGCCGATCCTCAAAATGCAGCAGGCTATTGCGGCCGCCGATCGTGGAGAGTTCTTCGCGCCACGCCCGGTGCTCTTCGGCAAACGACTCGACCCGAGCAACGGGGCGGCTCTCGTATGCCTCGGTCTCGGTGCTGTCGGCACGGTCAGTCGCCGGAGCCGGCTTCGCGGCGAGCGCCCCATCCGACACAGGTTCAGTCTCACGGAACGATGCGGTATCGCTGGCGCGCGCGTCCGCACCGCCCTCCCCCGAAACGGGCACGGTGGATTTCGCTACGGCCCGAGCCGAGCTGTTCGCCTTACCACCGGATTTACGGCGTCGATCCACACTCCACACAGGGCCAGGGTATGTCGTTCACCCGAGAATCCGGGGAATCCGCGCGGTGTTTCTCAGGTGCGTGCACGGAGTGCCCCGCGCGCTCCCCCGCATTCCGCGCTGAGCCCCCCATCCCGTGCTGGGTCGTCCCGTATTCCGCGCCGAGTCCCCGGGAGCGCGCCCCGCACTCGTCAGCGGGGCAGAGCCGCCTCGGACCCGGTACCCCGCACCTTCGCCAGCACACTCATCAGGTGGTACACCCCGATCGCTGAGAGCGTGCCCAGCGCGATGCCGTTGAACACCACGGATCCGAACTCGATCGTAAAGTCCGCAATGCCGACGATCAGGGGGATCGCCGCCGAGAACTGGTTGATCGGCTTCGAGAAGTCGACACGATTGTCGATCCAGATCTTCACACCGATGAGGCCGATGAGACCGTACAGCGCGACCGTCACGCCACCCAGCACGGCAGGTGGTACCGAGAAGATGATCGCGCCGACCTTCGGCGAGAAGCTCAGCCCGATCGCAATGACCCCTGCGACCCAGTAAGCAGCCGTCGAGTACACGCGGGTAGCAGCCATCACGCCGATGTTCTCGCCGTAGGTGGTCGTACCCGAACCGCCGCCGAACCCTGCGAGCACCGTCGAGATGCCATCCGCGAGGAGGGCGCGACCGGTCACCGGATCGAGATCGCGCTCGATCATCAGGCCGACGCTCTTCACGTGTCCTACGTTCTCGGCGATGAGCACGAGCACCACCGGCAGGAACGCCGGCAACAGACCCCACAGCGTCGGGTCGGCGAACGGATTGCCGACTGCATGGAAGCTCGGCAGACCCACCCAGCTCGCATCGCGCACCGCAGTGAAATCGACAAGCCCGACCAGCACCGCTGCGATGTAGCCGACGCCCATACCGAGCACGATCGACAGACGTCCGATCAGCCCGCGGAACACCACCGTGATGAGCAGAATCGCCACGATCGTCACGAACGCGATCGTCGAAGACAGGGCCTGGTCGACGTCAGGGTTGTTTGCCGGATCACCGGTCCAGTTGTTGCGTACCGCCGGGGCCAGGTTGAAGCCGATCAGCGCCACGATAGCGCCCATCGCAACCGGCGGCATGAGTGCGTTGATCCACCCGGTGCCGAAACGATGCACGATGATACCGACGAGCGCCATCAGCACACCGATCGCCAGGATCCCGAACGATGCACGCCCCAGATCAGGGTTCGCCGGGTCGCCACCCGCCATCGCCGCCATGATCGGAGCGATGAACGCGAACGAGGATCCCAGGTAACTCGGAAGCCGGTTGCCGGTGATCAGGAGGAAGAGCAGCGTACCCAGGCCGGAGAAGAAGAGCGTCGCGGTCGGGCTGAACCCCGTGATCAGGGGCACCAGGAATGTCGCGCCGAACATGGCGACGACGTGCTGTGCGCCGAAGCCGATAGTGCGCGGCCAAGTCATGCGCTCCTCGGGCAGCACGATCGCGTCAGAGGAGACGCGTCGGCCGTCTCCGTGCAACTTCCAGGGCAGAGCCATCGGATCTCCTCGTGTCGGTGGTCAGGCCGTCGCGCGAGTCCGAGCGGACCCGTCTGCGCGATCCCGAGCATTCATATACCGAGGCATAAACCTACTGCATCCCGCGGGCGCGTGCTGCTACGGGCGCGGGTGGCGTGGGCACAGGTGGCCTGGGCGCAGATGCAGTCGCGGGGCAGATGCAGTCGCGGGTGCAACTGCATCATCAGATTCCGGATCAGCACCTAGCTATGCAATCAGCACGTAGATATGCCGAAATCAGTGAATCTGGCATATCTACACGCTGATCCCATATTGAAGCGCTGAGGCGAGAGGAGGGGAATCCGAAGTACCCCAAAGCGTGAGGCCCCCAGCGAGACCTGCGTGTGGAGCCCCCTCACAACCTGGAGGTGGAGCACGCGCAAAACCTGGAGGTGGAGCACGCGCAAAACCTGGAGGTGGAGCACGCGCAAAACCTGGAGGTGGAGCACCCTCAGGACCTGCGGGTGAAGACCCTACGCCCCGCCGAAGAACGCCCCGGTCGCGCGGGCAAGACCATGCAGGTCATCGACGTGGGCGAGCTCGCGGGCAGAGTGCATCGACAGCAGCGGCACGCCGACGTCGACCGTGCGAATGCCGATCCTGGTCGCGGTGAGCGGCCCGATCGTCGAGCCGCAGGGCACCGTGTTGTTCGAGACGAACTGCTGCGTCGGTACCCCGGCCGCATCGCACGCCCGCTGCCACAGCGCCGCGCCGTGCGCATCGCTCGCGTAGCGCTGATTGCCATTGACCTTGAGCATAGGGCCGGATCCGGCGAGTGGCCGCACCCTGGGGTCGTGCTTCTCCGGGTAGTTCGGGTGCACCGAGTGCCCGGCATCGGCAGAGAGGCACCAGGATCGCGCGAGCCCCCGGGCGGCGTCCTCAGCTGTCGCCCCGAGCCCCGCCTGCAAGCGACTGATCACGTCGGCGAGGAACGGTCCGCAGGCGCCGGAACGGGACTCCGAACCGAGCTCCTCGTGGTCGAAGGCCGCGAGCACTGCGATGGTTCCGGCAGCCGGTTCGGTCTCGATGAGCGCTACAATTCCGGCGAATGTCGAGCTCAGGTTGTCGAGACGCGGGGAGGCGAAGAGGTCTCCGAGGGCGCCGATGCGGGCCGGTGGCTGCGTGTCGTACAGGCGCACATCGACGCCGGCGATGTCAGCGACGCCGGCGTCCTGCACTTCCCTACCGGCCGCACCCTCAATCGCCGTCGCGAGCAACCGGAGCACCGAAATAGCGCCACCCCTCGCGTCCGCCGTCTGGACGCCTCCGTCGGCCCCCGCCCCGACACCACCGTCGAGGGTCGAATCCCTCACGGAACCGACGGATCTTGCATGAATTCTTCGACCTTCACCCAGGATGCCGCTCGCGTTCAGACCCAGGATCGGCTGCACGTGCCGCTGCCGGTCAAGCGTGAGCCCCGAGTTGGCTTCGCGATCCAAGTGGATCGCGAGCTGCGGAATCCGCGCGACCGCATCGGTGCACACCAGATGCTCGTCTCCTGCCCGTGTGACGATACGCCCGGCGAGGCCGAGATCGCGGTCGAGCCACGAGTTGATGAGCGGCCCGCCGTACACCTCGACACCGGCCTGTGCCCATCCGTCGGCGGTGAAGTCGGGCTGCGGCTTGAGCACGAAGCCCGGAGAGTCGGTGTGAGCACCGAGCACTCGCACCGGGCTCACGGGTGAGACCTCATCGCCCGCGCGCCAGGCGATGATCGCGCCGTCGCGCACGACGAATCCCCGACCGCCCGAGGCGAGCGGCTCCCACCCGTCGGCTTCGGCGTACTCGGTGAAGCCGGCCTCCGAGAGCAGCCGAGCGGCCGCGCGAGCCGCATGGTACGACGACGGCGACGCCGACACGTACTCGGCAAACGCCGAGATGTAGCCGTCACGATCGGGCAGCAGAGCAGACACCGGGTCGCTCACTCGCTCGCGGGAGCCTCGAAGGACGCGGCGAACTCGGCGAGCAGACGCGCACCGAATCCGGTCGAGCCGGTCGAGCGCCACAGGTCGTCGCTCTCCGACTGCATCGTGCCGGCGATGTCGAGGTGTCCCCAGGGCAGACCGTCGACGAACTCGTTCAAGAAGAGGCCGGCGAGGATCACGCCCGCGTACTGCCCTCCGATGTTCGACAGGTCCGCCACGTTCGACTTGAGCTGTTCGCGATAGCGATGATCGAGGGGGAATCGCCAGATGTTCTCGTCGGTCGCGTCGGCGGCGGCCTGGAGCTGCTCGGCGATCGCGTCGTCGTTCGCGAGCATCGCGGCCGTGCGCGTGCCGAGCGCCGCCATTGCGGCACCGGTGAGCGTGGCGATGTCGATGATGGCGTCGGGACGGCGCTCTTCCTCTGTCGCGAGTACAAGGCCGTCGGCCATGACGAGGCGACCTTCGGCGTCGGTGTTCTTGACTTCGACGGTCTTGCCGCCGCGGATCGTGAGCACATCGCCCAGCTTCGTCGCACTGCCCGAGGGCATGTTGTCGGTGCACATGAGCCAACCGGTCACCGCGGTGGTGACGCCGAGATCACGCAGCGCGGTCATCGAAGCGAAGACCGCGGCGGCCCCCATCATGTCGAACTTCATCGCCGCATGCATGGCGTTCGACGGCTTCAGGCTGATCCCGCCGGAGTCGTACATGATGCCCTTGCCGATGAGCGCGAGGTGCCCCTCGGCATCTTCGACCGCGCTACCCTCGGGGCGGTACGAGAGCTTGATCATGCGCGGTTCTTCGGTGCTGCCGGCGTTGACACCGAGCAGGCCACCGGTGCCGAGCTCCATGAGCTGCTGCCGGTCGAAGATCTCGGCCTCGAGGCCGAACTCGGGGGCGTAACGCTCGATGACTTCGGCGAACTTCACTGCGCTGAGGTGGCGGGGCGGCGTGTTTGCGAGATCGCGTGAGATCGCCGTGGTTCGGGCGAGGATCAGCCCTCGTTCGATTCCGGCCTCCGCTGCTTCGAGGTGCTCCTCGTCGAGCCGCAACATGAGTTCTTCGAGTACCACCGTCTTGGGGTCGCTCTTGAGCGCGTCGTAGCGGTACCGAGCGAGAAGCGCGCCCTCGATCGCTGCCTGCACGGCGACCTCCGGATCCCAGTCGGCCGCCTCGGCAGCACTGTCGGCACTCGTGCCGGCTCCGGTGTCGGCATCGGGCGAACCAGCGAGCAGCCCGGTCAGATCGACGGCGATCCTGCCAGATTCTTTCGCGGCGCGAGTGCACGCGGCGACCGCGTCACGCAGCTGAGCATCGGTCTCGATGCCGCTCGAGCCGGTGCCGACGAGCACGCGCAGGGGCGTTCCGGGCAGCACGAGCGTCTGGTTGGAGGCGCCGGTGAAGCCGGCCGCGGCGAGCGCGTCGCGGTCGATACCCGCAAGTGCCTCGGGCAGTTCGGCTTCCGAGTCCGATCGCACGAAGACCGCGACTGCACCGGCATCGGCCGGGAGTTCCGCGGAAACGCTGACCTGCGTCGTGCGGGAGAGGGAGGGGACAGGATCGAATGCGGGATCAATCACAACGCTCATGGCTCAACACTACCCCGCGCCTCGGGTTCCTTCCGTGTCCGCGATGCAAGCGGGATCACTCCCGCGCGCCGACGGGAATACTGACGCCCGATTCCCGGTTGCACTCGGGCATGAGAGCATTCGGATTCCTATCCTTCGGTCACTACGCCGCGGCCCCCGGGTCTCAGGTGCGTACCGCGGGCGACATGCTGAAGCAGACCATTGAAATCGCAGAGGGAGCCGACGAGATCGGGGTGAACGGCGCCTACGTTCGTGTGCACCACTTCGCCCGCCAGGCGGCATCGCCGTTCCCGCTGCTGAGCGCGATGGCGGCCCGCACGAAGCGCATCGAGGTCGGCACGGGCGTCATCGATATGCGCTACGAGAACCCGCTGTATCTTGCGGAAGAGGCTGCTGCGCTCGACTGGATCGCCGACGGGCGAATCGCGCTCGGCATCAGCCGTGGGTCACCCGAGACGGCGCTTCGCGGGTATGAAGTCTTCGGCTACACCGGATCGCAGGACCCCCGGGGCGCCGATCTCGCCCGCGAGAAGTTCGATCTCTTTCTGCGAGCCGCCGCCGGCGAGACGGTGGTCGACAGCGATCCCCAGACGACACCCCCAGGGCGCCTCTCGGTGGAGCCGCACTCCCCCGGCCTGCGCGACCGCATCTGGTGGGGTGCAGGATCGCGGTCCTCTGCTGAGGATGTCGGCCGAATGGGGCTCAACCTGATGAGCTCGACGCTGCTCACGGAAGCCACAGGCGAGCCGTTCGACGTGCTGCAGCGGCAGCAGATCGAAGGATTCCGCGACGCCTACCGAGAGGCGGGGCATACAGGGTCGCCCCGCGTCTCAGTCAGTCGCAGTGTCTTCCCGATTGTCAGCGCCGAAGACGAGGCCTACTTCGGGTTGCGCGGTCGCGAAGGCCAGGACCAGGTGGGGGTGATCGACGGGTTCCGGTCGACGTTCGGCAAGACGTATGCAGATACCCCCGATCGCCTGATCGAGCGGCTGCGTGCCGACGAAGCCGTGATGGCGGCGGACACACTGATGCTGACCATCCCGAACATGCTGGGCGTCGAGTACAACCTGCACGTGCTCGAAGCATTCGCGAAGCACGTCGCGCCGGAGCTGGGGTGGAAGCCGAACACCGAAGGGCCCGTGCAGGGCGACGCGGTCTGAGCACTCCGAGCCTCGGAGCTCCGAGTTCGGGCGAAGGCCGCTCGCACAGATCCCCGGTCAGTTGATGATCTCGGCCCGGGGGTCTGCACGCAGCGCCGCCAGGCGCTCTCGCCACATCTGGAGTGCTTCGGGCGTCAGCCGACGCCAATCGTCGATCTCGCGGACAACCCGGAGCGGGGCCGCACTGCGGTAGGAACGCGTGGGGTTTCCGGGGAACTTCTTGTCGGTCACGTTCGGGTCATTCTCGAAGACGCCGGTCGGCTCGACGACGTAGACGTGCGGCACGGCGTCCTCACTCGCGAGTTCCGCCGCGACCTCCGCGGCGAGACCCGCACCGTCGGGCAGAGCCGTGAAGTAGATGTGGTTCATCACGACCTCGGGGCGGTAGTTCGAACGGTGCCCCGCAGTGAGGAGATCGCCGGCGCGCAGCTCGGCGATCGTGCCGTGGAAGAACGGCCCGGCGTCCAGTACCTCATTCGTCATTCTCTGCCCCCTGCTGATCCGTGCCACTGTACCTCTGCGCGCCGAGGCCCTTGCCCCCATTGAGCCCCTGCACCGCCGGGGAAGAGCATCAGCGCCGCAACCCGAGACGGGCGAAGACTCGCGCAACCATGCTCATGTCCCGCAGTAGGTGATGTGCGCCGCCGACCCGGGCGGTGCGGGCCACGCGAAGCGCTCGAGATCCGGGCGCTCCTCGTACGGGCGGGTCGCGACTTCGAGGATCTGCTCGAAGGGTTCCAGGTCTCCCCCGGTCGCGGCTTCGAGTGCTTCGTCGACCAGGTGGTTCCGGGGAATGTAGATCGGGTTCACCCGGTCCATCGCATCGGCGTCCGGGTTCAGCCCGATCCACTCATCTACCCAGCCGCCCAACTGCGAGGCATCCGCGTCTGACGCGTTGCGAGAACCCGCCAGCACTTCTCGCAGCGGTTCCCGGCGTCCGCGTGCTGCCTCGGCAAGCGCTCGGAAGAACCGGGTGTAGTCGCCGCGGCTCGCCTGCAGGTCGCCCAGCACCTCGGCGACGAGCTCCGAGAACCTCGCGTCGTCGCAGCGTTCGGCGGGCACCGCTCCGAGTCCGAGTTTCTTCCGCATTCCTGTGCGCCAGGCGTCGTTATAGATGTCGCCGAAATGGGCGAGCGCGCCCAGGGCGACCTCTTCGACTTCGGCGTCCGTTCCGGGACCGAGCAGCGGCAGGAGTGCCTCCGCAAAACGCGTGAGGTTCCACTGCGCGATCGCCGGCTGGTTGCCGTACGCGTAGCGTCCGCGATGGTCGATCGAGCTGAACACAGTCGTCGGATCGTAGGCGTCCAGGAATGCGCACGGACCGTAGTCGATGGTTTCGCCCGAGATCGTCGTATTGTCGGTGTTCATGACGCCGTGCACGAAGCCGACGAGCATCCATCTGGCTACAAGCTCGGCCTGTCGTTCGATCACCTCGCCGAGCAGACCGAGGTACGGCTGCTCGCTCTCGGCGAGCGACGGGTAATGGCGCTCGATGGCGTGGTCGGCCAAACGCCTGAGCAGGGCGATATCACCCGTCGATCGCGCGTATTGGAAGGTTCCGACTCGCAGATGACTGCTCGCAACCCGGGCGAGCACCGCACCGGGAAGCACCTCGTGTTCCGCCGGACGCATCACGCGTCTGCCGGTCGCCACGACAGCTAACGAACGCGTCGTCGGAATCCCGAGCGCGTGCATCGCCTCGCCCATGAGGTGCTCGCGCAGCATCGGTCCGACTGCGGCGAACCCATCCGCGCGTGCGAACGGCGTGCGTCCCGACCCTTTCAGGTGGAGGTCGCGCAGCCGCCCATGGGAGTCCTCGAGCTCCCCGAGCAGCAAGGCTCGACCATCGCCGAGCCGCGGCACGTACGAACCGAACTGGTGCCCGGCATACACCTGAGCGACCGGTCGGCTCGCCTCGGGAATCTCATTGCCGAGCAGCAACCGGATCCCCGGTTCGGTGCGAAGCAGCTCGGGGTTCAGCCCGAGCTCACGGGCCAACGACTCATTGAGGGCGAGGATCTCGGGAGACTCGGGACGGATCGCCTCCCAAGGCACTGAGAGCTCCGGGAACGTCCGAGCGAAGATGCTGTGCAATCGCCGCTCAGGAAGCAATACTGACATGTTTCGAAGATACGCTCACAGCTGCACGGCTTCGACCCCCTTGCGATCTGCGAGATCTCGGTTCATCGCCGGCTGACGGGCCCCTCACCCGCTCGATCACGGGCGAGCATTGCATAGACGACAGTGTCCGCCCACTGCTCCTGATTGCGCCAAGTCGCGCGGAGGCGTCCCTCGCGAGTCATACCGACTCGCTCGGCGAGGCTGGCCGAAGCCCTGTTCTGGGGCTCGAGCCGAGCCACGATCCGGTGCAGCCCGCAGTCGAAGCCGTAATCGAGAACCGCGTTGACCGCTTCCTGAGCGAACCCCGCCCCGCTGTGTTCCGGGTCCAGAGCCCACCCGATCTCAGCGATCCCGAGATCGGCGTCGGTGATCCGGAGCAGTACGGTACCGATCGCAGTTCCGTCGCTCTCGATTGCGAGGCAGACGCCTCCGACTTCGGCAGAGAGCGAGTCCAGGGAGCGCCACTCTTCGAGCTTCTCGCGAGTGAAGTGCTCGCTCCACGGCTCGTACTCCATGTATTCGGTCACGTCGGATCTCGAGTAGATGCGGTGCATCCATTCCGCATCAGGCTCGCGGAGAAGACGTAGTGTCAGGCGGTCAGTACGGAGGGGCAGACTCGTGTCGCTCACCAGCTCAGCGTACCGGTGGCGTGCTCCACGAAGTCCACACTTCGCTGAGCATCACGCCCCGGAAAGAAGCGCAAGGTAGGCATCCCGCATCGCCGGGTAGTAGCTGTCGAATCCCGGGCGTTCGGTTCCCTCGGTCGCGGCCACGAGCAGATCAAGGTAGTACTCCCACCCAGGGCCGATCTCGCCGACCTCTGCGACACTGCCGCCCTCGAGATGATGGATGAAGTACAGGAGCGAGTCGTCACCGTCACCTTCGACACGCAGCTCCAGCTTCCACCCGCCGACCTCCTCTTCGGCTTCGATCACGAGACGTTCGAGCGCCTCGCAGTCGACGATGCGGAGTCGAATCGCCGGCTCGTGATCCTCGAACCTCATGCGTACGCGCACAGCACCGCCGGCGCGTCCGTCACCCTCCCACGGTCCGAACCACTGCTCAGTCAGGTCCGGGTCGGTGAGATACGCCCAGGTCTCATCCACGGGCAGGGCGAGGGATCGGACCAGCGTGAGATCCGCCCCGAGCGCTGTCTTCTCGAGCCTGCCGGTTGCCTCAGACGTCATGCTGCCCTCTTCTTCTCGTTATCGACCCTGCGGGAGGTCGCCTGCCGGTGCACGGTCATCGAGCAACCGCGGCCAGAGGGCGAGCTACCGCGCCTCCACTAGCGAAGCGCGACGCCTCCGCTTGCACGGAGCTTATCCTCCTGCACGACCCGACACGCACACAACTAGAGCCGTGGGTCTGGACGGGCGAGCCAACCATGACCTACACTCGGTCGCGTGAAGAAGTAACGCGACCAGGTTCCGCCTTCGAGGCGTTGAACGTCGTGTTGCCTACTTCCAACAGCTCTCGAGCATGCGGCGCGGTCGAACGCTTCGGTGCTTCAACTGAGGATCTGCATCGGATCAGGATCTGCTTCGCGCAAGATCTGCTTCGTGCGAGATCTCGGCACCTTGGAAGTCCACTCAGGCCTTGCGGACGATCAACGGGTGCCCGGCGGAACGACCCCCTCCGTTCCGAAAGGTCCCGGTGCACCATGCGCGCACATCACTCAACCCAGCTTTCTCCCTCCCCCTCGCTCCGCGCGGCCAGTCGCGCCGCCGCACACAGCACTGTCGACGGCCCGAGCGCTTCCACGAGTGGCGACCATCTCACCGTCACCGGCATCTCGGCGAGCTTCGGCGACCGACGAGTGCTGAGCGACATCTCGTTCACTGCGCGCGATGGGGATCGCATCGGTCTCATCGGCGAGAACGGCACGGGCAAGTCGACGCTCTTGAGCATCCTGTCCGGGAGAATCTCACCCGACGCGGGTGAGATTCACGTCACCGGCACAGTCGGCTTGCTCGCCCAAGAACTCCCCTATGCCGACGGAACACTGCTCGGCCGAGTACTCGATGACGCCCAGCGGGGTGCGCTCTCGGCGCTCGCAGACATCGAACTCGCGGCGAATGCACTCGCCGACCGCCCCGAAGCTCCTGGCGCATTGCGGGACTACGAAACAGCACTTGAGGTCGCCGAACGCAGCGGTGCGTGGTCGGCGGAATCTCGTCGTGGCGATATCGTCTCGGGCCTCGGTCTCGGAGGCGTCGCCGAGACGCGACCAATCGGGGAGCTTTCCGGTGGGCAGCGGCTCCGTCTCGCCCTCGCATCCGTGCTGCTGGAGGCCCCGCGGGTGCTGCTGCTTGACGAGCCATCGAACCACCTCGACGACGCCGCGGCGGCGTATCTCGAACAGGTGCTCCGAGAGTGGCCCGGCATCGTGATCGTCGCGAGCCACGATCGCACACTCCTCGACGCGATCACCACGCGCATACTCGATCTCGACCCGCTGCCGGTCGCGGCCGCTGAACTCGCCGACGCCGCATCAGCCGGCACCGAGCTCGCCGATGCCGTACCGGCCGCTACTGAACCAGCTGCCTCCGAACCGGCTGCCGGCACGAGCGGCTCTCGCGGCGCACCGCAATCGACCGACGACACTGGATCCGGTCTCGGTGTGCGCGTCTGGGGTGTCGGGTACTCGGCCGCTCGAGCCGCGCGCCGTGATGAGCTCGAACGCTGGCGCAAGCGCTACGAAGCTGAAACCGAGGAACGGTCCGCGCTGATACACGAGATCGACATCGGATCCCGTGAGGTGAACAAGAAGCACGAATCGAAATCGGAGGCGAAGATCACTCGGAAGTTCTACGCCGATAAAGATGCCCGGGTCACCGCCCGGCGTGCACGCAATGCTCGGGTGCGTCTCGAACAGCTGGAGCGCGAGCGGGTGCGCAGGCCTCCTGAGCCGTTGCGTTTCGCGGGGATTCATGGCGGTATGGAGCCCGCACCCGGTACGAATCGCACGAGCGACGAAGCTGTGCTCACCGCCCGCGCAGTGCGCGTAGGGGGTCGCCTGGCGGAGACCTCCCTTGAGGTCGCGCCAGCCGACCGGCTGCTGCTCGCCGGGCCGAACGGGGCAGGAAAGTCCACACTGCTCGCGGTGCTGGCCGGGCGGCTCGCGCCCGACGCTGGGATGGTGGATCGAGCCCGCCCGGTTGCCCTGCTCCCGCAGGAGGTCACCTTCTCGCACCCTGAGCGAAGTACCGAGGCGACCTACCTGGCAGCGGTCGGAAGCGACACGGCCGAGCAGCTCCCACTGGCGTCGCTCGGTCTCATCGCTCACCGCGATCTCAGCAGGCCGGTCGGCTCACTCAGTGTGGGGCAGCGCCGCAGGGTTGCTCTTGCAGCACTGCTCGCTGATCCGCCACCGATCTTGCTGCTCGACGAACCCACCAACCACCTCTCGCTCACCCTCGTCGAAGAGTTAGAGGAGGCACTTCGGCACTACGCCGGTGCGCTGATCATCGCGACGCACGATCGCTGGCTGCGGTCTCGGTGGGAGGGACGCACGTTGCACCTCGAACCCTTCCAGGAGTTCGACTAGGCGAACTTTCGAACCCGCTCACTCGACCTCGAGAACGGTGTTCTCCCTCTCTCGCGAACCTTGCTACCGTGAGCCGGTGAGCGAAATCGAGAACCCGGATCGGGGCGGCAGCGACCAGCCCCGCGACATCTCCAATCCGCACTCGTACGACCATCGTCACGCGAATGTGTCGTCGGGCTGGCTGCGCGCATCCGTGTTCGGCGCAATGGATGGACTCGTCTCGAACATCGGCTTGATCGCGGGTATCGCAGCAGCGGGCGCCCCAGCGGGCATTGTCATCGTGACCGGCATTTCAGGTCTACTTGCGGGCGGCATCTCGATGGCCCTCGGCGAGTACACGTCGGTGCGCACTCAGAACGAGCAGCTCGATGCCGAGGTGCGCACGGAACGGTCCGCGCACCGGCGCAACCCTCGTGGGGAACAAGCGGAGCTCGGCGTGCTCTTCGAAGGCCTCGGCATGGATCCTGAGACCGCACAGCGTGCCGCAGGCCAGATCCACGCAGATGACGACCGCGCCCTGCGCGTGCACCTCGCGCATGAGCTCAATTTGAGCCCGGAGGATCGGCCCTCCCCCTGGGTCGCCGCGATCTCGTCGATGCTCTCGTTCAGCGTCGGCGCAGTGATTCCGGTGTTGCCGTACCTCTTTGGCATCGGCACTCTGCCGCTGGCCCTCGCCTTCGGCGGAGCCGGTCTGGCCCTCGCCGGTGGCCTCGCCGCGCGCTTCACCAAACGGAACTGGATCGTGGGCAGTCTGCGTCAGTTGCTCTTCGGCGGCATCGCCGTCGCCGTCACCTACGGCATCGGAATGCTCTTCAACGTCTCCGAGCTCGGCTGATCGCGACGCCCCACCCGTATACGCTGGACGCATGCCCAGCCCCGAATTCGTGGAAGCCGTGCTCGCCACGGTCGAGCGCATTCCTCCGGGGCGCGTGATGACTTACGGCGACGTGGCGTTCGCGGTCGGCTCGAACTCGCCGCGAGGTGTGGGGCGGGTGATGGCGCTCTTCGGGCATGCCGTCTCCTGGTGGCGAGTCGTGCCCGCAAGCGGAAAGCCCCCGCAGGGGCACTCGAGACTCGCGCTGCCGCACTATCTTGCGGAGGCGACGCCGCTGCGACCGGCCGGTGCGCGAGAGCAGCCCGGGCGCATACGGAGCGGGCGGGCGGATCCCGGACCCCTCGGCGCTGGTCGCACCAGTGCTGCTTCGCATGACGACACCGCTCTCGACCCCGACGACTACCGCCTCGCCCTCTCGAAGGCACGGCTGCCCTACGACCACGAGATCTATCAGAAGGCGACTCCATGAGCACCGCTCCCGACCCGCTGCGTCTCGGTTTCGCCCGCGGCATCGCTCCGAGCAAGTGGCAGCGGCGCTGGCGTGCCGCCGTTCCCGAGCGTCCTCTCGAACTGGTGCCCGTCGATACGGCATTCGGTCGGCGAGACGAGAGTCTCGAGACGCCGATCGACATGATGCTCGAGCGATGCGCCCCCGGCCAGGTACCCGAGGGTGCTGGCGAAGCGACAACGCTCACGGCATCCGGGTCACCGACGCGTCGAGCGCTGCGCCTCTACACGGAAGCGATCGCGTTGGTGGTTCCCAAAGATCACGAGCTCGTCGAGACCTCGGGACGCAACGACCCCGCACTCGATCGCGCGGATCTTGATCTCGTGACGATCTTGGAGCACCCGGATCACGCATCCGCGTGGCCGGCGGCAGTCCCGTGGAGCGATCCCTCCTACCGGCCCAAGAACCTCGCGGCCGCGCTCCAGCTGGTCGCTGCGGGGCTCGGAACGATTCTCATGCCACTTCCCCTCGCCCGTCACCTCATCTCGAAGCGCGAGCACGCGATCGTGACGCTGATGGGTGATCAGCTGCCTGGCAGCACCGTGTGGGCCACGTGGGCCACCGAACGCGACGCCGCCGACGTGCAGCAGCTCGCGGGGGTGCTGCGGGGGCGGACTGCCCGCAGCTCGCGAACGAACGGCGGTGGAGACACCGACGAGCGATCCGCATCGAAGTCGCCTCGCAGCGAATCGGCCGCTGCCAAGCACCGCCCGAAACAAGCGGCGAAACCCAAGCTCAAGCCGAACTCGCGCGGCGCCCAACTTCAGGCCGCCCGCGAGAAGGCGGAGCGGAAGAAAACCGAGAAGCGGCAGGAGAAACGTCGCAAGCGACGGTAACTTCAGGGCGACGCCCAGCCCCCCGCTTTACAGCTCGGACGCCGGGACGTCGAAGGTACCGCAGGCCGACGGGCCGCTCTTGTAGCCGCTCATGAACCAGCGCTGCCGCTGCTCGGACGTACCGTGAGTGAAGCGTTCGGGGTTCACTTCGACACCCGCAGACTCCATGATGTGGTCGTCGCCCACCGCCGCGGCAGCACTCAACGCATCGTCGATCTGCGCTTGCGTCACCGGCTTCAGGAACGACACGCCCTGATCGTCCGTCACCGTCGACGCGTTCTGCACCCAGGCCCCGGCGAAGCAGTCGGCCTGCAACTCGAGACGCACCGAGCCGGACGATGCGCCTGATTCCCGGCCGGTATTCTGCAGCGTGCCGATGAGGTTCGAGATGTGGTGGCCCCACTCGTGCGCGAGCACGTACATCTCGGCGAGAGCGCCGTCCGAGGCGCCGTAGTCGCTGCGCAGCGTGTCGAAGAAGGCGACGTCGACGTAGATGCGCTCCTCAGGCGGGCAGTAGAAGGGTCCCGTCGCCGCCGAGGCCGTCCCGCACTGCGACTGGGTCGAGTCGTCGAAGAGCACGACCGGCGCCGGTGCCCGATAGCCGTCGAGCTGCCCTTCCCAGTAGCGGTCGAGCGAGTCGCTGGCGGCCGCCATACGACACACCGCGTCGTCATTCGCGTCGGCTCCGGTCTGGCATTCGTCGAGCGACGCAACCTGTTCCTGCGATCCTCCCGCGCCACCGGAGAGCGAACCCGCGAGCGGGGTGAGATCGACACCGAGCAGTTGCGACGCGAAGAACAGCACGACGATCACGCCGATGCTGCCACCGCCCGCGATCAGGCCACCGCGCCCACGTCCCCCAGTGCGCCGCTGCACCTTGCTGGTGTCTACGCGGACGTTGTCGTTGAAGGTCATGCCCGACTCCTCCGGTCAGCGCTCGATGGCGATCGATGGCGATCGATCCCAGTGTAGAGGGCACCTCCCCGCCTGAATCAGCCGGCCGTACCTGCGAAGCGGTCAGTGGCGCGCACCAGGGCGTCGACGATACCGGGCTCATTCGCTGCGTGCCCCGCATCGGCGATCATCTCGAAGTCGGCTTCCGGCCAGGCCAGATGCAGATCCCATGCGGTGCGCGGCGGAGTGCACACGTCGTACCGACCTTGCACGATCACCCCAGGGATCCCGGCAAGCTTTTCGGCCGCATCTCGAATCAGCTGACCGTCTTCCATCCAGCCGCCGTTAGAGAAGTAGTGATTCTCGATGCGAGCAAAAGCAACGGCCGACTTCTCGTCGGCGCGTGCCTGCGCGATTGCCGCCTCGTCTGGGACCAGACGAATCGTCGAGTTCTCCCACACCGTCCAAGCGACTCCCGCGGGCACATGGACCGTCGGATCCGCATCGAAGAGGCGCCGGTGATAGGCCCCGACCAGGTCATCACGCTCGTCTTCGGGGATGACCGACAGGTACTGCTCCCAGAAGTCGGGGAAGAGCTGCTGTGCGGGCCCCGCCTGGTAGAACGCCTCGACCTCGCTTCGGCGCAGGGTGAAGATGCCGCGCAGCACGAGCTCCGTCACACGCTCGGGATGGGTCTGGGCGTACGCGAGCGCGAGGGTGGAACCCCAAGACCCTCCGAATACCTGCCACTGCTCGATACCGAGATGCTCTCGCAACACCTCGATATCGGCGACGAGGTGCCAGGTCGTGTTCGTCGACAGATCAGCATCCGGATCGCTCGCATGCGGGATCGAGCGCCCGCAGCCCCGCTGGTCGAACAGCACGATGCGGTACTTCTCGGGGTCGAAGAATCGGCGGTGATCGGTCGAGCAGCCGCCTCCCGGCCCTCCGTGCAGGAACACGACGGGCTTGCCGTTCGGGTTGCCGCAGGTCTCCCAGTAGACCTCGTGCCCGTCGCCGACTGGCAACAGCCCGGTCTCGTAGGGGGCGTTCTCTGGGTACAGGGTGCGCAACTCGGTCATGCCTCAATCGTAGGACGCCGAGTGAGCAGCGCGCTGCTCAATGCTTCAGGAGCGTGTTGACCGCACGCACAGCGCGATCCTGCTCCGGTCTGCTCACTCCTTTGCGCGGGCCCGCAACTCCTTCTCGTGCACGGGCCATGTGCCGGCGCGCTGCTGCGCCTCCACGTATTCCTGCGCTTCGGCTTGCCGCTCGGCTTCGATGCCCGTGGCGATCTCTGCTCGCAGCAGGTCGTCATCCAGCCCGAACGCGTCGACCAGGTCGACGGCGTGGGCCCGCAACCGGCCGATGAGCCGGTCGTTGTACGCGGTAATCGCTTCGACGCGCTGGCCCGAGAGTCGACCGTGGATCAGGTACCAAGCCGCTCCCCGCTCGATCAGGCCGAGACCGAAGAGATCACGCAGCCAGGTCATCACGGTGAGCGTGTCCCCTTCGAAACGCTCGAGCGCCGCGGTGAAGGCCTCCCACTGCAGCAGCTCCCCGTGAGCACGGGCGGCCTCGATGAGTGTGTTCTGGTGGGCGTTGAAGGCTCGCTCGGCTGCGGCAGCCCGATCCTCTCGCGAGACGTTCTTGGTCGCGTCGCGCAACGCGAGCGCGATCTCGGAGACCATCGTCTCGACGCGGTCGGCCAACAGCTGACGCTGCGCCTCGGGAGCGCGAACGCTCTCGATCGACCGGGAGACCTGGCCGAGGTCAGCGATCCCTTGCCCGATCTGCCGCAGCCCGAACCGTGTCACCCGTTCTCCGAACTGGCCCGCAGCGGCCTTCGCGAGCGTCGCCGCGTCGGCGTTCTTGAACCGATCAGAGTAGTCGGTCAACAAACGCTTGCCGACGAGCTGCAACAGCACGTTGTTGTCGCCCTCGAACGTCACGTAGATATCGAGGTCGGCGCGCAGGCCCGTGAGACGATTCTTCGACATGAACCCCGCACCTCCACAGGCTTCGCGCGCCTCTTGCAGGGTGTCGAGAGCGGCCCACGTCGAGAGCGGCTTGAGCGCCGCGGCGAGCGTCTCGAGGTCTTGGCGGTTCTCATCAGTGTCACGTTCGCCCGAGAACACCTCGTCGAACGTGGTGAGCAGCTGCTCCCCGGCAAACGCCATGGCATACGTCTGAGCGATCCGAGGAATCAGTCTGCGCTGATGGCGCCCGTAGTCGAGCAGCACGGTCTCCCGCCCATCGGCACCGGGGAACTGCCGCCGCTCGTTACCGTAGCGCACGGCGACCGCGAGAGCCGCCTGCATGGCTCGCACCGACGCCCCGTCGAGCGAGACGCGCCCCTGTACGAGCGTGCCGATCATCGTGAAGAAGCGACGCCCCGGGCTCTCGATGGATGACGAGTACTCGCCGTCGACGGCGACGTCACCGTAGCGGTTCAGGAGGTTCTCTCGCGGAATTCTGACGTGATCGAAGTGCAAACGGCCGTTGTCGATGCCGTTGAGGCCGCCCTTCACTCCGTCGTCTTCGGCGCCCACACCGGGCAGCAGCTCACCGTCACGCGTGCGAATCGGTACGAAGAAGGCGTGCACGCCGTGGTTCACACCCCGTGTGATGAGCTGGGCGAACACGACCGCGGCCTGGCCGTGCAGGGCCGCATTGCCGAGGAACTCCTTCCATGCTCCACGGAAGGGGGTGTGGATCACGAACTCCTCGGCGTCCGCATCGTAGGTCGCGGTAGTACCGACCGAGGCGACGTCGGATCCGTGCCCGATCTCAGTCATCGCGAACGCTCCGGGAAGCTTGAGCGAGATGACATCGGGCAGCCACTGCTCATGGTGTCGGCGCGTTCCGAGGTGCAGGATCGCAGCGCCGAACAGGCCCCACTGCACGCCGCTCTTGATCTGCATCGAAGGGTCGGCGAGCACGAGTTCCTGGAACGCGGCGATATTGCCCCCGTGGTTGTCGCCGCCTCCCAGATCTGAGGGGAACGCGCGCTGAATCGCGCCTTCCTCGACGAGAATGCCGAGCTGTTCGAGTGTGCGGGCACGATTCTCGTCGAGCGGCAGGCCCGGAATGGTGTGCAATCGCGGATCGCGGCAGAGGCGGCGTGATTCGAGTCGCTCTGCCTTCCAGCGACCGAGCAGTGCATCGCCGACAGCGGCAGTGTCGATGCCGTCGATGCGGGTTTCTGGGGTCAACGCCTGATCTACCACCGGTGCTCCTTTGACGAAGGCCTGACAGGGACCGTTCGCCCAGCCCCTGCGATGGTGCCAGGTTACGAGCGGTCAGGAATGGTCGCCAGCAGATCGACGACTCCCACAGCAAGGCTCCGCTGCACCCCCGGGAGCGATTGTGCATCCTCTCCAATGATGGGGCTCATGTGCTGTATATACACGCAGGCACCTCTCTTTGCTGCGAGCCGGTCAGCGGGAGACCGAACTTAGCGCGGCGCCCGGAAGAAGGGAATCGCGATGCCGGGATGGAACACCCTGCGATCAGCAACGACGGTACCCATGATGATGACGATGAGATGAGCGATGGCAACGGCGCAGAAGATCAGGATCCCGACCATGGCGCTCGGCAACCAGACATCCCCGTCGCCGCCCATGTCTTCGGTCACGGCGCCCGCGATCGCCGATCCGATCATCAGCGCGAAGCCGAGCGTCAGGCCCGCGAATGCGGTGAGGATCCAGTTCGCGGCCCAGCGAGCATTCTCACGGATCACCGGATGCGGAGCCCCTTTCGCCCCGGAACGCATGACGAGGATCACAATCAGCGCCACGAACATCCCGACATAGGGGATGTACGAGAGGAACCCCATCGCCCAGAACCTGCGCCCACTCGGGAAGGCATAGCCGTACGGGACGCCGTAGGGCGGGTACCCCGGCGGGAGAGGCTGGGCCGAAACCGTATGTGGGTGCGGCGGATACCCTGGCGGCGTCTGCGGCGGGTACTGCGCGTAAGAAGGATGCGGCGAGTACTGCGGCGGCGGATACCCGCCGGGTGGAGGCGCATAGCGGGGGCCAGGGGCAGTCAGCCCCTCAGCGGGCGAACCCGAGGGGTGCGCCTGGTCGTTCACGGTGGGCTCCGGCTGTTCCGGCACATCGCCTCCTCTTGTGGTGCGGTCAGTTTACCTGCGGCAGATAATCCTCGAAGCAGCTCGGTTCGATCTGCGCGAGTTCGAACAGCTCGCGTGTGCGCTTCTGACGGGTGCGCGGAATGACGGTGATGACGAGACCGGCCTTGCCCGCACGACCCGTGCGCCCTGCGCGGTGCAGGTAGGTCTTGTGATCGTCCGGCGGATCCGCTTGGAGCACCAGGTCGACGTCGTCGACGTGGATTCCACGCGCCGCCACGTCAGTCGCGACGAGCACGCCGGCCTTGCCCGAGGCGAACCGTGCGAGGTTGCGCTCTCGCTTCGATTGACTGAGGTCACCGTGCAGCGGCACCGCCGCGATCCCCGCATCCACGAGCGCCTCAGCAAGGCTCGTCGCGTACGCGCGAGTACGGCAGAACACCATGGTCCGGGCCAGGCTCGATTTCCGACCTTGCGACGGAGCACGGCCGGCGCTGCGCACCAGTTCCTCAAGAACCTGCAGCTTATGCTCGCGCAGCACGATGTACACACGGTGCTCGGTGGTGGCGGAAGATGACGTGTCTTCCGCGATCTCGTGCACCGCCGGATTGCGCAGAAACTCTCCGACGAGCTCCGAAACTGCCTGGTCGAGGGTCGCCGAGAACAGGAGTCGTTGCCCGCCGCGCACGGTCTGCCGCAGCAGGCGCTGCACCGGCTCGAGAAAGCCGAGATCGCACATGTGATCGGCCTCGTCGACCACGGAGACGACCACTTCACGGAGGTCGAGCTTGCGTCGGTTCACGAGATCCTGCATCCGCCCCGGCGTGCCGATCACGATGTCGATGCCGCGCTCGAGCGCATGCAGCTGCGGATCAATCGGCACCCCACCGACGAGTTGCGCCGTGTAGAGACCTACTGATCTGGCGATCGGCTGGACGGTCGCATCGATCTGCAGGGCGAGTTCGCGGGTCGGTGCGAGAATCAGTGCTTTGGGATTGCGCACCTTCCGGGGCACACGAGCCCCGCGCTCTCCACGCCGCGGTCGCTTCTCTCGAGCAGGATCGCTGGCGAATGCCCCCTGTGCCTTGAGCTGCAGCAGGCGCTCAACGAGCGCCGCGCCGAACGCGATCGTCTTGCCGCTGCCGGTGCGAGCACGACCGAGCACATCACGCCCCTCAAGGGCATCGGGGATCGTCGCGGCCTGCACCGGAAACGGTGCTTCCGCGCCGAGCTCGCCGAGCGTACGGATGATGTTCCCGCCGAGCCCGAGGTCGGCGAAGCTCATCCCCGCAACGTCTGCCGCCGTGGTCCGCTTCGCCTCGAGTCGTTCGGGCGCAATCTCCGGAGCCCGCGCTGGGCGAGGATCCGGGGATTGCTGCCGCTCGCGAGCCCCGCGGTCGATGCGCTCCTGGTTCGGGGGCGGCTGGTCACCGCTGGGTTTCTCCTGGCGACCTTCGCGAGGCTCGCCGTGGAACCGCCGCTTGTACTCCGCGCCGCGTTTGCGATTCGGTTCGTAGTTCGCGGGAGCCCGATATCCGCGTCGCGAGCGCTTCGCCATCGGCCTACTTCTCGCCTTCCGGTTCTTCGTCGGCAGAGCTTCCGCCGCTCGAATCCTCGTCAGCCGAATCTTCGTTCAATGCCTGCCAGAGGCGGTCGTCTCTGGCTTCCTTCGCGGCACTCGGCATAGGCGTTGCTTCCTCTTCGTCAGTTCCATCAGGATCAGCCAACGCCTGCCCGATCAACTGGTCCCAGGCGAGCTCACCTGTGATCGCCTCAGGTGCCCGATCCGCCTTGTCGTCCTCGGGCTCTGCACGAGTGAACGCGGGGATCGTGGGCATGCGCACGGTGTCGCTGTCGTCGCCGGCCGTTACGGCGCCTTCCTCGGCAGTACTGTGCGCTTCGTCAGCACCATGAACTTCGTCAGCACCATGAACCTCGTCAGCGCCACGAGCCTCGTCAGCGCTATCGGCCTCATCGGCATCGGCCTCGTCAGTAACTGCCTCATCCGCATCTGCCTTGCCAGTATCGGTCTCAACCTTGTCGTCGAGTTCAGCAGCGGCGTCGACCCTGACGACAGTGCCGGCTTCATCGGCTTCTTCTGAGTCAGGGGCGTTCTTCGCCGGCTGGAAGGCCTCGATGCCGAGTTCCCCGAGCACGACGCCGAGCTCACCCGTCACCGGCTCGACGTGCTCGACCGGCTCCTCGACGTCGACCGGCTCAGTGCTGTCGACAGACTCAACGTCCTCGGCCGGCTCGGCACCCTCGACCGGTTCAACGTCGTCAGTCCGTGCTTGCGCCTCGGAAATCTCCGGTTCGCGATCCTCAGCCTCGGCCCGATCGTCTTCTGCGGGCTCTGCGTCTGGTGCCGCATGAACTCCCGCCGAATCGCTTTCTCGCAATCCACGCCGCGGCCCCGGTGTTGATGTCGAGGCCGGCATTGGCGTTGATATTGACGTTGGTGTTGCAGTCTCGGTCTCGGCCTCGGCGTGGGCCGCGCCTTCTGCAGTACCTACTGCTCCAGCAGCACCTGCGGCACCAACAGCACCAACAGCACCTGCGGCTCCAGCCACCGCGACCGCTCCCGTCGCCCCCGATCCGCGCTTCGGGCCTCCACGGCGCGGCCGAGAAGCTCGGGACTCACGACGCCGCTCACGACGCCGTTCGACTGCGTAGTAGAACGTCGGCAGCACGACCAGGGTGAGCACTGTCGACGACAGCAGACCACCGATGACCACCACTGCGAGCGGTTGCGAAATGAACCCGCCCTTGCCTGTGATCCCCAGCCCCATGGGGGTCAGTGCCAAGATCGTCGCGAGCGCCGTCATGATGATCGGACGCAGACGGAGCAGGGATCCGCGCTCGACGGCTTCCTTCAGCGCGACGCCGCGATCTCTCAGTTGGTTCACGAGGTCGATGAGCACGATCGCGTTCGTCACGACGATACCGATGAGCATGAGTACGCCGATCAGCGAGGCCACGCCGAGCGGAATGCCGGTTGCGACGAGCAAGAGGATCGCACCGGTGGCCGCCAAGGGCACCGAGACGAGCAGCAGCAGCGGCTGCAGCAGGCTCCTGAAGGTCGCGACCATGACGACGTAGACGATGAGAATCGCCGCCAGCAGTGCGATCGCGAGCTGCTCGAAGGCTTCCGCCTGCTGCGACATGACGCCGCCGATGCTGGCCGTTGCGCCCGCAGGCAAGTCGACGGCATCGAGGGCCAGATTCACCGCGTTGCCCGCCGTTCCGAGGTCGTCGCCCTCGGGCAGGGCGGAGACGGTGACCATCCGCACCGCATCCTCGGTGCGGATATTGACGGGTCCGTCGGCGACGTCGATCGTCGCCATCGAGTCGAGCCGCTGGGAGCCGGTGGCTGTCGGAATGGAGAGCGCAGCGACACCGTCCCGGTCATCGGGCGCGACGCCCTCAGCGAGATAGATGTCGACGCTGTCCGCACCCATGGTGATCTGACCCACCTGAGTGGGCTGCATCCGCTGCGAGACCAGTGAGGCGACCGCCGCCTCGCTCAGGCCGGCGTCTGCCGCCTTGGTGCGGTCGATCTTGATGCTCAGGTACGGGCGAGATGCGGCGAGGTCGTTCTCCACCTGCACGAGCCCGTCCTGCTCTCGCAACGCGTCGGTGACTGCCTGCGCAGCGGTCTCGAGCGTCTCCTGATCGGGGGCGGATACATTCACGTTGATCGCGCTCGACATGGTCACCCCGCCATCGGAGGCGCCGAGCGAGAAGTCGCCGGCTTCGTCCAGCCCGTCGACGGCCTCACGGATGCGATCCTGCACCTCGCTCTGCGTCGCATCGGGGTCGGTCGTGATGGAGTAGCTGACGGTGCCATCGCCGCTCGAACCCAGCAGCGCACCCATACCGCTCGGGTCACCTCCGATCGTGACCTGCACGGTCTCGATGTCCGACAGGCCGTCGAGCGCTTCTTCAACGCGCTCAGCCTGCGCGAGCTGCTCGTCGAGACTCGTGCCCGGTTCGAGCGTCTGCGTGAGCCCTACCGAGTTCTGCTCGTCGTCGCCCATGAAGTTGGTCTTCAGCAGCGGCGTGAACCCGAGACCGACGGTCGCACCGAAGACCACAAGGGTCGCGAGCAACGTGGTGACGGGCTTTCGCAGAGTCCACTCGATGATCGGTCGATAGCCGCGCTGCAGTGCGGTGACCCGTTCCGGATCGTGCTCATCGATGTGCTCGACACCCTTGCGCTTGAGGAAGGCCGGGCGACGCGAGTAGCTGTCGGGTTTCAGGAACCAGTAGGCCAGCACTGGCACGATCGTCAGCGAGACCAACAACGATGCGGCGAGCGCGAGCGAGGCCGTGAACGAGAACGGCCTGAAGAGCTCTCCGACCATACCGTCGACGAACGCGACCGGCAGGAATACTGCCATGGTGGCCACGGTGGATGCGGTGATGGCGCCGGCGACTTCGCGCACGGCCCGCACGATTGTCGCCCCGCGCTCCGCACCTTCGACGAGGTGACGCTTAATGTTCTCGATGACCACGATCGAGTCGTCGACCACGCGGCCGATGGAGATCGTCAGCGCGCCGAGCGTGAGCATGTTGAGCGAGTAATCGGCGAAGTTCAGACCGATGATCGTGAAGAGCACCGAGGTGGGAATCGAGATGGCGGTGACCAAGGTCGCTCGCATCGACATCAGGAAGACGAGGATCACGAGCACCGCGAAGAGCAGGCCGAGGAGCCCCTCGGTGCTCAGCGTCTCGATCGACTGCTCGACATAGGGAGCCTGGTCGAAGACCACTTCGAGTGTCGCGCCGTCGAGCGAGTCTTCAAGCTCGGGCAGAAGTTCGAGGACTGCATGGGATACGTCGACCGTGTTGGCCGCGGACATCTTGGTGACACCGATGGTGAGAGCGGGCGCCCCATTCACTCGGGCGATGCTCTGCTCCGGGTTTGACTCGATGGTCACCTCGGCGATCTCGCCGACCGTCGTCACGGGGGGCTGCGCCGCTGGCGGTGCCTGATCCTGCTCAGCGGGGAACATGCCGCCGGGCGACTGCGCGGCTTGCTCGGCCTGCTGCTCGGCTTCGGCCTGCTGCTGGGCTTGCCAGGCGGAGATATCGGCAGCGCTGCGGGCGATCGGCAGAGATTCGATGTCTTCGACCGACTCGAGCGAGGTGCCCGCCTGCACGGCGAGCGTGCGATCGTCATCTTCAACCGTGCCAGCAGCGACCAGCACGCCGCTCTGCTGCAGCGTGTCGATCACGGTCTGAGAGCTGAGTCCGTTCTGCTCGAGCAGCGCCGTGTCGGGCGTGATCGTGATGCGATCGCCTCGGGCGCCGGACAGCGTTGCTTCCCGCACTCCGTCGAGGTCGGAGATGTCGGGCAACGCAACGCGTTCAACCAGCTTCGCGGTCTCTTCAGGATCGGTGTCATCAGGAGGTGTCACGGCGATCTGAATGACCGGGAAGTCATCGAGGCTGCCAGACATGACCGAGCTGTCGGCGGTCTCCGGCAGAGCGTCCGCGAGCCTCGTGACGGCACGGTCCACCTTCTGCTCCGTCGCAGTGATGTCGACACCGTAGGTGAACTCGGCGACCACCATCGACAGGCCCGTGCTCGACGTGGCCGTCGTCGTCTCAAGGTCGGGCACCCCGCGAAGCGCCGTTTCGATGGGCTCGGAAACGTCGTTGTTGACGACCTCTGGCGAGGCTCCAGGATAGTTCGTGACGACCGCGATAGCCGGGAACTGCACGGAGGGCATGAGTTCTTGCTTGAGCGCGCCGACGCTGATGACTCCGAAGAGTGCCGCGACGATCGTGACGAGGGCGATCAGAGCACGATTCTTCAGGCTCGCCTCGGTGAGAAGATGCATGATCGCGATTATCCCACGCCTCGCACACCTCCCAAGTACGGTGCGGTTACGCGCGTGGTCCCGTGCGCGCGATAATGGTGAGATGCCACTTGGGATGACCCCGTCGCCTCGTCCGTCTTCCTCCCCGCGGTCCCGCCCGCGAACCGGACGAGACCGTGCTCTCGGTGCCTCGACGCCCGCTGATTTCGAGCGGCTCGCCCAGTTGCGTCGGATGCAGGCAATCGCCCTCGCGATCCTCGTCGTCATGGCGATCGTCTTCATCGTCTCTTTTGCACTGCAGGAGCGCTTCCCCTGGCTGGGCTATGTGCGAGCCGCGAGCGAGGGCGGAATGGTGGGAGGTCTCGCTGACTGGTTCGCCGTGACCGCCCTCTTCCGTCACCCGCTGGGCCTGCGCATCCCCCATACCAACCTCATCTCGAATAAGAAGGACGAGATCGGTGAGGGGCTCGGTGGCTTCATCGAAGAGAACTTCCTCGCCGACGACGTCGTGCACGACAAGCTCTCGGAGATCAGCGGCGCCCGCATGGCGGGCGAATGGTTGTCGGATCGAAAGCATGCGGGGCGCGCCGGTGAACTGATCTCGAGCGCCGCCCTGGGCATACTCACGGTTCTGGACGACCGCGACGTGCAAGAACTCGTCGAGGGCCTGGTGCGTCGTAATGTCGTCGAGCCGGAATGGGGTCCATTACTCGGACGTGCGGTCGAGTCCTTCGTGTCGGAGGGCCATCAAGAGCCTCTCGTCGACATTGCGGCGGAGCGGCTCGAGCGTTGGCTCATCGAGCATCCGAAGGCGTTCGATGCGGTGGCCTCATCGCGGCTCCCGTCGTGGGTGCCGTCGATCGTCGACCGCTACGTTGACGACCGATTGCATGCCGAAGCGGTCCGTTTCGCCCAGAACGTCGCGATCGACCGGGAGCATCCCGCACGTCTCGCACTCGGGCGCTTCCTCGCTGATCTGGCGCGCGACTTGCAGCAGCAGGAGGCGCTGCAGCAACAACTCGAGGCGTTCAAACTCGGCGTATTCGATAGTCCGAGGATCCGTGAACTCGCCGACGGCATCTGGACCCGAGCCCGGGCAGCGCTCGTCGAGATGCTCGAGGACCCGACGAGCGACCTGCGCTGCCGCATCGTCTCGGCTCTACAAGATTTCGGGTCGCGCCTGCTCATCGACTCGACCCTGCAATACAAGATCGACGTCTGGGTGATGGCCGTCGTCGAACATCTGGTGCAGACCTACCGGCACGACCTCGCGGGGGTCGTCACCGATACCGTTCAGCGGTGGGATGCGCAGGAAGCAGCCGAGAAGATCGAGTTGCAGGTCGGCAAGGACCTGCAGTTCATCCGCATCAACGGCACCGTCGTCGGGTCGCTCGCAGGTCTCGCGATC
Source organism: Leucobacter sp. GX24907 (assembly GCF_053567335.1). Lineage (NCBI taxonomy): Bacteria > Bacillati > Actinomycetota > Actinomycetes > Micrococcales > Microbacteriaceae > Leucobacter > Leucobacter sp. GX24907. Next base: position 173,603 of record NZ_JBSGPD010000004.1, on the reverse strand, counting down.
TACACGATCGCGACCCTCGTCATCACCCCGCTCGTCTCTTAGACCTCGCGCCCATGACAGTGCCCTGGGCACTGCGCGGAACCCTCTGCCGACTAGTCGCGCGCGTAGGCCAGCGGCAGCAGCAGGTCTTGCACCCGGTCTGAGCCGGCCGTATGGTCGGCGCGAGTCGCGATTGCGCACCGTTGCTCGGTGCAGTCGATGCCTTCTTCGGATGCTTCGGGCACGGTGAGCACCACCTCGAAGGCACCACGCTCCGCATCGTCGTAGCGCTGGGTCGCGAAGGCACGCCATGCCCAGTCATCCGTCACCCAGGCACTCGCACCCGGCTCTTCGTCTTCCGCCGATGCTTCGCCGTCCTGATCCGGAATCCCACCCAGGCAGGGGCTCGGCTTCTCTCCCGGTTCCGCAGGAATCGCGCAGAAACCCACGTATATGCCGATGCCGGCATCAAAGCCTTCGCCTCGGACGACGATGCGTTCGCCGGCTTGCAGATCGGAGAGGTCGTCGCCGCTTCCGTCTGCTCGGATGACCTCGAGCGAGCGAACACGTCCATCCGCGCCCTTCGCCGATGTCTCCGACACATAGCCCTCAGGCAGTTCCTGCCCGGAGTCACCCGCGCTCTGGTGCGTGAGAATCGGCAGCAGCACGACCACGGCCAATGCGAGCACCAGCACCGCGATTCCGAGCAGCACGAAGAGCAGCACACGAGAGGAGCGGAAACGGGTCACACGTCAATCGTATCGAGCGCCTGATCCACAAGTTGACCGTGGTAAGGTAAGGCCTATACGTCTACTTGAATAAGTCTTGCCTCGCGGGCCATTTCCTGCGAGGCCCGAATGTGTAAGGGGGTCACGCATGGGGCGCGGCCGTCAAAAAGCAAAGCACACCAAGGTCGCTCGGGAGCTGAAGTACTACAGCCCCAATACCGACCTATCCCAACTCGAACGCGAGCTCGCGGCACAACGTGCCGCAGAGGATCCGTGGGCAGAGTATGCGGACAAATACAACGTCGAGGACGACGAGGATGAGGACGACGCGTCGGCCTGATCTCCGAAAGTCCAGTTGAGAGGGCGCCACTTCCGACGAGGAAGGGCGCCCTCTCAACGTTGCCCCCCGGTGGCGGGAGCGCGACTAGTTTCGGAACTCGCCGACGAGGCGCACGGCTCCACCGTCGACGCCCTTAGCGCCCTGTTCGAAGCCGGTGAAGTCACGCGACTGCGTCGACACGGTACCCGCGACCCACGCGTCGAGACCCTCGGCCGTGAGTGCGGCGGCGACCTCCGTCGCCCGCGCTTCCTCGACCACGGCGAACATGCCGATGCCGAGGTTCCAGGCACCCTCGAGCGACTCGAGCGTATGCCCACCCAACGCGGCAAGATGGTGGAAGACGGGAAGAGGTGACCACGACGCCCGATCCACTTCGACCCACGCGCCCTGCGGCAGCACCCGAGCCAGGTTCGCGGCGATACCTCCGCCGGTGACATGACTCAGCGAATGAATGGCCCCGTCGAGTGCGGGGGTGCCGAGTACGCGCAGCAGCGGGCCCGTGTAGAGCGCCGTCGGTGTGAGCAAGGCCTCACCGTAGCTCGCGCCGAGGTCGTCAGCATGCTGCTCATAGCCGATACCGCGCTCTGACAAGATGTGCCGCACGAGCGAGAACCCGTTGGAATGCAAGCCTGAAGCCGCCATTGCGATGACGACGTCGCCGTCTTGCACGAGAGCGGGCTGCAGCATCCGGTCGGCTTCGACGACGCCGGTCGCGGCTCCCGCGACATCGTAGTCATCGGGACCGAGCAGGCCAGGGTGCTCCGCAGTTTCACCGCCGACGAGCGCGGTGCCCGTCGCTTCGCAGGCCTCGGCGATACCACGCACGATATCGGCGATGCGCTGCGGCACGACCTTGCCGCAAGCGATGTAATCGGTCATGAAGAGCGGTTCGGCGCCGACTACGACGATGTCGTCGACGACCATTGCCACGAGATCTTGACCGATCGTGTCGTGCTTGTCGATCGCCTGCGCAATTGCGACCTTGGTCCCGACGCCGTCGGTCGACGAAGCCAGTAGAGGCCGCTTGTACTTCGTCAGTGCGGAGGCATCGAACATTCCGGCGAAGCCGCCGACTCCGCCGAGCACCTCCGGTCCGTGCGTACGCGAGACGGCCGACTTCATGAGTTCGACGGCGAGGTCACCGGCGGCGGTATCGACACCGGACTGGGCATAGATCGAGGAGTTTTCGCTCACTGCTCCAGCGTACCCTGCCGAACGGCTGGCCGAAGCGGTTCCGGCAGTGAGCAATCGCACCGTCTGGTGTGGGAAACTAGAGGACGCGTCGATTGGCGCACCCCCACACCCTCTCGGGAGCGAACACGCAACATGTGCGGCATCGTCGGCATCGTCTCATCTGAACCCGTCAACCAACAGATCTACGACAGTCTGCTCCTGCTGCAGCACCGTGGCCAAGACTCGACCGGCATCGCGACGCTCGAGGGCGACTTCTTCCACATGGTCAAGCAGAAGGGCCAGGTGCGCGAGGCCTATCGCACGCGCGACATGCGCCAGCTCATGGGCAATGTCGGCCTCGGCCACGTGCGCTACGCCACGAAGGGCGACGCCGCTCGCGAAGAAGAGGCGCAGCCTTTCTACGTCGGCGCACCGTACGGCATCATTCTCGTGCATAACGGCAATCTGACGAACACGCGCGAGCTCACGGCCGACCTCTACAACGTTGATCGCCGTCACCTGAATACGCATTCCGATACCGAACTGCTGCTCAATGTGCTCGCGAACGAGTTGCAGGCCGGCATTGCAGGGCTCTCACTCGATGCGGATCAGGTCTTCCGCGCAGTCAGCCGCGTACATGAACGGGTCGAGGGATCCTACGCAACGATCGCCCTCATCGCCGGCTACGGCCTTCTGGCCTTCCGTGATCCCTTCGGCATTCGCCCGCTGGTGCTCGGTCGCCGCGATGGCGCGAACGGGCAAGACGAGTGGGTCGTCGCGTCCGAGTCGCTCGTTCTCGAATCGGGCGGATACGAGATCGTTCGAGATGTCGAGCCGGGCGAGGCGATCCTCATCTCCCCCGACGGCACGATGGAGTCCCGGCAGTGCGCCCAGCAACCGCGCCTCGCCCCCTGCGCATTCGAGTACATTTACCTCGCTCGACCCGACTCCGTGCTCGACGGCATCTCGGTGTACGACGCGCGCCTTCGCCTCGGCGATGTGCTGGCCGAGGAGATCGCCGAGCAGCTGCAGGGTGTCGACATCGACGTCGTCATGCCGATTCCCGACTCCGCGCGCCCGAGTGCCATGCAGGTCGCGCAGAAGCTCGGTATCGAGTATCGCGAGGGCTTCTTCAAGAACCGCTACGTCGGCCGTACGTTCATCATGCCCGGTCAGGCGGTGCGCAAGAAGAGCGTGCGTCAGAAGCTCAATGCCATGAGCGTCGAGTTCAAGGACAAGAACATCCTCATCGTCGACGACTCCATCGTGCGCGGTACCACGTCGAAAGAGATCGTCGAGATGGCGCGTACGGCAGGCGCAAAATCTGTCATCTTCGCGTCAGCCGCCCCGCCGGTCGTCTTCCCGCACGTCTACGGCATCAACATGCCGACGCGCGCAGAGCTCATCGCTCACGACCGCACCCCGGCCGAGATCGCGGAATCGCTCGAAGCGGATCATCTCATCTACCTGAGTGTGGAAGGAATGAACCGGGCCATTCTCGACGGTCAGGATCGGATCACCGAACTCGAGCAGAGCTGCTTCACCGGAGAGTACATCGCCGGAAGCATCGACGAGGACTACCTCGCCTGGGTGGAGTCGACGCAGGAGAGCTGAATCTCAGCGAGCCACCGCAAGGCCTGCGCGAACGATCCCCGCAAACGATTGAGGGCCGCTTCCCACTCGGGAAGCGGCCCTCAATGCTTCAGCTGGTCCGCGTCGCAGCTCGACCGAACGACCCGCATGAGCTACTCGCCTGCGTTACTCGCTTCTGTCGCCCTGCTGCTTCGCTCGCAGCTCGGTCTGGGCCTTCAGCTCTTCGAGTTCGCGCTTCGCTGCTTCGGCCTCTGCTCGAGCACGCGCTGCCTCGGCGGCGTGGTCGGTCTCGGCACTCGGGCTCGCAGCGCTCGTGGTCGCGGCGCTCGAAGTCGGCGGCACCACTGGACCAGCGGCACCACTCGGGCCCGCGGTCGGCGCCTCCTCATCCGTCTCAGCGCCCTGCTCGTTGTCATTGCGCACCTCCTTCTTCAGGATGCGCGCAGACTGACCCAGGCTCTTCGCGAGGCCGGGAAGCTTCGGCGCACCGAAAAGCAGCAGGATGATGAAGAGGATGACAATGAGGTGCCATCCGCTAAAGGCATTTCCGAGCATGGAGAATCGCTCCGATCGTTGAAGTCGGGGTAATTATCGCACGTCAGTCTGAATCGCGACCCCGCGACCGTGACGACGCTTCGCGACTTGGTTCAGCACGATCGCGAGGAGGCCGCCTACTGCGAGCCCCAGAGCACCGCCGATGATCGCCATGAAGCCCGTGACCTGCGCAAGGGTGTAGTCGGCATCTTCCATCACCGGGAAGGAGAGGCTCAGCAGCGCTGCGACGACAACGCCGATGATCGCACCGACGGCGAGCAGGCGCCCCCAGCGCACCGTTCGCCGCAACTCGACCTGCACCTCTGTTCGCACGACCTCAGGCTGTGCGTCGTCAGGCTGTGCTGATGACGCACGCTCGGACTCGGAGGTCGCAGGAGTCGCTCCCGGGGCGAACTCGGGCTGGGGAGTTCCCTCCGCGGGGACGGGCTCGGGTGCGACGGACTCGGGCGTGCTCATGTGGTCCATTCTCTCAGGTCTGTGCTGAGCACTCGTCGCGCACGGAGCCCGGTCAGGCGCAGCGCCCGTCAGCGGATGCGTCGTACCGGAAGCAACCCGTCGAGGTCTGCGCGTGCACCCGATGCGATGACTTTCGCTTCCGCTCGCGCGGTCGACCAGTCGAGCTGCCCCGTAGCGAGGGCGATCCACGTCTGCGGATCCATCTCGATGACGTTCGGAGGTGTGCCGCGTGTATGCCGCGGACCCGACACGCACTGCGTCGCGCCGAATGGAGGCACACGCACTTCTACGGAGTTCCCGGGAGCCAGCTCCGCCAACTCTTCGAGCAGGAATCGCACCGCCGTCGCAACATCAGTGCGAGCCGCGCTCCCGCCGTGCACCGCCGAGAGCGCAGCGGTGCCGGCGTCTTCGGTGATCCTGCGTTTCGCCATGGTCCCAGCCTACTGAGACCCGCCTGCTGACCTCGCTTGCTGAGCCCATCTGCCGTCCCCGGAGGTGACGCGCGCCGGGCTCTCTCGGAAAGGTCGCGGGAGAGCCAGATAGGCCCCTCTTCGCGAACGTCAGCAGATAGTCTGGGGCTGTGAAGATCCTCGTACTTGGCCCCGGTGCCCGTGAACACGCCATCGTCCGCGCTCTGCTCGCTGAAGAGGCCGACCATCAGATCGTCTGCGCCCCGGGCAACGCCGGTGTCGCTGCCGATGGCGTCGAGACGCTCTATCTCGCGTTCACCGATCCGACGACGGTAGCGAATTTTGTGCAGGATCGCGGCTTCGATCTCGTGGTGATCGGGCCGGAGGCCCCGCTCGTTGCAGGCGTCGCCGATCCGCTGCGCGAGCGCGGCATCCCGGTGTTCGGCCCGAGCCGCGCCGCAGCCCAGCTCGAGGGATCGAAGGCCTTCGCGAAACGGATCATGGCAGAGGCCGAGGTGCCTACGGGTCGTGCCAGCCGCGTCGGCACAGTCGAAGAAGCCGGCCCGGTGCTCGACGAGTTCGGCGCTCCCTATGTCGTGAAGGCCGACGGACTTGCTGCGGGCAAGGGCGTGCTTGTCACGGAGGATCGCGCGGCCGCACTCGAACACGTCGCCACCTGGGCCCCGCACGGCGATGTACTCATCGAGGAGTTCTTGGAGGGCCAGGAAGTCTCGCTGTTCTTCTTCGCCGACGGTCACGACGTGGTCGCGCTGAGCCCCGCGCAGGATTACAAGCGCATCTTCGACGGCGACGAGGGCTCGAACACCGGCGGCATGGGCGCGTACTCGCCGCTGCCGTGGCTGCCGGGCGGTGTCGAGGGATTCGTCGAAGAGATCACCCGCACCGTCGCCCTGCCGACGGTGCGACAGCTGGAGCGCGAGGGCACACCGTTCATCGGGCTGCTCTACTGCGGGCTCATCGTCACCCCGAAGGGGGTGCGCGTGATCGAGTTCAACGCCCGCTTCGGTGACCCCGAGACACAGGTCGTACTGCCGCGAATGGTCTCGCCTCTGAGCCGTTACCTTTTCGCAGCGGCGTCGGGCACGCTGCAGGCGCAACCGGCTCCGGAGTTCTCGGATGACGTCGCCGTGATCGTCGTGATTGCGAGCGAGGGGTATCCCGGGACCGTCGTAACCGGTCGCGAGATCACCGGCCTCGACGAAGCCTCGGCGGTTCCCGGGGTGCACGTGGTGCACGCGGCGACCCGACGCGATGATGCGGGTGGATGGATCGCGACCGGTGGTCGCGTGCTCGGCGTTGTAGCGAGGGGCACCGACTTCGCGGAGGCCCGCACCCGCGCGTATGAGGCTGCCGACAAGATTAGCCTCGAAGGTGCGCAGCGCCGCTCCGATATTGCGGCTCGCGTGGCTGAGTGAGAACGCGCTAGCGTTTTCACTCAGCCACGCAGCCACTACAGTGGCTGCCCACGGAGCGACGCGCGGGGCGGTGGCCTAGCGAAGACGCGAAGCGTCTGAGTTCGGCCACGCTGCCGTACACGACGGCAGCCCAAGCGGAACGGAGCGCAGCGACGTTCCGGGTGGTGGCCTCAGCTATAGGCCGCGGAGCAGGTCGTCGAAGTCGGGATCCCCCGTCGATACTCCACGCTCACGCTGGTCGGAGTCAGAAGGCACCTCGTCGGCGCCGTCGAGAGATGCTTCGCTCTCGTCCTCGGGCTCGCTCAGTCCGATCGGTGCCGTATCGAGCGCAGACAGCCCACCGGTGTGAGCCTCGTCTTCCGCACTATCCGCGGAGTCCCCGCTTCCGCTGTCAAAGATGTCGCTTATACCGGCGTTTTCAACGACATCTGCGTCATCGGAACTGCCTGAATCAGCGTCCGCGTCGTGATCTGCATCCGCGTCTTGCTGGGCGTCGGCCTCAACATCCACGTCTGCAGATGTGGCACCCCGATGATACTGAGCCTCAAGGTCAAGGAACTCGGAGATATCGAGGGCCTCTTGGGCACCTGCCGCACCAGTGCCTACCTCGCCAGTGCGTGCCTCACCAGTGCGTGCCTCACCAGTGCTTGCCTCACCGGTGGCTTCCGCATCGCTCGCACGAGAATCCGCGTCGGAGTCCAGACCCGAGTCTGCTTCAAGCGCTGCATCCGACTCAACCGCAGAATCCGGCTCTCGGTCTACGACCCCCATCGGACGTGTGGCGAGGTCGGAAGAATCATCTGCGAGGTCCGCGTCTTCAGACTCTTCGGCGGCATCAGCATCGTCAAGTGCAGCGCCGTCGAGTTCAGCGCGATCATGTTCAGCATCGTCAGCCTCGACACCATCAGTCTCAGTGCCGTCAGTTTGAGCGTCGTCAGCTTCACGGTCGGAAGCGTCGGCTTCCTCCGCCAGATCGTCCAGGCCGTCGACTGCCTCTTCCTCGTCGTCACTCTCACCGGATTCGACGCCGACGTCTTGCACCACCGCATCCTCGGCCGCTTCTCTCTCAGTGTCTTCGTCGTCGGTGGCCTCGGAATTCGCATCGTTGAGCTCAGCGCCGTCGGCCCCAGCATCCGCATCGTCGGATACATCGGCAACCGCAGAAGCTTCCTCAGCTTCAACAGAACCCTCAGGCTCAGCCTCAGCAACATCGCCCTCAGCAACATCGCCCTCAGTCACAACGGCAGTCTCAACTGACACCTCAGCCTCAGCAGCTTCCTCGGTAACCACCTCAGGCTCAGCAGCTTCCTCAGTCACCAGCTCAGCCTCAGCAGTACCCTCAGCAGCGTTCACGTCCGCGCCGTACTCCGCGTCCTCCTCCGCAATACGAGCAGCGATCTCCTCATCGCTCGTCGCTTCGGCGGTGTCGGCGAGGTCGCGGAACAACACGCTCCACCCTTCATGCGACGCGGCCGCGCGTGCAGCCGCATCGTTCAGGCTGTCGAATCCGGTCTCAGTCACCGTCAGCGTGGTGCTTCCACCATGCGAGGCGAGCGTGATGAGTACTGCCGTGCGCCGAGACTCATCAGAGTCCTGCCACCGGAATCCGAGGGCGTGCTCCGGCACCACGATGTCGACGGTGCCATTGGCATCGCGAACGACTCGCTCGTCGCCTTCTCCGTCTTCCCAGTGCTCGCGCACGAGACCGCCGGCCCTGGCGTCGAGTTCAAGATCGGGCCACCAGTCTGCGCGCAGACTCTGCCTGGCGAGGAGGGCCCAAGCCGAGCTCCTCGCCACAGGAACGGTGACTTTTGCCACAACGGGACCGAGTGGGGTCATGACTCTCCTCTGACGTGAGCCTCAGTGTAGCGCGCCAGCCGGTACCGGGGCTCGGTCGTGGAGTGAGAGAATGACGGGGTGACGAACTCTGCGACGCCCCCCGCGGCCCCTCTGCGACTCGATGGTTGGAAGCACATCTACTCGGGGAAGGTGCGCGACCTCTACGTCCCGGAGGGCGACTCTGACCGCTTCCTGCTGGTGGTCGCGAGCAACCGTGTCAGCGCTTTCGATCACGTGCTCGAACCTCCGATTCCCGGGAAGGGTGCGCTGCTGACCCGGCTGTCGAACTGGTGGTTCGAACGGATCGACTTGCCGAACCATCTTGTGGACGACGCTGATGCCCCGAGCGTCCCTGCTGAGGTCGCGGATCGGGCGATGCTGACCCGCCGGCTCGAGATGCATCCCGTGGAGTGCGTCGTGCGCGGCGCACTGACCGGCTCTGGGTTCGCCGAGTACCAGCGCACCGGCGCAGTCTGCGGTATCGAGCTGCCGCCCGGCATCGAGGATGGGGATCTGCTCGAGACGCCCATCTATACGCCCGCGTATAAGGCTCCGCTCGGCGAGCACGATGAGAACATCAGCTACGAGCGCAGCGCCGAGCTCGTCGGCGAAGAGACGGCAGCCGCTTTGCGCGACGCCTCTCTGCGGATCTTCACCACCGCCCGGGCTCTGGCCGCCGAGCGCGGGGTGATCCTCGCCGATACCAAGTTCGAATTCGGGCAGGATCCCCTGACCGGTGAGCTCGTACTCGCCGATGAGGTGCTCACGAGCGATTCGAGCCGCTACTGGGATGCTGCGGTGTATTCCGACGAGACGCTCGCACGCAAGGATCGCGTGGCATCGTTCGACAAGCAGATCGTCCGCAACTGGCTCTCCGCGAACTGGGATCAGCAGGGCGAACCACCGGTTCTGCCCGCGGAGATCGTCGACCGCACGCGGGCCCGCTACGAGGAGCTGCTCTCCCGCCTCACCGGCGCGTAGGGCCGCAGTACTCCGGGACCCAATCGACCCTCGCCGTGTGCGAGAATTGATGGAGTTTCATACTGAGGAACAGGAGACCCCGGGTGCCCACGATTGTTGTTGATGTCATGCCCAAGGCCGAGCTGCTCGATCCGCAGGGCAAGGCGACCACGGGGGCGCTGGCCCGTCTCGGCCACGGCAAGTTCGAGAACGTGCGCATCGGCAAGCGCTTCGAGCTGCATTTCGACGGCGAGGTCACCGAAGAACTGATCGCTGAGGCGCGTCAGGTCGCAGACGATGTGCTCTCGAACTCGGTGATCGAAGATGTCGTCGGCATCACGGTGTACGGCGACAGCGACGGATGCTGCGGCGGTGCCTGCGAGTGCGACGGTGGGGCCCGCTGATGGCCTTCCGCATCGGAGTCATTACTTTTCCCGGTTCGCTCGATGACCGCGACGCGCAACGCGCGATTCGACTCGCGGGTGCTGAGCCGGTTGCGCTGTGGCACGCCGACCATGATCTGCAGGGCGTCGACGCGATCGTGCTTCCCGGCGGATTCAGCTACGGCGACTATCTGCGCCCGGGTGCCATCGCGGCGATCTCACCGATCATGAACGAGGTCGTCGATGCTGCGAACAAGGGCATGCCCGTGCTCGGCATCTGCAACGGCTTCCAGGTGCTCGTCGAGGCTCACCTACTGCCCGGCGGCCTGATCCGCAATGCGCACCAGCAGTTCATCCGCCGCGATCAGCGCCTGATCGTCGAGAATGCCGACACCGCTTGGACCAATGAGTACGAGCGTGGCGAGCAGATCATCATCCCGCTCAAGAACGGCGACGGCGGCTACATTGCGAACGACGAGACGCTGCAGCGCCTCGAAGGCGAGGGCCTGATCGCCTTCCGGTACGCGGGCGTGAACCCGAACGGATCACTGAACGACATCGCCGGCCTCAGCAACGAGCGTGGCAACGTTGTGGGCCTCATGCCGCACCCCGAGCACGCGGTCGAGCCGGGATTCGGGCCCGACACCTCCGCGGCCATGCGTTCCGGCGTCGACGGCCTGAAGTTCTTCACGAGCGCCATCCGCTCACTCGCCGCCGTATAGCCGCGGGCGGCTGAGCACGTGGGGGAGGATCGGTCTCGGCCGATCCTCCCCCACGTGCTTTCTACGCGGCCCCGCCGCAGGATGTGCTCTCCGCCGCAGGCCTGTGTTACTCCGTTACGCCGTTACGCCGCCGCGGCCTGGGCTATCCGGCGGCGGCTGCGGCTCGAGCAGCCTTGGGCAGCGCAGTCGCAATGCGCTCGAGCGCCGCGTCATCGTGAGCTGCAGTCACGAACCACGCTTCGAACGCGCTCGGGGGGAGGTTGACACCACCGTCGAGCATGGCGTGGAAGAAGGCGCGGTAGCGATCGGTCTGCTGGGTCTGCACCTCGGCGTAGCCGGTGGGAGCGACGGGGAAGTCGCCGAAGAGCACGCTGAAGAGCGTTCCCGCACGCTGCACTCGATGCGGTACCCCGGCCGCCGAGAGCGCCGACGAGACCGTGGCGGACAGCGTCTCGGAGGCCGTCGCTAGGCGGGCATAGGCTGCATCATCAGCGTGCTGCAGGGTGGTCAGACCGGCTGCGACGGCGACCGGGTTCCCAGACAACGTACCGGCCTGGTAGACCGGGCCGAGCGGTGCGAGCAGTTCCATGATCTCGCGACGACCACCGAGTGCGGCGAGCGGGAGCCCACCGCCGACCACCTTGCCGAAGGTGAAGAGGTCGGGCGTCTGCTCTGCGGGCGCGGAGTCCCGCTCGACCCCCCAGTACCCAGACGGCCCGGCCCGGAACCCGGTGAGCACTTCGTCGAGGATCACGAGGGCACCATGACGATGCGCGAGCTCGATCATCGCCTGAGTGAAGCCCGGCGCGGGAGGCAGCACACCCATGTTGCAGGCGGCGGCCTCGGCGATGACTCCGGCGATGCGCTCGCCGTGCTCGGCGAAGGCGGCTTCGAGCGCGGGAAGGTCGTTGTAGGGCAGCACGAGAGTCTGGCCCGCGGTCTCAGCCGTGACGCCGGCTGAGCCAGGCATCGCGAGGGTGGCGAGCCCCGAGCCGGCTTCGGCGAGCAACCCGTCGGAATGGCCGTGATAGTGACCCGCGAATTTGATGAGCAGCGGGCGCCCGGTCGCGCCGCGCGCGAGCCGAATCGCCGTCATGGTCGCCTCGGTTCCCGTGGAGACGAGTCGGAGCCGTTCGACCTCAGGTACACGGGCGATGATCTCTTCTGCGAGTTCAGCCTCTTGGGGTGCTGAGGTGCCGAACCCGAGTCCACACGAGACCGCCTGCTGCACAGCCTCGATCACCGCGGGGTGGCTGTGTCCGAGGAGCGCCGGCCCCCACGAAGCCACGAGGTCGACATAGTCGTTGCCGTCGACGTCAGTGACGATCGGGCCGCGCCCGGAGACGAGGAACCGCGGAGTGCCCCCGACTGAGCCGTAGCCGCGCACCGGCGAGTTCACGCCACCGGGAATGACCTGCGATGCGCGTTCGGCGAGTTCTGCACTGCGAGTGATGTTCATCGGATCCACCTCGAAATCTCGGTTGCGTAGTAGGTCAGTACAGCGTCGGCACCCGCCCTGCGCATGCCGATGATGGTTTCTTCGATGACGCGACGCCGGTCGATCCACCCGTTGGCCGCGGCCGCCTCGATCATGGCCGCCTCACCCGACACCTGGTACGCCCAGACCGGCACCGGGCTTTCGGCTGCGACGTCTGAGAGCACATCCAGGTACGACATCGCAGGCTTCACCATGACGACGTCGGCTCCTTCCTCGATATCGAGGCGGGCTTCACGCAGCCCCTCACGCCGGTTCGCGGGATCCTGCTGGTAGCTGCGACGATCACCGGACAGTTGCGAATCGACGGCCTCACGGAAGGGTCCGTAGAACGCTGAAGCGTACTTCGCCGCATACGCGAGGATCGCGGTGTCTTGGTACCCGGCCTCGTCGAGCGCGGCGCGCACCGAGGCGACCTGACCGTCCATCATTCCGGACAGCCCGAGCAGCGCGGAACCCGCCTCGGCCTGCGCGATCGCCATCGAGTTGTACCGCTCAAGGGTCGCATCGTTGTCGACCGCTCCCGCGTCATCGAGCACACCGCAGTGGCCGTGGTCGGTGAACTCATCGAGGCAGAGGTCGGTCTGTACGACGAGTGCGTCGCCCACCTCCGCAGCGACGGCGCGAGTGGCGACGTTGAGGATGCCCTCGGGGTCATCGGCTCCGCTTCCTCGCGCGTCGCGTTTGGCCGGGACGCCGAAGAGCATGAGCCCGCCCACACCGGTCTCGGCGGCCTCGACCGCGGCTCGGCGTACCGAGTCGAGCGTGTGCTGCTGCACACCCGGCATGGACGAGATCGGGCGCGGTGCATCGATGCCTTCGCGCACGAAGACGGGCAGGATCAGCTGCGCGGGATCGAGGCGCGTCTCGGCGACGAGCCGCCGCATCGCGGGAGTGGCCCGCAGCCTGCGTGGGCGTGCCGGTATCTGGCGTGCCGGTATTTGGCGAGTCATGAGGGTGCTCCTTCTGCGCAGTCGAGGGAATCGGTCTGGGGCGGTTCGGTGGGTGGCCAGGACGGTTCGGAATCCACGCGTTCTGCGGTGCTTGCATCGGCGACCGCGTCGAGCAGGCCCGATATCGTGTGCGTTTCTGCGATCACGTCGGCCTGCCATCCGGCCGCCTGCAGGGCAGATGCCGTGGGCTCGCCGATCGCAGCGAGCATCGGCGCAGACGACGCTGTCGGATCCGGGAGCAAGCTCGTGAGATGCCGAGTGATCGCTCGAGCCGCAGAACCGCTGGTGACGAGGATCGCGTCGATGCCGCCACTCGTTGCGCGCTGCATCGTCGTGACTCGCCGCATCGTCGCCGCGTCGGGTGCGACGTCGATGGTGCGGTAGGCGTCGACGCGCTGCACGCGATGCCCCGACTCTCGCAGTTCACGCTCCACCGTCTCGGAGGCTATCTCTGAGACCGGCAGCAAGAATGATGCGGCTCTGGGAACGGCGTCGAGGATCGCCGCGACGATGCCGCTGCCCGAATAGCGGGTGTCGGGCACCAGGTCGGGCTGCAGTCCTCGCCGCTCAAGCGCTGCAGCAGTAGCGGGGCCTACCGCGGCAATGCGTGATCCGTCACGGTGTCGTCCACCGGCATCGGCAAAGGCGTCGGCACCATTCGCGCTGGTGATCACGAGCCAATCGAAATGCCCGCCGTTCCAGTGTGCGACAGCATCTTCCAATGGCCGGGAATCGCGGGGTGGGGCGATCCTCAGCAATTCAATGATCACCGGCTCGCCGCCGCGCTCTCGAATCTGCTCGGCCACACGCGCACCCCAGGCTCCGCCCCGGACCACTGCGAGCGTGCGACCGGCAAGCGGACCGCGGCCCTCAGTCAGGTCACTATCCGGCATCGCTCACCTGGCGTTCCCGAGCGGGGCGAGCGCCGCCGCGCCCTGGGCGAGGAGCTCTCGTGCCAGCCGCTCCCCCAGCGCCGCAGGAGCTTCGGCTTCGGCCCCGCCCCACGACGCCTCATCCGAGAGCACGAGCTGATCAGTTCCATCGAGCGAGTAGACGGCAGCGGTGAGAACGAGACGATGCGACGCCTCACCCCCTGCAGTGTCGGAAACCACCCGCGCACGCGCGCCGACGGGAGCCGCACAGCCGGCTTCAAGCGCGGCAAGCACGGCGCGTTCCGCGACAGCGCAGGCGCGAGATTCGGCATCCTCGACTGCCACCAGGGCTTCCCGTATCGGTGATGTCGACGCGTCATCCGTTCGCACCTCGATGGCGAGAGCACCCTGCCCCGGCGCGGTCGGCACCTCATCGAGCGAGAAACGCTCGGTGATGACACTGTCACGACCGAGGCGATCGAGCCCCGCGGCTGCAAGGACCACGGCATCGAGGTCAGCCCCGACCCGGCCGAGGCGCGTATCGACATTGCCGCGCAGGCCCTGCACATCGAGGTCGGGACGCCGCGAGAGCAGCTGAGCAGCACGGCGCGGTGATCCCGTTCCCACCTTGGCGCCCTCCGGCAGCTCAGCGAGAGTGAGTCCATCACGGGCGCAGAGCACATCACGCGCGTCGGCCCGCTCGGGGACTGCGCCGATGACGATTCCCGGGCAAGCTCCAGTGGGGAGATCCTTCAAGGAGTGGACGGCGACGTCGCAGCGGCCGTTTAGCAGTGCATCACGCAATGCGCTGACGAAGACTCCGGTACCGCCGAGCTGCGCGAGTGGCGCGCGAGACACGTCGCCCTCGGTTTTGATGATCACGAGGCCGACGTCGCAGCCTGTCGCGGCGGCGATGCGCTCAGCGACCACGGTCGTCTGCGCGACGGCGAGCGCGCTGCCCCGAGTGCCGACCCTGATGAGGCCGGGTGCGGCCGCGAGCGCGGAGTCGGACCGGAAGACCCGTCCGGAATCGTGGGGAGCTGAGGCTGATGCATTCATGTGCTGACCGTGTCCGTTCTGATCGTTGGTGTTCCGGGGGCGGCGGCATCCATCGCGGAGAGCACCTGACGTGCGGCGGCAACGGCGCCCGGGATGACGGAGGCGAGCCCCGTGCCCGAGATCCAGTCTCCCGCGCACACGAGCCGTTCGTCGCCCATCGATTCGGTGCGAGGCCGCGCAGAAGCGGCGCTGGGTGGCGCCCCCATTCGCCAGCGCCGGCGGCGCACTGCGACGAGGTGCTCCGGTCGTAGCTCGATATCGAGGATCGCCGAAGCATCACGCAGTGCGAGAGCCTGCACCGCGTCGTCGTCGAGATGAGTCGTGGCCGGGGCCTCCCCCGCCCGCCCGTAAGAGAGGCGCAGGAGGTGCCTGCCCGGGCCGGCTTGCCGCCCTCGTTCGGGCCACTTCGCCGTGACGTGGGTCAGAGCTTTGGCCGCGATGCGGGGCGCAGACGCACGGCCCTCGTGTTTCGTCGGCGGGGCCACGAGCGCGCCGGTGGCACGGGGCGCTGCATCCAGGCGCGCATCATCGATGACGAGCGCCACCACCTCGACCTCCGCGCCGGCTTGCGACGCGGCGTCGACCAGTGTCGCTGCAGCGGTCTCGCCCGACGCACCGCGCGAGCGCGAGATGAGGCGCAATGCAGTCGTCTCGTCGACCGCCAAGATCACGGCGTCGGCTTCGAACAGCGCTCCGGCACCCGCTTCGGACGTCTGTCCCGAAGAGGCGCAGCTGATCCGCCACGCCCCAGCGCCTCCCCTCAACGCATCGCCCTGACTCAACGCATCGACTCGCTCCAACCCATCGACCCGAACACCGGCGCGTATCTCGGCGCCGGAATGCCGCAGCTCGTCGGTCAGTGCCTCGACCAGTCGGCTCATGCCGCTGCGCAAGCCGGCGACCGCGCTGCCCGCCGAGGCGTCGTTCCTGCGCAGGGTACGGGCCGCCGCGATGAGCGACCGATGCCTGGCCCAGGCGTCTCGCAACTGGGGCATCGCCGAGAGCGGCATCGATGCCGGCTCGGTCGAATAAACGCCGAGTACCACGGGCCGAACCGCGCGATCGAGCACTCGCCGGCCGAGCCTGGCGCGCACGAGCTCCGCAATGCTGGAGGCATCGCGACCGACACGACGCGGCAGCAGCGGCTCAATCGCAGCACGCAGGGCGCCGGTGACTCCGAGCATCCGAGCAGACTCCCTCGAGAGCGGGCGAGCAGGGATGCCGATCGTGCCCGACTTCGGCAGCGGAAGCGCGCGCCCATCCGTGATCACCCACGATCCGAGCGGGCGCGGCTCCACGATGTCTGCGGTGAGCCCGAGCCCTGCCGCGTAGTCGGCCACCACTCCGCCGCGCGTCGCGAAGGCCTCCGCTCCCATGTCGAATGCGAGCCCGCCGACGCGGTCGCCGCGGATGCGCCCGCCGAGCTCGGTCTCGGCTTCGAGCACGACCACATCGGCCCCCGCACCGACGAGTTCACGAGCGGCGGCCAGACCTGAGATGCCCCCTCCGACGACCACGACGCGGCCAGTTCCGGATCGGGGCGCCGAGGCACGAGAACGATCAGCGGGCATGCGCCAATTCCACGATGCGTGTCAGCACCGTCGGGTCGGTCTCAGGGGGTACACCGTGGCCGAGGTTGAGTACGTGCCCGGGTGCGCGACGGCCGCGTTCGAGCACATCGTCGAGATGAGCTTCGAGCACATGCTCGGGAGCACCGAGGTAGGCCGGATCCAGATTGCCCTGCAGCGGCACCGCATCGCGCAGCCTCCGGCTCGCCTCATCGAGCGGGGTGCGCCAGTCGACGCCGATCGCCCCCCTGCCGCCGCCGAGCCCGGCAACGACCTCGGCGAGCTCCTCGAGCAGGTGCCCGGAGCCGACCGCGAAGTGCACGATCGGCACCGAGCGAGACACCGTGTCGCCCTCGGCAGTCTCCTCCGCATAACGGAACGTTTCGATAGCCGAGAGCGCTCGGCGAGAAGCCGGAGCAACATGCGCACGGTAGTCCACGGCGCTGAGCGACCCTGCCCAGGAGTCGAAGAGCTGCACCGCGCTTGCCCCGGCCTCGACCTGCGCGGCGAGGAACGCACCGCTGAGATCGGCGGCCCACTCCAGCAGCGACCTCCAGGTGTCAGGGTCGGAGTGCATGAGGGATCGCGCACGCAAGTGATCCCGTGAAGGTCCCCCTTCGACCAGATACGCGGCCAGCGTGAACGGGGCTCCTGCGAATCCGATCACCGGCGTGCTCGTGGGCTCCCCGGAGTCCGAGCCCTCGGTACCGGGTGCGTGCGCGGAGAGCCGCACGGCCTCCTGCACGGGCGCGATGTTCTCGAGCAGTCGCTCGACCGTGTACATCTCTCGGCATCGGGCGACGTCATCGGCCGTGCGAACGGGCTGCGCGAAGACCGGGCCGCGCCCGGCCACGATGTCGACCTCGACGCCTGCGAGCAGCATCGGCACGACGATGTCGCTGAAGAACACGGCGGCATCGACGCCGTGCCGACGCACCGGCTGCAGCGTGATCTCGCTCGCCATGCTCGGGTCAAGGCAGGCATCGAGCATGGCGGTGCCGGCGCGCAGCTCACGGTACTCCGGCAGCGAGCGCCCGGCCTGACGCATGAACCACACGGGCACGGTGTCAGTGCGCTCTCCCTGCAGCGAGCGCACGAGCGGGGAACGGCTGGTTCTCCCGGAGGAGAGCGGGTGCGAATCTGGGAGGTTGATCACCCTCGAGATGCTAGCTTATAGATCTGATGTAATAAATCTGATCTATTCAGCTTCGGACTCGGGCCGCATCCGCACGACGGCCCTGCGAGGCGCCTGATCCTTCACCCGAAACCCTACCGAGAACTCATGCTGCTCTGCCTCTCCGTCGATCATCGGACCGCCGACCTCGATCTACTCGAGCGAATCGAGCGACGTACCGACGCCGTGACTGACACCCTTGGGCACGCCGACTACGCGCGCGGCGCCGTAGTACTCGCGACATGCAATCGATTCGAGGCGTATCTCGACGCACCGGACCTCGCCCCTGAGCAGGCGCTGCACCGGGTCGCCAAGGCCACCGGACTCCCCTTCGCCGAGTTGCTGAAGGC
This sequence comes from Leucobacter sp. GX24907, assembly GCF_053567335.1. NCBI lineage: Bacteria > Bacillati > Actinomycetota > Actinomycetes > Micrococcales > Microbacteriaceae > Leucobacter > Leucobacter sp. GX24907. The sequence continues at coordinate 155,558 of NZ_JBSGPD010000004.1, read as the reverse complement.
GTGCTCCATGCGCCGCGGAGACGCCGTCGTCGAGCACCTCTTCTCGGTGTCGAGCGGCCTCGAGTCGGCAGCGATCGGCGAGGGGGAGATTGCCGGCCAGGTGCGCCGCGCCATCGACTCGGCTCGTGCCTCCGGCCGCGCGAGCACTGAGCTCGAACGGCTATTCCAACAGGCCTCCGTCGTCTCGAAGCAGGTGAAGCATCGCACCGGGCTCCAGACCAAGGGTCGGTCGCTCGTCCAGCTCGCACTCGCCATGGTCGACAGCCGGGTCGGTGACTGGGCTGCGGCTCGGATCCTGCTCATCGGTACCGGCGCCTACGCCGGCGCCAGTCTCGCGGCCCTCCGTTCCCGGGGGGCGCAGCACATCAGCGTCTACTCCCCGAGCGGACGGGCGAAGACCTTCGCCGCCTCCCATGATCTGCGCCCCGTCAAGTCCGATGCGCTCGACGCCGAGCTGAGCACCAGCGACCTCGTCGTCGCCTGCAGCGGCATGAACGAGCCCCTCTTGACGCGAGACCGCTTCGACGAGACCGTGACCGAGGCGAATCCCCCATTCTGCGCGCGCTTCGGAGAACTGGAGCGGCCCCCGCGGCCGGCGTTCAGGTCGCGACTACTCATCGATATGGGGCTGCCGCGCAACATCTCCCCCGAGGTATCGAGCGTGGCCGGCGTCGAGCTTCTGGATCTCGAGACCATCGCCCTGCACGCGCCGATTCCCGAGCTCGGGGCCGAACTCGAGGCCCGCGACATCGTGCGCAAGGCCGCATCTGATTTCGCCGCCGAACGAGCCGAACGCGAGGCGATTCCCGCGCTGCGGGGGCTGCGCTCATTCGTGAACGGTGTGCTCGACGACGAAATCGCGCGACTGCGCAGTCGAGCGACCTCCGAGGAGTCTGCCGCGGAAGTCGAAGCGGCACTGCGTCACCTCACCGGGCGGCTGCTGCACCGCCCCACCATGCGACTGCGCGAGCTCGGCCGCGCAGGTCGCGCGGACGACGGGATCGCGGCGGTGTCTGCGCTCTTCGGCGACGCCAAAGAAGAGGCTCAGGGTCGATAGTAGATCGCGACGCGGCGTCCCTCGTGCTGAACCACCTGCACCGGGGTTTCGAAGACGCGCTCGAGCACCGCTGGCGTGATGATCTCATCGGGAGTGCCGGAGGCGACGATCTCTCCGTCCGCGAGCGCAACGATCCGGTCGGCGTATGCAGCGGCGAAGTTCATGTCGTGGATCACCAGGACGACCGTCTTGCCCAGCGCGTCGGCAGCAGCGCGCACCTGCCGCATCATGCCGACGGCATGGCGCATATCGAGCCCGGTGAGGGGCTCGTCGAGCAGCACAAAATCCGTGTCTTGCGCGAGCACCATCGCGACGAACGCCCGCTGCCGCTGACCGCCCGACAGTTCATCGATGAAGCGATCCTCGAACCCCGCAAGATCCAGGAACGCGATCGCAGCGCGAATCGCGTGCTCGTCCGTCTCCGTCAGTCGTCCGGCGGAGTGCGGAAAGCGCCCGAACGAGACCAGTTGGCGCACGGTCACTCGCGCCATGACATGATTCTCCTGTTTCAGGATCGACACGACCCGTGCGAGCTCTTTCGACCGTGCTGAGCGCACGTCGAGCCCGCCAACCGTGACTCGACCGCTATCGGGGTCGAGCAGCCGCCCGATGATCGTGAGCAGGGTCGACTTGCCCGCTCCGTTCGGGCCGATCAGCGCCGTGACACCGCCGCGCTCGAGCGTGAGATCAACCGGCCCGAGCACTCGGTGCCCGGCGTACGATTTCTCGACTCCGCTGACGTCGATGCCCCCTTGAGGAGCAGGGACACTGTCTGGAGCGAGTTCGATGGTGGGCTCGTGGGTCAACGCATCCCCTTTCTCAACAGGACGATCAGGAAGAGGAGGCCTCCGGCGAACTCGATGATCACCGTCACCAGACCGGCCGCCGCGAACAGATGCCGGAGCACGAAGGTCGCACCCAACAGCGTGACGAGGCCGATGCCGATCGCGAGCGGCACGATCTCAGCGTGGGTCTCTCGACGGGAGAACTGGTAGGCGAGCGTCGCGACGAGAAATCCGTAGAACGTCATGGGCCCCACCATCGTCGCCGACACCGAGACGAGCACCGAAACCAGCACGAGCACGATGACGACTTCGCGCCGGTAGTGAACCCCCAAGCTCACTGCGACGTCGCGGCCGAGCGCAAGCACGTCATAGGTGCGCCGGCGGCGCCAGACGAACACGAGAATCGCCAGTACGATCGCTGCCGCGATCGGCAGGTAGTCGGGGTTGCCCTTGCCTATGCTCCCGAACAGGCGTGCACTGAGCACGTCGAACTCGCTGGGGGTGAGCATGCGCTGCATGAAGGTGGAGACCGAACCGAAACCGATACCGAGCACGACCCCCACGAGCAGCAGCAAGTGCAGGTTCGCACGCTTTCCCGAGAACAGCCACCCGTAGAGCAGGCTTGCGAACACGATCATGATCGTGCTCTGGGCGATGATCTTCGGGATGCCCTCCATACTCGCGGCGGCTGTGCCGAAGACGAACACGAGTGAGGTCTGGATGAGCACATAGAGTGCGTCGAATCCGAGGATCGAGGGCGTGAGGATCCGGTTCGAAGTCGCGGTGTGGAACAGCACGGTCGCGAGCGCCTGACTCACTGCGACGAATGCGATTGTGCCGAGGGAGGCGAGTCTCGTCTGCGCGATGATCCAGAATCCGGCGCTGCCGAACGGGGCGGGGTTCTCGTACACGAGGATGGCAACGGCCAGAGCGGCTGCGACCGCGAGGACCAGGATGATCGGCAGCGCGCTGTTCCGGGAGATTCTCTGCTGAGGAGCACGTTCAGGCGGGGTTCCAGTGCCGGGCAGTACGGCAATTCCGCTCATCCGAGAGTCCTCCTCTGCCGCAGCAGGAGCATGATGAAGATCACTGCGCCGACGAGCCCGAGCACCATGGAGACCGGGATCTCGAACGGCATGATGATCGTGCGCCCCACGAGATCGCACGCCGCAACGAGCGCGATGCCTCCGAGACAGACCCAGGGAAGATTGCTGCGCACATCATCGCCTCTGATCATCGAGACGATGTTCGGCACCACCAATCCGAGAAGCGGCAGAAACCCGACGACAACGGTCGTGACTCCAGCGGCGATCGCCACGAGCGCGGTACCCCCGATGAGGATCGCCTCGTAGCGCATGCCGACACTCGTGGCCACATCTTTGCCGAGGCCGGCCACCGTGATGCGATCCGCCATCAGAAAGACGAGAAGCGTGACGACGGCGACGATCCAGAGTACTTCGTACCGACCCCGCACGACCGAGGTGAAGCTTCCCATGAACCAGGTGCCGAGCATCTGCAACAGGTTGAACTGGGCAGCGAGGAAGGTGGTCAACGAGCTCACGATCGCGCCGAGCATGATGCCGATGAGCGGCACGACAAGGGTGGTGCGGATCACGATACGTCGCAGAATCAGCATGAACAGCATCGCACCGACGAATGCGAAGCAGCTCGCGATCACCATGCGCCCGATGAGCCCGAGACCCGGCATCAGCAGCACGCTGAGCAAGAGTCCGAGAGCGGCCCACTCGGTGGTTCCCGAGGTGGTCGCATCGACGAAGCGGTTCTGCGTCAGCATTTGCATGACGAGCCCGCTCGTCGCGAGCGCAGCGCCGGCCAGCACGAGAGCGATCGTGCGCGGGACCCTCGTGATCCAGAACATCTCGGAACCGAAGTCGTCGCCGACGATGTCGTACACGCCCACCGCGAGCGACCCCGCGAGCAGGGCGAGCACGACAAGCGTCGCGCCGAGGAGCGGCCAGTACCGGCTCCTCCTCGGCGCGAGCGCGAGCGTTTCGCGGCTCATGCTGCGGAGAACGCCTCCTCGAGCTGGTCGAACAGCGCGGTGTACGCCTGAATGCCCTCGGTCAGGTAGAAGTTCGGATCCAGCACGACGATCTGATTCTTCTCGACCGCGGGGACGTTCTGCAGTGCCTCCGAGTCGCGAATGAGTTCATCCGCGGGAACCGAGCCTTCTTCGCGCTCCTCCGGCGCAAAGGCGGCGTCACGATCGAGCGCCACGATCCAGTCGGGATTCGAATCGGCGATCGCCTCGACGTTGATGTCATCGCCCTGATGATCGTCGGTCGCCCCTTCGACGACGAGGCTCGGCTCCCAGCCGAGCGCGGGGAAGACGGGGCCGAGGCTGCGACCGACCTCAGGTGCGAGATAGCCGATCTGACCTGCCGAGGTGTTGACCGCCATCACGGTGTCCGAGCCGTTGTACGCCTCCTTCGCGTCTGCAATCGCGGAATCGAGACCGTCGTTCAGCTCGGCAGCCTCGTCCTCATGATCGAAGATCTGGCCGAGTATCTCGGTCTGGCGCTTGAGCTCGGAGGACTCGTCTTCGCCCTCGCGCGGAGCGATCTCGATCACCGCGGCCTGCGGGTTCTGCTCCTTGATCTGATCGTAGTAGTCGGCGAAGCGGTACCCGGCGATGATGAGGTCGGGCTGCTCCGCCACAATCGCCTCGAGGTCGGGTTCCCGGTGGTTGCCGACATTGCCGACCTCGTCATCGTCGGTGTAGCCCGGCCAGACCGATCCCATCACTTCCTTCGGCACTGCCGCCAGCTCGACGTCCCACTCCGTGAGCGTGTCGAAGCTCGTGTTATCGAGCGCGACGACGGTGTCGGGGTTGACCGGAACCTCGATCTCGCCGTGGTTATCGGTGATCGTGACGGTCTCGGCGTCGCTTTCCTGCGCAGCGTTCGTGTTCGATGCGCAACCGCTCAGCGCGAGCGCGGTGCCGAGCAGCGCGGCGCGAATAGCGAATCGGCGGATGGTTCGTCGGGTCACAGGTGTCCTCATCTCTCGTCCGTCAAGTGACAGCAGAAACGCCGATGCTCACTGGGCACCGGCGCATGCTCCCCGTCGATGCCGACTGTGGCGCCGAGCGAGTTGAGGCAAGCCTAACTATAGGTTCATCTGATGTTCAATTCTTGAGACGAAGTTCGACACTCGTCTACCGTTCGCGCGTGTTGCACGGTCTTGGCGAACCTGGTTCCGACGAGCAGGGCAGGGTCACCCGAACCCTGCATAGTGGTCGGCGGCTTCCACGACATCGTTGTTGTATGCCACGCTCGGGTTATATGCGTCAACAGCATTGATCCAGTTCTCGGGCACCCGCAGATCCCCTCCGGATGCGCAGAGCAACGTCGCGGCTGAGAGTGCGGCGTCATCGATCTGGTCGACATCGGGCAGGCCCGTGCCATCAGCGCTGCGACCGTACTCCTGCCAGGTCTGCGGAATGAACTGCATCGGCCCCACGGCACGGTCCCAATCCATATCACCGTCGATGCGCCCACCGTCGGTGTCGGGGATCGCCTCGAACTCGACACCGTCGAGAGGCACGCCACGAATTCTCGGAAGCGCCCTGCCACCGTCATCGATACGCGCCCCGTTGATGGTGCCGTGCGCAGTCTCGACGAAGCCGATCGCCGCGAGCGTATTCCATCCGAGCCCGCAGCTCGGCTGCTCCTCGGCGAGGGTGAGCGCCGCCCCGGCGTAGGCTCGCAGAGCCCGCTCGGGAATCCCCGACGCCCGAGACACTTCAGCCGCCCAGACGGGGTCGACCGCGTGCATCGGGGCCTCCCGAGCAGCGTCGTCTGGTTCAGCACTGTCACCGTGGGTCGACTCGGAGGCCGCCGCTCCGGCTACCCCCTCGAGTCGTGGTGCGGTTCCGCCTGCGACGGCCGCCAGACCCTGCCCAGCACCCCGGTCCGTCCCGAGCAGGAGCACGCCCGTGATGACCACGCCCAGGCCGATGGTGCCGACCGCACCGATCACGAGGCCGGCTACGAGACTCCCCCTTCTCCGGTTCCTGGTTTCGATCTGATGCGCGCGACGGGCTTCGGCACGCTCCCGCATCAGACTCCGGCGCTCAGCACGCGCCGCGGAGGTTCGCGCCTCTTGGAGTGCCTCCGCGACCGACTCCCTGGCCATCGCGAAGACGCCGACAGGCCGCTCGTCCGGGAGCAGGCTCTCGACCTCCATCGCGTCCTTCAGCAGCTGGGCGAAGGAGTCCTCAGCGATGTCTTCAGTGCCGTCGTCTACGCGCAAGCAGCGTCCCTCCCGCCAACACGGAGGCTGCGGCGATGCCTGCAATCGCGCCCAGCAACCAGGATCCCTCCCACCCGGTGTTCGCGAGTTCCTGCGTCGCCGACTCATCCGAGACCGTCGACGAGCCGCCACGGTCGTCCACACCGTCGACGTGGTCCACGCCGTCCCGTCCTCCGGCCTCTGGACCATCGCCCCGGCCGCCCGTCGCAGGCTCAACGGTCAGCGTCGCGGGTTCCGTGGTGATCTCACCCGCAGCGTTCGAGACGATCACCCGGTACTGGGCACCGTCGTCGTCGAGCGTCGCAGCAACCTCGAGGGAGCTCTCGTCGCCAGCGTCGGAGATGTCTACGAAATCTGCGGCCGCATCGCGCGTGGGCGCGGCCCGCTGCCAGCGGTACTCGAGCGCTTCACCCTCCGCCTCGACAGAGAAACGAGCATCGTCGCCCTCCACGACCGAGAGCGATTCGGGGCCACGTACGATCTCCAGTGCCACCGCGGGCTCCTCCGGCTGTTCGACAAGCTTCTCATCGAAACTCAGCACGACGGGATGCGGCGCCTTGGATGCGTCGGTCGCTACCGCGCTACGTGCGAAGAACGGTGCAACCAGCGGATTGAGCAGCGCGACGAACTCGTTCGGGAAGGAGTCCTCGTAGTCGTAGAACCACGTTCCGGCGTTCCGGGCCTGCCCGGTCCAATTCAACGGAATCGATGCATCCACCCGCCCCGAGTCGTCGGCTTCAAGCTCGGCGCCCGAGAACGTCGCGATCGTGACGCGCACCGGCCCGTAGTCTTGGCGCGCATTTCCCACCGCGTAGAAGCCGCTGAACTCGGCCGTGATGTAGCCATCACCATTCGCTCCGATGCGCACCTCTGGGTCGGCGAAGTTCCACTGGTTCGCACTGCCGGAGGTGAGCCTGGCCGTCCCGTCGAAGGAGATGACACGATTGCCTTCGGCATCACGAGCACCGCTCCCATGCGAGAAGGTGAACGGCCTGAAGTAGTACTCCTTGAGTTCCTCATCCGAGGCCCCGGGTCCGGGCGCCGGCATCTCGGGAAGCGTGACGTCTCCCTCGATCGCCTGACGCTCGAACCCCACCTTGAAGTTGTTGAACCAGATGTTGCCGATGGTCCACTGCAGCGAAGCATGATCTGCTTCGGCTTCGGCACCGCCCTGCAACTCCACATCGGGCACCATGCGCGTGGTGTCGACGACGCGGTAGGTGCGCGGAGCACTCGTCGAGGCTGCGTAGCCCGAGTCGGCCTCCGGAGTGAACACGGCGGTGACTTCGCGAGCACCTGCCGCCGGCCAGAGGTCGGTCTCGAGCTCTGCGATGCCCCGGTCTCCCTCGGCGACCAGCTCGGTCTCGCCCAACGAGACCTCACCGTCGAAGAATTCCACGAGGCCGCTGAGCGCTCTCGCTGATTCGCCCTCGGCAGGCACAGCGCGAACGCTTGCCGCGACCGGGGCGGAGGCGCCCAGGAGGTAGATCGTACGGTCGGCCGCGACGGGCACCGAGACCTGCACACTCGTCGCAACACCGGTCTCCGCTGCGTCATCTTCCGCGAATGGAGTCCCGGCGCGAACTACGCCCTGATCGTCCGCGACCGCCAGCGCGGCCTGCGGCGTCGCCGCTATCGGGGCGACGCCGAGCGCGCCCACCAGCACCATTCCGATCACAGCCCGGGCAAGCAACTGCCGCGAGCCGTCCCCGGTCACTGCTCTTCTCCCACGACGATTGCGATCGAGTCCTGCGTATCATCGCCGTCCCCGGTGAACTCAACGGCCGTCTCGCCTTCGCCGGTAGCCACGATCCGCACCATGCGCGGAGCGGCTTCAGGATCCTCGTCGACGACTTCGGCAACCTCTGGAGCATCGCTCACCGCCGTCCATTCGATGCCCGGAGTGTCGATCATCACCCGGATCTCATCACCGACATGGAGATTCCCATCGACGCCGGCGAGTTCACCCACGGGCACCGTCGCGACCACAACGTCCTCACCTGAAGCAGGGGCGGATTCAGCGCCTCCTGAGCACCCCGTAGCAGCGAGCAGCGCCACCAGAGCCAGGGATCCCCAGAGGCTGCGCAGGGTTCGATTTCGGCTTTCGGTCATGACGCCCGGTACTCCTCGAAGCGGTCCTCGAGATCCTGACCGGCAACACCGTTCAACCAGTACGCGACCGCTACCTCTTTCAAGATCACGACTTGCTCCTCCTCGCTGAAGCCTTGTGCGTCGACGAGCTCCCGATAGGTCTCCTTATAGTGCTTCAGATCGTCGATCTCGGCGAAGGTATAGAACTTCGACCCGAGATCTCCTTCGGTGTCGTAGCTCTCGCGGAACATCTTCGCGATCATCTGCCCGCCTGACAGATCGGCCAGATAGCGCGTGTAGTGGTGCGCGACAAAGTGCGGCAGTGAGGTCGGGGCCACCTCGCTGATGCGTGCTACGTAAGTCATGATGCCCGTGGTGGCGAAGCGGTCATCCACTTGCCGCCTCCAGTTCGCCCCGAGCCAGTGCTCGAGGTCGGCCGCGAGCGAGGGCAAGCGCTGCAACTCGGGCAACCAGAACGGGAAGTCTTTGCCGAGGCGCTCACGGTGCGCCAGGGTGGCCGACTCGAGCGCCTCATACATGAGGTAGTGCTGCGCAGCCTGCGCCGCAATGCCCTCGCGATTGAGGCCGCCGCGCAGATAGGCGACTGCGAACTTCGGCTCTTCCCCGGATTCCCGGTGTCCGAGGTGCGAAACCTTGCGCAGACGCTCGGACAGCGGCCGGCCCACGGTTTGTTCGATGGTGACAACAGCTGCCGCCTCGGCGGCGGCTGCGGGTTGGCTGAACGCGGTCTCACCCATGGTGCGATCGACTCCTTCACGTTGCTCTGAGCGGGAAAGCGGCCCGGGCGGGTGCGCCCGGGCCACCGGGGTGGTACGGGGCGCCCTTTCGGACGCCCCGCATCCGGTTAGTCGGCCGAGATGCCGCTGCGACGGCGCAGCACCAGTACGGTGCCGGCCAGCAGAAGCAGTGCGCCCGCTCCGGTTGCCGCCAGCGGCAACATCGAACCGGTTGAGGCGAGCCCGCTCTTCGCGCTGGTTTCGCCCGCAACGTTGGTACCCGAGTTCCCCGAGCCGTTGCTTCCACCGTCCGACTCACCGTTTACGGCATCGCCACGGTCTGAGCCACCGTCTCCGTCGGAGCGATCATCATCGTCAGCGTTACCGTCGGAATCACCGTCAGAGTCGCCACCCGAATCGGTGCGCTCACTTACCTGCAGCGAAACCGCATCGGACATGGCCGGATCGCCGACGCCGTTCGAGACGACGACACGGAACTGGTCGCCATCCTGATCCAGCTGCACGGCGGCCACGGTGAAGGAAGCGGAGGTCGCATCCTCGATATCCGTCCACGCGTCGTCATCCTGCGTGGTTCCCGCTTCTCCGAATGCCTGTGCTGCCGCTGCATCGTCTGCCGGCGCCTCGTCTGCCGGTGCCGCGAGCTGCTGCCACTGATAGGTGGGCTCGGGCACGCCGACGGCCTCGACCTCGAACGTGGCATCGTCACCCTCGGTCACGGACTGGTCCTTCGGCCCGTTCACGATGGCAGCTGCCTCGAGAGCGGTGACCGCAAGGGTCACCTTGTCGGATTCCACGGTTCCGAACGAGTTCTCGGCCACGACGCGGTACTGGCCCGCATCGTCAGCAGTTACCTCGGTCAGCGCGAGCTCGGCACCCGTCTGCCCCTCGATGTCCTGCCAGTCGTCGCCGACCAGCTTCTGCCACTGCAGCGTCGGCTCGGGGTCACCCGAAGCCGTCGCAGTGAAGACCGCCTCGTCACCCTCGATCACCGTCAGGTCATCGGAAACGCTGACCTGGGGCAGCGTGCCCGCGGTGTAGCTCACCGTCAGCGGGCGGGCGGCCTTCGTGCTGTCAGAGCTCGACCCCGATTGCAGGAAGAAGGAACGGACGCCGGCGTTGACGTGCTGCAGGAACTGGTTCGTGAGCGTCGCGCCGGTGAAGTCACCTGACCAGGTGCCTGCCGCGACCTGACCCTCGAACAGCGGAGTCACGGTGAACGCGGTTCCGTCGTCGGTGGCTTCAGGGTCAGCACCCGTGAAGGTCTGCACGACGACGCGCTCGGGACCGTAGGTCTCGTCTTCGCCGCCCAGCAGGCTTCCCTTGAACGCCCCGTCGACGATGGCGGTGATGTAGCCGTCGCCCGCGGCATTCACGAAGACCTCGGGCTGCCGGAAGTTCCACTCCGGCATCGAGCCCGAGATGAGGCGCACCTCGCCGTCGAAACTGATCACGCGGTTGCCTGCGGCGTCCTCGGTGCCCGTGCCGTTCGAGAACACGAACTCGCGGTTCGCGTGGTCGTTTGCGGTCGGATTCTCGGGCAGCTCGGACAGCTCGACATTGCCGTCGAGCACCTCCTTGCCCGGCCCCGATCCGAAGCTCACGAAGTTCGCGACACCCCAACGCAGTTCAGCGCCCGAGATCTGCTTCGCGGCATCGCCCACGTCGATAGTGCCGACCGCCGGCTCGAGGTCGACGACGCGGTAGGTCACCGCAGCCGACTCGGAAGGAGCGAAGTCTCCTGCGTCCGACGGAGTGAACTTCGCCGTGATCTTGTGCGAGCCGCCCGTCAGGTCGCTCGCCGTCAGCTGCGCCGCTCCGCCCTCAGCCGGCGCGGAGCCCAGACGCTGTCCGTCGGAGAAGAACTCGACCGAACCAGCCGCGTTCTCGGGGCTGACGCTCGCCGAGAGCTCGACTGCCTGGCCCGCAAAGTCGGTCGGGTACGATCCGATCGCCTGCTGCGCGACCGCAGTGGTCGTCTCGGTCGCAGCGGTCACCTCGACGGTGAGTGTCGCCTCGGCAGACGTCGCCTCACCCTCGGCGTTCGTCACGATGACGCGGAAGCGCTTGCCGCTGTCAGCAGCCAGAGCACCCGTTACCGTGTAGCTCGCGGCGGTGGCGTCTTCGATATCGTTCCACTCGTCCGAACCCGCCTCGGCGACCTGCCACTGATAGCTCGGCGCGGGGTCGCCAGTCGCAGTGACCGAGAACTCCGCGTCGTCGCCCTCGTCGACGTTCACGCTTTGCGGCTGGGCGGTGATCTCGGGTGCCTCACCGGCCGGGGGCTCCTCGCCCGCGAACTCTACCGGGGTGAAGACCTCGACACCGGCACTGCGCTGACCGTGCGCGCCGATCGTGATGAACCCGCACTGCGTGTCTTCCGCGAGGCAGTTGATCTCCTTGTTCGCCTGCGAAGTGAACGTCGCGCCAGGAACGGGGTGATCCTCGAACACCCAGTCGCCGTTCGCATCCATGTAGGGCAGACCCGGCTCGGTGTCGTTGCCCGGGTAGTTCACCATCTGCTGGTAGACGCCAGCCTCGCCGGCATAGTCGTAGTTGACGCCGGCGACACCGCGCTTCGTCGGCGCCCAGCTGCCGGGATCACTGTCGTCCTTCAGAACGACTGCGCCGAAGAGGGTGTACGCCCCTCCGAAGTTCGTACCGAAGTCGGAAGAGATCGCGTAGTTCTTGCCCGAAAGAGTTGCAGTGCTCGGCTCGTCTGCCGGTAGCCCGCCTTCCGGCCAGGTCACCGTCAAGCTCGGCTGCTCCTGCTTCTCGGGGTCGTAGTTGTAGCCGAGACCGGTGGCCGAGTTGCTCCCGGGCTCGGGATCCTCACCCTCGGTCACGGTGAGACTCGCGGCGTTCGACGTTGCCTCGCCCGCCTCATTCGAGACGACTGCACGGAACTTGGCCCCGTCATCAGCCGCCTGCGCTCCCGTCAGCGTGTAGCTCGCATCGGTGGCACCGTCGATATCGGCGAACTCATCGGAGCTTGCTGCTGCGCGTTGCCACTGGTAGTTCAGTGCCGGATCACCGCTCGCAGTCACCGAGAACGTCGCGTCTGCGCCCTCCTCGATTATCGCGTCCTGCGGCTGCCCCGTGATCTCGGGGGCGACCGCCTGTGACGGCTCGGCGAACTCGATGCCGACGTAGGCCTCGTTGACCGCCGCGATCTGACCGTGCGCGCCGAAGGAGAAGAACCCGCAGCCGCCACCGGTCAGGCAGTCGATCTCGCCGCCGAAGAAGCTCGTGACCGTCGAGCCCGGTACGTTGACGCTCATCGACCAGTGGCCGTCGGCGTCCATCTCGGCATCGGCCACGTCTCCGTCACTCGATCCATGCGCCACCACGAGTCTCGGCACACCGTAGTCGTAGTCGCCAGTCGGGCCGCTGAAGCCGCCTTCGCTTCGGCGCCACTGCTCAGGGGTTTCGGGCACCAAGTTCTTGCCGAGTCCGACGTATACCGGCTTGGTTTCGTCGTACTCGAAGCCCTCAACCGTGACGGTGGTCGTACCGTCCGGGTTGAGCTCGGTACCCGGTGTGACCGACATGTACCCGGTCGCGTTGGAGTAAGACGTGCCGGTGACTGTCTCGCCCTCGGCCGCGTGTGCGGGAGTGATGATCACCCCCGACAGCACCAGCGCTGCGGCCGCGCCGGCTGCTGATCCGGAGAACAGGGAGCGCCGAGATCGGCTCCCCCTCATCTTCGTATCTCTCATGTTCTCGTTTCCTATTCTTTGAGTTGGTCTACTAGGGACTACTGGGCACCAGAAGTGGTCAGCCGCCGGTTGCGCAGCAGGGCCGCACCGAGCAGCCCCGCGCTCAGCAGCAGCACTCCTCCGATCACGGTGGTGCGAGCGCCGTCGCCCGCGCCCGTCGTGGCGAGGCCGCCGTTCACGCCCACTCCGCTGTTCGCTCCTCCGGTGGGTGTCGAGGCGAAGCCGGCAGGCTGGGTTGATCCGCCCGTACCAGTGCCGTTACCGCCGCCGTTCGTGCCGGCAGGCAGGTCGGTCGGGTCATCGTCGTCACCGCCACCTGCAGGCGGAGCGTCGTCGGGATCCTGACCACCGAAGAAGACCGGGGTGAAGGCTTCGTTCTGAGCGACGACATTGCCGTGCGCCCCGAACGAGAAGAAGCCGCAGTAGGCGACAGCGCAGTCGATCGTGCCGCCGAAGAAGCTCTCGATATCTTTACCCGGCACCTCGACCGTCAGACTCCAGTTGCCCTCGGCATCCATCTCGGCATCGGCGACGTCGCCGTCGCTCGACCCGTTCGCGACGACGAGCCTGGGTACGCCGTAGTCGTAGTCGCCGTCGGGGCCGCTGAACCCGCCGTTGCTGCGGCGCCACTGTTCGAGATCGTCGTGGTTCTTCGGGGCGCCGAGCCCTACGTAGATGGGCTTCGTCGAGTCGTAAGCCTGCCCCTCGACGACGATCTCGGTCGCGTCATCGCAGGGGAGGTAGCGCCCGGGCTTCACCGTCATCACGGCATCGGTGTCGGCGAGCGCCGACCCTGCGACGACGTACTCCTCGTTGGTCAGCAGATCCTCAGGAGTCTCCGCCTCGCAGGGGTCGGTCGATCCCTGTCCCGAGTCATCGGAATCCTCACCCGAGTCGTCCGGGTTCTCGCCCGAATCGTCGGGGTCTTCACCCGACTCGTCGGGGTTCTCACCGGAGTCCTCCGGATCCTGTCCCTCGAAGTACACGGGCGTGAATACTTCGACTCCGGCGCTGCGCTGTCCGTGCGCACCGATCGTCATGAAGCCGCACTGCGTACCCTCGGCGAGGCAATCGATCTCCTTGTTCGTCTGCGAAGTGAACTGTGCGCCGGGAATCGGATGCTCCTCAAGAGTCCAATCACCGTTCTGGTCCATGTACGGCATGCCCGGCTCGGTGCTGTTGCCCGGATAGTTCACCATCAGCTGATAGAAGCCGGCCTCCGGCGCGTAGTCGTAGTTGGTGCCGGCAACGCCGCGCTTGGTCGGCGCCCAGCTGCCGGGATCATCCGCGTCCTTCAGTTGGATCGCCCCGAATAGCGTGTAGGCACCACCGAAGGTGGTTCCCTGATCGGTCGACGTCGCGTACTGCTCACCGCGCAAGGTGACGGTGCTTGGCTCGTCGGGCACGAGTCCCTCGGCCGGGCTCACCGTCAGACGGGGCTGCTCCTGCTTGGTCGTGTCGTAGTTGTAGCCGAGCCCGGTCGACTCGCCCGACGGCGCCGCGAACGCCGGCTCCGCGGTGGCAGTCCACGCCGAACCGAGCAGCAGCGCCGCCATAGCACCGAGCGCGAGACCTCGCGCAGCCGTGCGACGAGCACGGCGCAGGGCCGGTGCAGTTCTTCTGTGTGCCGTCGTGATCATACGTTCCCCCTGAGGTGCATGCTGTCGAGCTCTGTCGCGATGCCATCTGGCGGCGCCGCCATCTTTCTGCGTCTGTGGAAGAGGAGCGCAGCGCCGAGCAGTCCGGCGCTCATGAGAAGTGCGCCGCCGAAGAGCGCCGCACGCCCAGACTCCTGCACACCGGTCATCGCGAGACCGCCATTGACGCTCAGTCCGCCGTTCTGCGCTGCCGGCCCACCTGCCGCTGGCGTCATGTTCGGGTTAGCGGTCGGGCCTCCGTCGCCTGGTCCGGCTGGAGTCTCGTTGCCGGTGCCGTCCGCAGTCTCTGTGAAGTAGACCGGGACGAAGATTTCACCTTGCGCGTTGATCTGTCCGTGCGCACCGATGAGGAGCACCCCGCACTGCATCTTGTAGCAGTCGACGTCCATGCCCTGCGCGCTTTCGAAGCGAGAGGCAAGGAGCGGGAGGTCCATCTCGAAGTTGCCGTTTGCATCCATCTCGGGGAACCCCGGGGCGGTCGTATTGCCCGGGTAGTTGACCATGCTCTGGTAGGTGCCCTGCGGCTCGATGTCCTTGGTGTAAGTGAAGGTGTGTCCTGAGGCTCCGCCGTGACCCGGCCCCCAGTCTTCGCCCGCGGCAGGGTCGACCCAGCCGAAGAGCACGTAGAGGCCGCCCTTCCATTTGGTGTTGCCCGGGCCGACCGTCGGGAAGTTCTTGCCCGTGAGATGCACCGTCTGACCCTCGTCCGCGAGGGAATAGGCGGGACTCACTGTGAGCTCAGCCCCGTAGCGGTTCTTCGCGGAGCTCTCGCCGTAGGCTCCACTCCGAGGAACGGTGACGGGCTGCTCATCGTCCGGGTTCGGGCCGGGCTGCGGCTCTTCCTCGTCCGGGTCCTGTACCGGTTCGTCGTCGCTCGTATCAGTGTTCAGCACGATGGCGAATGGATCGGTGTAGCCGTTGTCACCGCCGTAGGTCGCTTCTCCGTCCATGCGGGGCAGGTGTTCTGCACCGATATGTTCGGGGAAGACACCCTCGTCGCTTTCGATCGTGATCACACCGTCGCGCTCCTGGATGACATCGTCGCCATCGAGTTCGAACGTGGCGAGCGTCAGGTTTGCAACGGGTTCACGCGTCCCAAAGCTCTCGCGCATATCGACGGTGATCGTCGCTTCACCCTCCGCGATTCCGACGCGCACGTTCTCGAAGTGCAGCCACCATGCTCCGAAGCCGTACATTTCGAAGCGACCGTCGAAGCTCAACTCCGCCTCGTCGTTCTCGACATCGACCCAACCGCTCGCATCGGGGAATCGAGCGGCGGTGTCACCCCGCTGATAGGTGGCCCCGTCGTAAGCCGCAACGTGCCCCTCGGTGTGGCCGAAGTTCTCGAGATAGTTGCGGATCGACGTGCGCACTCCCCAATCGAGGTGCCCGGAGGTCACATCGACGCGCGTGTCAGACGCCAGCGCGGTTCCCACGACGGGTTCAGTGCGAGGCGTCGACTCGTCAGCGACCGCCGGAGCCGCCGCCGCGATCATCGCGAGTGGAGCGGCAAGCGCGACCGCCGTCAGGCCGGCCATTCCGCCGCGGCGTCGCCCGCCTGCGGTCAGCCCCGCTCGCGTGCGCGTGCGCGTTGCTTCACCCGCGTGTTGCGGCTGATCGCTGCGCATCCTCATCCTGGCTCTGCTCACCTTCATCTGCCTGCCTCCTCGGGAACGGGCAATTCTTCAGATACTTCCTCGCCGGTAGTCGAAGCGTCTGCCGCCGTTGCAGCCGCAGCACGTTTCGCCCGTGACCGCTTGACGAGCACGAGGACGATCGCGACGAGCAGCGCCAGCAGCGCGAACGCGAGCACGCCGAACACGACCAAAGTCGGGGTCGACAGCCCTGAGAGCTTCTCCGTCGGCGCTGCCGTCTGGGAGGTGGCCGCTTGCTGCTCCTGTTGCTCGGTCTGCTCCGCTTCGTCGGCTTCGCTCCCGGGCACGTCGAGCTCCGTGGCCTCGTCGTTGTTGCTTTGCTCACCCGAACCGCCGAAGTCCTGAGGTGCTGCTTCGCCCGACAGCACCTCACCGCCCGACGTCGCGAAGCTCACCGGCGTGAAGGACTCGTTGTTCGCGTTGATGCTGCCGTGAGCGCCGATGGTGATGATGCCGCACTGCACCTGCAGGCAGTCGATCTCTTGGCCGGACTGGTCGTTGCCGCTGTGCGGGTCGCCGAAGGTTGCCGTGAACTTCGATCCGGGGATCGTCATCTGCGCCGACCAGTTGCCGTTGGCGTCGATGACACCGTTCGCGGCGGAGGCCGACGACCCGCCATCGAATGCGACCAATAGGCGCGTCCCGTTCGTGGCGGCGTACCCGAAGGTTTGTCCTGAGCGTCCGCCTTGGCTGGGGGCCCAGGCATTCGTCGAAGGATCGCTCACGGTGCCGAAGAACACATACACGCCTCCCGGCGCATTCGGCTGATACTGGAAGCCGCTCCCCGACAGGCTCACGGTCGTCGCCCCGTCGGCGCTCGGCACCGGTGACACGTCGACGCGCGACGCCGCGTGCGCGGGGCTCGCCGCTCCCACCAGCATCGAGATCGATGCCAGGAGCACCGCCACGGCGGTGATGACCGCGGCGCGAACACCGAACGCTGCCGCGTTCACCCGCGTCGATTCAGCGAGCGGAACTCTCTGCGCGTTCATGGTCTCTCCTTCTCGGTCGGGGTAGTCGCACGGTCTCCTGGAGCGGATGCGCTGCTCTCGCCAGGTGGCCGATCGTCGGGGAAGCGAACGGGGGTGATGGTGATGGCCTCGTCGGCATCTCGGCCGACCAGCACCGGGTGCCGGTAGACCTCACTGAGCAGTCGTGGATCGAGCACCTCATCAGGTGTGCCGCAGACCCGCATGCTGCCCTCGGAGATCATGAGTACGCGGTCGCTATAAGCAGCGGCGGCGGCGAGGTCGTGCAGCACGACGACGACCGCATTGCCCTGTCTCGCGTACCTGCGCGCCACGGCGAGCACTTGCTCCTGGTAATTGATGTCGAGTGCGGCCGTCGGCTCATCGAGGAGCAGTACGCGCGTACGTTGCGCCATAGCGCGGGCGAGCGCGACCCGAGCTCGCTCACCGCCGGAGAGCGAGGTGAAGGTCCGTTCGGCGAACTGGAACGTGTCGCTGCGCAGCATCTCCTGCGCGATGATGCGGTCGTCCTCCTCGACGGACGTGATCGATCTCCAGGGTGCGCGGCCCATCTTCACGACGTCGACGACGTTGAACGGGAAGCTGATCGAGTTGCTCTGCCGCAGCACCGCCCGTCGCAACGCGAGATCCCGATTGGGCCAGGCCTGCACCTCTCGGCCATCGATGAGGATGGATCCGGAGTACGCGGTATCGCCGGCGAGCGCACCCAGGAGCGTCGACTTACCCGCACCGTTGGGCCCGATGATCGCGAGCACTTCGCCGCAGCGCACTTCGAAGCTCACTCCCGAGATGATGGCCGTGCCGCCGAGGCGCACTGAGACGTCTTCCGCGATGAGCACACGCTCTCCCGGCACGGCCGGCTGCGGCGCAGTAGGCGCATTGAAGCGCGGGAGGGGAGTCACAGCCATCCTCCGTTCCGCTTGCCGGTCGCCCGG
Organism: Leucobacter sp. GX24907; assembly: GCF_053567335.1. Classification (NCBI taxonomy): domain Bacteria; kingdom Bacillati; phylum Actinomycetota; class Actinomycetes; order Micrococcales; family Microbacteriaceae; genus Leucobacter; species Leucobacter sp. GX24907. Next base: position 137,639 of record NZ_JBSGPD010000004.1, on the reverse strand, counting down.
ATGAGGAAGAAGAAGAACGGGCCGCCGATGAGCGCAGTGAGCATGCCCAATGGCAGCTCTGCGTATTCCACCGCCGTGCGCGCGAACGTGTCGGCCGCGACGAGCAGCAGCGCGCCTCCGAGCGCGCTCGCGGGAACGAGCACACGGTGACCCGGGCCGATGATCATGCGGATCACGTGCGGCACGACGAGTCCGACGAAGCCGACGATGCCGGCGAAGGCCACTGCCGCCGCAGTCAGCACGGCCACGATCATGATCGAGCTGATGCGGAGCCGCTCGATGTTCAGTCCGAGGTGACGAGCGGCGTCGTCGCCGAGGCTCAGAAGGTCGAGCTTGCCCGAAACGGTGAACGCGAGCACGAGGCCCACGATGACGAGCGGCAGCACCGTGCCGACCGATGACCACAGGGAGCCCGCGAGACTGCCCATCTGCCAGAACACGATCTGCTCGCGCTGGTTCATGTCTGCGGCGAAGGTCATGAGCGCGAGGGCGGCGCCACCGAACGCATTCACTGCGACGCCGACGAGTATCAGCGTGACGACGCGTGTTCTGCCCCCCGACCTCGATATGGAATAGATGAGCATCGAAGTGAGCACGCCCGTGACGAACGCCCCGGCCGGGATCGCGAAAGTACTCCCGGCTGCAAGCCCCGTGATGATCATGAGGCTCGCGCCGACGGCGGCACCTGATGAGACACCGATGATGCCGGGGTCTGCGAGCGGGTTGCCGAACACACCCTGCATGATCGCGCCGGATGAAGCGAGCGCCGCTCCCACGAGTACTGCGAGTACCACCCGCGGGAACCGCACCTCCCACAGCGCCGCGTCGGCGTTGGGGTGAGTCGCCTCGACACCGCAGGTGAAGCCGGCCTTGCGGCAGAGAGATCCGATGACCTCCACGATCGGGATCTGCATCTGTCCCAGGGCGGCTGACAGCAGGGTCGCGACCACGAGCCCGACCCCGAGCACCATGAAGAGCAGTGTGACGCGACCCTTTCTGGGCTTGGGCAGCTGCACCGAAGCATCGTCGTAGTCCAGGATCCTCGGCAAGCCGGTCTCGGGTGCCTGCGCCGATCCGGGTGTCTCGAGGCGACGAACCTGACCGGCGTCGACTGGTGAGGTGCTGTGCTCAGATATCGACGTCACGATGCGTCCTCCTCGGGTGCCGTGGCGCTCTCGTCCGGCAACTCGATCTCGTCGAGGTCGACGTGATAGATCGACTCGGCCAACGCCGTGAGAACGTCGGGGGTGCGCGGCCCCCACGTGAACATCTCGTAGTCGCTCATGTCGACGACGCGGCGGCGATCCCCCGCCGGAGTCTGCGCGACGCCGGGCACCTCGAGCAGTCCGTCGACGCCGCCCACCGATTCGAGCCCCAGGGTGAGCATGAGAATGAGGTCCGGTTCGAGGTTCATGAGGCCCTCAGCCGTGAGGTTGCCGCTCTCCCAGTCCTCCTCACCGGCGACGTCGATTCCTCCGAGCTGTTCGATGAGTACGCCGGCGATACCCGTGCTGCCGTCGGGGTCGTTGCCGTACATGTAGTAGACCCCCGCACGACCACGCATGTACAGGAAGACCATGCGCACCTTGTCGGCTTCCTTCTCGGGGGCGACAGTCTGAATCTTCGCGATCGTCTCGTCGAGTCGCTGCTCGAAGTTCGCGACGTAGTCCTCACCGACCTCGGGCACCCCGAGCGCGGTGGCCACGTCGCCGATAAGACGCGGGATATCGTCGATGTCTTCAGCGCCTTCGAAGAAGATCACCGGTATTCCGGCGTTGCGCATCTGCAGCTGCACATCGTACGGTCCGACGCTGTAGTCGGTGAGGATCAGGGTCGGATCGAGCTCGAGGATCGACTCCGCGTTGAGCGTGTGATTGTCCATCACGAGCGGCAGATCTTTCGCCGAATCCCACCCGGTGGTGAGGTCGCGTCCGACGACGTTCGGCCCGAAGCCGAGCGCCCAGACGACGGACGCGAGACTGCCCGTGCCGTCGAGAGCCAGGATGCGGCTCGTGTCAGTGACCTCGACGTCGACGTCGTCGAGCCCCGTGAAGCTGACTGGAAGATCGGGCTGCGGGTCATCCGTCACGGGCTCGATGTCAGAGTTCTGCAGCAGCGCCGTCTCGGGCCCCTCGAAGAATCGCGGGCTGCCCTCATCCGCCTGCGACGCATCTGCGATATCGGGGCCATCGCCGAAGACGAGCGCGCACCCTGCGAGCGCGCATACGAGAACGGATGCGAGGAGGGCAGTACCGAATCGCCGCGCCCGAAGCCGACGCGGACTATTGACGTGAAGCACGAGAGTGAGGCTAACATTACTTAGGTCTGATGTTCAAATATTCGTATTACCTAAGTAAGGTCTAACGAAGTAGCCATCGACAGTCCTCATAGTAGTCACCCAACACGCTCCGATGTCACCTCCCGAGGCGATACCGGACCGAGAAGCACGAGTGAGAGTTTGACCCACACACCCCGCTTCCGCATTCGCCGTCATCGGCGCACCTGTGCCGCAGCGGCCAGCGCTGCGATCGCGCTGGCCGTATTCCTGAGCGGCACAGTGCTCCTCGCGCAGTCGCCCGCGTCATCGCCCGGTGAGGCCGGGGCGGCGGCCGGACGGTCAGAAGGGCCGGCCGAGATCTCGTCCGACCTGCGCACTGCGATCGCAGACGAAGGCTTGCGAGCCGAAGGGGCAGAAGACGCGGGCAAGGAAGAGAGCTCTGGCGGTCGCGATTCCGACGACACGACGCGCAACGAACTCATCGACGAGGCACCGGGCGCCTCGTGGTTCGACGCGAGCACCGGCACGGCTGAGATCCTGGTGCTGTTCGACGACACCGGCATCGCCGCCGAAGCCCGAGGCGAGCCCGAGCTCGCCTCCGCCTCGCTGCAGCAGGGAGCCGAGGCCGTGCTGCAACGCGCCGAGCCCCAGCTGGAGGCACTCGAGCGCTCGAAGAAGCTGCGCGTGCTGAACACCTTCTGGCTGACGGCAGGCGTGCTCGTCGAGGCCGAACCGACGGAAGACATGCTCGCGGAGCTTGCCGCACTGCCCGGCGCCAGAAGCATCACCCCGAATTACGAAGCCGTGCCCCTCGAAGAAGAAGCCCCGATCGAGGTCGACGATCCGTCCGATTGGGCCGAAGGACTCGCTGCAGACGGCACGCCCGTCACCTACGGCCTCGAACAACTCGGCGCCCCCGAGGCCTGGGAGACATACGACGCATACGGCCAAGGCGTACGCGTCGCCGTACTCGACACCGGCATCGACCCCACTCACCCCGACCTCGCGGATCGCCTCGTCACCGAGGACCCCCATGACCCGCTGTTCCCCGGCGGATGGATTCACCTTGACCACACGGGCAAGGTGCAGGCCAAGCGTCCGGCAGACCCGGCGACGCACGGCACGCATGTCGCCGGAACGGTGCTCGGCGGTTCATCTTCCGGCACGCACATCGGCGTCGCACCCGAGGCCGAGTTGATGGCCGTCAACGCCATCAGCGACGGCAGCAGCAGCGCCAAGATCATCAAGGCTCTCGAATGGACGCTCGCACCGTACGACGCCCAGGGCGAGCCGGCAGGCCGACCGGCAGACGTGGTCAACATGTCGCTCGGCACCAGTGATGGGCACGATGAGTTTCTGCTCGAAATACTCAACCGCGTTCGCGAAGCCGGAGTCTTCCCGGCAGTCGCTGTCGGCAATGACGGCGACCGGAAGCCCGGATGCATTTCGAACCCGAGCTCCTCCTACGACGCGTTCGCCGTCGGTATGACCGATGAGCAGCGCCAAGTCAACGCACGCTCGTGCGGGGGTACGACCGACTGGCCCGACGCCGTCGCCCAGAGGTTCGGCTGGCCGAGCGGCCAGTTCACGAAACCGGACGCCTCGGCGCCCGGAGTCGACATCGTCTCGGCCGTTCCGGGCGGTGGCTGGGGGCGCTCGAGCGGCACCTCAATGGCTACCCCGCACGTGGCGGGTGCGGTCGCTGCGCTGCGCTCGGCACAGGCCGGGCTGACCGTCGACCAGGTCGAGGAGGCCCTGGAGCAGACCGCCTGGCACCCGGACCCGGAGGCATCGGGCGACGGCGGCTTCACCCCCGACACCAGGTACGGTCACGGCATCGTCGACCTGCAGGCCGCGATCGCCGCCGCGCGAGGCGAGTCGGGATTCGATGCGACGATCACCGTCGCTGGGAGCAGCGATCCCCTACCCGGAGTCACCGTCAGCTGGGCCCAGACCAGCGAAGGAGGCGGTGTCGGCAGCAGGAGCGAGACCTGGGTCTCTGACGAGGACGGCAGGGTCTCCTCCCACCTCACTCCGGGAACATACACACTGACGTTCGAGCGTTTCGGCTACGCCACCGCGTCGCACGAGCTCGTCGTTCCCGAGACCGGCTTCGAGTCGTTGACGGTCGAGCTCACCCCGCTCGAGACGGGAAGCGTGCGGGGCACTGCGACCGACGCGACGACCGGGGATCCTCTGCCCGGCGTCACGGTGTCACTCGTCGGACAGGACCTCGCGACAATCACCGCCGACGACGGCACCTACCAACTCGATGACGTGCCGGAGGGGGAACACCGGTTCAGGGCCGCGCGCGACGACATGTACACCGCTACCTCAGACACGGCGGACGTGCTCGCCGCGGAGGATGCGCCGACCATCGTCGACTTCACCCTGTCCGACCTGCCTCGCGTTCTCGTGCTGGGAGAGGCGACCGGCCGATCGACCGAGCTGCTCGCAACGCAGGAGCTGGTCGTCGAGCGGCAGGCGACACCCCCGTCGGATCCAAGCCGCCTCACCGCCTACAACGCAGTCGTCTGGGACGACCCCGGAGAAATCTCCGCCGACGGCCTGCAGCATGTGATCGATGCGACCGATGCTGCGGGCACCGGCATCGTCTGGCTCGACCTCGGTTCCAGCAGCACCAGCGGCATCGCGTCACTGGCAACCCGGGCGGGCGATCCCGAGAGCCGCACTATCGGTTCGGGCGCTGATCTCTCTGAAACCGGCTACCGCATCTGGGGTGACGGCAAGCACCCGCTCTTCGAATCGGGCGACATCTTCACCGGGGGGCTCAGCACGGGCAGCATGATTGTTCAGGATGCTCGAGACGGTCTCGACAAGTTCTGGGCAGCCTTCGATCAGCAAATGCTCGGCGAGGGTGCACAGGTCCTCGCCACTTCGATCACGAAGACTCCTGATGGGAAGGGCGGTCAGAGCATCACTGAACGGGGTGCCGGCATCGCGGTCGATGAGCGCGACGGCAACCGCCACGCATACCTGGCCCTGCACGGCACCCACGCCGCTTCCGACGCACGCAACTGGTCGGCCGCGGGGCGACAGATCTTCGTGAACGCGGTGCAATGGGTCGCCGAGTCGAGCAAGAACACGCCTCCGAAGCAGCCGCCGCCCGAGATCCCTCAGCCCCCCATTGAGCCTCCGGGGGACGGCGGGGACCGTGGTCAGCAGAGCGGCGGCAGCAACGCTCCTGCCCCGGACACAGCGCCACAAGCAGGCGTCACCCCTGCACCCGCTGCACAGCAAAGCGGTTCGGGCGGTTCCGGCAGTTCGGGCGACGGTGCTTCGTCCCGCGCCCCGGCCTCCCAGGCGACCCCCAAACCCAAGTTCAAGCCGGACCCGCCGGTTGCGGGTGAGAACCAACTCACAGCTGCGAACGCCGGTGGAATCACCATCCGCGTGCGCAACGGCATCGCCTATGTCAAGATCCCGGACTCCGAGCCCGGCGACTGGTTCTTCCTGCACGTCTACCCCAGCAAGACTCCAGTCGATTGGATCCGGGTCAACGACGACGGAGAGTTGCGCATCGACGTCTCAACTCTTGACGACGGCACCTTCCGATTCGCGTTCACCGACCCTGACGAGAAGTTCGTCGGGTGGGTCGAGGTCGAGATCGGTTCGGGCGGCGGAAACAGCGCCGAAACCGTGTCGATCACGGACCCCGCAACCCAGCTACCGACAGTCGGGCAGGGCGGATTCGAACTCACCACTGCCGAGCTGCTCATGTTGCTCGGAGCCGCGCTGCTGCTGCTCACGGCGGCCGGTGTGGTGCTGCTCGGTCTCAGAAACCCAGCCCAGTCGGGGGCTCAGGCCGGCGTAGGCGGCGTGCCGGGCGGGGCGGCCGCGTGACCCCTTCTCACGATCACCCGAGTCGCAGGATACGTAAAGCCACCGGCCTCAGACGACTGGCGATCGTCGCCACCGCCCTGGCGATCGGAGCAGGCCTGACACTCCTCGGCGTGGGGGTCTGGCAACTGTTCTTCACCGGAACCGGCGAGGAGTACACCGGCGCGGAACGTCGCAGCGCCGAACACATCGCCCACGAGATCGACGCGGCGCCGGCATCTCGCCCGACGAGCGTCACGATTCCGGCGATCGACTATGTCGCTCCGGTCGCACCCATGGAGGTGGGTGAGGAGACCGTACTCGATCCTCCTACCGCCGACGAGATCTTCTGGCTCGAGGATTTCGGTCTGCCTGGCACGGGATCGGAGAACACGGTCTACCTCATCGGCCACACCTCGACCAGCGGCTTCGCGGTCTTCGACCCGCTGGTCAACCGCGCCGAGCAGAAGACCACCGTGCTCCCCGGTGACGAGATCATCGTCGCGACCGAGCAGGGATCCGTGCCGTACGAGGTCATCGCAACCGAGCGTCACGATCAGACGGCACTCAGTGATCTCGAGGATGTCTGGACGAATGAGCCGGGCAGGCTCGTGCTCATCACCTGCTTCTTCGCAGCGGAGAGCGACATCGCGTCGGATAATATGGTGCTCTTCGCACGACAGGCGGACGCCGTGTCCGGCAACGAGGCCGACGCAGGGGACGGTTGAACCGCCGCGTGCAGGATCTGCGTACAGCGTTCAAGACCGCGCGTCTGGCCCGTCGCGGGTACAATCGAGCCTCGCCCGCCCCTGGGCGAGACCAGCCGGAGAGGTGCAGACGTGGACGAGCTCATTGACCCCACCGAGATGTATCTTAAGGTCGTGCTCGAATACGAGGAGGCAGGCATCGTGCCCGTACGTGCGCGCCTCTCCGAGCGGCTGGGCCAGGCGCCGTCGACGGTCACGCAGACGGTCGGCCGGATGGTGAGGGAAGACCTCTTCTTCTCCGTGCCGGGAGACCGTCAGATCTATCTCAGCCCGCGGGGCAGACACCTCGCCCTGAGCATCATGCGCAAGCACCGGCTCGCCGAACGGCTCCTCGCAGACATCATCGGTCTTGAGTGGAACCTCATCCACGAGGAGGCCTGCCGTTGGGAACATGTCATGAGCGACAAGGCAACGGAGCTCATCGCTCGTCTACTCGATCACCCCACGCATTCCCCGTACGGAAATCGGATACCCACCCTGCGAGAGGTTGAACGAGGCTTCACTCAGAGTCTCGCATCGTCGGAGATCGTCAATACGATGCGCTACACCTTCGACGCAGAGCCCGACGACGTGACAGTCGTCCAGTGCATCGGGGAGTCCGCGCAGAGCAACCCCGATCTCCTCAAGCGCATGTCAGAGACTGGCGTAGTTCCTGGCGCCGAAGTACTGATTGAACGAAGCCCCCTCGGGGTGATCCTACGACTCGCTCATCCGCCGGAGCGTTCCTTAGAACTCGACCACATCGACGCTTCCCAGGTCTTCGTCTCCCCCGCCCAGAGCGGGTCGAGCTGGACGCCTGAAAAGACCGCTCCCTGAGCGATCAGGGAGCGGTCTCGGCAACCTGCTCAGCGCAGAACTCTTCCCGCTTCCGGTGTGCGGCGGCTACGAACTCAGCGCTGGTTCAACACCGAGAAATCTGGCTGACCGTCTGGGCCCGAAGGCAACGGGGTGCCGTCGGCGAAGGTCGGCCAAGGCAACAACTCCGGCTGCTGCGAGGGCTGCTGAGCCTGCGCGGCCTGCGGCAACACGGATTGCGTGGCTGCCGGCTGCTGGGAGACATGCGCGGAGGGCGCCTGTGCACCGCTCACCTGTGCGCCGCTCACCTGTGCGCCGAAGAGCGCAGCACGCTGTTCGTCTCGCAGCGCACGCTTCTGGTCACGAATCTCACTGCGGAAGGCCCAACGCAGCAGCATCGTGATCGCCAGGCCGAGTGCCGTGAGGATCAGAGTCGCGGTCGAGATCTTCCAGTACAACTCAGGAATCGTGATGTCGAACGCGGAGATGCCGACAGGCGCGGTGAAGAGGATCCCGCTGAGCACCCCGAGCACACTCGTGACGAACGCGAAGCGCGTGACCATCTCGGGGAGGCGATGGCCGAGCATGAGCAGCAGTTGCGCCCCGAGAATCACAACGCGGACGACGGCGACCACGAGCAGTGACTTCCAGAAGATCTCCCAGCCGAGCCAGAACGGATCGTACTCCGACATCCAGATCACGATCAGCAGCAGGCCCAGAATGTAGGCGTTTGCGATCAACGCGACCGGCGAGTACCACTCGGATCGTTGCTGACGGCTCGTGTCGAGCGCCGTGAGCACGACGAACAGTGCGAAGAGCAGGAACGTGGAGAAGACCCGCTCGAACTTGCCATCGAAGTCGCCGATGAACACGAGCGCGATCGACGCCACCGTCAGCGCACTCAGCAGAATGATGCTCACCTTGAGGAAGGTCGAGAGCTTCTTCTTATCGCCACCCACCGGGGCGGGCCCGGCCGGCGTTGCCGTCGCTGCCGGCGGAGCAAGCGGCACCTGGGGGCCGGGTACCACGGCAGTGTTCTGCGGATACGGCGCGTGCGCGGCCTGCGCAGAATCATGGCTCGGTGCAGGTTCATGGCCCTGTGCGGAATCATGGCTCTGCGCAGATGATCCCTGCTGACGCGAGCTCTGCTGCGCCGCGGGCCGAACCCCACCGTCGGAGTCATGGGCGGGTACCGGCGAATTCGGGTGTTCGGTATTCGACTGCTCTGAGGTACTCATGTGCACCAGTCTCCTCTAGTTCCCCTGAGAATGAACACCACTTTCACCGAACATTCTTGTCCGGCTCCCTCCTCGGCCGTTCTCTGACCCGCCGCACAGTGGCCGTCGCCGGAATATCCGCCTCAGGTGCCGCGCGACCCGAGAAGCGGCGCAACAGCGTAAACTGGACCCCGTACGCCTGGCGCGCGCAGCCGCCGATCCTCTTCCCGATTCTGAACTCAACGGAGCACATCGAGCGTGACTGACACCGATGCCACCACCGCCGCTACCCACGGCCTTGAACCGCGTCCCGATTCGGCTCGCCCCGACACCGTCGCCGACGCGATCGCGACTCCCGAGAAGGAACAGCCGTACGGCGCTCTGGGCCTGAAGCCCGACGAGTACGACAAGATTCGCGAGATCCTCGGCCGCCGCCCGACCTCGGGTGAGCTCGCCATGTATTCCGTGATGTGGTCCGAGCACTGCTCCTACAAGTCATCGAAGATCTACCTGCGCCAGTTCGGCAAGAAGGTCAACGACAAGATGCGGGAGCGTCTGCTTGTCGGCATGGGTGAGAACGCGGGCGTCATCGACATCGGCGAGGGATGGGCAGTCACCTTCAAGGTGGAGAGCCACAACCATCCGTCGTACATCGAACCGTTCCAGGGCGCTGCGACCGGCGTCGGGGGCATCATCCGCGACATCATCTCGATGGGCGCGCGCCCCGTGGCAGTCATGGATCAGCTGCGTTTCGGCGACATCGACGCCCCCGACACCGCTCGGGTCGTGCACGGCGTGGTGTCGGGCATCTCCTCGTACGCGAACTGCCTCGGCCTGCCGAACCTCGGCGGCGAGACCGTGTTCGACGGCGTCTACCAGGCCAACCCGCTCGTGAACGCGCTCGGCGTCGGCGTGCTGCGCCACGAAGACCTCCACCTCGCCAACGCGTCGGGAACCGGCAACAAGGTCGTGCTCTTCGGGGCCCGCACCGGTGGCGACGGTATCGGCGGCGCTTCGATCCTCGCCTCCGACAGCTTCAGCGAGGGCGGCCCGACCAAGCGGCCAGCAGTGCAGGTCGGCGATCCCTTCGCCGAGAAGGTGCTCATCGAGTGCTGCCTCGAGCTGTTCCGCGATGAGCTCGTGGAAGGCATCCAGGATCTCGGTGCAGCGGGCATCTCGTGCGCCACATCAGAGCTCGCGGCGAACGGCGACGGCGGCATGTTCATCGAGCTCGACAGCGTACTGCTGCGCGACCCGTCGCTCACCGCGGAGGAGATCCTCATGTCGGAGAGCCAGGAGCGCATGATGGCTGTCGTCGATCCTGCCAAGCTCGATGCGTTCCTCGCCGTCACCGAGAAGTGGGACGTCGAGACCAGCGTGCTCGGCGAGGTGACCGACACCGGACGCCTCGTCATCAACTGGCGCGGCGAGGAGATCGTGAACGTCGATCCCTCCACCGTTGCAGTCGACGGACCGGTCTACGACCGACCGGTTGCGTACCCTTCCTGGATCGATGAGCTGCAAGCTTCTGGCGTGCGAGAGTCGGGCCTCGCCCGTGCCGCGTCCGGCGATGAGCTGCGCGCACAGCTGCTTGCGGTGGCATCCTCGCCCAACCAGGCCTCCGTCGACTGGATCACGAACCAGTACGACAAGTACGTGCTCGGCAATACTGCGCTCTCGTTCCCCGATGGGGCCGGCATGATCCGCGTCGATGAGAGCAGCGGACTCGGCGTCGCCATCGCGACCGACGCGAACGGCCGCTACTGCCAGCTCGACCCCTACGTCGGCTCGCAGCTCGCACTCGCCGAGGCGTACCGCAACGTCGCGACCTCGGGTGCCGTGCCGACCGCGGTCACCGACTGCCTGAACTTCGGCAGCCCGGAGAACCCCGAGGTGATGTGGCAGTTCTCGCGCGCCGTCGAAGGTCTCTCCGACGCCTGCCTGTCGCTCGAGGTGCCCGTGACGGGCGGCAACGTGTCGCTGTACAACCAGACCGGTGACACCCCGATCCACCCCACCCCAGTGGTGGGTGTGCTCGGCATCATCGACGACGTGGCTCGGCGCGTGCCGAGCGGTTGGCAGGATCAGGGCGAGCACCTCTACCTGCTCGGCACGACTCGCGACGAGCTCGACGGCTCCGCCTGGGCCGAAGCCGTGCACACGCATCTCGGAGGGAAGCCGCCCGTAGCCGATCTCTCGGCCGAGCGCGATCTCGCGGAGCTGCTGCACGCCGCCTCGCAGCGCGGCCTGCTGTCGGGTGCGGTCGATCTGTCGGAGGGCGGCCTCGCCCAGGCGCTCACCGATGGCGCGCTGCGCTTCGGCGTCGGTGCACGGGTGTGGATCGATGAGATCGTCTCGCGCGACGGCGTCGACGCGACCGCGGCCCTCTTCTCGGAGTCGCAGGCGCGCGTGCTGGTTGCGGTGCCGCACGAGGAAGAGGTGAAGTTCCGTGGTCTCTGCGAGGGCCGCGGCTTCCCGGTGCTGCGTATCGGCGTCACCGATGGTGCGGGCGATGCGGCTGCGATCGAGGTGCAGGATCAGTTCTCACTGCCGTTGTCGGAGCTCGGTGCGGCGTCACAGGCGACGCTTCCCGCTCGCTTTGGCGCGGTGATCGGCGAGGAGGCGTAGCCTTCTCGCATCACCGCGACGCGGCCACAGCCGCGGCCCACGGAGCGAAGCGAGGGGTGGCGACTATCGGCTAAACGCGAAGCGTTTCGCCGGCAGTCGCGGTGCCGCACACGGCGGCAGCCCACAAAGCAATGCGGCGCAATATGCTCTCATTCGCGTATGCGAGGAGCATATTGCGCCGCATTGCTCACTCCGGGAAGCGAGCAGGCGCAGCTCGGAGTCGGTGGCGTCCGCCTACAGATCAGCCGGAGAGGCTCGCTGCACAGCGAGCGTATGTTGTGCGACTACGACCACTTCGCCCCGCTGATTCACCCCCGTGTACTGTTTGACAACCAAACCGATGTCGGGATTACGGTGCTCCTTGAGCTCGATCACCTCCGATGTCGCCGTGATAACGTCACCCGCAAGCACCGGCCCCGGGAAGCGTATGCGGTCATACCCGTACGCGACCGCGAGACGGTTGTACTCGACCGTTAGACCGACCACGACGCCGAATGTCAGCACCCCGTGTGAGAGTCGGCCACCGAATCGAGCAGTCGAAAACTCCGCGTCAGTATGCGCGGGGTGCTCATCACCAGTCAGCCGGGCGAAGTCGACAATGTCGTCGTCGGAAATGATCCGAGGCCCGGTCGTGGTGGTCTCGCCGAGGCGGTAATCGCCGAACACCCGCTCGAACGTCTCGACTCCGGGTGTCATGCCCTCACCCGCCTCGCCGACTCAACCAGTCGGATCGTCCCGGTCGTGTCTTCATTGAACCGTTCATCGTTGCCCTGGTCATCGTCTGAGCGGAAGTACTTCGAGAAGTAGACGGCGATGAACCCGACTACAGCGTTGACAATCATGAATCCCGCGATGGCGTACCAGTGCCCCGTTGAGGCAATCAGCGCAGTCGCGATCAGCGGAGCCGTTCCTCCGAGCACTGCACCGGACAACTCGCGCGCGAAGGCCACTCCCGAGTACCGCAGTGCCGGTGGGAAGAGCTCGGCGAGGAACGCCGCCTGAGACGCATAACAGGTCGCTACGGCTCCGACGAAGCAAACCACGAGGGCAACCGTCATGAGCACCGGGTTCCGCGTGTCGATGAGCATGAACATCGGTGCCGCCCAGACCGCACCGAACGCCGCACCGAACATGTAGAGGCGCCTCCGTCCGAGCCTGTCGCCGAGCCGTCCGAAGAACGGCATGAAAGCGGCACCTGCGAGCAGGATGATCGCATTGATCCCGAGCGCGAGCGCAGCTGCGACGCCGAGGTCGTTTGTCAGGTAGCTCAACGCCCAGACCTGGGGAATGTACGAGAATCCGGAGAGCATGAAGTTCGACCCCAGCGCGACCAGCAGGCGGCGCTTCTCGCTCTTCAGCAATGTGAAGAACGGCACTCGGACGATCTGATTCGTCTCCTCAGCATGCTTGAACTGCTCGGTCTCACTCACGCGTCGACGAATGTACATGCTGATTGCCAGCATGACCAGGCTGAGCAGGAAGGGGATCCGCCACCCCCAGGTCGTGAAGTTGTCGCCAGTGACGAACACCATGAGCTGCATGGTGAGCAGCCCGAGGGCCGAGCCGATCCAGACGCCTGCCCCGGACCACGACGCGTAGAACCCGCGATGCGAAGGGATCGACGACTCCGACGAGAGCACGACGGCCCCCGCGTACTCGGCGCCCGCGCCAAGTCCCTGCAAGATGCGCAGCAGTACCAGGAGGATCGGCGCAAGAAGGCCCACCGACTCGTAACTCGGCAGCACACCGATTACGGCCGTGGAGAGCCCCATGAGCACGAGGCAGGCGATCATGACAGGTTTCCGGCCGATCTTGTCGCCAAGATGCCCGAACAGGATACCCCCGAAGGGACGGGCGAAGTAGCCGACCGCGAAGGTCGCGAACGAGAGGAGTAGTCCGGTGACCGGATCCTCCCCTACGAAGAAGTAGGTGTTGAAGACCAGCGCCGCAGCTGCACCGTATAGCGCGAAGTCGTACCACTCCACGAGGCTACCGACGGCGGATGCCGCGGCTGCGCGCCGCGACCTCCTCTTGGCTTCCAGTTCGATTACTTGCTCATCCATGATGCTCCTTTGCAGTTGATATTAGGGATGACGACCGGATGTAGACCGGCGATGGCGAGACTCCGGACGGGTCCGAGTCAGCACGATGGGCCTCTGAACGTCTCAGGCGGAACGCCGTTCGCCGTCGAGCGGATGTTGATAGATAGCCCGGCGCGTCTCGAGCTCTTCGATGCGGGATCGGTCGTAGCCGAGCTCCGCAAGAATCTCGCGACTGTGCTGGCCGTTGAGCGGGGCGGGCCGATCAACCTGCTGCGGTGTCCCCTTCAACGAGAACGGGAACCCGGGGGTCTTGACGCGACCCTCGGTCGGGTGCTCGTACTCGACGAAGGAACCGTTGTGCTCGACCTGCGGATCGGTGAGTAGGTCCTCGTAGTCGTAGACTGGCCCGACCCAGACGCCGGCGTCGCTGAGCACCTCCATCCAGTACCGAGTGTCGCGTTCTGCAAGGTTCTCGGTCACAAGACGCGAGATCTCATCGCGGTGGGTGAAGCCGTCGCGCTCCGAGTCGTAGGCGTCGAAACGAGAGTCGCCGAACACTCGGGAAAGGACGTCACACTCCGCGAAGGAGAGCGCGATGAAGCCGTCGCTCGTCGGGAATACCCCGTAGGGAGCCCGGATGTAGCTGTGCGCGTGGATCTCGGTGCTCGGAGTCTGCGGAACTCCTCCCACGGTACGGACGCTGATCTCCTGCATCTGCGCAGCGATGATGGCGTCCAGCATGTTGACCTCAACGAGCTGGCCTTCACCAGTGCGGAGACGATGGAACAGCGCGGCGAGCGCGCCCTCGCACGCTGAGTACGCCGCGAAAGCGTCGACCAAGAAGTAGGGCGCCGGACGCGGAGCCTCGCCCTCGCGAAGCGCGCTGTAGAGTGCACCGCTCATGGCCTGCAGGATGACATCCTGACCGGGACGCATGGCGTACGGGCCGTCCTCTCCGTACCCGGAGATCGAGACGTACACGAGATCGGGCTTGATGGAGCGCAGTGTCTCGTAGTCGACCCCCAGTCGAGAGGCTACGCCGGGCCGGTAGTTCTGGAGCAAGACGTCTGCCGTCTCTACGAGTTCGTGGAGCACGGCACGCCCCGACTCGGACTTCAGGTCGAGAGAGATCGAGCGTTTGTTCCTGTTCAGGGATAGGAACGAGGCGTTGACCTCGGTACCCGCGGCGCCTCCAGCGGAGACGTGCCGCTGCCACTCCCCCGTGAGTGGCTCGACCTTGATCACGTCGGCCCCCAGGTCGGCGAGCTTCTGCGTCGCGAACGGACCTGACATTGCGAGCGACACATCGATGACGCGGATTCCTTCGAGGACCTTCATCCTGCACTTCCTTTGAGCAAACTGTTCAACGGGCACGTTCCCGAAATTGATGTTAGCGCTATCGCTATCGCTAACACAAGCGCCTCACTTTGACTGGTAGACTTTCGGTCATTTCTCAGAGTATGGAGCGAGGCGGACTTGTCACCTGGTACCCCCCGGCAGCCTGGAAGACGAGGCGGTAGGCGCTCTACTCGCGCCGCGACGCTCGCGGATGTAGCCAAGCTCGCCCAGGTGTCGGCGCAGACGGTGTCCCGCGCACTGAGGCGCCCGGATGAGGTCGCTCCCGATACCCTCGAGCGGGTGGAGGAAGCCGTCCGCCGAATCGGTTACGTGCCGAACCTCACCGCAAGCAACCTCGCGTCGAATCGCAGTCGGCTGGTCGCGACACTCATTCCATCGATCTCCACCTCGGTGTTTTCCGAGACCCTCTCCGCCGCGCAGGCAGTTCTCGGCGCTGCTGGCTACCAACTCGTCCTGGGTTTCACCGACTATGAGGATCTGCGCGAGGAGGCCCTCGTCAGGCAGCTACTTGGCCGGCGGCCCGACGGCGTCTTCCTCGTCGGCAACACGCACACGCAGGTCGCAGCAGAGATGCTGCGAGCATCGCGCATCCCCATCGTCGAAACCTGGGGGTGGACCGAGCACCCGCTCGATGACCTGGTCGGATTCTCGAACCAGAGCGCGATGGGAGACCTCCTCACTGCGGTTCACGATGCCGGGTATCAGGCGCCGGTGTTCACAGGTTCCCTGCGGCCGGGAGACCATCGCTCGCTAGAACGACTCTCTGGATTCCGAGAAGCATTCCAGCGCCTGTACCCGGGCTCCGAAGAACGATTCGTCGACTCGTCCGACATGCCACTCACACTCGCCTCGGGCGAGAAGCTTCTCGATCGCATGCTCGAGCGCTATCCCGAAATGGACATCGCCATGTTCGGTACCGACATCCTCGCCAACGGTGCAGTCCTGGCAAGCATGCGCAAGGGGCTAAGAATTCCCGATCGTCTCGGCATCACAGGGTTCGGAGACTTCGAGCTCTCATCGGCGCTCACGCCGGCCCTCAGCACCGTCTCGATCCCCAACACAGAGATCGGTCGCATCGCCGCCGAGCGACTGCTCGCGAAAATGGAAGGCCGCGAAACCGGATCGACGTCGACTCGTGTGGACTATCGCATCACGTTGCGCGAGACAACCTGACCCAACGCAGGCAACGGCGACCCACAGAGCGCGCCCATTACAAGACACCCCGTCGAGCGAGCCGCGACATGAGCTCTCTGAATCCGACCGTCCACGGCGCGCAACGTTCGCTCTCCTCGACGGTGTTCACAAGTGAGCCAAGCCTCGGACTGCAGATACGAACCAGGTCTCCGCGGTTGTGCGTGAAGCCCTCCCCGGGCGCTGACCTGTCGGCTGTCGGGGCAAACAATGTCCCCAACATCAGAATCGCACCGTCGGGATACTGATGGTGCGGCCCGAGAAGCTGAGCCACGAGATCCGCAGGGTCCCTGCTGATCTCAGCGAGCGAAGAGGTCTCATCGAGGCGGAACCCGTCCTCTCCCTCGACCTCGAGAGAGACTGTCGCCGAACGCACGTCGTCGAGACTGAAGTTCTCGTCAAAGAACCTAATGAACGGCCCGACTCCGGCCGACGCGTTGTTATCCTTCGCCTTCGAGAGGAGCAGCGCCGACCGCCCTTCAAAGTCACGCAGGTTGACGTCATTGGAGAGCGTCGCACCAACGACGGCTCCAGACGAGGCGACGATCAGACCGATCTCGGGCTCGGGATTGTTCCACGACGACTTCGAGAGCACCCCAAGACTCCCTGCAGTACCGATACTCGAGAGCGGCTGAGCCTTGGTGAAGATCTCGGCATCAGGTCCGATCCCGACCTCGAGATACTGACTCCAGAGGCCACGCTCCTTCAGCGCCTCAGCAAGGCGGGATGCAGCCTCGGAGCCGGGTACAAGATCGGCAAGGGATCCTCCGAGGATGCTTCCAATCTCCTCCCTCACCTCCGCTGCGAGACTCGGGTCTCCGCTTGCGCGCTCCTCGATGAATCGCTCGATCATAGACACCGCGAAGGTAACCCCGGCTGCCTTCACTGCGTGCAAGTCGATCGGCGAAAGCAGAACCGGGATCTCGGGGTCGGGATTCTGCTGCGCGGTGTTTCGCAGTACATCCTCCAGCACCCCCGCACGTACCCCCTCGAGTCCCCGCACGGCTCGCGCGGGATCGGGCTCCTCGGTGAGATGGGTCATCGTGGGAAAGTGGTCAGTGATATCGAAGAGCTCACCGTCGCGCACCATAACGACCGAGGGCGATTCATAGGTCGGGCTCCAGATCCTTCCGACGAGTAAAGCATCGCTCGCATCGTCGGGGAGCGTGGCGGTAGCTGAGGGCGGCCACTCGATCGTGTTGTTCGTCTTGCGCGCGGTCATGGTTGATCGTTCCTTTCCAATTCTGTCTCGGGTCGCACGCTACGTGAGTGGGCGACCATTGCCGTCGTGTTTCATCCCGGAGATCGCTCTGCGCCGCAGCGCCTCGTAGTCCTCGAGCCCACGTCCGGGAGAGATCCGACCCAGCACGATGTCCCGGACGATGGCCGACCCTGATCCCTGGAATGCCGTATACCCGGCGAATCGCGGACGAACCCACGAGGCCTCAAGAGTCTCCCTTGTCGCCGAGTAGAAACCACCGGAGGCACGATCCACGACGTCCGCGGCCCATGCCGCGGTACGGCTCGGCTGTCCTGCCTCCCGCACGATGATCCCGGACTGCGTCTCATCATCGATGAGCATGGCGAGATGGGCGGCGAGCGCGTCGCTCACCTCGGCACGGCTCGATACAGCCAGCCCGGTGCCCCCGATCACGGAACCGGGTGCTCTTCCCCCCACACGGGGCGCATCTGCAAAAGCGACTCGCCACGATCCACCCCCTCCCGACATCGGACGGACCGCGTAGTTCACGTACCCGAACACCAACGGGCAGTATGCAATATCACTACGAGAGGATATGCGTTCGAGTAGACCAATCGGGTTCAACCCGATCCAATCCGGGTCCATACGCCCGGCAATGCCAGCCATGCGTGCGAGAGCGTGTTCGGCCGCGTCTCGGGAAAGCTGTCCGAGCCCTCCCGGCGCCTCACCGAGAGCGACACAGAACGAGTACAGGGTCAGAAGCGCATGCGGGCCCGCAAGCGATAGTGCCACCGGTTCCTGCTCAGAGAGCGCGACTACGTCGTCCCACGTACTGGGGACACTGCATAGCCGGGAGGGATCGTAGGCCGCCACCTGCGCCGCCGCGTCGAGGGGCAGTGCCCAGACGCTATCGGCGAGCGCATATGACTGCACCGATGGGCCAACGAACTCGCCGCTTTCTAGCGATGCGAAACCATCTCGGCCGGAACCCGAGACAGGTTGCAGAGAGTCAGAGGCCAATGCATCCCCGATATGAGGGTGATCGAGCACGATGAGATCGTACCTGTCAGCGAGTTCTTCGATCGATGCCGATTCAAACCCTTCAAGAGTGTGCACATCCCAGCTGAGCGTATCGTCGTGCCGCCCGTCGGCGCTGAACCGCTCCGCAAGAACCCGCAGAGCCTGAAAGCCGCGGGGATGGTCCCATGTCAGTCCTCGGTAGTGCATACCTCTCCTCCTCGAGTGCTTGGTCCAGCATCGCACTCTGAAACCAGAATATGTTAGCGCTCACATTAACGCTATCAGAAATGGCGCCTAGCAACTTTCTGGCGAGGGGATCAACATCCACTCCTTGCACGCAGAGATGAGAGACTCATCGCGCCACAGTGCTGCCGAAAAGCAGTCACAGAGAGAAGCGAACTCGTGAAGTCGTCGTGCTTACCGTTGGAGCAGCGGCGTCACTCGTCCGAGAATGTCGGCGTGCACTGTTTCGGCGAGTTCCGCGGCGTCGAGCACGAGGAAGCGATCGGGTTCAGCTTGCGCCAGGCGCAGGAAGCCTTCTTGTACCGCACGGTGGAACTCGATCGTCTCGGATTCCAACCTGTCTTGTTTCCCTCCGCGGGAGGCCCGCCGCTCGGCCGACAACTCGGGACTCACGTCGAGGAGCACGGTCAGGTCGGGCGCCAGCCCGTCGACGGCCCATTCACTGATGCGTCGCACCTCGTCGATATCGAGTACGCGTCCGGCCCCCTGATAGGCGAGCGACGAATCGATGTAGCGATCCTGCACGACCACTGCACCACGATCGAGAGCCGGGCGCACGATCTTCGCAACGTGCTGGGCGCGGTCTGCCGCGTAGAGGAGCGCTTCAGCTCTCGCATCAACTTCCCCGATGTCACCGCCCTCGCCGTCTGCGGTTCCGTGCAGCAGCAATCTGCGCAGTTCCACACCGAGGCGGGTTCCGCCGGGTTCGCGTGTGCGCACGACCTCGTACCCGCGTTCCACCAGCCAGGCTTCAAGCAGTTCGGCCTGCGTGGTCTTCCCGGCACCATCACCGCCCTCGAGCGTGATGAAGATGCCGGGCATCAGTCCGTCCTCTGAGCTTCTGCTGCTTTCTTCGCGGCGTTGGCCTTGCGCGTTTCCGCGGCCTTCTTCGCAGCCGCTGATCGCGCCGGATCCACTGCCTTCTTGGCCGAGGTCTTCTTTCCGGCCGGCTTCTTCGCAGCGGGTTTCTTCGCCGGAGCCTTCTTGGTTGCACGCTTCTTGGCCGGGCCCTTCGCGCGTTTAATCGCCAGCAGGTCGATCGCGCGTTCGAAGGTGATCTCATCAACGCTCTCGCCGCGAGGGATCGTCGCATTCGTCTCGCCGTCGGTCACGTATGGGCCGAAACGGCCATCGCGCACCCGCACGGGCTTGCCGCTCACGGGGTCGGCGTCGAACTCTTTGAGGGCGCTCGTCGCTCGCCGTGCGCCGTACTTCGGCTGTGCGAAGAGCTCCTTCGCGCCGGCGAGATCGACGGTGAAGATGGCATCTTCGCTCGGAAGCGTCCGGGTGTCCGTCCCCTTCTTGAGGTAGGGGCCGTAGCGGCCGTTCTGGGCCGTGATCTCAGCACCGGATTCATCGTCGACGCCGACCACACGCGGCAGATCGATGAGTGCGACCGCGCTGTCGAGATCCACTGTCGCCGGATCCATAGTCTTGAATAGGGACGCGGTGCGCGGCTTGCTGCCCTTCGGCAACTCCTCGTCATCGTTCGGCAACTCGGTCACGTAAGGGCCGAAGCGGCCGTTCTTCGCCACGATACGGCGTCCGGTCTCGGGGTGCAGGCCGACCACACGGTCCTCAGCGGGCTCGGCATCTGCGAGTTCGTGAGCCTTGCTCGGGGTGAGTTCGTCCGGAGCCATCCCGTCGGGAATGTTGACGCTGCGAGGCTTCAGCGCACCATCGTCACCGACCTCGCACTTTTCGTCGTACACCTCGAGATAGGGGCCGTACTTGCCGTTGCGCAGCGAGATCTCGTCGTCGATCTTGATCGTATTGATCGCCCGTGCATCGATCTCTCCGAGATTGTCGACGACTCCTCGGAGGCCTGGATGCGTATCGGAACCGAAGTAGAACTCGGCGAGCCAAGTGCCCCGCTCGGCCTCACCGGCGGCAATGCGGTCGAGATCGCTCTCCATCTCGGCAGTGAAGTCGTAATCGACCAGCTCGGAGAAATGCTCTTCGAGCAGGCGGACGACGGAGAAGGCGATCCAACTCGGAACGAGCGCCTGGCCCTTCTTCGTCACGTACCCACGGTCCATGATCGTGCTGATGATCGCAGCATAGGTCGACGGACGCCCGACGCCGAGATCTTCGAGTCGTTTGGTGAGGCTGGCCTCGGTGTATCGCGGGGGCGGGCTGGTCTCGTGGGGCTTCGCTTCCGGATCAGCGACTCCGAGTGGCTGATCGCGTGTCAGCTGTGGCAGCGAGACGTTCTGCTCGGACTCGCCGCGCTTCTCATCTCGCCCCTCTTCGTAGGCGAGCAGAAATCCAGGGAACGTGATGACGGTACCGCTCGCGGTGA
This sequence comes from Leucobacter sp. GX24907, assembly GCF_053567335.1. Lineage (NCBI taxonomy): Bacteria > Bacillati > Actinomycetota > Actinomycetes > Micrococcales > Microbacteriaceae > Leucobacter > Leucobacter sp. GX24907. Next base: position 116,756 of record NZ_JBSGPD010000004.1, on the reverse strand, counting down.
ACTCGATGGCGGTGGCCGCGGCAGCACCCGACTCCTGCACCTTTGCTCCGAGCGTCACGGTATCGGTCGATCCCTTGGCATCGGCCATCTGGCTGGCGACCGTGCGCTTCCAGATCAACTCGTAGAGCGCGTACTCACCCTGGTTCAGCTTGCCCTTGAGCGCGGTCGGGCGTTGGAACTGGTCTCCGGCGGGGCGGATCGCCTCGTGCGCTTCCTGTGCACCCTTGGCCTTGCCCTTGTAGACGCGCGGCGAGTCGGGCAGCGTATGAGCGCCGTAGAGCTCGGCCGCCTGCGATCGCGCAGCCTGAATCGCCTGCTGCGACAGCGTCGGGGAGTCTGTTCGCATATAGGTGATGTAGCCGTTCTCGTAGAGCGACTGGGCGAACGACATCGTCTGCCGCGAGCTGTATCGCAGCTTGCGCGACGCCTCCTGCTGCAGCGTGGAGGTCGTGAACGGAGCCGCGGGGCGGCGGGTGTGCGGTTTCGTCTCGACCGAGCGCACGGTGGCTTCTGCCGAGTCGGCAAGCAGCTCGGCGAGTGCTTGCGCGCGCTGAGCAGCGAGCGGCAGCACGCCTGCGCTCTGCGCCTTTGCGGTGAGCAGGCCGTCATCGCCGAAGTCTCCACCGGAGGCGATTCTCTGCCCGTCGATACGCGCCAGGCGGGCCTGGAACGGCGTAGTATCGCTCGCCTCCGCGGCAGGGCGGAACGATGCCGTCAGGTCCCAGTATTCGGCCGGGGTAAAGGCCAGGCGCTCGCGTTCCCGGTCGACGACCAGTCGAGTGGCAGCAGACTGCACACGGCCTGCCGAGAGCTTCGGGGCGACTTTGCGCCACAGCACCGGCGAAATGTCGTAGCCATAGAGCCTGTCGAGGATACGACGGGTCTCCTGCGCATCAACGAGCGCGACGTCGATGTCGCGGGTGTTCTGCTTGGCCTGCTCGATCGCCTCGCGGGTGATCTCGTGAAACACCATGCGCCGCACCGGCACTTTCGGCTTCAGTACTTCGAGGAGGTGCCACGCGATGGCTTCGCCTTCGCGGTCCTCATCAGTTGCAAGCCAGACTTCGTCGGCGCCTTTCATGGCACGTTTCAGCTCGGAGACCGTCTTCTTCTTGTTGTCGGCGACGACATAGTACGGAGAGAACCCGTTCTCGACATCGACGGCGAACTTGCCGAACGGCCCCTTCTTGAGTTCGGCGGGTAGTTCGGAGGGCTCGGCAAGGTCTCGGATGTGTCCGACTGACGCGATCACCTCGTAGTCGTCTCCGAGGTAGGAACCGATCGTCCGCGCCTTAGTCGGCGACTCGACGATCACGAGCTTCTTCGTACCCTCCACAGGGCTCCTTCTGATTCTCCAAAACGTGCTGCGGCGCATTTCCGCAACGTCACGATACACAGTGTGGCATGAGAATCTGCATCTTGCCGCGGCCGCCCGCGCCCCTGCGCAGTGCTGGAGGGGTGCCGAGCTCACGTTCCGGAAGCGGGTCGGCGCGTACGCATCTGCTCATGGCCGCCCGATGTATAGGTATGGATCGACGTTCGAGAACGCGTTCGTTCGTGCGGTTGACAGCGTGAAGTGGGTGTGCAGCCCCGAGGTGCATCCGCTCATGCCCGCAGTCGCCACGCGTTCTCCTGCGCGAACTCGAGCGCCGACGGCGATGCCCTGCTGCTCCGGAGACCCGGGAGCGATGTGGTTATGCGAGCTGTACAGGGTGAGACCTCGGTATTCGTGTCGGATCACCACCCCATGGTTCACACCACGCCACCAGGTCGGATTCACGAGACATGCTGGCGGCATCCCTCCGCCGAGGGGACCCGCTGCCACGACCACACCATCGTACGGCGCATAGAGCGCGCCGTCCGCCGAGACGGCAAGGTCGATCGACTGTCCGTCGTGGTGCCCCTGCGTGACGCCTCGCACGCCCGATGGCCAGGCCCAGCCGTTCGCAGCGACGGCCGCCACTTGACCATCGGAGACATCTGCGACTCCGGCGTGCGCCCGAGCCTCGACGCTGCCGAATGCGGAATCAACCCGCACGACCACACGGGCCCGCTTGCCGTTCTCCGGCTCGCAAGAGACCACTTCGACGTCCATCGAGGCAGCGACCTCGCCGGCAATGGCGCAGGGTTCGGCGTTGATCCAGCCGGCGACAGCATCCGCCGCGGCGAGCGCTGCGGCGTCGGCAGCGCCTGCGGCACGGTGGCGGGCCTCGAGCTGGCCCGCGCCGGCCAGTACCGGGACACCGATGACGAGCACGCAGGCAATGCAGCCGACTGTGACGGGAACACTCATTGTCCAGCCCTATCGACGCCACTATGCGCCGCACATGCCGTAGCCGACGACGCGATGCTCGACAGGAGGCCGCGAACGGGGCTGGCGGTGAGTTCGACACACAGTAGGGGGCCACGAAGCCAGGTTCGCTCCTCAGTCCCACGCGGCAGCTGAGCGCGACGCGCTTCAGCAGCTGCCTGATCGTCCCGTGCCTCGAGCCTCGCGACGTCAGCGGCGGCCGAAGCCAGGGTCACGCGCTGAGCGGAGATCATGATGCCGCCCAGCACGAGTCCGAGCACCACCAGCACGGCCGGCAAAGCAATGGCGAACTCCGCGGTGACCGTTCCACGCTCCTCGCGTTTCAGCGCCGCGACGCAAGCCTGCCGGACTCTGAGGTCCTTGTCCTCGGAGGCCGCTTCCTGGCCCTCATTCCCGGCGGAACCCCTCTCAGCCGATCCCATCGTCCGAACCCATTGCCCTAACCGGCAGCACCGAGAGCGTTCTCGACGAGATCGACGAGCATTGCACGAATCTCGCTTGAGCGCATGATGGCAACGAGCAGCCCGGCGAAGGCGACCGCCGCCATGATCACCATCACAGGTCTATATCTACACGCCTTCCCCAAGCCCATTGAATGACTCCGCGACGCTCGGGATAGATCGTGACGGAATCAATCACTGTCCGGAGTAGCGCCTGCTTCTCTTCAACTTGGAGCGTGTCCCATTCTTCAGCGATTCTCTCCAGCCCGGTCAAATAGTGGGAAGGGTCGATCGCGTGGTCACGTTCAGCGAGGCCCAGGTCCGCTTGTAGGCGCGTGAGCTCTGCCTCGAGTTTGTCTCGGGTGGCCCTGTACGCGGCTTCTGGGACGAGGCCGGACACGAGGTGCCCTGTGAGCGTCACGAGGCGGCGCTCTGCGGCGACAATCTCCCTGGCTATAGCCTCCAGGTCAGTACGAGGGGTTTCGGACGCTGTGAGGTCCGCTCGCACGTTCTTGCTTTTCGCTGCTCGCACCACAGCGTCATCGACCCGCCATGTCGCGATCGTCTTCGCTTGAGGCGGGTGCGGGACCGTGGAAGGGCACACGTACGAGCTGTAGAACGTCTCCGGATCATGCCGGGATACGGCAGTGTTGCCGTACCGCTTCCGGCCGCAATGGCACACCACCATCGATGACAGGAGATGCTTCGAGACGCGGGGCTTCATGGGCACGTGCCGGTCCCGGCGCATGCGCTGGTAGCGGGCCCAGTCCCCTTCCGAGATGATTCCATCGTGAGCTCCTGACTTCACCTCTCCGTGGTACTCCACGTAGCCGGCATGGATTGGTGAATCGAGGAGCTTTCTGACGGTCGCTGGGATCCAGTCGCGTCCGTTGATTGTGTTGGCTCCGACGCGGTTCAGGTGCGCAGAAATGTAGGTGAAGCCGCGTCCCTCGTCGAGGTACATTCGGTACATCTGGACCACGTGCGGTGCCCGGTCGGGGTGGGGTTCAATGTGGGTTTTCTTACTCACCCATCCCCAGGGGACGGAGCCTGTTGGGGGTAGTCCGAGGGAGAACCGTCTTGCTCGAACCTCCGCCCACTGCTCTCCGATCTGTTCCGACTGGAACGCTGCGTATTCGGTCATCACTCCTCGAGCGAATCTGCCAGAAGCGGTGCCGGTGTCGATCGGTTCCGTAGCTGATTCGATGCGGCCACCAGCGACATCCACCCGGTCTGCAGCGACAGCCCAGTCTCGTCGGTTTCGGGAGAGACGCGACCACTTCCACAGCACGATCACGTCTGCGGCACGTTGTTCGATCATTTCCATGACGCGCTGCACTGCGGGGCGCTTCACCCACGTGCGACCCGAGATCCCTTCATCGACCTCGATAGCAACGACTTCGTATCCGTGGGCGGCACAGTAGTCGCGTCCGGCAATCTCCTGGAGTTCGATGCTGATCGAGTCATCACGCGCGACCGACTGTCGCAGATAGAGAACCGCGCGTGGTGCGACTGCGGGTACAGCTCTGAGGTGTGTGTTCATCTGGCTGTGCTTGCGGTCTGAGCTACATTATTGTCCATCGGTTCACCTTTCTGGTGGTCCGGTATTTGAGCCCTCGTGGCGCGGTTCTTGCTTGCCGGCGGAACGCGCTGCGGGGGCTTCTTTTGTTTAGTGCACCTATTGCTTGGTCCAGGTACCACAGCCCTCATTCTCGAAGAACTGCCCCTCTACGAGTGTGACTGTCGCCGGCCCTGACTCGACGATGTTGTTGTCGATGATTCCCGCGGCCGCACCGGTGCCTTCCTTCCAGGCGTAATAGCACATGCCTGAGCTGACGGTGGTGTCGTAGACGCCAGGTTGGACTGTCTTACCGACCGTATGGAAACCAGACGTCATCTCATTCGAAGCCTTCTTCTTTTCGGCAGAATCGACCTCCTTCTCCCGGTCTTCGAGACTCTTCTCTAGCTCATCGAGTTCTTCGGCACGCTCGTCGAACTCGGCCTGCTGTGCCTCGGCTGCTCCCGCGTCCTTTCGGAGCGCGAGCGCTTCAGCGCGCCACTCATTGCGCTCTTCAAACGTGGTTCCCCACTGCGAACGAAGCTCCTTCTCCATCGCTGTAGAACCGGGGATGCTCGCAGCGAATCCTGCTCCGAAGCCAATTCCGAGAAGAACCAATGCTGCACCACCAAGGAAGAGTTTGCTCTTCAACGGCAACGACGCCATCGCTTTTGCCCAGGCTTCCTTCATTCCGCTCTCATCGCCTGACCGTGATTCTTGACTTACTTGAGTAACTGGATCGTCGGGGACTGCCTCGGTTACATCGCTGTGGTTCATGTTGTCATCCTGTTCGGTTGTGGGATCTGTCCTGTTCATGCTGCTGCGGGGAAGCGTCCGTAGTGCTGCTGCCATGCGAGCACGAGTTTGGGGGTGATGCCGAGAGCGTGCGCTATCGCTGCTGGGTGGTGGTGCAGGTATTCGGCCCGCGCGTAGGCCGCGTGGTTGATCACGAAGCGCGCTGCCCATCGCCAGGCCTGCGCTTCAGAACGGTCGGTAGTGCAGTCGTGTCCATAGTGAGCATGTCCAAGCTCGTGTGCGAGAGCTTCGACCTCCTGCGCCTCAGTGAGCCCTCTTCCGATAATGATCAGGTTCTTGGCCGACCTATAGAGAGATCGGTAGGGGGCTGGGAGCGTGCCGTAGATCACGGCTACGCCTCGCCGCCGCGCTTCATTGAGCAGCTTCTGGCGCATCGGTTCTCCTATGGGGTGTCGGGGGCTTCCTGTTCGGGCTGAGGGTCTTCACCACGCAGAGCAGCGTGGCGATCGGCGAGGGACTCTCTAACGAGATCCTCGTTGGCTGGGTCGTACTCGATGGTCAGGCCGCGGTTCTCGCGGTAACCGTCGAGCTGCGTCACGGCAGCATCCTTACCCTGACCCCCGACATCTGAGTCCTCAAGAAGCTCGTTCTCATCTATCGACTTCTTGGCGCGGCGTGCAAGTTCAATCATCAGCTTGCGCCCAGTCCACCCATCCCCTGCAAGAAGGGCGAGAGCATCAACATCCTCAGTATCAAGTGCACGTTTGCCGTTGATCCGCTCTGACACATATCCAAGTGCGCGCCCGAGCTTCGCAGTTAGAGCCTGGCCTGTAATCCGGTACTCCTTCATGAACCCGCGGTAGGCATCTGCGAAGGCGAGCGAGAAATCACTCAACTCGGGGTATTTGCTCATGGGCGAAAGCTTGGCATATGCGCATCTTGCATGTCAAGTGTGAAAATCCGCTTGCGGGATGAGTTTCACCTATGCCAAGCTTCATTTATGCCAAACAATGACAGTAGCCAGGACGGCGTAGTGCAGGCGATCGACATCCTCCTCGCCGCCCGCAACAAGACCCGCAAGTGGCTTGCGGAGCAGCTCGGCAAGGACCAGTTCTGGATTGGACACCGCATGAACAATCGGATCCTGTTCAAGTTCGGTGAGGTTGTCCAGATCGCTGAGGTGTTCGGGCTCGGTGTCGAGAGCTTCCTCTCAGTCCCCGATCTGATTCCCAAGTCGGCCGAGCAGCGCAAGGCGGCGGCGTCATGAGTGTCGGTCGTCGCCCCACCGAGACTGAAGCATTACAAGCCGCAGGCCGTGTGCTGGCGGTAGGCATCATGCGAACCATGTCCATGGACCCTCACGAGGCCGCCCTTGGCGCCTACATTCCCCGCGTTACACCCCCAGTGGAAGAACTCGAGGCCCGCATCCGGGCGAAGCACGCAGAAGCGGCAGCGCGCATGAAGCGCAGCGCCTAACTCGAAGTCCCATTTCTTTGCCTCCCCTGTTGAGGGCTGGCTACTGCATACCCAATTCCCGGAAGGAATCACATCATGGACCCCATCACTATCGCCGCGTGGGCGCTGCTAGCCGGCGCATCCGTCAGTGTCGGCCTCACGATTCGAGGCGAGGTTCGTCGCCGCCACCATGACCGGAAGCTCACCGAGATGGTGGAGCTCGCGAACGACGCGATCACGAACGAGATCTCACGCATCAACCGCATGCGACCCCGTGTCGAAATGCAGGAAGTCGATCCGGAATCGGAGCTCGGGCAGGCGATCATTCGGACGCTGGGCCTCGATGGGCCTTGTGGTTGCCCGAACTGTGGGGAAGAGCGGCGTATTCAGCACGTCGAGCAGAAGCGGGACGAGCGGTGAGCCGTCATGGATTGGACAGGGATCGTGTGGCGGGGCCTGTGCCTGCTCACCGGCATGTTGCTTATCGCGGTGATGGGCGGGCTGGTGCCAGAGAGCTGGTTGCCGGTGGTGGCGGCGGTCGTCATGGGCGTCGCTCTGGTGGTCGTGGTGGGTGGGTTGCACGACTCCGAGCGCTCTGGAAGGCCGTGACGTCATGAAACCTCTCTACGCAGTAGGTCTCGACCTCAGCCTCACCTGCACCGGAGTCGCGACGATCAGTCTCGATAACGGTCACGTCGCCCTCGGACTCGTCGAAACCGCTCCCGCCGGCGACGACCTAGCAGCGGTGCTCGACCGACTGGGTACCGCACTTCAAGGCATCGCGTCTCGAGTACCTGCCGATCGAGCCCTCGTCGTCGTCGAGGCACCGTCACACGGGTCCAAGCACGGTAAGGCGCATGAGCGGGCGGGGCTGTGGTGGCGCGCCGTTGCTTACCTCCACTCCCGCGGGCACGTGATCGCGCAGGCCTACCCGCGTACTCGCGCCAAGTACGCCGCCGGCCACCGTCCCGTGAAAGACCCGCGCAAGGGTCCAAGTAAGCGAGAGATCGTCGCCGCATCCAAAGCCGAATTTCCCCACCTCGGACTCAACAACGACAACATCGCGGACGCGTTCGCGCTCGCCCGCATGGGAGCCCGACATCTTGGCTCCCCCATCGACCCCACCACGCGCCAGCGGGTGGAATCCGTGGCCGCCGTCCGGTGGCCCGACAGTACGACCGAAGGAATGAACTGATGGTACTCAAGTACACGAGCAAGCGCCCCGACGAAGAACTCGACGGCCTGCAGGCTTACGAGGAGCACTTCAAGAGCGCGCAGCACGACGACGTGCTCGCTGTGGTCGTGATCAGCGGCCACACTCTCGTCGAGGATCTGAACGACGGCATGCGAACCGCAACCGTGCGCATGAAGCAGGTCGAGCCGCTCTCGGGTGACGCTGCACAGTCGGCGCGGAGGCTCCTCTCCGACGCCTACGTGAAGCGGACGGGCAACCAGGCACTCGAGTTCGACGAGTTCCCTCCCGAGCAGCCCACGCTCACAGCGGTCGAGGCCGGTGATTCGGAGTGAGCACCACTTTCATCGAGCCCGCACTCTCCGACCTTTATGCTCGCGCTGGCGCATCGGATCAGGATCGCGAGACCTGGCTTGCCGAGCGCCGTCAGGGTGTCACTGCAACCGAGCTCGCGAAGATCATGACCGCGAGCAACCGTGATGTCGCGGTGCAGGATCTCGCCCGCATGAAGCGCGAGGGCGATCCGTTCCAGGGCAATGTCTACACGGAGTGGGGCAAGGAGCGCGAGCCTGTCATCGTGGCGGATCTCGCCGGGTTCGGTGTCGTGCCGGAGTCGCGAGTATTCCACGCTGCGAGCAACAGTCGGTATCTTGCCTCACCCGATGGCCTCTCGGTCGACTTCGACGGGAATCTCGTGCTCGACGAGATCAAGACTTGGGGGTCGCCGAAGCCGAAGGGGTCGGCGGCGCTCGCCGCGTCGGGGTACGAGTGGCAGATGATGTGGCTCTGCTACGTCACGGGTGCGATCGGGTGCTGGCTGAACGGTGAGGTTCGTCTCGGCCAGCCCGGCGACTTCCGGCCTGGCAAGCGCACCCGTGAGTGGTTCCCCCGTGACGAGGAGATGATTGCGCAGCTCATCGAGGCCGCCGACGCCGTGCTCGCCGCGATGGACTACGACGAGGCTCCCGTCATCGACGAGGAGCAGGACGCGAACGCCGTGAACTACCTCCGTGGACTGGCTGCGGAGAAGGAGGGCAAGGCGCTCAAGGAGGCCTCGTATCGGGCGGCGATCGCGCGGGGGATCTCACAGGAGTCCTTGCTCGCAAGGGTCACCATCAGCCCGGGCACCCCGGACGAGGAGATCGAAGAGGAAGTAGTCGACCTCGAGGCCGCTGAGGCTGCGCATCCGAAGGAGTGGGCGTCACTGCAGCGGGCGATCAAGCGTGCGGCGAAGCTGCAGGCTGAGTTCGACGAGCTCGCCAATCAACACACGAAGACGGTGCAAACCGTGAAGAAGGGTAAGGCGGCGCGGGCAACGATCACCGCCGGGAAAGGAACGAAGCAGTGAGCACGGCAGTAGCAGAGCGCGAATCGGCGGGGACCAACCTCGTCCTGGCCGCAGAACAGACGTTCTTCAACGAGGCGCAGCAGGCAGCGCTCATGCAGATGGGCCTCGGCGATGCGCCCCGTGGCGACATCGAGACGTTCTTCCATCAGGCGAAGCGCTCGGGGCTGGATCCGTTCGCGCGGCAGATCTACATGATCGGGCGCCGCTCGAAGCAGGGAAACCAGTGGGTTACGAGGTACACGATCCAGACCTCGATCGATGGGTTCCGGGTGATCCGGGATCGCAAGGGCACCTTCCGCGGTATGGAGGAGCACTGGTGCGGGTCCGATGGGGTTTGGCGCGACGTGTGGTTGGAGAAGGAGCCGCCGGCTGCCGCACGCATCACTCTGCACATCGACGGGTTCGTAGCTCCGGTGACGGCGGTCGCACGTTACGACGAGTACGTGCCGCTCAAGGACAACCGGCCGACTGGTCAGTGGGGCAAGATGCCTGCCCTGATGACGTCGAAGGTCGCGGAGGCGCTCGCTCTGAGGAAGGCGTATCCGCAGGATTACTCGGGCCTGTACACGTCGGATGAGATGGCGCAAGCAGATAATACTCCACGCCAGCCACTGCCGCCTGCAGCCGAGCCGACGCCTGCCCCGCGGCCGTCACAGCCGGAGGAGCCCGTCGATGCAGAAGTAGTCGAGGAGCCCACCGCTCCTGCGTTCGATGCTGCTGAGTGGGCTGCCCGGATCCGTCAGTGTATCTCCGCCGAGTCACCTGAGCAGGGCGTGGACATGCTTCGCACTCTGCATGGGGAAGCGAAGGCTGCGGGACTACTGCAGGCGTCCGCTACGGAGGACATGACGCTCGATCAGGTGCTCCGTCAGGCGAAGGCCGAGCTGGAGGCTGGCCAGTGAACGGGCACACCGCGGCGGAGGTCGAGGGGTGGGTGGCAAAGATGCGGAAAGAGATCGCGTTCGAGCCGCCCGCCCCGGGCACCATCGTCACCCCGGACCAGATCACTTTTGAGCTGCGCGTCCTGGACGACAAGGCGGGGAAGACGCTCTGGATCGTGAAAGAGGCTGACAAGCTCCGCGCCGACACAGCAGAACTGCTGCTGCGTGCTCGTGCGAAGGCTCGCGGCGCTGCGGAGGGGAAGACTGCCGCAGACCGTGAGGCCGCGATCGACATCGCTACTGAGCAGGAGCGTGCGGAGGCGGAAGCTGCGCAGATCGCCTACCGGTACGCGAAGGGCATGGCGGATCTCGTCGACGCGAGGAAGTCGAGTCTGCAGACGCAGTCGAAGTTGGTGCTCGCGTCAATGCAGCTCGCGACAGATCCGAGGAGGGCCTGATGTCGGAGGAGGTCCATGTCGGTGACATTGTCCGAGTCGACGACGAAACGAAGCCCTATCGGGTAGATGAGCGTGACAAGAAGACGGGCATGTTGGTGCTTGAGTCGCTGCACGCTTACCCGAGGGTCGTGTTCTCGGGTGTGCATGAGTTCCGGGTGCGGAAGTCGGGGCGATTCTGATGCGACCTACAGCGACGATGTGGGCCGACATCAAGGAGCGCGACGGCGACCAGTGCGCGGCGACCGGGGCGCGGGTGATGCTCACCCACCAGCACCGCCGATCTGTCGGCATGGGTGGGAGCAAGACCCGGCCGACGTTCGAGGACTCACTCACCTTGTCTGCGGAGATTAATGACCGGTGTGAGCGCGACCTGCAGATCATGGCTCTCGCGTATGGGTGGAAGGTCCGCCGGTGGGTGAAGGATCCCGGCGCGGTGCCGGTGTTCTATCCGACTCGGTTCGGGTGGGCGCGTCTCACCCCGGGTGGGGAGGCTATCCCGATCACGCCGTTGGATGCGGCGCGGATGATGCGCGACGTCTACGGCGACCAGTGGGACGAGTGGATGAACGAGATCGACTGCGAGACACCGAACGGGCTCGCAGTTGAAGGAAGGAGTGGGAGCAATGGCTGAAGGATTCGCCGCGGTGCCGACATGGATGATCCGCGAGAAGCGCGTGCCACGCAATGCGATCTTGGTCTACGCGTCACTCTCGTCGAGGGCCGGCCTGAGAGAGATCTACCCTTCGCAGGCGACCATCGCGGAGGAAGCGGGCCTGAGTGAGCGAACCGTGCGCACGATGCTGAAGGAACTCGAAGCACTAGGGGTGGTCTCTAGAGAGAGGCGCACGAGCGGAGGATCGCGACGGGCCACTGATGGGTACCGTCTGCACCCCACAGGCCTACCGGCAAATTCTGCCGGTAGTTCGGATCTACCGGCAACCGAGAGCCGATCTACCGGAAATGACCAGCAGTCCATACCTCTTATAGAGGTAGATAGAGATGAGGTAGATAACTGCGCATCTGCGCATGCGCATAATGCGCATTCCTTCGATGAGTGGTGGCAGGTCTACCCGCTCAAGAAGGACAAAGGCCGAGCTCGCACCGCTTACAAGTCTGCTCTCAAGAAGACGACCCATCAGGTGCTCGTTGATGCTGCTTCGGCTTACAGAGATGATCCGAACCGGGATCCAGGGTTCACGAAGTACCCCGCGTCATGGCTGAACGCTGAGGCGTGGGAGAACGGTCCACTCACCCAGCGCTCGACCTTCCAACAGGGTGCGACTGCGGTGGAGCGGATGCTGCACGGCATGCGCAATCACCTGCAGGGCGGTGAGGCTCATGCGATCGAGCAGTGACCACCTCACGAGCGCCCAGCGCGCCGCCATGGGGGCAACAGCTGGCGATCAGGAGCGCGCCGACCAACCCCTCACTCTCCCTGAGGAAAGCCCGTCAGATCGGCGTCCCGTGCTTGAGGCGTGGCAGCAGATGTACGCCGTGCTCATGCACGCCGCAGCACTCGACGGACGGCAACGCGGCGAGTACGAGGCGAAGGCCTGGCTCAAAGCCCTGCACGGGCTCCCGATTGACGACGTCGAGCAGGCCATCACCCACCACTACCGCACGTCCACCTACCCGGTGATGCCGGCGAACATCATCCAGATCCTCGAGGAAGGAGCATCGTGATCGAGATCCAGTACGATCCGCGAACCGAGTCGTTCTTGCTCGGTGCGATCTTCGATGACCCTGCCCGCATCTGGGAGGTACGGCAGATCGTCCGAGAGACGGACTTCTCCGTTCCACGCAACGTGTCTGTGTTCTCGATGATGTGCCTCGTCGCTGACCAGGGAGGCACCGTCTCCCCCGTGTCTGTGAACGACCGTCTCGTCGCCTCAGGGAGAGGGCATGAGTTCGACCCCACTTATCCGCACGAACTGTACGGTGTCGGCGCCTATGGCTACCAGGCCATGGAGTACGCGGAGATCGTGCGCCGCTTCGGGGAACGCCGCAAACTCGCCGAAGCTGCCGAATCGATCCGGGCGCTCGCCGCAGCAGGCGACGACGGGTCCGGGGACATTGTTGAGCAGGCGGCGGGGATCCTGTCAGAGCTGCGGGACGGGACACTCCGGCAGTCGCGGCCGATCGGTTCGGTGTTCGGTGAGCTCGTCGATGAGATGAGTTCGCAGGCCCCGTTCGTGCCGACCCCGTGGCCGTCACTGAACGCAATGATCGGCGGCGTGCGACCGGGCGCTCTGTACACGGTGGCTGCTCGGTCTGGTGGGGGTAAGAGCATCTTTGGCCTGCAGCTCGCCCTGCATATTGCTGAGCTTGGGAAGCGCGTCGGGTACGTGTCTCTCGAGATGACCGAGAAGGATCTCCTGAAGCGGTTGTTGTCGATGATGCAGGGCATCCACCAGTCCGCGCTGCAGAACCATCAACTCACTGATAGCGGGTGGGATGCCGTCCGGGCGGCAGAGGCCGCGGTCGATCGTCTCCCGCTCGAGGTGTACGACCGACCAGGGGCCCGGTGGGAAGACATCACCGGCTTCGCTCAGGCCCTCCACCGCAAAGGCGACCTGGGGTTGATCGTCATCGACTACCTGGGGCTGGTGCGCTCCCCAGCATCATCACGATCGCGGCAGCAGGATCTTGAGGATTGGGCGAACGCGGGCAAGCAGCTCGCGAAGCAGCTCGGCTGCTCCGTCCTCATCCTCGAGCAGCTCAACCGCGCGTTCACGAACCGTCCCAGCCCGCGCCCGATCATCTCGGATCTGCGTGGTTCGCAGGGGTTGGAGAACGCGTCCGATGCCGTCGTGCTCATGCACCGCGGCGAGAAAAAGATCAGCGGAAAGGTCGTCAAGACCTCCGATGTCGAGTTCATCACGGCGAAGAACCGGCAGGGCGAGGCGGACTCACGGACGCTCCGCTTCGAGGGGCAGTTCGCCCGCATCGTCCAGAAGGAACAAGAAACCACGGCTCTCATTGAGTCGGGAGAGGTATAGATCATGGCCGGAGAGCCGCAAATCACCATCATCGGATCGCTCGGCGCGGATCCCGAACCGCGAGTGTCGCAGGCGGGTAGGTCGTGGGTGACGTTCAACGTCGCGTCCGCACCGCGCGTGAAGAATCGCGAAACGGACCAGTGGGAAGACGGGGAGACCATCTGGTTCAACTGCCGCGCCTACGGCGAGTACGCCGACAACATCGCCGCATCCCTCACCAAGGGAACCCGCGTCATCGTGCAAGGTCGCTTGTCGCAGCGCGCCTACACGGACAAGCAGGGCAACCCGCGCACCTCACTGGACCTCGAAGTCGACGAGATCGGCCCCGCCTTGCGGTGGGCGACCGCATCCGTCACACGAGGCGGCAACGGCCCCGCTGGCGGTGGATACGCGAAGACCGGGAACGGGCAGCAGCCGGCTTACGGGAACACGCAGGGCGGCGGATACGGGCAGGGTCAGCCCGCGTGGGGTTCTCCCGCGGCCCAGCAGGACGAGGGGCAGCAGTCCTTCGGCAGCTTCGACGACGAACAGCCCTTCTAGGAGACACGAATCATGGCTATCAGAGAGAGCATCGTCGTCGATATCGCCGAGGTGCAGGCGACCGACGACTACCGCGTGGAACTCCGCCAGGAGAGGAAGCGCACCACCTACACGACGTCGCAGGCGCGCGATCTCGCACTCGAGCTGATCGAGGCGGCAGAGAGAGTCGATCTCGCGTACGGGCAGGACATGGCCGACCTCGGGGAGCGTCTCACAGCGGGCGTGATCCGCACCGATGACGGGGAGGTCGTGCTGTGAGCACCTACGCGGCAAAGACCGACGTGACGAGCGACCGCTCGCGCGCCGAAATCGAGAAGACTCTCGGCCGGTACGGGGCGACGCACTTCGCGTACATGAGCGAGCCCGGCGCCGCCCGGGTCGCGTTCCGGAAGGCAGGCCGGCAGGTGCGCTTCACGATCCCGCTCCCGGACCCGAACCAGCGCGAGTTCACGCACCACTCGCGCGGTGCCCGCACCGCTTCGGCGCGCGAGCAGATGTACGAGCAGGCGTGTCGGCAGCGGTGGCGCGCGCTCGCGCTCGTGGTGAAGGCGAAGCTCGAGGCCGTCGAGGCGGGCATCAGCGAGTTCGATCAAGAGTTCTACGCCCACACCGTGCTGCCGTCTGGTCGAACCGTCTACGAAGAGACGGCTGGGCAGGTGGCGGAGATGATCGAGTCCGGGATGCCGGGTCGACTGATGATCGAAGGCAGTGCGCCGTGAACTACTGTTCCTCTCCGCTTCCGTCTTCTTCGAACCAGGAGTCATGGACCCATGCTTCTGGCCGGAGTTCACCCAGCGCAGAAGGATCTTCGACCCACCGCTCCGCGCAGAGCTTGAAGATCCCTGCTGCATGGATTGCAGCCTCCAGACGTCGGTCGAACGATTCCTTCTTCAACACGAGAGCGCGGACTTCCTTCGCCGCGAGCATTAGTGCAGCGGCTCCCGGCTCTTCAAATGACCTTGCGCGGAAAAGCAGTGAATCCCCTCGATCTGCCCATGTCGCGAATTCTTCGGTCGGCGGGAGGTCAGCAATCATAAACACTTTCCCATCGGCGAACCACATGGCCATGTCATGTGCGATGTCTGCTCTCCGACGACGCTCCTCGGCGGTGCGTATCAATTTCTCTTGTCTGCGTGACTCTTTCGATGCGCGAAAGGTTAGGACGGTGGCCACGAGAGCGATGGCTGTGCTTGCAGCCGTGCCAATCGCTGCAATCACAAATGTCCATATGTCGAGCGCGCTGGCGCCCGATCCCATGATCTCGATGATCTCATCCAGACGGCAGCTTATCGAGTTCGTTGGGCAGGTCATGGGTCAGAAGCCTACTCAACACCCGACGCGTTTGCCGGGCGAGCAAGTGATGGTGGTGCTCTGATGGAGCCGTACTACGAAGACGATCAGGTCACGCTCTACCACGGAGAGGCCGAGGACGTGTTGCCGACGCTGGAGGCGGTGGACCACTTCATCGCGGACCCGCCCTACTCCGAGCACGTGCACTCCTCCGCCCGCTCGAGGCGCATGCAGTCCGCGAACGCCCGCGGCGGAAGGTACGGTGCCGACCTGCGCAGGAATGTCGACCTCGGCTTCGCACACCTGAGCAACGAGCTCCGCACCTTCCTCGCCGGGGAGGCTGCGCGGCTGACGGAGCGTTGGGTGCTGGTGTTCTCCGATACGGAGGGCGCTCACCTCTGGGCCGAGGAACTGCAGGACGCCGACCTCGACTACGTGCGCACCGGGGCATGGATCAAGCGAGGTGCTACCCCACAGTTCTCGGGCGACCGGCCGGCGACCGGACATGAGGCGATCACGATCTGTCATCCGAAGGGCCGGAAGCGCTGGAACGGTGGCGGCCAGCATGCGATCTGGGATGTGCCGATCGTGCTGAACCGGGCACGGGCGTCGAAGTCGGAGCGCATCCATCCGACGCAGAAGCCGCTGCGTCTCATGCAGCAGCTCGTGACCCAGTTCACCGACCCGGGCGATCTCATCCTCGACCCGACAGCAGGGGGGGCGACGACCGGGGTGGCTGCGAAGTTGCTCGGCCGTCGCGCGGTGCTGGTGGAGCGCGACGAGAAGCATTGCGAGGCGGCGGCAAGGCGTCTCGCAGAGACGGTGATCCCCGAGCTTGTGCCGGTATCGGCGACGGAGGCATTCGATTTCGCGGCTCTGGCCGCACACGAAAGGACGAGCTCATGACGACGAAGACTGACCTGACCGCCGCGCTCCGCCAGGTGATCGACGAGCACGACCACGGAGCACTCGGCGGCCGCCTACTCGAGGAAGCCCTCGCGGACGCCGCATTGACCGTGCTCAGCAAGACGGGGAACCCGGGCCTGATCTCGGAGGCGCGCACCCTCGCGGCCCGGAAGATCGAGGACAGCTCGGATGGTGAGGCGGTGCAGATCATGCTCGGCCTGATCTGCGACCAGCTCGAAGCGACAGTAACGGTTCCGTCCGAAGGTGTTACTACCGCCGCGCGGGAGCCGTTCGACCCGTACCTCACCCCCGACGAGGTGAAGGATCTGCCGGTCGGGAGCGTCGTCATGACGGAGACCGACCCCGAGGTGTTCGGGTTCTACGAGCAGCGCGTGTGGCAGCGGTTCGGCGGCGAGCCCGACTGGCAGTTCAAGAGCCCCCGCCACGATTGGCAGTCGACTGACGGCGGATTCCAGCGCGTGGCAGATCGGGACTGGCCTCCGGTGTTCGCGCAGAACCGGCGGGTGCGGCTGCTCTTTACTCCCGGGCCGCTGCCGGTAGGAGGTGAGGGCAAATGGGCTACGGCCTAGTTCCACTCTTCGGCCACGAAATCGGCGCAAGCCGGTTTCGCTTCGCGCCCGTGGCAATACGAGGAGAGGAAGTACGCTTTGTTCTCCTCGGTCGTGATGTGTTCGGAGTCTTTCAGCGACCAGTCGGAGTCGTCGCGGCGCTCGTAAGCAGCGGTGTAGAACTCCTCGATGCCATTGCACGCTTCGTAGGTGGGAGCAATTGCAGCTTCGAACTGCGCGTTCTCGTCAGCCTGCATCGCGTCGAGGGTGGCCTGTTCTTCCTCCGTGATCTCGCCATCGGCGTACAGCGCGTCATATTCGGGCCCGTAGAACGGGTGATTCGCGTAGAGGTGATTGATCGCCTCGCTCGCCTCGTCGAACGCCTCATTGCATGCCGCGGAGACCTCGACTTTAGCCCCAGGAGCATCCGTCGCCGGACCCTGGTTCAGAGGTTGAGCCTGCGAGGCGCAAGACGTGAGCGCATATGCAAGTGCAAGCACAGCCGGAATCACAAGAGCAGGAGTTCTCATACCGGGACTCTACCGACAAAGGAATACACCTGTGGAAATTAATCGCACCTGGCCCGAGTGGTTCCGCTGGCACCTCGACCAAGCTCCCTTCCAACTCCTGCACATGCGCGAGCTCGCCGAGCACACCCTCCGCGCACAGGACACCACCCGCGACGTCGTCACCGGTTCAAGCGAGCAGGACCGCCTCCCCTATAACACCCAAGCCGCCGACGACGCCGACGCCCTCTACGCCGAACTCGTCCTCTTCGCACGCGAAGTCGCAGAGCACACCGGATATCCCTCTCCCCGCCCCGTGCGCGCCGGACACTGGCAAGGACGACACGAACCCCAGGGCCTCCCATCCTGTCGCCCTGACGAGGCGTTCGGGTGGAGTACCGAGATCCGGAACTGGCTCACCAACCTCATCCACGACCTCGAGCTCATGGCCGCCGACGGCGCACTCGGCGACGCTCCCACCCACCTCGTGCAAACCATCCGCAAGATGAGAGCCCGCTACCCGCGCTCGGAACCCCAGTTCAAGGCCTACCGGCCCCGCTCCTGCCCGATCTGCCAGCAGCCGACTATCCTCCCTGTATGGGGAACGGAAGGCCTCGAAGCGATGCAGTGCGACACCTGCAAGAAGGTGTTCCCGTCAAGCCGATACTCCACGACCGCGACGCCTACACCTACCGAGAAGCCGCCGCCCGAGTCGGACGAGCACCATTCACCATCAAGCACTGGCGACGCCGCGGACTCCGCATGACATGGGACAACCAAGGCCGACGAATCGTCACCCACGATCACCTGCTCAGCTACTGGCGAGGCACCCTCGAACGCGACCTCAGAAACCGCGGAATGATGCCCGACACGCCGATCTACGCAGAGGATTTCCTGTAACAAAGGTTAACCCCCCTAATGTGATGGTTGAGTTACTGGGCCAGGACAACGAACCACTCGTTGCACCTGGCCCTTACTCATTCCTTCCAAGCCGCGACGCTTACCCAGCGTGGGCGTCGCGGCTACTCCCCCGAAGTCACCGAGCGCAACCAATCTCGCGCCGCACGCATCACAGAGCCTGGCCCTCGCTGCGCAACATGCTCCCGGTAGAGCCTCAAATCATGCTCCCGGAGCTCCTTCTCACGCCGCGCACGGTAATGATCCGCGAGTTCATCCGCTGCAATGAAGCTGAGACCGAAGTTCACCGGAAAACGAAGCGGGAAACGCGCCCCTGAGGCAGTCACAAGGGCAGTCCCATGCGCAATCTCATTACGCGCAAGACGCAGCCCAATAATCGTCTGCCCACCACTCTCCTGAGCCCGACGCGTCCTATACCGAGCAGCACCCAACAACGGATTAGCTGCCTCGAGAGTCTCATCAACAGCACCGATCCACATCGCGAGACCGCCAGTCAACGCACGGACCACACGGTCATCCTGCCCGCTCATCAACTCAAGCAGCGAATCCACATAGGACAGACGCTCACCAATAGGCGCAGTGCTCTTCAACTCCGACAACTCCATCCACCCATTATCCGAGGAGGAACGCCTTGGCACAGAGCGCGGAACGTTCCCATCCGAAACGCGCACAGTTCCGCAAGCTCCATGCTGACGGCGTCTCGGCCTCTGCGATTGCCCGCGAGCTCGGTGTCGCGAAGTCGACGATCTCGCGGTGGGCAAAGGCAGAAGGTGTTGGCTTCGACCGCAGCAAGACGGCCGAGGCGACGGCCGCGAAGAGCATCGACCTCGCGGCGGCGCGCACCAGGTTAGCGGAGAAGATGGCGCATCGTGCCGAGCAGCTGCTCGACAGTCTCGACGGCAAGTACACCGTCTACAACTTCGGCGGCAAGGACAACACATACAACGAGCACACGCTCGACAAGCCGCCCGTCGAGGTGATCCGCAACGCCGTCACGACGGCCGGTATCACGTTCGACAAGCTCACCCGGATCGTGGAGAAAGATCCCGACGTCAGCGGTGCTCAGTCGGTGGTGCAGTCACTCGAGGCAGGCATCCTCGCGGCCGCGGAGGTGCTGCGCGCACCAGAGACCCCTACGCAAGGAGACAAGCAAGCATGACCGATTTCAAGTTGTTCCCCGTCTATGTGTCCCCGTTTGGTCCACGCGAGCATGTGTTCATGATCTCACCTGGTGCGACTCATATACGCGTCATCCTGGGCTACGGCCCATCTCCTCAAGAGGTTGATCTCATCGACGAGAACAAGAAGCTCCGTGGCGATCTGAACGAAGCCCGCAGCGAGCGCGACTGGTGGCGCGACGAAGCCCGCAATGCGGCAATGCGGCCAGACGTGGCCCCCAGCTTTGAACGCAACCCGCGGAACCTTCGCGGAGAGCAGCTCCTGGACCTCATCGACACCATCAAGGAGACCGGCGGCACCGTCGAGATTCACGGTGTGAAGATTCAGCGCATCGACGAGCGAGGCCAGACCTACTGACCTGATCGAGGGAGGCCGCGTTGGACGCTCTGACAGGCCTCACCTCGATCATGTCCCGCGCGCAGCTCCTCTCCGTCGCCGACTGCACGAAGGCGAAGATCGCACTCTGGTCCGGCGCGGTGCGTTCCGGGAAGACGTTCATCAGCCTGTTCGCGTTCATCTTCGCGATCCTCCGAGCACCCCGCACCGGCAACATCATCATCGTCGGCCGAACGCTCGACACGATCAACGGCAACATCTTCTCCCTGCTCACGAACCCGGAGATCTTCGGCGCACTCACCAAGTACATTCGGTACACGCCCGGCGCGAAGACCGCGACCATCCTCGGCCGCACCGTCCACCTCTACGGCGCCAACGACGCCTCCTCAGAGACGAAGATCCGCGGCCTCACCGTCTCCCTCGCGTACGTCGACGAAGCAACGATCATCCCGGAAGCGTTCTGGGACATGCTCATCACCCGCCTCTCCGTTGACGGGGCCCGGCTCCTCGCCACCACGAACCCGGGTTCGAAGTCGCACTGGCTGCGCAAGAACTGGATCCTCAAGGCCCGCGAGAAGAACCTCGTCCACTTCGCCTTCACGATGGACGACAACCCGAGCTTGTCGGAGCAGTTCAAGACGGAGATGAAGGCCTCCTACGCCGGCGTCTTCTACCAACGCTTCATCCAAGGCCTCTGGACCAACGCCGAGGGCGCCGTCTACCCCATGTGGGACGAGACGAAGCACCTCATCAAGCACAAGGATCTCCCACCGATCGCGCGCACTCTCGCGGTCGGCATCGACTACGGCACGACGAACCCGACGGTGGCACTCCTGCTTGGCATCACGAAGGAGGAGAAGCCGCGCCTCGTCTTCATCGACGAGTGGCACTACTCCTCCGCCGAGCACCACGGCGAGACCATCCCCGACATAGAACTCAGCAGGCGCTTCCGCGAATGGCTGCACAAGGACCACGGCACCGACCAGGTGTACGTGCCCGCCCCGGAGTTCGTGTTCCTCGACCCCTCAGCCGCATCCATGCGGTCACAACTCCACTCCGACAACGTCACCTCATGGGCAGCCGACAACGCCGTCCTCGACGGCATCCAGACCCTCGGCTCACTCCTCGCACAGGGCAAGCTCCTCGTCACCGACCGGTGCGAGACGTTCCTCGCCGAGGTCACCGAGTACGAATGGGATGCGAAGGCCGCCGAGGAAGGCGAAGACGCCGTTGTGAAGCGAGACGACCACGCGATGGACGGGGCCCGCTACGCCGTGCAGTCCACTATCGGGGCCTGGCAGCACGAGGTCTACGGTCTCGCAGCCTAGATGTTGAACTTGAGTTCGCCAAGCATTGCTTCGCCCCGCAGCCAGGAAAGAATCCAGTCCATGGCATTCGAGTGGAGGTCCAGACGCTTTGTTGGATCGGATTCGTTGTCTAGCTTCTTGACTAGTTCACGCAGTAGGTGGCCGACCTCGGCTTCACCGACTTTCAACGTCTGAACGAAATGCACGCGAGCGAGTTCAACGTTCGGCCCGTTGATCGCATAACCAGCGCGCATGGCTTCCAGCACCTCGACAGAGAACTCTGCGAGTCGCTTGGCCCGCAAATCGCGTTCCCGTTCAGCTCGCTCTATCTTCTTCTGTTCACGCTCGCGCTTGCTCTTACTGCGTTCCACTAACCATGGCCCAAAGACGGCACCAGCAGCGCCCACCAGCACTCCGAGAAGCGCGAACGTGCCCTCACCTAGATCGCTCATGCTCATGACCATACCGGGAGGTACCCACTATGCCGATGCCTGCCGCGAACTCTCCCTGGCCGCCGAAGGCCTGGACCGACGCCTACGCCCAGTACGCGGAGAACGACGCCTGGCTCACCGGCGACACCAAGACGCTCGCCTCGATCTACTCGGCCAGCGGCGGCGCCACGCACACCCGTGCAGGCGTCCCGCACCGTGGAGGCCTCGTCGGCGGGCTCTCCCGCTTCATGTGGGGACGCCCGGCACCGGCGAACGAGGGCAGGACGCGCCTGCATGTGCCGATCCCTGCGGATCTCGCGACGCTCGCCTCCGACCTGCAGTACTCCGACCCGCCTGAGACGACGATCGCCGAGGGTGCGGAGAAGTCCACCGAGCTCGCTCAGCAGCGCGTCGACACCATCCTGAACGGTGACGCCCACCACGCCATGCTCAACAGCATGGGCGAGATCAAGTCCGCCCTCGGCGCAAGCGTGATCGTGCCCCGCTGGGACGTCGAACTCGAGGATCATGTCTGGCTCGATTACGCCGCCGCGGACGCGGAGATCCCGGTCTTCCGAAACGGTCGCCTTGTCGAGGTGACGCTCTGGTCGGAGTGGCTCGACGGACACGTCTACTGGCGGCACCTCGAGCACCACGCCCGCGGCTACATCGAGCACGCATTGTTCCGTGGCACCGCGTCCTCCCTGGGACAGCGGATGCCGCTGCAGGAACGCGCAGAGACGGAGCCATACGCCGAACTCGTCGACGGGGAGTCCCGTATCGCGACCGGCATCGACCGGCTCACCGCGGGCTACCTCCCGAACGCTCCCGCGCTCGCATGGCGCAAGAAGGGCGCCCTGAAGGACGCGGGCCGTTCCGACTTCAACCAGCTTCCGCCCCTGTTCGACAACGCTGACGAAGCGTGGTCGTCGTGGATGCGTGACCTGAAGCTCGGCGCCGGCAAGCTGATCGTCCCGGAGGCGTACCTCCGCTCGAACGGTCCCGGCGCCGGCGCGTCGTTCGACCTGTTCCAGGAGATGTTCGTCGGCATGCAGGTGCCCGGCAAGGTCACCGACGGCCTCGACCTCACCCCGTCGCAGTTCCAGATCCGGGTGCAGGAGCACTCCGACACGATGAACAAGATCATGCTGCAGATCCTCCACAAGGCAGGGTTCTCCCCGTCCGCGTGGGGGCTCGGCGACTCGTCCGGTTCGCAGGCGACCGCGACGGAGATCAAGCACCGCGAGCAGCGCACCGAGACCACCCGGACGAAGAAGAATCTCTACGACCGCATGGTGCTCTCCCGCATGGGATCGGTGGCGCTCGAACTCGACGGGATCCTGTTCCCGGGCAAGGGCGGCGGACGGTACGACCTGAACGTCGTGTTCCCTGACATCTCCCGCGTCGACCCGAAGGTCGAGGCCGAGACGATCGGCCTCCTGAAGGTCGCGGACGCGATCAGCACGGAGACCGCGGTGCGCCGTGCGAACCCCGACGCTGACGACGTGTGGGTGGCCGAGGAGGTCGCCCGCATCCAGAAGGTGAAGGACGCACAGCAGCCGCCCGACCCGTTCAATGAGGGCCGCGTCGACGACGAGCCCGACGACCCAGAGGAGTAGCCCATGAAGCCGAAGCGATACCGGAAGAAGCCCGTCGAGATCGAGGCCATGCAGTTCGTCGAGGGCGATCACGTAGACGTCATGGAGTGGATCATCCGCAACGGCGGCGACGCAGCAATCGCGTTCCACACGAATCACGTCGAGATCACGACACTCGAGGGCGTGATGACCGCTCAGCCAGGCGACTACGTGATCCGAGGCGTCCAGGGCGAGTTCTACCCCTGCAAGCCCGACATCTTCGAAGCGACCTACGACACCGCGGTGCCGATGGTCGCCGAGACGAGCTACACCAGCCGGGAGACGCGCTTCATCGAAGCCGAGTAGCGCGAGGGGGTCGCCATGGCAGAGCAGTGGCCCGGCGACTCCCCCGCCGCATGGATCGACGACGTCGGCCACGCGATCGCCGAACGCTACCGCCGCATCGAGGACGCCCTCCGAGACACGCTCGAGCGGCTCGCAGAGCAGCACCTCGCAACCCCTGACGACGTGCTCGCCCGCTACCGTGCGATCCAGCATCTCCGTGAGCAGGCCAAACGCCTCGTCAAGCAGGTTGATCCGGACTCGCTCGCGAAGTGGGCGACCGAGGAGGCCGCGTCTGGGGCGTCAGCGGAGATCGCCCGCCAACTGCTGGACTTCCCCGCCTATGCTCCGTCTAGCGTCTCGGCACTGACTGCTGGCGGCGCGTACGCTGTCGCAGCCGTCGAGCTCGACCTCCGTGACAGTCTCCGAGCCCTCAACGCGAGGATCCTGCGCGCCCCGGTCGACGCCTACCAGGCGATGACTTCCCAGCACGTCGGCTCTCTGCTCGCGGGCATGACCACCAGCCAGGCGCTCCACCGCCGAATCCTCGACGAGTACATCGCCGAGGGCATCACCGGCTTCATCGACAAGTCCGGCCGGCGCTGGACGATCGGCGCCTACTCCGAGATGGCCACCAGGACTGCCGCGGCGCGGGCGTGGCGCGACCAGAGCGTCGCGAGCATGGAAGCGGCCGGGATCACGACGTTCACGCCTGTAATCGGATCCTCCGCATGCTCGAAGTGCGGCGCATGGCAGGGCAAGATCATCACCGACGGCGGTCCGACCGGGAACATCACCGTCCCCCACGCAGTCACCGCCGAACCGACCGTGCTGCACGTCGACGGGACCCTCGACCAGATGCGCGCCTCCGGCTGGGGCCACCCGAACTGCCGATGCGTGCTCATCCCCGGGCTGCCAGGCGGCACCGACACGTCGAAGCTCACCACCCACGACCCGCAGAAGCAAGAGGACCGGGAGAAGCTGCGCGCGCTTGAGCGGGAGGTCCGCCAGGCGAAGCGCGATGGCGACCCCGATGAGATCGGCGAAGCACAGGCCGCACTCCGGAAACACGTCGACGAGACGGGCATCATCCGCCGCGAGTACCGCGAACAGCTGCCATTCGCAGACGGTGGCGACTCGAACCCGCGTGGCCGCACCGTGCCGACACCTCCGCTAATTCCGCGCGAGGAGCAGACGTGGGCGCAGCGGCAACGCCGACTCGGGTTTCAGACTGGCCCTGGTTGGGAGCTCGAGCAGCACGAGATCCAGTTCTACGAGCGCTTCACCGACGCCGGCAACGACATACGTCTCATCCGTAAGAGCTTCACCGGAAAGCCGACGAACGACTTCCGCTGGCTCTCACATGAAGGCGCAGAGATCGAGGTGAAGCGCCCTGAACAGGCGACCTACCCGTCGAGCAAGAAGCTCATCCAGCGGGCGGTAAGCCGAGCACGGGAGAACCACGGATTTACCAAGGCACGGTTCATGCTCGACTTCGGCGACCAGGAACTGTCAGAGCTTGTCCGGAATCAGCTCGGCCACTACAACACCCGCAACCCCAAGAACCAGATCCGAGAGCTTTGGGTCTGGTCGCGCGGGCAACTCATCCCGATTCCGCTTCAAGCAAAGAAGTAGGGCCCTGTCCCGCGAGTTCTAGCGGCGCATTATTTCGGCGCTTTCACGGGGAGGCCCTACGCCCACCAGTGTACGCCGATCCGCGGCGTTCCACCATGCCCGCTCACGGGCACCGAACTGCCTGAGGAGGCACGACCATGTTTCATCTCTCCCGTTTCGCTGGCGACCCGGCTCCCGTGTTTGGGGGCTTCCGGGATTCGCTGGCGACGTTCCGCGGCATCCGCTTCGCCGACGGGCCTGGCGGTGCAGCGCCCGCAGGTGGTGACGGTGGCCAGCAGCCCGCAGACGGCGAGAACCCGTCCGCACCAACCCCAGCACAGGTAGCAGCATTCTACGCAGGCCAGAACAGCGGTCAGGCTCCTGCACAGCCGCAGGCACCGGCACCGCAGGCAGCACCGAGCGTGCAGCGCCTCCAAGGCTTCACCCCGGAGCAGATGCAGAAGGCCATGGCCGACGCCGAGGCCGCCGCGAAGGACGCACAGGACGCCCTCACCGCGGCGCAGAAGGAGCGCGACGAGTTCCAGGCCCAGGTGACTCAGTTCCAGCGCGAGAGCGCCGTCCGCACCGCTGCTGGTGCTGACGCGAACGCTGACCTACTGCTCGACTCCGCGAAGTTCCAGACCGCGATCAAGGACATCAACCTCACTGATGCTGCCGCGCTCAAGGCCGCTGTCGAGAAATTCACCACCGACAACCCGGCCTACAAGACCACCCCGCAGATTCCCGGCTCTTCCGGGGGCACCCCCAGCGGGGGCACGACCACCAAGCCCAAGACCCTCGAGGGTGCCATCGCGGCACGCCTCGGAGGCTAAACCAGAAAGGAGCACAGCATGCCTGTCTCTCTCGAAGAATCCAAGAACAACACCACCGACGACGTCGATGTTGAGGCAATCGACGAGTTCCGCAAGACGGGAGTCATCCCGGACTCGCTGATCTTCGACGACGTCGTCAACCCCGCCGGCGGCGGCGACACCCTCACCTACGGGTACCGTCGCCTCAAGACCCAGGCAACCGCCGCAACCCGTGAGATCAACACGGAGTACACCGACCAGAACGTCGAGACCAGCCGCCACTCGGTCGACCTCGCCGTCCTCGGTGGCTCGTTCTCTGTCGATCGTGTGACCGCGAAGCTCGGCCCTGCCGCTTCCGGCAACATCGCACTGAACATGCGACAGAAGATCAAGTCGACGAACGCGAAGTTCGCTGACCTCGTCATCAACGGCGACACCGCCGCCGATGCGAACGGTTTCGACGGCCTCGACAAGGCACTCGTCGGCACCAGCACCGAGTTCCGTGCCGACCAGGTCACCGACTTGCGCGACTTCGACACCGACAACCGTGCCGAGCACAAGTTCCTCGACGTCCTGGACGAGTTCCTCTCGCTCCTCGACGGGACGCCCACCATCCTGGTGGGCAACGCGAAGGTGCTCTCGCGTGTACGTGCCGCTGCACGCCGTGCGGGCATGTACACGAAGGACCCCGTCGAAGGCCTGGTCGGTGCGAACGGTCGCCCGATCGAGCGCGAAACCTACGGCGGCATCCTGTTCGGTGACGCCGGCGCAAAGGCCGGTTCGAACGACGCAATCGTTCCGATCTCGACCCGCAACATGGGCACCACCGAGGACCCGGACAACATCTCGGGCCTGACCGATCTGTACGCGTACCGCGTCGGCCTTGACGGCTTCCACGGTGTCTCCACCATCGGGGGCCAGATCGTGCAGACCTGGCTGCCGGACTTCACCCAGGCGGGTGCAGTGAAGCGTGGCGAGGTCGAGCTCGGCCCGGTCGGTGTTGCCCTCAAGGCAACGAAGGCCGCCGCGGTGTTCCGCAACATTCGCGTCCAGTAACCAGGCCGCACCGTGTGGGCCGTGCGAGACCTGTGCGGCCCACACGCACCTCAACGACCCCGAGAGAAGGGAATGCCGACATGGCACACATTCAGGCCCCTGTGAAGGGTTTCACCGGCACGGTCGCGGGCGTGAGCTTCACGAACGGAGCTGGCACGACTGACGATCCGCGCGCCCTCGCGTACTTCGAGCGTCAGGGTTACTCGATCACTGCTGGCGAGGGCAAGGAGCAGGCGCCGAAGAAGCCCGCCGCGAAGAAGCCTGCAGCGAAGCCTGCCGAGGCTGCTGGCGAGGGCAAGGAGCAGGGCTGATGCCCCGCTACCGAGACCCCGCCGGCACTCCCGGCCGCGTCGTCTTCGGCGGTGTCGAGTTCATCGACGGACTGACCGGAGACTTCACCTCGGGCGAGAGCACGCTCGAACTGTTCGCGTCCGCAGGCATCACCGAGATCCCTGGCCCGCAGCTCTCCCCCAAGGAAGCGCTGCAGGTCGAAGCGGCCGAGCTCGGACTCGACACCGAAGGAACAAAGGCCGAGATCCAAGCTCGCATCACCGAGCACCGAACGGCCGTAGCCGACGACACCGAGGAGTAGACAGATGAGCCGCACCTACGCCACCGCAGCCGAATACGCCACATGGCTCGGCGAGGAGGAAGCACCTGAGGGTGCGGCTCGTCTTCTCCGGGACGCTTCTCTCGAGGTTGACGAGATGCTCCTCACTGCGCATTACCGGGTCGACCACGACGGCAACCCCGTTGACCCGCACGTGATCGAAACGCTGCGCGATGCGGCGTGCGCGCAGGCAGAGTTCCGGGCCGACTACGGTGACGAACTCGAAGTACTCAACGATGGCGAGTCGATCCGTCTTGGCCCGGTCAGCTTCGGTGGCGCGTTCTCCTCAGGCCCGAACCCGCAAGCTCTCCCCCGCTACGCGCCGAAGGCTGTCCGCTACTTGCGGCTCGCTGGTCTCGTCCCGGGAGGGATTACCGATGGGTAGGCGCAGACTCTCCCCGCAACGCCTCGAGCGGGCACTGAAGGTGCTGCTCCCGCATCGCGAGCTCGTGACCGTCGAGCCCTATCTCGGCGGTGGCGCGAACGGTCGCTCCTACGGTCCCGCGGTGACTCTTCCGCGCGCGCAGATCGTCGAGGACATCAAGCTCATCCGCGACCAGTACGACGCCGAGACCGCAATCACCGCGCTCGTCTACTTCGAGCGAAAGAACCTGGCAGAGATCCCGACCCCGGAGACACGGGTCACGATCTGGGCCGGCACCCCAGACGCTCGCGAGGCACACGTCGATAGCTGTGTAAGGCACGAGCACCCGGACATTACTGACTTGGTGGAGGTGAGGCTGCGATGAGTGTTGAATGGCACGGCGACATCGTCTCAGCGATGATCGACGCCAACGCGCCCGAAGCTCTGAACCACGGCGCCGAGCTGCTGCGCGGCGACTCCGTCCCACTCGCACCAATCGACCGTGGACCGCTCCGCGGGTCAGCGCAGGTCACCCCTGCGACTGCTGGCAACCACACTGCCTACGTGTCCTATGACACCCCGTACGCGGCACGGCAGCACGAGGAGATCGGTTGGCGCCATGACGAGGGCCAGGCGAAGTACCTCGAGGAACCCCTCGTGCAGAACGAGGCAAAGTATCAGCAGGCGATCGCGAACCGTCTCGGTCAGGGGATCGGCTCATGAGCTACGAACCTCGCCACTACACGACAAAGCTCATGTTGGGCGTCGCCGAGCGTCTCGCAGCAGCTCACACGATCCTCGAGCTCCCCGCGCCGCTCGCGGTCTTCGATCCGGAGATGAGGCCGTACCCGAAGGGCGTGCGCGGCGTCTATTTCGATCACTCCCCGACCGGTGCAGGCGCCGAGACGCAGCTCACCTGCGTCATCACCCCGTACCTGCCCCAGTCCGGAGACCTGCAGATCGAGTACACCCGCGTGCAGTTGCGCGCGCGGCATCCCGGATGGGGTGCGCTGCAGGTCCGCGACTGGCTCGACGACATTCGCGCGCTCTTCCCCGATAAGACGCCGCTCGTAGTCGGTGGCCTCCAGTTCGATCGAGTCCGCATCACGGGGTCGACGTCGTGGGGCGAACCATCCGCAACGGAAGCGATCGAGACGACGCAGAACCTCGCTTTCCGCGGCAACCGCTACGACTAACCCCTGTTCCAAGACCTGAGCCCCTGGCGCCCGCTGGGGGCTTCTCGCTTTCCAGAAAGGAAACCATCATCATGGCTAATTTCACCCCCGCTCCGCCCACTCAGGGTCTCAACGGCCAGTCCTACGAGTACCACTGCGACGTCGCCGCACTCCCCGCGGCACCCGAGACGGACCCGACCTGGCTCCGCGCTCCCGACGTGACCGGCCTGAACCCGACCGGCGCACCGAAGACCGCAGACGGTACGACCTACGCGAACCGTGGTCAGGACGACGTCTCGACCGTTGGTGAGACGTTCACCACTGTGTTCGACGCGAAGGCGGTGAAGAACAGCGAGGGCAAGGTCCAGCCGTTCATCTCGCTGCTCCTCGCTGCCGCTCAGTCGCACATCACCGGTGGTGATCCGACGAAGAAGGTCATCAAGGTTCGCGTCTACCACGAGTGGATCGAAGAGCTCTCGTGGGAGTTCACCGCTGAGGTGTCCTTCACCCGCAAGAACACCGGCAACGCCGATATCGAGTTCTTCACGTTCACGCTCACCTCGAAGGGCGACCGTGCGGTTGTCCCGAACCCGGCGCTCGCAGAGCCCGGCGAGGGCTAACCGCTCTGACCCCTCGGGGCGCGCATGGTCGTGCCGCGCCCCGAGGCACCCCCTCCTCTGCACGACCTACTGACTTTCAAGGAGCACGACCATGCCCACCACTGCACGCGAACACCTCGGCAACCTCATCATCGACTTCGGTGACGGTACAGAGTTCACGATCTACCCCGTACCCGGCAAAGTCGGCTTGGAGATCCAGACCCTCCTCGTCGGCATCGCCATGGGCACCACCCTCCACGGAGAAGGCCCAGAGAAGGCGTACGAAGATACTGAACGTCTCACGAAGCTTGCCCTCGGTGTCCCCGATGCCCCTGCGGGTAAGCGGAGGAAGGCCCCGAACAAGGCCCAGCAAGCCGCCCTGCAGCGTTTCACCGACTTCGAGAACCTGCGCCAGGCCCGACAGCAGATCGTCGCCCAGGTGGCCACCCTGTGGAACACCGGCGGTGGCGGGATCGAAGCCGTGCTTGACCTCCTCGATGAGGCGGGTGGTTACCCAAAAGCCCTCGGACGCGTGATGGCCTCCTCCGGGCTGGGCGATCAGTTCGAACTGCTGAGGACATGGCTCGATTCGGCGGCCGGCACCTCGGCGGAGGATTCTACGAAGAGCCCCACTGGTGGCCCGACTACCTCCGCCTAGAGGTCGAGGAATCCGACAACGACGGCGACAGCGTCAATCCGCGCCTCGTATGGGGGCACGTCGTCGAGCACTGGCGTGACTACGTCCTCCCTGACTTGCTCCGTTTCTATCCCCGGCTCCCAGCCGATGACTCTGAGGCGTTGATGGAGCTGCCGTGGCGATCGCTGCGGGAGGTGATCCTCAGCCTCTTCGGCATCCGCGAGAGCTTGACCGGCGCGACGTTCGCGCGCCTCCACCAGAAGGAGGACCAGTGAGTTTCGAAGTTGGCCGCCTCTCCGCTGCCCTGACGCTCGAGGGCGTCAGCGAGTTCCACTCCCAACTCGACGGCGTCGGCCGCCGTTTCCAGGAGGCCGGGCAGAAGGGCTCCGCTTTCGGCCAGGCGGGTGCGGCAGCGTTCCGAACCGCCGCCGGCGCCACCACCGGTCTCGTCACCGCGGCGGGCGCGTACCTGGCGATCCTCACGAAGACCGGCGTCGCCTACAACTCGATGCAGCAGAACTCCCGTGCAGCCCTCCGCGTGCTGCTGGGTGGTGCTGAGGCTGCGAACGAGCAGATGGGCAAGCTCGACGACTTCGCGAGGAACAGTCCGTTCTCGAAGGCCGTCTTCATCCAGGCGCAGCAGCAGCTCCTCGGCTTCGGCATGGAAGCCAAGCGGGTCATCCCGACCCTCGACTCAGTGCAGCAAGCCGTCGCAGCAATGGGCGGCAGCAACGAGCAGATCTCCGAAGTCGTCAACATCCTCGCCAACGTCCAATCGACCGGCAAGATCACCGCCGAGACCCTCAACCAGCTCGGCTACCGCGGTATCGACGCGGCCACCCTCATGGGTGACGCCATGGGCAAGACCGCCGCCCAGATGCGAGAGGACATCTCCGACGGCGCAATCGGCGGAGCCGAGGCGATCGACATTCTGGTCGACGCCATGCAGAACCGCTTCGGGGGCGCTGCTGACGGTGTGAAGGAGAACTGGGACGGCGCGGTCGACCGCATCAAGGCCGCCTCGCGTGACCTTGGCTCCCACATCGCGGAGCCGTTCGTGTCCGCCGAGGGTGGCGGCATGGCCGTGGACTGGGCGAACCAGGTCGCGAACGTGCTGCGCGCGATCGAGAAGCAGGCCGTCCCCGTCATGGGGATCCTGACGGACCGGTCGATGCCGTTCTTCGCGAATCTAACTCAGGGACTCGATTCGGCTCAGCAGTCGATCCAACGCTGGGACGCGTCCTCTCTGGAGGTGTCGCTCGACAAGCTCGCCAACCACGCCCCCGGCATCGCCGCGGTGGCTGGCGCAGTGCTGGCTGTCGGCACCCAGGTGGGGCCGCTCGCACAGGTGTTCAAGGTGCTCGGCTTGTCCGCGAACCCTGTCCTGGCCGCGTTTGTCGGTCTCGCTGCTGCCTCTCCGGAGGTGCGGTCGGCGTTGGGTGAGCTTCTCTCGGCAGGTAAGCCTCTGCTGCCTGTCCTAGGCGAAATCGCTACCCTGCTCTCAGGTTCTCTGAACTCAGCTTTGCCTCTCGTCGCCGGTGGCATCGACCTGCTAGTCGCGGTCCTCACCCCCCTGGTAAAGGCCTTCGCTGATATCCCGGCTCCGGTGCTGATCGGGGTCGCTGCGTTCCTTGCGATGCACCGCGCCGCTGGCCCCCTGGAAGGTTCGATTCGGGCAGTTGCTACCGGAATTCAGAACCTCGCGGCCCGAGGTGGAGTGACCGCCATCTCAGCAGCAGCCGACGGTGTCGGTGCGCTCGGGTATGCGGCTGGCGTGACTCGGGGCAGCGTGCTGCGACTCGGCGATGCGCTCAAGGCAGCATTCCTCTCAAACCCGATTGGTATAGCCCTCACCGTCGTCGCCTCTGCTGTGGCCGTCTGGGCGAACGCCAACGCCGCGGCACAGCAGAAGGTTGAGGAACACAAGAACCGCGTCGCCGACCTCAAGGGCACCCTCGACCAGACGACAGGATCCCTGACTGAGGCGTCTCGCGAAATGGTGGCCCAGTCCGCATCCAGCGAGGAGATCGCTGCGACGTTCAAGTCCGCGGGGGTCTCCCAGCAGTCCTTCGTCTCTGGACTCATGGACGGATCCAACGCGGCCAAGGTCTTCCGCAACGACCTCGTCGCCTCGGCGGCAGCGACCGCTGAGCAGGAGGGCAACGCCGGCAAGGCGAAGGAAGCCGCCGAAATGCTCGGCGTCTCCTACGAGACGCTGGTTGCCCACTCGCTCGGGTACAAGTCAGCCACCGCTGAGGTAAATGCTGCTCTCGACGAGACCGGCGGCAACTGGGCGAGCATGAACATGCGAGTCACTGGTGCGACTGACACTCTCAAGCTGTCGATTGGCCCGCACATGGACCTCGTCGCAGCCTACCGGGAGCAGCGTGCTGCGATTAAGGAAGCGCAGGCGGAGGCGGAGCGGCATCGTGACGCGATGCGGCAGGAAGCCGCAGCTATGTCGGATGCGGCTCGCAGCAACGCGCGCTTCAACGACGCACTGTCGGTTGCCCGCGACACCACGGCCGACGCTGAATCACGCGTGCGTGCTCTGAAGCAGGCGCTCGACGAGCTCAAGGGTGGGGCGATCTCCGCCGAAGAGGCTCAGATGAAGCTCTCCGAGACGAACCTGAACCTCGCCGAGGGTCTCGCCCAAACCGATGAGTCCGGGAAGAAGCTC
The DNA here is from genome assembly GCF_053567335.1 of Leucobacter sp. GX24907. Lineage (NCBI taxonomy): Bacteria > Bacillati > Actinomycetota > Actinomycetes > Micrococcales > Microbacteriaceae > Leucobacter > Leucobacter sp. GX24907. The sequence continues at coordinate 83,910 of NZ_JBSGPD010000004.1, read as the reverse complement.
TGGCAGTCCACGCTCGACGGTGCCGGAGCGATCGATGAGAGCTCGCGTGCGGGCCTGTCATTCATGCAGACCATGCAAGGTTCCCGAGACGCCATGCTCGACGCTGCTCGTGCCGCATCGGATAAGGCGCTTGCGGACGGTGACGTCGAGGGTGCGATGGCTGCAGCTGCTGAAGCTGGCGAAGGCTACATCAGCACGCTTCGGACAACGATGGAGGAGGCTGGCCTCACCAAGGGCCAGATCGATGGACTCATCGGCTCCTACCTCGACGTGCCCGACGTTGTCGCGACTCTGCTCACTGACAACGGGACGATCGATGAGGTCGACCAGCGTGCTCTCGCGCTCGCCCTGCAGCTTGACGGCATCCCTCCGGGGAAGTCGATCAGGGTGCAGGATCCCGGCAATCCTGAGGTCATCCAACGACTCCGGGACGCCGGCTACGCGGTCGAGAGGATCCCGGGCTCGAAGGACATCAAGGTCACCCAGACGGGCGCCTCCGAAGTCGAGAACGTGCTGAACAACCTGGCGCGGACTCGCGAGGCACTCATCAACGTCAAGGTGACCGGCTCCGGCGCGCAAGGAATCGCTGGTGCCGTCCGCTCTCGCAACGAGCAGGCCGGCGGCCTCTACTCGGGCGGAGTGAAGCAGTTCGCAGCCGGAGGCATGCCATCAGGCATGTACCAGGGCGTGAACGGTGGCATCTGGAAGCCAGGTGCTGACGGCACATTGCACAACTTCGCGGAGCTCCATCTGGGGGTTCCGTGGGAGGCGTACATCAGCGGGAAGCCGGAGTTCCGGGAACGGAACATCGGCCTCCTGTTTGAGGCTGCGCACAAGCTCGGTGCGATCGACCGGTTGCAGGCGCTCGCGTTCCGCAGCATCCCCGCGAACCAGGTGTACGGCACCCGGGCATTCGCTCGGGGTGACCTGCTGGCGAACCGCACCAGTGTTGCCACGGCACCCGCTCCGGCTCAGTCGGTGCAGGTGCGTCGTCGACGTCGGTCCTCTGCCCCGCTGGCGGAGAACCTCTACGTCGGTGTGGATGCGAAGTCGGAAGACCTGAAGAAGCTCGAGGTCGCTATCAAGCGTCGCGAGCGGGAAGGATAACGATGTTCGCACCCTGGCGGCTCTCCTACGAGGGAGTGAACTACGAGTTCGGCACCCTCGAACACGCGGTGCAGGTCATCTCCTGGGAGCAAGCGCCGGACAGCTATGAAGCTGACGACGACCTTGTTCCCGGGGGTGACCTCGTCTGGTTCGGTCAGGACACTGTCGAGCCAGGTGAGATCACCATCCAGGTGAAGATCGACTTCACTGATGCCCCGTACCCGCATGACGAGTGCGTCAGGTTAGCGATGGAGGCCAGGTCGGAGCTGCTGCGTGTGTGGCGCGCCGACCGGGTCCGTGCCGAGGCTGGTGCGCTCGCTGATCTCACGATCGGTGGCGAGTACGTCATCGAGGGTAGGCCGCGCCGTGCTGCCCCGGACGACGACCTGCAGAGCAGTGCCTTGCTCTATGTCGATCTGCCGTTCAAGCCCGCGCACACGGGCGCCTACCGTGCCGGGAACGGTGACGGCTGGCACTCCGCGACTCTCCGGCTTGTGCCTGCCCAGTCGGGTGGACTCATGGCACCGCTCATGGAGCCTCTACGCACTGCGGTGGAGTCCTCTCGCGCCTCCCCCATCTTGGTGGACGGGGACGCCCCAGTGAATGCGGTGTACGAGCTTCAGGGGCCGATCCAGTCCGGCGCGATCATCGAAGTGCCCCGCCGGTGGCGGCTCTATATGAACCGGGCGTTCGGCCCGTATGACCGGGCGACGGTCGATACCCGTCCTGGCCGCATGGCCACTTACTTGAATGACCGTCCGGCGCAGCTTCTGGACCCGCGTTCTTCTCTCATGGAGGAGTGCACGCTGCTGCCGGGTGACAACGTGGTCGCGCTTCGTGGCGCATCTATCGAGGGCACCGCCCAGGTGGATGTGCGGTGGCGCAACCGGAAGGGGGCTATCTAATGGCTCTGGAAGATCTCGAAGTCCAGCACTTCTTCATCGGCGGCGGCGCATGGCACTCGGCCGAGCAAGTCAGGCGTTTCGTGTATGGCGTGCAACAGGGCGCGGAAGGCGTCTGTGAGATCGGCGATCTCCGCGTGCTGCCGTACGCGACCCCGGGCGGGGGCGTGCGCGTCACCATCGGGTCCGCGTTCATCCGCTCCAACGCTGCCGGCGCGGTCCGAGAGATGTATTTCGGATCGGTGACCCGCCAGCAGGAAATCACCGTCCCCCCGAACAACACCTCTGAGGTTCGTTACGACCTAGTCGTAATGCGAGTGAAAGACCCGTACTGGCAAGGGTCCCCGTGGCCGGATCCCGGCGCGTCCCTCCCCACCCCTGAAGAGGAAGCGGACGCACGCGCGAACGCACAGTACATCGACGTGGAAGTCATCTCGGGTGTCCCCGCGGGTACAACGAAGCTGACCGACGTCCCGGGATATGAGAGCGAGACCGCCTACGTGCTCGCGCGGCTGCGGCTTCCTGCGATGACGGGGACGATCACTAACGAGAACGGCATGATCACCGATCTGCGTAAGGTGCATACGCCTCGTCGTGATACTGCTGTGTTCGCGCGTCCTCGAGTCGCTGGAGACAACATCGGTATGCAGATGTATCTCCGAGGGAAGCTCGAGGACGGCGGCGAGTATTTCCCTGGCGGTGGTGGTGCAGCCAACCAATTTGAAATAGAGATCCCGGATTATGCGACGCGAATGGTTGTGGAAGCGGACTGGTCGTCAATTTTCTACGCCGGCGGGCAGAACCCTTACGGGCGGTTCTGGATCGAGTACGGGGACGAGTCTCGCCCTCACACCTGGCCAAATAAGCAGCAGTACGAGTACGCGACACAGCAGTTCTCATTCAATGCGCCAGCAACTCCAGATGAGCGAACTGCCAGCTGGCTTGTCCGAGACGAAGTCCCAATTCCGGCGAAGTTCCGCGGGAAGACCATCACCTTCGTTTTCAAAGCAGGGCGACAGGACTCTGGCAGTGACACCGCTGTGTATATGAACGCATTGGGAGGTCTGAGCTGTCGCTTGACCTTCGCGGAGCGGGCGATCGGCTCTGATTTGCTCTAGAAGGAGGTCGACGTGACGTACCGGTATCTGGTGCAGCGGTTCGGGTCGAACGAGTGGCTGCACCTCAACCTCCCCTTAAAGAGTGACGGCCCGGACTTTGTGCACACCACGTACGAGCAGCTCACCGGCACACTCGCAAATGGCATTGCCCGGTCTATCGCGGATGATGGCCGCCGGCTGCTTGAGTCGTGGGGGACGTGGATCCATGTCGAAACCGAATCCGAGCGAGTCTGGACGGGCATCGTCGACGGCGTGCACGGGGAGGGTGCCGAGTTAACCGTCTCTGCGAGGGAGTGGCAGGGGTATCTGCACGATCTGATCTTCACGGGAAACCTGTGGGGTGAGGTCGCTGACCCTGCCGCTCTCGCCCGCTCCCTGTGGGGGCATGTCCAGTCGCATAAGCGTGGTGCTCTCGGTGTCACAGTGACCGGGTCAACCCCGGTGCGGGTGGGGTCGAAGTCCGAGACGGCGATGCTCACCGCGAAAGCGTCACGGGATAGCGCTAAGAAGACGTATGACGGGGCGGCGAAGCCTCGCAAGGCACTCGAAGCCCAGATCAAGCGCCTCTCAGCGCCGCACGACAAGGCGATCAAGGCGATGGAAAAGGCCCGCCAGCCAATCCAACGACAGCACGCTCTCCTCATCCGTCAGCGCCGCGACGACCCCACTTTGAAGTCGCTGAAGGCGACGTACGACAACCTGCGGAAGAACAAGGCTTCCTCGACGGCGATTGCGAACGCGAAGACCGCCTACGACAACCGCCGCACCTACTGGGCGAACCGAATCGACCCGGTGAAAGCCCAACTGGAACCGCACGATGTTGCGATCCGGACCCGGCGTGAAACTCGCGACGACATGCTGCTGCCGTACAAGGATGACCTCGCCGTGCTGAAGGAAGCCGAAGAACCAGTGAGGGCGGCATTCGATGCGGCCGAGGAACGGTATCGGACGGCGCAGGAAAAGGTTCGGGAAGACGGTGGCGCATACAAGGTGCTCGCCGCCGACTATCCGGATTCGTGGCGTGCACTCATGGATCTCGCACAGTCGACGCCGTTTGAGTTCACCACCCGAACTGAACGCACCCATGGTGCACCGAAGCTCACTCTGGAGATCCAGTATCCGCGGGTGGGGCGTGGCCGGGACGATCTGATCTTTGAGTCCGGTCGAAACATCGTCGGCAGGCCGCGGGTGACGATCCCGGAGGAGTACGCGTCAGAGGTGCTCGGATCTGGTGCGGGTGAGGGTGAGAAGTCTTTGACCGCGAACGCGGTCGTGGATGACCCCCGCATGTACCGCAACACCCTGTTCTCTGATCCGTCGATCACGAGTAAGTCGGTGCTGCAGGCGGCGACTCGTGCAGAGCTCAAGAGGCTTCGCCGCGCCTTGCTGGTGCCGGAGCTGGTGGTGCGGGAGCACCCGAACGCGGCGATTGGGGCGTGGGCTGCTGGGGACACGATCACGATACGTCTCCGTCAGGTCCCGCACTTCGGGTCGGTGACGGTGAAGCACCGCATTGTGTCCTGGCAGCGAGTCGGGACAGGCAAAGCAAGATTGAGATTGGAGCCGCATGTCTGACCAGCAAGCTATTGAGGCTCTCGCCGCACGTCTGGCACGCACGGAACGCACCCTGCAAGGGCTGATGCGGGTTCGGCAGGTGGAGCGCACGGTCATCTCTTCTGATGACGGTGATCGCGAACTCGGCGACGTTGTCGGCGAGCTGTCGGAAACCACCGAGACGGTGGGTGATCTGCGGGACGCTGCGCTCGACGAACGGGTCGGCCTGGATGCTGAGGATCTGGATCGCCTCAGGGAACAGAGCGAAGGCATCTCCGATGACGTTGCCGAGCACGGTACGTGGCTTGCCGAGCAAGAGGACGAGCTCCTCACTCAGCGGGAGTACATCGAGGACGTTGATGTAGTGGCTTCGCTGGCTTCTGATGCGGTGGATGAGGCTCAGGCGAAGGCTGATCAGGCAGCTCAGGCTGCTCTGGGAGCCGTGACTACAGCGCAGAATGCTGCGACCAAGGCACAGGAGGCTCTCGATGCGGCAGGCCGCTCGGTAACAGCCTCGGTCATCGAATATGCGGTCAGTGATTCGAAGGAGACTGCGCCGACTACAGGTTGGTCGACTGATGCGCCTGCCCCGGCTGAGGGCGAGTACGTGTGGATGCGCACGGTCGTCACCTATGCGGACGAAACCTCGGCGGTGTCGGATCCGGTGCTGATGTCGGGTGGCGGCTCCGGCGAAGTAGTCACGCTGCTAGGGGTCGTGACCTACTACGCGAACATGGTGATCCCTAATCAGCCTCCCATCCCGACGGAGAACCCTCCGGGGGATCCTTGGTATCCGCTCAAGACTCCGTACCAGACGGGGCGTCGCCTGTACGCGGCAGATCTGGCGGTGTACTCGGACGAGTCTTTCTCTTGGATGAACATCACGATCGTGCAGGAGTGGGAGTCCGCAGGTCAGGCGCTCGAAGCGGCGCAGCGTGCACAGTCCACGGCTGATGGGCGTAACCGCATCTTTGCGGGCGCAACAGAGCCGGTGGAAGACCCGGATGCTCCGTTCGTGGGCGGTGACCTTTGGTACCGCTCCGAGATCAGGGAGGGGCAGGAGGTCTTCGCTGGTGTTTCCATGTGGGACGGTGCGGAGTGGAAGGACTACCGGCTGATCGCTGACTCCGTACTCGTGCCGGGCAGTGTCGGGAACATCCTGATTGAGGACGGTGGGATCAGTGCCGAGAAGATCGCGGCGACTTTCTACTACGGGCGTGAGTTCTACGGTGGCCTCTTCGAGGGCGGTGAGTTCCGGCTCGATTCGGTCTCGTCCGTGACCGAGCTGTTGCATGATCCGTGTGAAACGTCTGGCGACTGGAAGGGTGCTACCGGGGCACCGCTGTCGGTATCGACGGCTCAGGCGCATGAAGGAACACGGTCCATCCTCGTGTCCAACACCGGCAGTCCTTCGTGGCGGTTCGCTGAACGGACCATCACGCCCGTGGATCTTCCGAGCGGTGGATATGTTGAAGCGTGGGTGTACGCGACGGTGGCGCAACGGCTCACCCTGTATCTGTTCTCAGACGAGGCGAACTACTCCCCCGCACTCGCGGTCGCTGATATCCCTGCCGGGGTGTGGACTGCGATCACCCTGAACGCATCGCCACGGTTGGGCGCGTCCCGGATCAAGCTAGAGGGGCCTCAAACGTCAGGATCTGTGTATCTCGACGATGTACGCGTGGTGAAGTACGACACCTTCGCCGGGATCGCAGGCATCACCCGTGATCAAAACTTGCGTGCGGTCATCTACTCAGCCGATCAGGGCTCGCAGCGTGTAGCCCGGTTCGTGCAGGGAGAGCTTGACATAAGTCAAGGGGCCACGAAGATCTACACGGATCACACGACAGATCCGTGGTTCGGGGCTGTCGCAACGCTTGGGATCATGGCCGAGGCCCGCCACCTCAAGATCACTTCGCGCGGCCTGTCCTCGAACAGTGAGATCCGTCTGCAGGGGTCGCGGGTCTATCTCGATTCGCCAGTGACCTTCGCCGGAGACACAGACGGTCCGACGCCCCTGCCCGGAACCCCGTCGGGCGCCTCCATTGGTACCGAGGGGGTCTCATACGAGATCAGATCCGGATGGGTGATCATCAAGTGCGATCTGACGGGAACCTTCACTCCGGGAACGTCGACCTACTGGAACGGAGTGCCAGCGTGGTTGTCGCCCGCAGAGCCGTCCCTGATCTTCGCGGCGTCCTATTTGGGGAGCGCTGCCGATGTTGCGTTCATTCGCCCGAACGGGACGATAGGTTTCGCGAACTCCTCCAACGCGAACCGCACCCGGTGCAGGTTCACACTCACCTACCCACTCAGGACGGAGTGAGCAATCGCGCTACTACACGGGGTACGAGACAACACCGGAGATCCATGACGGGGCCGTTCCGTCATAGTTGGGTCGGACATACACCGCACCGTTGGTGTGAATGAACATCGTTGCCACACGTCCCGCCGTCGCCTGCCCAACGAAGCGCGTGTGCTGAGTTGGCCTTGCGATCTCTGGCAGCCCACCAGCGGGGACGATGATCGACTCCGCCATTGGGAAAGACCCTGAGTTCACTTGCGCTCCGCCGCGGTAGTACACAATGCCGCCCTTGATGCGGTACTGAGCTTGCTGCGCTGTCCCCGCATGGAACCCCGAGTTATACGGCAGGTCTACCCACCCGTCTGTGTCTCCGGCGAAGGTCACTGGCGAATCGAGATAGACCCGCGACCCCTGCAGACGGATCTCACTGTTCGAGGACAGGCCGCGCGACGCTACTCGTTTCAGCCATATTCGTGAGCCCCTACTTCGGTGGGGGCTCACCCATTTCTAGAGGGAGGCACCTATGGCTTTTGACCTCACGCGCTACATCGCACAGGTGAAAGCGCGCTACATCGATGTTGATGGTGTTTTCGGCGCCCAATGCTGGGACCAGTGGAGCCACTACGCGCAGGCGCTCGGTGTTCCGGCGTGGCCGACCTACACGAACGCTGGCGGAACATCACCGCATGGTGGCTGGGCGTGCAACGTCTACCACAACGCTCGCAGCTCCGGTTTGACGGAGTGGTTCGAGATCCTGCCCGCCACTGCCACCCCCAGGGCTGGTGATGTCGCGTTCTGGGAGCTCGGCTCCGTGTGGTTCCCGCTCTCCCATGTCGCGACCGTGCTGAGCGTGCCGCGTGCGGGGATGCTGCGGTGCCTCACCCAGAACCCCGGCGCAGTCCAAATCAGTGACTTTGTGACCCGCGGCGTCATCGGCTACCTGCGCCCCAAGGCTGGCATCCGCTTCGGCGGCACTGTCAGCCGCACCACCAAGAAGTCCGTTTCGAAGCGAGGAGTTCGCACCATGATCATGATCTACACCGACGCATACGTGAAGGACGCGAGGCGCCCCGGTCGCCGCTGGGCGATCTTCGGGCCGGGTCTCTTTAAGGAGATTTACGACCAGAAGGAAGCGAACGACATCAAGGGCCAGCTCGGCGGTGGCCCGTCCGTGAAGGTCGACGGGCCGACCTACCGCGACTATCGCGCAGCCGCTCAGGCAGGCATGCGATGAGCCCGATCGCCGCGGCGCCAGTTGCCGCTGGCGTGGCACTGGCAATGGTCGGGGTGATCACCGCCGTGCACCTGCTCACGAGACGGAGGGACGATGAGTGATCCTTCTCCGCTCGCACAGGTCGATTGGGGTGCCACGATCCAGGCGCTCATCACTGGTGTGGTTGGCCTCACGGTCGGTGCGCTCACTGCGCGAGGGAAGCGCCGCGAGGACACGCAAACCCTGATCGACCAGCTCCAAGAGGAACGCTCCGCGTATGTGGAGCAGTTGCGCGAGGAGCGCGCCGCCGGAGATACCCGCCTGGATCGCATGTGGGTCGACAAGGCCGCCTCCCGCCAGCATGTCGCGGATCTCCGGTCGCACATCAACCAGGGCCTTGGCCCGCCCCCGCCGGGTCCGCCGGCGGGCTACATCGAGTAGGAGTGTTTCATGCCACAGACCAAGACTGACCGGAAGACCCAGGACCGGCGCACGGTGATCGCTGCGCTCGTCGCGGTGCTCGTTGCGCGCCTCGTCGCGCAGATCCCGATCCTTGCCGTCGCCCTCACTTGGGTCGACGAGCTCGTCGCGGAGGCCGGCGTCGTGTCGGTACCGGCGCTCGCGATCCTGCAGGCGCTCGTGATCGCCCTTGTGATCCTGCTCTACCAGCGGGTCGCGCAGTGGCTCGGCGATCGCTGGCCCTCCGTCGAGCGGCTCATGCTCGGGTCGGACGCCCGACCACACTACGTGCCGCGCTACGCCGCTGAATAGGCAAAACTAGTACGCCCCCTCCTGGCTTCGGCCAGGAGGGGGCGCTTTCTGTGTTTGCGGGGCGTTGTCTTGCCTCGTGGCTTATGCAATCATCTATTTACCGATAGGCCGGCGCCTTTGCCTTTCCAATTCCCCGTTAGAGTTGTCGGCCTATCGGCGCATTGCTCTCACGAGATTTCCGAGTCGTCTGCGGTCTTATAAAGAGAGCAAGTAGATCCCCGTGCTGGCCATAGCGGATTGTGGGATCATGGAAAATATGGGCTATCTGGTCTACGGCAACGATGCTTATGAATTCGATGATAGAGAGCTTGCGCACATCAAAGCTGCGATGGTCCGGAAGCTACGTAAGCATGAATCGTTCCTGTTGTCCTGGGGCATCCCGGCCACTCAGGGTTCAGGGAGGGTTTCGCTGTGGATGCATCCAGGGCTCCCGGTCACGTTCAGCTTCTCAGGTGGGCGTCCGCCACGTTTGGATCCGGCCTGGGTGCATTTGCTTGAGCGGCTCTCTCAAACTCCTCACGGATTGACCGTGCTGAGTGAGAAGGAAGCGAAAGCGCACCCTGATTACAAGCGATAGAAAAGTAGGGAAACGAAAGTAACTGCTTCTTTTCAACGCACCACTCACCGCGCACTAGAGCCGTGAGACTGAGGTGCGCGGGGCGTTCTCGTCATTTCCGGGGTGCAGACAGTGGCCGAGGTGCTACGCTTCGCGTTCTTTCTCTTGCTCATCGAGATCTCGCTTGATCTCTATATCTCGTCGGAGCTGGGTTGCTTCAGTCGGCTGGTAGGAGTGGCCCGTGCCTGCTACTTCCTTATCCCACCTAGCTTTTCGGGCCGCTGCGGCGCGTTTCTCAGATGCTTTCGTCATATCTGCACCGTATCCCGCACAGATGTGAGGCGCACAGGGTCGGTTGGGACGCACTCATGTCTCGCGCGACGCGGTCCAGGTCACCCGCCGGTGAGCGCCTCGCACGGCTGCACTGGGTCCCGCCTGCTCGGGAGGAGCCTCACCCCGCATTCGCATCCCCACCAGCGGGGTGCGGGCTGCATTTGGTGAAGATCACACGCGGGGCATGACGGGATCTGAGGGTCGCAGTCCTCCAGCATGGCGTCGCAGATGTACTGGGGTGCCTGGTCGTTCATGGGGTCACACTACGCAGCTGTGGGTACCCACCGCACCTGAGCGGGCGTACCCTGTGGGCATGTGCGGAAGAGTCGTTGTGGACTATGACGAGATGATGCCGGTCGCTGCGGACACGGAGTTGGCGTCGTGGATGCGTGAGCGACCGAAGGGTGCGGAGTCGTCATGGAATCTGAAGCCGACGCAGCAGCTGCCGACTGTGTTCACGGACCATAAGAGCGGTGAGCACCGGTTCGAGACGGCGTATTGGTCGCTGGTGCCGATCTGGTCGAAGGAACTCAAGACGAAGTTTCCGACGTTCAACGCGCGCTCCGAGACGGTTACGGAGAAAGCGTCATTTAAGAATCAGGTGAAGAGCCGCCGCTGCATCGTTCCCGTGTCCGGGTTCTATGAGTGGACGGGACCGAAGGGGAAGCGCACACCGCACGCGATCTTCGGGCCTGCACCGATCCTCCCCATGGCGGGTCTGTACTCGTGGTGGCACGAACCCGGCGCTGGTGACGATGAGGGTTGGCATCTCACTGCGACGATTCTCACCCGAGCATCAGCCGGTGTCATGGAGCCGCTGCACGACCGCATGCCGGTGTTCATGACCGATGAGCTGCTGCATGACTGGCTCGACCCCGAAACCGAAGGCGACCAGCTACTTGTCGACGCCGTATCCGAAGCATCTATCTCGGTGAGTGAACAGATTAGGGAGTGGGCGGTGAACCCTTTGCGGGGTGACGGGCCCGAGCTTCTCGACCCCGCGTAGCTACTCTGTGTCGAGTGGGACGTGCGGTGCACCGTCTATCGTCTCCTGCGGAATGTACCCCTGCTTCGTGGGTGGCCGGTGGCTCTCCCGCCCGGTTCTGATGCCCGAGGACTCCCACAGGACAGAACCGTTCGCTTCCTCAATGGAGTCGTACATTGCGATGAGACGCCACCTATGAGGATCAGGATGCCACGTCAGTACGAGGTACTTCGCGATCTCGTTGCGGTCGGTGATACGACGGATCATCGCTGCGGGCTGATCACGCCGGTAGCGCAGCACAGCCCAAAGGTCTTGTTCGATCATGATGTAGGGCATCCGATCCCGAGCTTGCGCTGCTTCGCGTTCCCCACGGCGCATTAGAGCATCCTCACGAGCGCGCGTTTCTTGATCCAGTACGCCGGCGTTTCGATCTCTCCGTCCTCGTACTGTTGCTCAAGTTCGGTGATCGATTCCAGGATCTGCTTTTGACGCTCGACCGATGTCGCATGGACGATGGCGTTTGACTCTCTGATTCTCACCGGAGCATCCTCCTGAGTGAGTGCATCCGAAAGTAGTAGGTGGCGTGGTCTATTTCACCGGCCTGGAGTTCGGCTTCAAGGTCTCGGATTGCCTCGATCACCATGTCCCGGAAGTAGTTGGGTGAGGTTGGCACGATCGACGACTGTTCGCGTATCCGCACGGCATCCTCCATTCGAACGTATGTTCGATGAAGGGTACGCCGCAGAGCTGACATTCACCACTCGGCAAGGCGTGTCGCCACATCTTGGTCAGTGCGTAGAGCAGTTCGAGCTACCCGCATTCCCAGGGCTTGAGCGGGTCACGCACACGCGGCACGAGCGTGACCCCGCATTCGCAGACCCACCACCGCTCTACTGGCGCCATAGGGTGCAGGTGACAGGCTGGGCATGACGGCAGGTCGGGGTCGCAGTCCCCGTCGCAAATGTAATGCGGCATCGCTTGAGGTCAACACTCACACATGCGGTTATGGCGAAGTCATCACAATCGCGTACTCCGCGGTCACGGCCCCGCGTTCCTCCTCGCGCAGATGCTCGAGCGCTCGCTCGGTTCTTGCCCAGCGTGTCCGCACGCGCTTCAGCGGGCGCCGCGGACGCCAAGAGGCGTGCACCCACATCTTCGCGTCTGCTGGCTCGTCCGCCGTCCGACCTCCCATAACCGGAACTGTCTCGTACCCCGAGGCCTCGGAACAGTTGACCTCACCGTCTGGAGATGCGTCGGCGAGACGGGACGCATCGGAAGTGAGCGGGGTGACCTGGGCGACCATATTCGTTCCTTTCATCTGGCACGGCTCCGGCGAGCACCGGTGTCGTCCATCTTGAGTCGCAGCGGCTGCCTTATGTGGCGCTTCGGCGCCTCCGGGAGAGATTCGGGCGCAGGATCCCCTTGTGAGGCGCCATGCAATATGGCCATGAGCGCCTGCACGAACCGGACGGTGAGGATGGTGAGGACATTGACACTGGTAAAGATGCAGCGGCATCATGAGCGCGGCACAGCGCCTCAGCAGAACCACAACAACACCGAAGAACTCACATGATCGGCTGCAGCATCGACAGCAGCACTGGCAGCACGCCGAGCACGATGAACGACGGGAGCGCGCAGACGCCGAGCGGAATGAGCACCCGCACTCCCAATCGCTCGGCTCCGCTCTCGAGTTCGGACCGGGCCCGCATGTGCGCAGCCTCCGCCTCTTCGAGCAGCAAAGCGCCGAGTGGCACCCCGTGAGCCAACGCGGTCGATACCGCGCGCTCCAAAGCCCCGCCTCGTCGCAGCACCTCGAAGTCGACCCACTCCGCACCGACCAGGTCGACGCAGTCGGCGATGCGACGCAGGGCCGACTGCGTCGAGGCCCCACCGCCGAGACTCACCCAGAGCAGGATGAACTCGAGCCCGGCCACACGGTCTTCCCGCTGCACCGCTCCCGTGAGCTTCGAGGCCCACCAGATGCCCAGCACCAGCAGCAGGATGCCGACGGCGACCAGCACGAGTCCGAGCGGTGTGAACAGCATCCCCAGTGGATCAAAGCCGACCAACCACCCGAACCCAACCGCGAGTATCGGGAGCGCGGCGACCAGTTTTACAGTTGCTCGAGGGCCCGCGAGCAAGACTCCTCGCCGCTCGCGCAGCTCCGTCAGGGAACGCAGACACCTGGCATATCGCTCGAGCGCATCCGCAAGCGGCCCGCCGCTCTGCTCGGCGAGCAACCAGATTGCTCCGAACGCTCGCCATTCGGGCGCCGCGAGCGAACGCAGCACCTCGGCGAGCGGGTCGCCACGAGTCGTGGCACCGGCCATCACCGAAAGGTCCTTGTGCTCCGGATGCTCAGCGGAGAGCTGTGCGAACACCCTGGCTCGCGACACTCCAGCCCTGAGCATCACGGCGATACTCGAGACCGCAGACTCTGCTGATGCGCCGTCCGGGTCGCGACGAGCAGAAGTCCGCCGGCGGAGCATACCTGCGTTCGCGCTGCTCACCTCATCGGTTCCAAACCGAGACCTCCATCCGAGCGCAGCACGAAACCCGCGATGTCGGCGATCCGATGCTTCCCGCGGCGTCGCTCGAGATGCACCACGGCATGCAGACCGGAAACCGCCTGCCGAGCAAGCGCGTCGGGGGCCAGTCCTGCGAGCATGCCGAGCGCCTCCAGCCGCGTCGGCACGTCTACGATTCGGCTCGCGTGCAGCGTTCCGGCTCCGCCGTCATGCCCTGTGTTGAGCGCGGCGAGCAGCGTAACCACTTCGGGGCCACGGCACTCCCCCAGCACGATCCGGTCAGGGCGCATTCGCAGCGACTCTCGCAACAGGCGGTCGAGGGTGATCTCGCCCGCCCCTTCCGTATTCGCCTGGCGGGCCTCGAGCGACACGGTGTGGCGGTGCCTCAGGCGGAGCTCTGCGACATCTTCAATGGTGAGGATCCGCTCGGTGTCAGGTGCCAGGTCAAGCAGGGCGGCGAGCACCGTCGTCTTCCCGGTTCCTGTACCTCCGCTCAGCAACAGGTTGCGCCGCTCTGCCATTGCAGTACACAGCCAGTCGGCACGCTCATCATCGCAGAGTCCTGCGGCGACGAGATCGCTGAACGCGGGACGCTGGAGCCCCGGCACCCGAATCGACACCGCAGTGCCCGACACCGACAGCGGCGGCAGCACTGCGTGCACGCGGATCCCATCTCCGAGCCGTACATCGGCGCAGGGGTGCAGTTCATCGATGTGCCGGCCACCGGCCGAGACCAACGCGACTGCGAGTCGACGCAGTGCTGCAGGAGAGGCCTGCCAACCTTCGATGAGTTCGAGAGCCCCGCTCCGGTCAATCCAGAGCCTCGCGACTCCATCCTCCACCTGCAGCAGGATGTCCCGGAGGTTCGGAAGGTCCAGCAGGGGTAGCAACCCGCCGAGCGCCCGTCGAGCCTCAATCGGCAGCACAGCTGAGCGCAACGACCCAGCGGCGCGCAACGGCGCAACGGACCGTGACGGCACAGTAGGGCGCGGCCCCGCAGCCCGCGGCAGCGCAACGGGCCAAGATGGCGCAGCGGACCGCGACGACGCTGGCCCGCTGTGCAGCACTGTCCGTATTGGTTGGAGCAGGGACATGTTCTCAGCGAAGCATTTCCGCCCGGCGTATGGGTGCTCTGCACAGTACTGAGGCGGCATCGATCCTGTTTCGGCTGTGAATGCCTGCTGTGAGGCGCGACCCAATGCGCCCGAGCCGGCCCCTGATTACGCCGACGCCCCAGTCCCTGAATCACACCGTCGACCCGACCGACGACCTGGCGCCCGGCCCTCACGCACATTCGCCCCGACGCCCGCACCGTGGAACCTGCCGTGACGCTCGTGCACTCCCGTGTCCCGTTTGCCTGCGCCCGTCCAATCTTCTACGCTGACTTTCATCCAGGCGACGGAGCTCGCACCGCGAAACTGTTAAGGATAACGACGTCCATGAGTGATCAGCAGGGCACGATCGAAAGTCATCCGCTCGAGTCGGAGACGTACCCTCCGACACCGGAATTCGCGGCGCAGGCGAACCGTCATGACCGGGCGATCTATTGGCAGGCGGCGGAAGATCCCGAAGCGTACTGGGCCGATCAAGCGCGCACGCTGAACTGGACGAAACCGTTCACCGAGATTCTCGACTGGTCGAACCCGCCGTTCGCGAAGTGGTTCGCCGATGGCGAGCTCAACGTCACGGCGAACTGCCTCGACCGGCACGTCGCCGCGGGCCTCGGCGACCGCGTCGCGCTGCACTTCGAGGGCGAGCCCGGTGATACCCGCACGATCACGTACGCGGAGCTCACCGCCGAGGTGAAGCGGGCAGCGAACATGCTCACCGCGCTCGGTGTGGGGCAGGGCGACCGCGTCGCAATTTACATGCCGATGATCCCCGAGACGATCATCGCGATGCTCGCCGTCGCACGCCTCGGCGCTGCCCACTCGGTCGTGTTCGGCGGGTTCAGTGCCGAAAGCCTGCGCGCCCGAATCGACGACGCCGAAGCCGAGCTCGTCATCACCGCAGACGGCGGATACCGCAAGGGACGCGCCTCCGCCCTCAAACCGGCTGTCGATGATGCGCTCGCCCTCGAGACGGGCACGAATAGCGTCAAGCGGGTGCTGGTCGTGCAGCGCACCGGAAACGATATCGAGATGGTCGAGGGTCGCGACCTGTGGTGGCACGAAGAGATCGTCTCGTTCGATGCTGAGCACACTCCGAAGGGATTTCCCGCTGAGAGTCCACTGTTCATCCTGTACACCTCGGGCACGACCGGGAAGCCGAAGGGTATTCTGCACACCGCTGGTGGGTATCTCACCCAGGTGGCGGCCACGCATCGCGACATCTTCGATCTCAAAGCGGCCAGTGACGTGTACTGGTGCACGGCCGATATCGGGTGGATCACGGGGCACAGCTACGTCGTCTACGGTCCGCTCGCGAACGCGGCGACGCAGGTCATCTACGAGGGCACCCCTGATACTCCGGATTGGGGTCGCTGGTGGCAGATCGTTGAGAAGTACCAGGTCTCGATCCTGTACACGGCACCCACCGCGATCCGCGCCTGCATGAAGGTCGGTCGTCAGGTGCCGGGACAGTACGACCTGTCCTCGATTCGTCTGCTCGGCAGCGTGGGTGAGCCGATCAACCCTGAGGCATGGCGTTGGTACCGTGACGTGATCGGCGGCGGTACGGCCCCGATTGTCGATACCTGGTGGCAGACCGAGACCGGTGCGATCATGATCTCCCCTCTGCCGGGTCTGACCGCGCTGAAGCCCGGCAGTGCGCAGGTGCCGCAGCCCGGTATCGATGTCAATGTGGTTGATGATGACGGCAACCGGGTGGATCGCGGTCATGGTGGTCTGCTCACGATTCGGCGCCCGTGGCCGTCAATGGTCCGCACGATCTGGCGTGACGATCAACGCTTCATCGACACCTACTGGGCCAAGTTCGGTGACCAGTACTTCGCGGGTGACGGGGCGCGTGTGGATGACGACGGTGATATCTGGTTGCTCGGTCGCGTCGACGACGTCATGAACGTGTCGGGTCACCGCCTGTCGACCGCGGAGATCGAGAGCTCGCTGGTAGCGCATCACGCGGTCGCCGAGGCCGCGGTGGTCGGCGCGGACGATGAGACCACGGGTCAGGCGGTCGTCGCGTTCGTGATCCTGAAGTCTCAGCAGCAGGCTCTGACCGCGGATACCGCGGAACCAGAGCTGAAGAAGCATGTGGCCGGCCAGATCGGAGCGATCGCGCGGCCGCGTGAGATCTTCGTCGTGAACGAGTTGCCGAAGACCCGCTCGGGCAAGATCATGCGGCGACTGCTCAAAGACGCGGCCGAGGGGCGCGAGATCGGCGACACGACCACCCTCGCAGACACAGCAGTGATGCAGTCGATCGCGAACCGCATGCGCTGAAACTTCGCCCGTACGCAGCAGTCGGGGCGGGAATCGGAGAGCTATTCAGCTCTCGATTCCCGCCCCGACTCGCGTTCTCACCCGTGAGGGCTGATCCTGCGTCCGTCTTAGTCTGCAACCTCGAAGACGAACTCGATCTCGACCGGTGCGTCCAGCGGCAGCACCGCGACACCCACGGCGGAGCGCACGTGAATGCCCGTGTCGCCGAAGACCTTGCCGAGGAATACTGAGGCGCCGTTCGCGACCTGCGGCTGAGCGGTGAACGAAGGGTCGGACGCGACGAAGGCGGTCACCTTGGTCACCTGGCTGATCTTGTCGAGCGAACCCACCACTCCGCGAACCGCGGCCAGAGCGTTCAGCGCGCACAGGCGAGCCAGCTCTTCGGCTTGCTCGGCAGCCACAAGGCCTTCACCGTCACCGACCTTGCCGGTCGCGGGCAGTTCGCCGCCTACGAAGGGCAGCTGGCCGCTCGTGTAGACGAGGTTTCCACGGCGCAGCGCCGGAACGTAAGCGGCCACCGGAGCGGCGACCTCCGGTACTTCATAGCCGAGTTCGCGCAGGCGATCTTCAATGACTGACATACGGTTCAGGCCTTCCTCTTCAGGTATGCGACGTTGCCCCCGGCGGGGCCCTCGATAATCTGGACAAGCTCCCAGCCTTGCGATCCCCAATTGTTCAGGATCTGGGCCTCGCTGTGCAGGATCAGGGGGGTGACGAAGTACTCCCAGCGCGGGTTCTCCGCGCCGGTCTCGGTGCTCTCGCTCACGTCGTTGGGCTCCCTCTTCATGGTCAAACACCCGCGGCGTGCGGGTCGATCGGTCGGCGAGCAGATTTTCAGTTCTGTCGCTTACTCTAGAGTCTATGTCCCCACTGTCATCGAAGTCTGCGCGCGCAGGCAAGAGCACGATCCGCACGGTGAAGCCCCGTTCGGCAGGCGGAGCTCTCAGTGCCGTGTTCGGAGCGATCGCCATGAGCGCCGTGGCCGGCGTGCTCATCACCGCCGCGATCACGCCCCTCGTCGCAGTCAGCGGCGCGGCCGCCACCTCAGCGATCAGCGTGTTCGAGAACCTGCCGAACCACCTCGATCCGGGTCAGCTCGCAGAGCCCTCCAATCTCTACGCCAAGACTGCCGACGGCAAGACGAGCAAGATCGCGACTTTCTACGATCAGGATCGCGAGACCGTTGCCTGGGATGACATCTCTCAGTACGTCAAAGACGCTGCGGTCGCCGAGGAGGACCCCCGCTTCTACTCGCACGGCGGTGTCGATGTGCTCGCAACTTCACGTGCTGCCCTGCAGAACCTCGCGGGCAGGGGCTTCTCGGGAGCGTCGACGATCACGATGCAGTACGTGCGTAACGTACTCGTGCAAGAGGCGATGTCGATTCCCGATGAATCGGAGCGCGAAAAGGCCTACGAAGACGCGATGCGTCAAGACATCGACCGCAAGCTCAAGGAGATGCGGTACGCAGTCTCGATCGAGAAGCAGTATCCGAAGCATGACATCCTGCTCGGCTACCTCAACATCGCCCTCTTCGGCCGCCAGATCTACGGCATCGAGTCGGCCGCGCACTACTACTACAACAAGAGCGCGAAAGACGTCACGCTTGCAGAGGCTGCGAGCCTCGTCGCGATCGTCAACAACCCCGGCAAACTGCAGATCGATATTGAGGACAACATTCCGGCGAACATCGAGCGCCGCAATAAGATCCTGAACTCGATGCTGAGCCACGGGAAGATTACTCAAGCCCAGTATGACGAGGCGGTCGATACGCCGGTCGAGCCGGATATTACGCCGCGCGTGGCGGGTTGCGCTGCGGCCGAGAAGAACGGTCTCGGCCACTTCTGCAACTACGTGCAGCTCTACATCAAGAACGACCCGAGCTTCGGTAATACGCCGGAAGAGCGCAACTTCAACTTCATGCGCGGCGGATACGACATCGTGACCACGATCGACCTCGACATGCAGAAGGCTGCCAACGACGCGATCAAGGCCAACACTCCGCCGACCATGGGCGGCATCGACCTCGGCTCTACCGTCGTAAGCAATGAGGTCGGTACGGGTCGCGTTCTCGCGATGGCGCAGAACCGAAAGTTCAGCGACAATCCCGACGTGCTGAAGAAGGACGGCAACTACACGAGCGTCAACTACAACACCGACTACGACTACGGCGGTTCGAGTGGATTCCAGGTCGGATCGACGTCCAAGATCTGGACGCTGTCGGAATGGCTCCGTCAGGGCCACTCGCTGAATGAAGTCGTCAACGGCAACGGCCGCACGGTGCAGAGCTCATCGTTCCGAGCGAACTGTCTTCCCGGCGGTGTCTACGGGTACGACAGTTGGCAGTTCCGAAACCACGGCATGAACCAGTGGGGCAATCTATCCGTCATGAAGGGAACGGCCAACTCGGTCAACGGCGCGTACGTGTCGATGGCTCAGCAGCTCGACCTCTGCGAGATCATGGACCTCGCCGAGAAGCTCGGTGTGCACCGCGCCTCACCGCAGACGATTCCGAACTTCCCGAACACGGGAACGACGAACCTCACCCGAAACCCCACGAACGTGTTCGCGGGAACCGATGAGATCGCCCCGATGACGATGTCCACGGCGTTCGCAGCCTTCCCCAACAAGGGTGAGACGTGCACCCCCGTGCCGATCGACTCGATCACCGACGCCGAGGGCAATGACGTCACCTTCACCAAGAGCAAATGCTCGGAGGCGGTCTCACCCGAAGTCGCCGCCGGAGTGCTGTATGCGCTCCAGGGCGTAGTCGCGAACGGTACGGGTACACACGCACAATCCGCATACGGTGTTCCGCACTTCGCGAAGACCGGTACGACTGACGACTACAAGGATCAGTGGACCGTGGGCGGCAGCTCGCGCGTGACCACCGCGTTCTGGATCGGCAACGTCAGCGGCCAGGTCCCGCTGACGAACTTCGGCATCGAGAATGCCGCGCAAAGCGTCTGGCCAGCCGTGATGAACGTCGCCGACCAGAAGTACGGAGGCGAAGCGTTCCCCGACCCGGCTGAGTCGGCGACACGCCAGACCATGGTCGAAGTACCTGACACGAGCGGCAGAACCTACGATGAAGCCGAAGAGCTGCTGACTGGCGTCGGGTTCACCGTCAACGATGGCGGAGAGGTCGACGGTTCGCAGCCCGAGGGCAGGGTCGAATCCACAGACCCCTCGGCCGGATCCTCTGTGGCACGCGGGTCTGCGGTCACCATCTACCGCAGCAAGGGCAACCTCGACGAGGTACCCGATGTGGTCGGACAGGACGGCCGGGAAGCCGAACGCGCTATACGCGGCGCCGGATTCGAAACGGTGCTCAGATGCGAGGCAGATGGGAACAACCCCAGACGCCACGAGATCGTGTCGATGACACCCGATCCCGGCAGCTCGGCCAAACGGGGCAGCCAGGTCACCCTGCTGGCGAAGTGCGACTAGTGCCCACCCGCTCCCGCCGGGCGGCGGCTGTTCTCGGAGCAGCCGCCACCGGCGTCGCGGTGTACTCGACCTTCGTCGAGCCGCGCCTGTTCACCGTGCGGCGGGCGACGATCCCCGTACTCCCCGCGGGTGCAAGCCCGGTCCGGGTACTGCAGATCTCGGACACCCACCTCGCACCCTGGCAACGCGGCAAGATCGACTGGGTCCGATCCCTCGCAGCTCTCAAGCCCGACCTCGTCGTGCTCACTGGCGACCTCATGGGTCACACCGAGGCTCGAGCTGCGCTCGTGACCGCGCTCATACCGTTCTCCGAGGTCGGCTGCCCAGTCGTTTTCGTGCACGGATCCAATGACTACTACGGCCCCAAACTCAAGAACCCGCTGAAGTACCTCCGCTCGCCGAGCAGGCTCGGCACCAAGGCGCCGAACATCGACAACGAGGCGCTCACCCGATCATTCACCGAGGGTCTCGGATTCGTCGACCTCAATAACTCGGCAACGTCACTGCGCGTGCGCGACACAGAATTCGAGCTCTTCGGCCTGAACGATCCGCACATCAGCCGCGATGACGACGACGCCATGCGTGCAGCGCTCGCGACCGTGCGGCAGGGATCCTCGGCCGCCGGGTCCTCGTGGTCGTCCGAGCCGTCCTCTAGCGAACCTTCCGCGTCGCCGACAGTGAATCCTGCCGTGCCCGGCCCGGTGCGCCTCGGGGTCGTCCACGCTCCCTATCAATCCGCTCTCGGAACGCTTCTCGACGCGGGCGCCGATCTCATCCTCGCAGGGCACACCCACGGCGGCCAGGTACGGCTTCCCGGCATCGGGGCGCTCACCGCGAACTGCGATCTGCCGACTGCACAGGCCCGCGGTCTCAGCGTCTGGTACGACGCGCATCGCGCCTGCTATCTCAATGTCAGCGCGGGCATCGGCGGCTCCATTTACACGCCGATGCGGCTGTGCTGCCGCCCTGAGGCTTCACTCATCACGCTCGAAGCCGCCTGAGTGCGCTGCTCTCCCGCACACACCGGGCGCCACTGCCGTGAGATAAGTCTCGTCTCGGGCGAGGAGTCGGCGTCCTGCGGGAACGAGAGCGCAAGCAGGCGAACGGCAGGACCCGCCGCTTAGATCACCTCGACGCACCACCCGGCTTCGCGAAACGGTGCCAGCTGGTGCTCCTCAACGGCTGAGTCGGTGACGATCCCGCACCCATCGGGCATGGGCGCCCAGTACGAGAACCCTGGCTGGCGCTCGAGTTTGCTCGAGTCGGCAAGTACCCAGACCTCGCGCGCGCCCGACGCCATAAGCTCCTTGACCGCGGCCTGATCGCCCTCGGGGCAGTTGACTCCTCGGGCCGCATCGAGCGCCTCCGCACCGAGCAAGGCGGTATCGGCGGTGAGGCGCTGCAGCGCCTGCAGCGTCGCGGTTCCCACGATCGACTCGCTCGGACGGCGCAGACGACCTCCGAGCACGAGTACTTCCGCCCGGGTATCGGCGAGCGCGAGCAGCGAGCTCAGACCGTTCGTGGCGAGCGTGATGTCATCGCGCTCTCCCAGCAGCGCTGCCACCTCGGCAACCGTGGTGCCCGAATCGAGCAGCACGGTGCTCCCTGACTGCACGCGGGAGGCGGCCCATCGGGCAAGAGCGCGCTTCTGCGCGAGCCGCTCGGTCGACTTCACCCGCCAGGAGCGGTCGAGTCGGGCAGGATCGATCGCGCCGCCGTAGGTCCGGGCGATTCGATGCTCGGTCTCGAGCTGCGCCAGGTCGCGTCGCACCGTCGACACTGACACTCCGAGCTCGGTTGCGAGCTGCTGCACGTTGCCGGAGCCCTGATGCTCGTCGAGCATCTCGACGAGGCGCTCACGGCGTAGTCGCGTGTGCTGATACTCGCCGCGACGCACGGGTTCGTCGTCCAAATACGCCTCCTTCATCGGGGTGTCTCGAGGGCCCAGCGTAGCCGATCTACGCTGGGCCCATCGCGCTCGACGGAAGTCGGCTGCGCCAGGGCCGTGCGCCGGGCCCGATACTCACCCGAATCTGCGGTTCAAGCCTCGAAGTCGTCGCGAATCCGTCCGGCGAAGGGCGCGAACTCGGCTCCGGCGGAGTAGGCCGAGAGCATCGTACCGGGGTCGGCGATCGCCCGTCCGGCAATGTCGAAGGCGGTGCCGTGGTCGACTGAGGTGCGCAGGATCGGCAGGCCGACGGTCACCGAGATCGTGCCATTGAAGTCGACCGTTTTCGCCGGAATGTGTCCCTGATCGTGGTACTGCGAGAGCACCGCGTCGTAGCGCCCGGTGAAGAGTTGGTGGAAGATCGAGTCTGCGGGAATCGGGCCCACTACATCGTGTCCTTCGGCCTGCACCGCTTCGACTGCGGGGCGAATGAAGTCGATCTCTTCGGTACCGAACTTGCCGTTCTCGCCGCCGTGCGGATTGATTGCCGCGACCGCGAGACGCGGTTCATCGGTGCCGTAGACCCGGAGGGCACGCAGCGCCTCATGGATGGCGCCGACCTGCATCGCGGTGTTGATCTTGTCGAGTGCGCCTCTGAGCGAGATGTGGCGGGTGGCAAAGAAGATCTTCTTGCCGCGTGCGACGAACATCGTGTTCGATCGGGCGGATCCGGTGAGCTCGGCAAGCATTTCGGTGTGGCCGAGGTGGGTGCTGCCGGCAGCCCAGATCGCCTCCTTGTTGATGGGAGCGGTGACGATGCCCGCGACATCGCCCGCGAGGGCTGCCGCAGTCGCGACCTCGATCGAACGGACGGCGGCGGCCCCGGCACGTTCCGAGACGACCCCCCATTCGACCGGCTCATCGCCGAGCACTCCGGTGTCGAAGACATCGATCACGCCGGCCTGCTCTTCGGGCAGGTCGTTCCACGATTCGACGACGCGCACCGTTGCTTCGAGCCCCAGCACGTCGAGCGCGGCGCGCACCGAGACCGGATCCCCCACGACGACGGCACGGGCGGGGCCGTCGGGTCCCGCGGCCTGCAGCACGGTCTGCACCGTGATCTCCGGGCCGATGCCGGCCGGATCTCCGAGTGTCAGTGCGAGGGTGTGTCGGGTCAATTCATTCTCCATTCGAATCGAAGCGCCCTTCGGCAAGGGTGCGCAGCTGGTTCATGCAGGCCTCTGCAGTGATCTCGGTGCCGATCAGTCCGCCCTTGGTGACGACGGGAACGCCGTCGAGCGCGCCGCCGATCGCCCGCCCGTACACCGCGAGGGGAATCACCTCGCCGACGACCTCGAAGGCGCGGATGCGCGCCACCTCGAGGATCGCCGCGGTGATGTCGCCGCCGCTGCTGTAGAGGCCTGAGATGCGCACTCGATCGAGTGCGCGCAGCAGGGTTTCGGCGAGCAGATCAGGCAGGCGTTCGCGGCCCTCCTCCGAGAGTCGACCGCTTTGCGCCGGAGGGGTTACCCGCAGCAGCACCTGCTGCGGGAAGACGGCCTGCTCGAGTTTCGCGACGAGCGCATCAGCGAGTTCGGCCACCGGGTCGCCAGCCGCTTCACCGGAAACATGCTTCGCCTCGTGATCCAGTTCTCCGGCGAGCCGGCGTGCATCGATCTCGAGCTCGTGCACGAGTTCACTGCGTGCCAGGTAGTCGGCCTGGGCGATGGAAAGGTCGGTGACGCTGCCCACGACGGCGAGCAGTGGCGGCGCATCGCTGGTCTTGACGCCGAGGTCGAGCGCCCGTGCGAGGAAAGCTCCGGCGGGGCCTGGATCGATCGTCACCCACCGCATGCCGGTCGCACGCGAGACCTGCGCTGCGGCGGCCGCGATCGCCTGGATGTGGTCGTCTTCGAGCGCATCGAGGATCAGCAGATCTTCGTCACCTTCGGTGAGGATCTCGGCAAGCCGATCACCCAGCACGTGCCGCAGCGAGATATGCCGGTGACTGAGCCGGCTCTGCTGCGCGTCGACGATCTCCGACACGACGGAGGTCGTCATGGGGTTGTGCACGTCGTAGCGCAGCTCGGTCTGCTCGAGGGGCTTCCCTCCCAGCAGCTGCACTCCGTCGACCGTGATTCGCCCCGAGGTCGGGTATGCGGGCACCACGAGTCCCCGCACGGTCTCCCCAGGGTGGGCCGCACGCACAGCGTCGATGGCCGCAGCAGCTTCGGCGCCGATGTTCCCGCGCAGGGTCGTGTCCACGCGCTTGACCACGAGTTCCGCCTCGGGCATCTGCTCGATAACGGCGCGCACCCGCTCCGCTGCGAGGGCGGGGTCGAGGTGCCGGCTGTCGGTCGTGACGATCAGAGCGTCGAAGCCCGGAATCGGTCCGTCCACTGACTTCCAGGTGACGGTCGCTGAGCGCAGGCCGGCGCGCGCGAAGCGAGCGCCGGATGCGTTGGCCCCGGTGAGGTCATCAGCGATGACCAGGATGGGATTCGACTTCGTCATGGTGATCCTCGGCTTGTGCTCTACGATGCTTCGAAACTACTCTCAGCCGAGCAGTTCCGTCAGGCCCCAGAGGATGAACAGCAGCGGGATGCTCGCGACCCAGATCGTGGTGGTCATGCCGCTCCAGGCCTTCATGGCGTTGGTTCCCGAGAGCCCCGCGAACTTCGTCACCACCCAGAAGAACGAGTCGTTGAAGTGCGAGAAGAGGAACGCACCGCAGGCGGAGGCCATGGCGGCCAGTACCGGGTCGAGTCCGGCTTCCTGCACGAGCGGCACGGCGAGGGTAGCGGCGGTGATCATCGCAACGGTGCCGGATCCCTGGGCGACGCGAAGCACGCTCGCGATGAGGAAGGGGATCAGGAACAGCGGCAGCGGCAGCATGCCGACGCCATCTGCGAGGTTCTTGCCGACACCCGACTGCGTCAGCACGCTCGCGAATGCGCCGCCCGCACCGGTGATGAAGATGATGAGACCACCGGCCGACGCGGCCTCGGTGAGCCAGCTCGCAATGGTCTTGCGGTCGGTGCCGCGCTGCGGCAGCGTGTACGCGCCGATCACGAGACCGATGAGGAGCGCGATTGCCGGTGCACCGATGAAGCCCGCGACGGTCTGCGCGGTGGTTTCGGGCCAGAGCGCGGTGGTGAGGGTGTTTCCGACGATGAGCAGGATCGGCACGATGATCGGGATCGCGGCGCGCCCGACACTGATGACCGGGCGACTGTCGGCCTCGGCCTCCTCCGTAGCGAACATCGTGTGATCGCGGAAGGGTTCGAGGCGCTTGCCCATGACCTTCGCGTAGGTGAGCACGACCGGAATGAGCACGATCACGAACGGAAGCCCGACGAGGAACATCACGCCGAGGTCGACGCCGAGCAGGCCGGCGACGGCGAGCGGGCCCGGAGTCGGCGGCACGAGAGTGTGGCTGAGCACGAGACCGCCGGCGAGTGCGAGCGAGAGCACGACGACCGACTGCTTGGCCTTGCGCGCCAACGAGCGGGCCAGAGGGTGTAGCATCACGTAGCCGCTGTCGCAGAAGACCGGAATCGAAACGACAGCGCCGGTCGCGCTCATGGCAATCGCTTCGCGCCCCTTACCGAACAGGCGGATGAAGGCCATTGCGAGCGCGTCTGCTGCTCCGGTCACCTCCATGAGCTTGCCGAGCGCGACGCCGAGCCCGATCACGATACCGATGCTCGCGAGTGTGTTTCCGAAGCCCGTCGTCATCATCTCGACGAGTTCGAGAGGGGCGACGCCGGCGACGAGACCGGTGACGATCGCACCGACGAGCAACGCCGGGAATGCGTCGAGACGCGTTCGCAGAATAATGAAGATGACCGCTGCTACACCGACGAGCAGAGCCGCCAACAATTGCAGGTCCACACCGACCTCCTTGAAATCCACTGAATCACGCAGAAATTCGGGCATGAACTGCGCGCTGGAATCACTTTAAACACCGGTTACGCGCGTGTCAACTGCGCGTTTCGATCAGATTACGAACCTAACTGCGCACTCTGATCAAGTTCGCGTGAATGGAGTCGCACACGCCAGGCTCCCGGTTGCACATCTAACTCAGATGCGTTTCCAGATACAGCGCAGATCCGGCCTCGTTATCCAGCCAGACTCAGCACGCGCCAAGACCCTGCGGAGGGCCGAACTGGAACAGGCTCGACCCTCGCAGGGTCTTGGCGGCGGTCAGCGAGTCCGCGACTCCTCCGCTGATCGAAGAAGTGCGCTCTCGCGATGAGAACCTAAGCGGCCAGTTTGTTCGCGACGACCTCGGCCAGCTGCACGGTGTTGAGCGCGGCGCCCTTGCGCAGGTTGTCGTTCGAAACGAAGAAGGTCAACCCGCGACCCGCGGGGGCCGACTGATCGGCACGGATGCGACCCACGAAGCTCGGATCTTGACCGGCCGCGTCGAGCGGCGTCGGAATGTCGCTCAGTTCAACGCCCGGCGCACTCGCGAGCACCTCGGCGGCGCGCTCAGGAGTGATGTCTCGGTCGAACTCTGCGTTGACTGCCAGTGAGTGCCCGCTGAACACCGGAATGCGCACGCAGGTTCCCGAAACCAGCAGGTCCGGCAGCTCGAGGATCTTCCGGCTCTCGTTGCGGAGCTTCTTCTCTTCGTCCGTCTCGCCCTCACCGTCGTCGACGATCGAGCCGGCGAGCGGCAGCGCGTTGAATGCGATGGTCTTCGCGTACACGCCGGGTTCGGGGAACTGCACCGATGATCCGTCGTGCACGAGGTTCTCGAGGTCGCCTGACTCGACTGCGGCGACAGCCTGGGTGGCGAGTTCGCGAGCTCCGGCGAGGCCCGATCCCGACACAGCCTGGAAGGTCGTCACGATGAGGCGTGCGAGTCCGGCTTCGGTATCGAGCGCCTTCAGCACGGGCATCGCGGCCATGGTGGTGCAGTTGGGGTTCGCGACGATGCCGTGGCCTGCCTCGACGATGGCGTCGAGTGCATGCGGGTTGACCTCGCTGACGACGAGCGGAACCTCGGGATCGAGGCGCCAGGCACTCGAGTTGTCGATCACGATGGCGCCGGCGGCGGCGAATTTGGGCGAGAATTCCTTCGAGGCCGCACCGCCTGCGGAGAAGAGCGCGATGTCGATCCCTGCAGGGTCTGCGGTCGCGATGTCTTCGACGACGATCTGCTCGCCCTTGAATTCGAGAGTCTGCCCCGCCGAGCGTGCGCTCGCGAAAAAGCGGATGCTCGCGATCGGGAAGTCCCGCTCTGCGAGCAGCTTGCGCATGACCGCGCCGACCTGTCCGGTGGCACCGGCGATGGCGACGTTGAAGCCCTGCTGTGCAGCCATGATGTCTTCCTCTTTCTCAGCGGCCGGTGCCGGCGTAGACGGTGGCCTCTGCGTCGGCGTCGAGGCCGAATGCCGAGTGCAGCACCTGAACGGTGGTGTCGAGCAGGTCAGCTCGCACGACGACAGAGATTCGAATCTCGGACGTCGAGATCATCTCGATGTTGATGCCCGCCTCGGAGAGCGCTCGGAAGAGCTGCGCCGAGACCCCGGTGCTGGTACGCATGCCGGCGCCGACGACAGCGACCTTCGCGATCTGGTCGTCGTACTGCAGCGTCTCGAACTCGAGCGCCTCGCGTTCGGCTTCGAGCGCCTCGATGACGCGTCGGCCGTCGCCGAGCGGAACGGTGAAGGAGATGTCGGTGCGGTTCGTCTTCGCGGCGGACACGTTCTGCACGATGATGTCGATGTTGGCGTTGGTCTTCGCCACGATCTCGAAGATCTGTGCGGCCTTGCCCGGAACGTCGGGTACACCGCCGACGGTGACCTTCGCCTCGCTCTTCTCGGCGGCGATTCCGGTGATGACTGGCTCTTCCACCTGAGCTCCCTTCGGATGCCCCTTCTCGGGGTTGTAGACGATCGTGCCGGGCTCGCTCGTGAACGAGGAACGGACGTGCAGTTCGACACCGTGTCGGCGCGCGTACTCGACGGCTCGCAGGTGCAGCACTTTCGCACCGGATGCGGCGAGCTCGAGCATCTCCTCCGCGGAGATCGCATCGATCTTGCGGGCGCGTGGCACCATGCGCGGATCGGTCGTGAAAACTCCGTCGACGTCGGTGTAGATCTCGCAGACGTCGGCGTGCAGCGCTGCGGCGAGCGCAACGGCGGTGGTGTCGGATCCGCCCCGACCGAGGGTGGTGATGTCACGGGAGTCGCGGCTGAAGCCTTGGAAGCCCGCCACGATCGCGATCGCGCCTTCATCAAGGGCCTCGCGGATGCGCCCGGGAGTGACATCGACGATCTTTGCGGAGCCGTGCTCCGCGGTCGTGATCATGCCGGCTTGGCTCCCGGTGAAGGAGTAGGCCTCAGCGCCCATGCCTTTGATGGTCATCGCCAACAGCGCCATAGAGATGCGCTCGCCCGCGGTGAGCAGCATGTCGAGTTCGCGCGGCGCGGGAATCGGAGTGCATTCGGCCGACAGGTCGAGCAGTTCGTCGGTGGTGTCGCCCATCGCACTGACTGCGACAACGACCTCATTGCCTGCGCGACGCGTCTCGACGATACGTTTGGCGACCCGCTTGATGCTCTCGGCATCGGCGACCGAGGACCCACCGAATTTCTGCACGATCAATGCCACGCGGATCCTCCTCTGCGATATGTACCAACCGCCAGTCTATCCGACCGGCTTCTCCGAGGCTCGCATGTGTCTGAACGGCTCGGTGTATGTGGCTGGGAGGACCACCGCGCGTCGTGCTTGCCCACTCAATCGACTTTGCGGCGGCCTTCGAATGCTCGGCCGAGGGTGACCTCGTCGGCGAACTCAAGGTCTCCACCGACCGGGAGCCCTGAGGCGAGGCGTGAGACGGGTACCTCGATCGCGGTGAGCAATCGGGAGAGGTAGGTCGCGGTGGCTTCGCCTTCAAGGTTCGGATCAGTGGCGAGGATCACCTCGGTGACTTCTCCGGAGTCGAGGCGCTTCATGAGCTGCGGGATGCTGAGGTCATCGGGGCCGATGCCGTCGATGGGGCTGATTGCCCCGCCGAGCACGTGGTAGCGCCCGCGGAACTGCCGGGTGCGCTCGATCGCGACCACGTCTTTGGGCTCTTCCACGACGCAGATGATTGCCGAGTCTCGCCGCGGGTCGCGGCAGATGGAGCAGAGCTCCTGTTCGGTGAGGTTGCCGCATACTTCGCAGAAGCGCACTTTCTCACGCACTTCTCCGAGCAACTCAGAGAGCCGGGACACGTCGAAGTTCTGCGTTTGCAGAATGTGGAATGCGATGCGCTGAGCCGACTTCGGGCCGATTCCGGGAAGGCGACCGAACTCGTCGATCAGCTCCTGCACGATGCCGTCGTACATGGTCTACCCCTCTCCGCCCGCGGTCAACGGTCGTTCTTCAATGAACTTAGCGCCAAGCACCTCGCGAACGACTGCTTCCCCGTAGCGGGTGAATGTCGGGGACGGCCGCGGCGCAGGATTCTCCGCTTCCTGCTGCTGCGAGGCGCCGTTTGACTCAGCGACAGTCGCAGCCTCTGCTGACCTTCCCGGCTCCGCTGGCTTCGCGGATCTCGCAGTGCTCTTCGGATCCGCTGTGTTTCCGGATGCCGCAGCGGTCCCGAGCTCCGCAGCGTTGCCAGGGTCCACCGAATTGTCGCGTCGTGCGTCCGCAACGCGGTCTTCCTGGGAGGCATCGTCTGTGAGGTACGGATCTTCCCCTGCCTCAGCGTAGGGATCTTCATCGGGATCGGTCGACTCCGGCGGTTCGTAGTCGGCCCATGCCTGACCGGCACCCACCGGCCCGAGTGCGGCCGCACGTGCGGCACGCCCCGCGGTCGCGTCTGCCGCTCCTGTCGCCGCTCCTGTCACGCTTGTCGCAGCAGGGACTGATGGCTGCGGTGAGGGCTGTGGAGCAGCATCGTCTGCCTGGGGTCGGGGCTGGGTCTGCGGCTGGGCCGGAGTCTGCGGTCGCTGTGCGAGTGCGGCGAGTTTGGCTGCACGCTCCATGATCGGGTCATGCTCCGGCTCGGAAGCAGCTGCGGGCGCCGTCTCGGTTCTCATCGCAGATGCAGGATCACCTGCCGCCTGGGCACCGCGGCCGTCCTGGTCGGGATCGCCGGCAGGGTCGGGGTCGCCGTCAGCGTCCCCCGTTTCACTCGGAGTGGCGGGCGGGGTGTGCCGGTCACGAGGCGCGGCACCTGGGGCCTGGGCGGTGCCGCTGAGCGCTTCGGTGCCCGTGGGTGCCGGTCCGGTCTGCGCCGGAGAGGACACCTGTTTCGGCGCATAGCGCACGCGCACACCGAGTGCGGCAAGGATCGTCTCGCGCAGCGGACCGGCGCCGCGCGTCTTGAATGCTTCGAGGTCTGATCGCGAAGCGATGCCGACGGTCAGGAGGTCACCCTCCAGCGCGAGCGGAGTGACGACCCGCACGGCGTTCCAGGCATCGCGATCGCTCTCGAGCAGCTCCTCGAGCAGGTCGGGCCAGAGCTGCTCGAGCTCGGTCAGATCGGCCCCCTCCGATGCAGGCACGGCGGAAGAGGAAGCTGACGTCGCACCGGGCGAGTCCGCCTGGGGTGCAGACGAAGCAGGCGCAGACGACGCGGGAGTCGATGAAGCAGGCTCCACAACCGAAGCAGCAGCCTCACCTGGAGCGGACGGCTCCTGCCGAGTACGTTCCCCCGAAACAGACGCCGGAGGCGTCTGTGTCACCGACGATGCCTGCTGCGGGGCCGCCTGCCCCTGAGACTTATCGTTTGCCCCATTACCCGACTCGGCGTCACCCATCATGCCGAGCACATCGGTGACCGGACGACCGAACGAAGCCGCCCCAGCAGTATCGGTACGTAGGAACTCGCGCGCCGCCCGGGCAGCCTCCGCAGCATTCATCGCCGGGGCGGGTTCTTGAGCAGCACCCGGCTGGGAATCCTGCGCTCCACCGGACTGCGCGGGAGCGGTCGGTGCCGGTGAACCTGTCGACGGAGCCTGGTTCTGCGGTGCCGGCGCGGCGCCCCCGGGTCGCGCAGCCTGCGACGTTGCTGCCGGAGACGATGCTGGTGGCGTCGAAGTCGGCGCCGACGAAGTTTGCGTAACCGGAGCCGACGCCGACGAAGCCCGGGCCCCCGGATTCGGCACTGCGGAAGCTGAGGCGTTCCGCTCGAGCGTGACGAGCGACCTTGCGATCATGAGTTCCAACTGCAGCTTCGGAGCAGTCGCGCCCGTCATGCGGTCGAGTGCGGCGCTCACGGTATCGGCGAGCCGTGAAAGCTCTCCGGGGCCGAAGGCCTGCGCCTGTTCGAACATGCGCTGCAGCTGATCTTCCGGAACCCCGCGGAACACCGCCGCCGCGCCCTGCACGGTCGTCGCGGCGACCACAATGAGGTCGCGGAGCCGCTGCAAGAGATCCTCGACGAAGCGTCGCGGATCCTGCCCTGTCTGCACCACCCGATCGGTCGCCACGAACGCAGCAGCGGAATCGCGCACGCCCATCGCAGCCACGACGTCATCGAGCAGTTCGGTGTGCGTGAACCCGAGCAGACCCGAGGCGCGGTCGAGCGCCACCCGCCCCGCCTCGGAGCCTGCGATGAGCTGATCAAGAATCGAGAGCGTGTCTCGCACCGACCCACCGCCGGCCCGCACCACGAGCGGGAGCACGCCGGCCTCGACTTCGACCCCCTCGCTGTCGCACAGTGACTGCACGTAATCGATCAGCGGGCCGGGCGCCACCAAGCGGAAGGGATAGTGGTGCGTGCGCGAGCGGATCGTTCCGATGACCTTGTCGGGTTCGGTCGTCGCGAAGATGAACTTCACGTGCGGCGGCGGCTCTTCCACGATCTTGAGCAGAGCGTTGAAGCCGCCCGCGGTGACCATGTGCGCCTCGTCGATGATGAAGATCTTGTAGCGATCGCGTGCCGGTGCGAACACCGCGCGCTCACGCAGATCACGGGCATCGTCGACGCCGCCGTGACTCGCGGCGTCGATCTCGACGACGTCGAGCGATCCCCCACCGTTACGACTGAGCTCGATGCAGCTCGGGCACTGCCCGCAAGGTGCATCGGTCGGGCCCTCGACGCAGTTCAGACAGCGCGCCAAGATGCGCGCAGATGTCGTCTTACCGCAGCCACGCGGGCCGCTGAAGAGATAGGCGTGGCCGATCCGCTCCGTGCGCAGCGCAGTCATCAAGGGTTCGGTGACCTGAGACTGTCCGATCATCTCGGAGAAGTCTTCGGGCCGGTATCGGCGATAGAGAGCGGTGACCACGGGTCAATGCTACCCGCGCCCACCGACAAGACCTCCGGATGGTGTGGAAGAGTAGAACACGGCACATCCCGGACCGGAGGCGAACATGCGAGTAGCGGCGGCATTTCTAGCGGATGCGGCGAACGTTCGGGAAGGCACGCTGAGCGTCCTCTCCGGCTTCATCAACAACATCCACCGCGAAGAGTTCCCTGCACCGCTCGGCGCCACGCTCGTCGTCGTGGTCGAGTACGACGAAGACGAGGCGCGTCGGGGCAGCTCGGAACGCCCCTTCCGCGCCCGGTGCGAACCGACGATCGGCGGAGCCGACATCTTCAACATCGAAGGCAATTTTTCACTCGGAGGCGGCAGCGACGCCTACGGCTATGTGCCGATGGTGTTCGACCTGTCAGAGGCGAGGATCACCGAGCCCGGCAGCTACCGCATCGTCTTCGAGGGCGACGGTCTCGAGCGCGTCGACGTGCGCTTCTACGCGAACTCGACGGCGTTGCCCTCACTCGACTCGGAGTAGACGGGAGCTCCAGTCCACGGCAGTCGAGCCGAGGTCGGCGCCCGTGCCCGCGACCGCACTGGCACTGGCACCGGCGACCGTCGGGGCCCGACCTCTCGGAGCGGGGACCGCGCAGATACGCGAACTTTGGTTGAGTTTGGTGCACTATCCCGCGGGATAGTGCACCAAACTCAACCAAACTTTCGCAGCCGGGCGGCAAGGCGGAAACCAGGCCGCCGCGGGCGGCTCGGGTCCGCTCCCGAACCGCCGCAGCTACTTCTGGTTCTTGAGGCGAGACGCGGTACGAGCGCGCGCAGTCGCATCGAGCTGCACCTTGCGGATGCGCACGTGCTCGGGCGTCACCTCGACGCACTCGTCCTCGCGCGCGAACTCGAGGCACTCCTCGAGCGTCAGGCGACGCGGCGGGGTCATCGATTCGAAGGTGTCGGCGTTCGCCGAGCGCATGTTGGTGAGCTTCTTCTCCTTGGTGATGTTCACGTCCATATCTTCGGAACGCGAGTTCTCACCGATAACCATGCCCTCGTACACCTCCTCGGTGGGCTGCACGAAGAACGACATGCGCTCCTGCAAGTTGATGAGCGAGAACGGGGTCACGACGCCCGCACGGTCTGCGACGATTGAACCGTTGTTACGCGTGGTGATGACGCCGGCCCACTCGTCGTAGCCGTGCGAGATGGCGTTGGCGATACCGGTACCGCGGGTGAGGGTCATGAACTCCGAACGGAAGCCGATGAGACCACGCGACGGAACGATGAACTCCATGCGCACCCAACCGGTGCCGTTGTTCACCATGCCGTCCATGCGTCCCTTGCGCGCAGCCAGCAGCTGCGTGATCGCGCCGAGATGCTCCTCGGGGGTGTCGATAGTGAGGTGCTCATATGGCTCGTGCACCCTGCCGTTGACCTCGCGGGTCACCACCTGAGGCTTGCCTACGGTGAGCTCGAATCCTTCGCGGCGCATGTTCTCGACGAGGATCGCGAGCGCGAGCTCGCCACGTCCCTGCACCTCCCAAGCGTCTGGGCGGTCGGTGTCGAGCACGCGCAGCGAGACGTTGCCGATGAGCTCGCGATCGAGTCGATCCTTGATCATGCGCGCGGTGAGCTTGTGCCCCTTGACCTTACCGACCAGCGGCGAGGTGTTCGCGCCGATCGTCATCGAGATCGCAGGCTCGTCGACGGTGATGGTCGGGAGCGGGCGGACATCGCCCGCATCGGCAATGGTCTCACCGATAGTGATGTCTTCGATGCCGGCGATCGCGACGATGTCGCCGGGGCCCGCCTGCTCAGCGGGGAAGCGCGTGAGCGCCTTGGTGAGCATGAGCTCGGTGATGCGCACGTTCTGCACACTGCCGTCCTGCTTCACCCAGGCGACGGTCTCGCCCTTCTTGATCCAGCCGTGGTGCACGCGCAGCAGCGCGATGCGGCCGAGGAACGGCGACGAGTCGAGGTTGGTGACGTGCGCCTGCAGGGGGTGCGCGTCGTCGAACTTCGGAGCGGGAACCTGGTCGAGGATGGTCTCGAACAGCGGCTCGAGGTCGGGGTTGCCGGGAAGCGATCCGTCGGCGGGGCGCTCGTGCGATGCGGCTCCGGCGCGACCCGAAAGGTAGACGGTCGGTACGTCGAGCACGGCGTCGACGTCGATGTCGGGGTGCTCCTCGGACAGGTCTGAGGCGAGACCGAGGAGGAGATCCTGCGCCTCGCCTTCGACCTCTTCGATACGCGCATCGGGTCGATCGGTCTTGTTGACGGCGAGGATCACCGGCAGCTTGGCTTCGAGCGCCTTGCGCAGTACGAAACGAGTCTGCGGCAGCGGGCCTTCCGACGCGTCGACGAGCAGCACGACACCGTCCACCATCGACAGGGCGCGCTCAACCTCGCCGCCGAAATCGGCGTGACCGGGGGTGTCGACCACGTTGATGACGATCGGGCCGTTCTTCGCGTGAGCGCCTTCGTAGGTGATCGCCGTGTTCTTGGCGAGGATCGTGATGCCCTTCTCGCGCTCGAGGTCGTTCGAATCCATCACGCGCTCATCGACATCGGCGTGCGCCTCGAACGAGTTCGTCTGCCTGAGCATGGCATCGACGAGGGTGGTCTTGCCGTGGTCGACGTGAGCGACGATGGCGACGTTGCGGAGGTCTTCGCGGGTGGCCTGAGCCATAGAGGTGAGTCCTAACGAGACGGGCGTGAGCGCCGGCGGCGCGGTTCGCCGGGCGCAATGCACGAAGGTGGCGCCCGAAAGCCGACGTTCTAGCCTACCTGATGATCGCGATCCTTGCGCAGCCGCAGCGCGATAGCCTGTGTCCGTGAACACGCAGCCCGAGCGCACGCGACTCCGCTGGGAGATCGGAATCGTCCTGGCGCTCTCCTTCGGCGCTTCAGGGATCTACGCGATCGTGAACATCGTGGAGCGTCTGACCCGCGAGGCGGCGCTCTCCGAGCAGACCGCGACGATCAATCGTTCACTCGCGGAACGCCCAGTGTTCGACCTCGTCTACCAACTGTTGGGCATCGCCTTCGGCCTCGCCCCCGTGGCACTCGTCGTGTTTCTGCTCTGGCGCGATCGCAGACCGCACCTCGGTGCGCTCGGGCTCGGCCGACCGATCGATGCCCGGCGCCTGTGGGGGCTGCGCGAGACCGGTGGAGGCGTGCTGCTCGCCGCACTCATCGGCATCCCCGGTCTCGGCTTCTACCTGCTCGCTCGCGAGTTCGGTATCAATACGACGGTGATCCCGGCCGCGCTCGACGCCTACTGGTGGACGGCGCCCGTGCTGGTTCTGCAAGCCCTACGCGCTGCGCTCGGCGAAGAACTCATCGTGGTTGCGTACGTCTTCGACCGCCTGCGCAAGCTCGGGGCGGGGCCCGTCGCGATCATCGTTTCAAGTGCGCTGCTGCGCGGCAGCTACCACCTCTACCAGGGCTTCGGCGGGTTCATCGGCAACGTCGTGATGGGGCTCGTCTTCGGGTGGTGCTACCAGCGCTACGGACGTTCTCTGCCACTCATCGTGGCCCACTGGATCCTCGATATCGTGAGCTTCGCAGGCTACGCACTCGCTCTGGCCTGGTGGCCAGGCGTCTTCAGCTGATCGTGCCGACCATCGCGTCCATGAGCCCCCAGATCTCGTCGTACACCGCCGACGCGTCTTCGCAGCGCTCGGACGGCTTCACCACTTCGTAGCTATTGCCGCTCTTCCGCACACCCCACTGCGATCGCATCGCAGCGCAGGAATCGGGCAGGGACTGGATGAGCTCAGAACTCAGCAGAAGCGTGTCGTTGTTCTCACCTGAGAACTGGTAGTTCACGCTGCCGAGCTTGTTCGAGACTTCGGCTGAGACGCCCCACGCATCGATCGGCATGGTGAAGGTCGAACCGACCTCGACGCTCGGCACTTCGTCTCCCGGGTCCTCAGATTCAGGATCGGGGCTCGGCTCAGGGTCTGCCGTAGGCCCGACCGGTGCTTGCGTCGTCGGCACCGGGCTCGGCTCGGGTTCGGCTTCGTCGGTGCCGCGGACGGTGGTCACGATCATGATGGAGACGATCAGCGCGACCACGGTGACGGCTCCGACAATGATCCACGGGACGAGCGCTGCGGGTCGCTGACGGGGTTCGCGAGGTTCCCGGGGCTCGCGCTGCGGTTCTTGACCCCCGGGCTCATCGTCGGGGAGCCCCTGGAACAGCTCGTGCAATGACTGATTGCTCACGAATTGCAGCCTATCGCGTCACTTCGAGCGCCTCCTGCGGGTCCTCTGCGAATCCGCCCGAACCGTAGCTGTTCCTATCACAGGCGCCCGCGCGTAGACTCCTCGCATGAACGAGTCGGCCCCGTCTTCGATCCAATCCCACAAATACGTCTACGCCCTCGATTGCCCGGATGCTCAGGCTCTCGGTGAGTTCTACGCGAGACTGCTCGGCTGGCGCACGGTGATCACTCCCGAGTATTCGGACTGGGTATCGGTCGTCCCGCCGGAGGGCAAGGAGACCGGTTTCGAGATCGCTTGCCAGGAGATCGGAAGCTACCGTGCCCCCGAGTGGCCTGATGGGCCGATCCCCCAGCAAGCGCACCTCGACTTCTACGTCGAGTCGCTCGACGCGAGTACGGCGATCGCCGAAGCAGCCGGCGCGACGCGCCACTCCCACCAGCCCAGTGAGGCAGGCACGTTCATCGTGCTCGTCGACCCCGTAGGCCACCCGTTCTGCCTTTGCCAGGCCTGATGCGGCGTCGATTTATCTGACACACATTCCGCGTGTAGAACGCAGAGAGACACAGCCATGTCCGCAGCCAAAGCTCCCGCAATGTCGCCCTCAGACATGCCCGTTACCGACGTGCTCGACCGCGCGACCGGGCCACGTCGCGAAGAGGCCGAGGAACTGCTCGCGCTGCATCGCGAGATCAGTGGTGAGGATCCGGTGGTCTGGGCCGGGCGGATCCTCGGTTTCGGCGAGTACGAGTATCGCTACGAGAGCGGGCACAGCGGTCGCGCGCCGCTCCTCGCTTTTGCCCCGGGCGGGTCACGGCACACGATCTATCTTGCGAACGATTTCTCCGAGCGCTGGCCCGACCTCATCGAACAACTCGGCAGGCATCGGGCGAGTAAGGCCTGCCTGTATCTCACGCGACTGACCGGCGTGGATCGCAGCGCGCTGCGCGCGCTACTCGAGCGTTCGCTCGCGGAGACGATCGCCGAATGGGGCCGTTCGGATCGGTGATCTGAGAGGCACCGACCTTCGCGCGCGAGACCCGATCAGGATTTGAACTGCTCAGGATCTGAACCGTTCAGACACGGAACCTCTCAGGCTCCGTCGTGCTCTGCACGGAACACGTGCACGAGCGCATTTGCGTGCCCGTGGCCCACTCCCTTATCTTTCAGGAACTGCACCTGCTCCATGTGCTTCTTCCCCGCGTGCGGACGCAGCGCTGCGAACCATTCGTCGACTGTTTTGCCGTACTTCGCCTCGATCGAGGGGAAGTACGATTTCGGGCCTTTCACCTGCTCAGCCATGCTGATCCCTTCGCGTTCCACATGAATGCACTGTCGGCGGGCGCCACCGTGCGGTGCGCGGCGCCCGAACTGCCGAGGGGATCAGGCCTGCTCGCAAGACAGCGCCCACATGACGCCGTAGCGGTCGAAGATCTGCCCGTACCAGTCGCCCCAAGGGGCGCGCTCGAATGGCATCCCGACCGATCCGCCATTCTCGAGAAAGCTGTCGATGATGCCTCGCGCCTCTTCGGGGGTGTCGGTCGTGTAGAGCAGCGAGTACGCCGTGCCCTGCACGGGATAGTCGCCCTCAGCATCCATGGCGTCTCCACCCGCGATGGTGCCGGCCCCATTCGGCAGCACCAGAGTCGCGTGCGCGACGGCCTCGGGATCCGGCTCGAACGGCATGCCTTCGAGAGACATGTCGCCGTAGCGGATGATCTGCAGCTCTCCTCCGAATACGTCGTACCAGTGCTGCATGGCTTCGGCCGTAGTACCTGGCAGAGCAATATACGAGGCAAGTGAGGCGGTCATGATCGGCTCCTTCGGTTGGGTCTTCCGACACGACTCAGTATGCGGGAGCGCCAGTATCAGCGGAACCCCATTCGACGAATCTCCGCGGCGCCCGATCAGCGCGACCGAGATTCTCGCATCTCTGGGTATCTCAATCTGCGAGCAGGAATGCGCGGAGCGCTGCGATGGTCTCAGCGGGCCGCTCCGAGTGCACCCAGTGCCCTGCCCCGCGCACGGTCATGCGTCGCGTCTTCGGAAAGCACGCCCGCATCGTGGGCGCATCTTCGTCCGTGACATAGTCGGACCGCTCCCCCGCGATCCAGAGCACCGGCCCCGTGAACCGCGCATCGCCGACATCAGGGAATCCCATGACCGTCTCGATTTCTGCGCGCAGCATGCGCAGATTCGGTTCCCAGGCAAAGCCATGGTCTCCGCGTCTCAGGTTCTGCAGCAAGAACCCGCGTACGCCGGGGTTCGGGATCGGCTCGACCAGCGCCGCATCGGCGTCAGCACGACGCGAGACCTGTGCGAGGTCAAGCGCGGCCAGCGAATCGAGCAGGTGCTTGAATTCTCCGCGCGATGATCCTGTCGCGACCGGCGCGATGTCGATGACCGCGAGCCGCCGCACCAGCTCAGGGTGACGCAACGCGAGCACCATCGCGGCTTTGCCTCCCATGGAGTGCCCGACGACGTCGACCGGGCCGTTCGCTGCGAAATCCGCACGCAGGTGAGCGGCGACGAGGTCCGCGAACTCGGCGTAGTCGAAGTGCTCGGTCCACTGCGATGCCCCGTGGTTCGGCAGGTCGACGAGCAGGCTCTGCGCTTCGGGCGCGAGGCCCGCCGCGATCGACGCGAAGTTCCGCCCACGACCGAAGAGGCCGTGAAGAAAGACGACGCGTCTTGCGGCCGACGGGTCGCCCGCGACGCTCGAGTGGATCTCGCTTGCAGCCTGTGCGTTCACGCCTTCGACCCTACCGGGCCGACCGAACGGACCGACTCACGCACTCGAACGGACCGAGCTACGCGCGCAGAATCTTCTCCATCGGCCGCCCCTTCGCAAGCTCATCGATGAGCTTGTCGAGGTAGCGCAGTTCACGCATGAGGTCATCCTCGATCTCCTCGATGCGCACCCCGCAGATCACTCCTCTGATCTGATCCCGATTCTCGTTCAGCTGCGGTGCCTCTGCGATGAACTGTTCGAGGTTGGTGTCAGTCTCGAGCAGAGCGTCGAGCTGGTCCTGGTCGTACCCCGTCAGCCACCGGATGATCTCGTCGACCTCTTCCTTGGTGCGCCCCTTGCGTTCGGCCTTCTGCGTGTAGTTCGGGTAGAGGTCACGCCACGCGAGGCGGAAGATGCGGTGCTGTGCCATGCTGAGCTCCTCTGCTCGCGATCTGAGAATTCCTGCTGGGGCGAAGCCTACTGCGTCAATCCCTGCGCCTCCCGTCACACCTGCTTGGCCAGGCGCTGCGCCCGCATCGCGACACACATGATCGGCATGAACGAAGCCATCGCGAGCAGATAGCAGAGGGCGAAGCTGATCCACACCGCACGCGGAATCCGCACGATACGAACCGATGCCCTCGACCTATATGCACTAGGATGTCGAGCACGATGACGACGTTTCCAAGCTCGCTGGGCAGACGATTCCGCAGGGTGGCGTGATCTCATGAGCAACTCAGGGGCTGAACCGTTCACTCTCGTGTCACCGGATCTCGACGCGCTGATCGCCGAGGCACCAGTGTCAAGCGAGAAGCTGCAGATCAGGCGCGTGTTTCAGGGCGCGGGGTTCCGGATCATTCGACTGACGCTCGCCGCGGGACAGGTCATGCGCGAGCACTCGACGAGCTCACCGCTCGCGGTGCAGGTGCTTGCGGGCACCGCTCTCATGCGCGTCGCAGACCAAGAGGTCTCGATGCCCACCGGGGCGCTGATGACTATTGAGCCGAGCGAACTGCACGAGGTCGAAGCGGTCACCGACGCGCACCTGCTGCTCACGCTGGCAGTGTGATCGTGGAGCCTGTACCTGAGCTCGTTGATGTCGTGGCCGAGGCAACGGAGGAGGCGGTCCGGCGGCTTCGAGCAGAGCATTCCGAGGATTTCTGCGTCTACGCGCTCGTCACGACGGGAGAGGCGTACCGCCCGTACCTCGCAGCAACGGTGCACGGCGACTCCCGGTGGGATCTCGCCGACAGCCCATACGACCTCGTCTGCGACGAAGTGCTCGCCCAGGCAGAACCCGCGTTCTCGGAGCGCGGCCAGTTGTACGACATGGATCCGGCGGATGCCGAAGCCGAGTACTGGCGACGTCTCGCCTCTATGGAGGCAGCCCTGCAACGGTTAGACGACGGAGGGCTCTTCGGCAGAGGCGAAGCGCGCAGCAGGATACTGCTTCTGGTCGCGACGATGCCGCCCGATGAATCTGATGTGGTATTCGCTCGGCGTCTGAACCCTGCGGGTCCGCTGCTCGATGCCTGGCTGAAAGAAGCTGCAGAAGGCACGGACACTCAGGCTGATGACCGCTGATCAGATAACGGTTGCAGACTGATCGGGATATGCCCCGCGAGGTTCACCTGCGCGAGCAGCCCGGCACGAGAGTACTGAGGCGCCCCGCTGCTCGCGCCGCAAGCTCGTCGCGCGCCTTCGCGACAACGGCGAGATATGCGTGCGCGCGAATCCTGTTGGTCAGCATGAACTATCCGGAGGCGTCGAAGCGGTCAAGCCCCGGTAGGGCACCTGGGAGTTCCGCGTTGCGGGTCTGATCACGCAACTGTGGATCCGACAGTTCATCGCATGCGTCGCCCACTGCCCATGGGCAGAAGGGCCTACCCCGGAGGGCGCAGCCGAGTTCGACACGGTGGAAGATAACCCCGAAGAACCGCAAGGTGTTCCGTGAGGACCTCAAGCCGAAGTTCGAGTAACGGCCTGGTCCCTGTACCAACGTCGGTCACGGCCGAGGGGATCCGACTCCGCGTGGCGCGTGGACCGATGCCCGGCCGTCGTGCGTGCGACGAGGGTGCGCTGCTTCTGGCTCATGGCGCTACCGAATACGTTCAAGTTCTGGGCGTCGCTCGCATCTGCCCGCCGTAATGAATCTCGGCAGCTTCCAACTGCCGAGCTACCGTCGTCACGGTCTCAGGATCCACAGGCTGGAAAACCTCGACCAGGTCCGGCGAGCCCTGACGGTAGGCGACGCGGCCACCGCCTTGGTCACGCCCTTGGCCACTGGGCCACACGTCTACCTGGGCGCCGGCCACGCCGAGTCGCCAGCCATAGGGTTCGAGTTGCTCACGCACGAGGCACAACGCTTCGAATGCGTCGTCAGCTGATTCTGCGACGGTGCCGAACGCAGGGCATGAGGCAACGACCTCCCACCGATACTCACTGGTCAGGTGCCAAGCGATCTGTGCGGTATGAACGATTCCCGCACGGTACGCGCTGATCGTCTGCGGGCTCGTCAACCAGTACGCCACAGTATGGAACTCCATTCTCGAACTAGCCGGAATCCGAGACTAGTAGCGCATGGAGCGCGAAGACGCGTCGAACCATGCAGCCAGGTCTAGCCCTCGTGTGAGATCGAATCCTGGGAGAAGGTCTCACGCCTTCCCATCGAGACATGTCGGGAGGTGCGACACAAACTTGACGCAGATCGTGGTATGACACACTTTTTTGTGTCAAATTGGACCTAGAAACCGCGAGATTTCAACGTTCTACACGTTAAATCGCCACTCGCAGACGTCGCCGTCTTGCATGACGTAGTCCTTGCCCTCCATGCGCGCCTTACCCTTCGCGCGGGCTTCGGCCACCGACCCTGCCTCAACGAGATCTTCGAAGGAAATGATCTCGCCCTTGATGAAGCCCTTCTCGAAGTCCGTATGAATCGCACCGGCGGCTTGGGGCGCCGTCGATCCCTTGCGAATCGTCCAGGCGCGAGCCTCCTTCGGACCCGCGGTCAGGTACGTCTGCAGGCCGAGCGTGTCGAAGCCGACGCGGGCGAGCTGATCCAGCCCGCTCTCTTCCTGTCCGATCGAAGACAGCAGTTCCGCAGCATCCTCA
Source organism: Leucobacter sp. GX24907 (assembly GCF_053567335.1). Classification (NCBI taxonomy): domain Bacteria; kingdom Bacillati; phylum Actinomycetota; class Actinomycetes; order Micrococcales; family Microbacteriaceae; genus Leucobacter; species Leucobacter sp. GX24907. The sequence continues at coordinate 41,510 of NZ_JBSGPD010000004.1, read as the reverse complement.
GCATCGAGCTCGATGAGTTCGCTCTCGATCTTCGCGTCGAGGAATATCGCCTTCGCGGGGGCGACAAGCGCGGCGAGCTCGTCGAGACGAGCGCGATCCTGCAATACCGTCTCGTCGACGTTGAAGACGTACAGGAAGGGCTTCGCAGTGAGCAGACCCAGTTCCTTAATCGGTTCGAGATCGATGCCCGCGTGCGACAGCACTTTGCCCTCGTCGAGGGCGGCACGAGCAGCCCGCGCCGTCTCAACGACGGAAATGTCGATCTTGCGGTTCTTCAGTTCCTTGTCGAATCGCACGAGCGCCTTGTCGAGCGTCTGCATATCGGCGATGATCAGCTCGGTGTTGATCGTCTCCATGTCGCCCGCGGGGTTCACTGCACCGTCGACGTGCACGACATCCGGATCCTCGAAGCCGCGCACGACCTGTGCAATCGCGTCGGCTTCACGAATGTTTGCGAGGAACTGGTTGCCGAGGCCCTCGCCCTCGCTGGCGCCGCGCACGATGCCCGCGATATCGACGAAGCTGACGGGGGCTGGCAGGATCCGCTCCGACCCGAAGATCTCAGCGAGCTTATTGAGCCTCTCGTCGGGCAGATTCACCACTCCGACATTCGGCTCGATCGTCGCGAACGGGTAGTTGGCCGCAAGCGCGTCGTTCTGGGTGAGTGCGTTGAAGAGCGTCGACTTGCCCACGTTGGGGAGTCCGACAATGCCGATAGTAAGAGCCACGAGGGTTCAGTCTACCTTCCGCGCGCTGCCTCCTCCTCTGGACCGTCCCCCGCATTCCTCGCCCGTCATCCTTACGCAATGCGTCACGAACTGTCGTCATCTCACTCCGGTGGCAGCACTTCGCGCCGCATTGCAGCCGGGCAGGCGTCCGGGCCTCCGGGTCAGGCCGGATCAGGGCCCGGGCGCGGCAGTCAACCCCGAACCTCGTTGTCGGTCGAGTGTGTCAGGGTAGACGGGTGCCAGTCGACTTCACCGCCATCGATTTCGAGACCGCGAACAGCCATCCCGCTTCGGCGTGCGCCGTGGGTCTCGTGCGGGTGCGTGGTGGTGTCGTGGTGGATCGCGCGGAGTGGCTGATCCGACCCCCTGCGTCGCGCGGCGAGTTTCTGAGCTTCAACATCAAGATCCACGGAATCACCCCCGACATGGTCGCCGAAGCTCGCGAGTGGGCAGATCAGTTGTCAGATCTGCGTGATTTCATCGGCTCAGATGTCGCCGTTGCGCACAATGCCGGGTTCGACATGGGTGTGTTCCGCGGTGCCTGCGCAGAGACCGTGACTCCGGTGCCGAAGCTGCGCTATCTCTGCAGTGTGCAGGTCTCGCGCAAGACCTACGACATTCCGTCGCACCGCCTTCCGCTGTCGGCTGCGGCCGCGGGATTCGGCGAGTTCGCCCATCACGACGCGCTCGCCGACTCCGAGGCCTGTGCGGCAATCATCATCGACGCGGCGCGCCGGCACGAGGTACCCGACATCGCATCTCTGGCGAAGAAGACCGGTCTCAAACTGCAGACGCTGAAGGCGATTCCTCTGAAGCTGTAGCCCGCTCCAGACGAGGCTCGGACGCATCACGATTCCATCTCCATTCTGTGGTCGAATCGACACTCTGTTCGCCCGGCGCCGGGAATGTGCTTACTCTGGAGCAGTCCGCTTCGCATCATGTGGAGCCTCCAACGAAGGAGTGGCGCTCAGTGCATCAGAGAAAACTACTGTCCAAATTCAGACTGGCGGCAGGAGCGGCCCTCATGGGTCTCTTCATGCTTGTCGTCGCATCTCCCGCACAGGCGGCGCTGCAGGCGACAACACCGGCAGCGGGGCCGAGCCAGGCGGTTTCATCCGGCCCGGCCAAGGCCGGCGATCTCGACGGCAAGAAGTTTGTCATCGCGACCGACACCACGTTCGCCCCGTTCGAGTTCCGCGAAGGCGGCGAACTCGTCGGTATCGACATGGATCTGCTTCAGGCGATCGCTGAGAGGGAAAACTTCGAGGTCGACATCCAGTCGCTCGGCTTCCAGGCCGCTGTTTCAGCGGTGACCTCAGGTCAGGCCGACGGCGTGATCGCAGGCATGTCGATCACCGATGAACGCAAGGAGACGTTCGATTTCTCCGACCCGTACTTCGATTCGGGCATCCAGATGGCGGTCGCTGAGAACAGCGACGTGCAAGGCTACGAGGATCTCGCGGGAGAGACCGTCGTCGCCAAGGGTGGTTCCGAGGGCGAGTCCGAGGCGAAGAAGCTTGCCGAGGAGTACGACTTCACCGTCAAGGCACTCGATCAGTCGACCAGCCTCATCGAGTCGGTGAAAAACGGTTCCGCGGCAGCGGTCTTCGACGACTACCCGGTGCTGAAATACGGCATCGAGCAGGGCAACGGCCTGAAGGTCGTCACCGACAAGATCCCCGCCGGACAGTACGGATTCGCAGTCGCCAAGGGCGAAAACGCCGACCTGCTGCAGGCATTCGACGACGGGCTCGCCGAGCTGAAGGAAGACGGTACCTACGACGAGATTCTTACGACTTACCTGGGCGAGGGCAGCACGGACTCATCGCAGGGTGACGCACCCGAGGCACTCGATCTCGAGGGCAAGAAGTTCACGATCGCAACGGACACCACGTTCGCACCGTTCGAGTTCCGTCAGGGCGGCGAGCTGGTCGGTATCGATATGGACATCCTGAACCACATCGCTGAGGATCAGAACTTCCAGGTCGATATCCAGTCACTCGGCTTCCAAGCGGCCGTGTCAGCTGTGACCTCCGGGCAGGCCGACGGCGTGATCGCGGGCATGTCGATCACCGACGAACGCAAGGAGACCTTCGACTTCTCCGATCCCTACTTCGATTCCGGCGTGCAGATGGCCGTGTCCGAAGACAACACGGAGATCGAGGGATATGAGGATCTCGCGGGAGAGACCGTCGTCGCCAAGGGTGGTTCCGAGGGCGAAGCCGAGGCCAAGAAGCTGTCCGAGGAGTACGACTTCACCGTCAAGGCACTCGACCAGTCCACGAGTCTCATCGAATCGGTCAAGAACGGCTCGGCAGTCGCGGTCTTCGACGACTACCCGGTGCTGAAATACGGCATCGAGCAGGGCAACGGCCTGAAGGTCGTCACCGACAAGATCCCCGGCGGACAGTACGGATTCGCGGTCGCCAAGGGCGAGAACGCCGACCTGCTCGAAGCGTTCAACAACGGCCTCGCACGCATGCAGGCCGATGGCAGCTACGACGAGGTGCTCACTACCTACCTCGGTGAGGACTCCTCTGATTCCGGCGCGGGAGAAACCGCAGCCAAGCCCGGCTTCTTCCAGCTGCTCACCGACTCGATGCCCGCTCTCGGAAAGGGCCTGTGGAACACCGTGCTCATCACGGTCACGTCGTTCGTGATCGCGATCGTGCTCGGTCTCATCTTCGGGTTCATGAAGATTTCGACCTCGCGGATCCTGCGCGGAATCTCCTCGACCTTCGTCGCGATCTTCCGCGGCACCCCGGTGCTGGTGTGGGCGTTCCTGTTCTACTTCGGTCTGCCGCAGTTGACCGGAGCCACAGGCAATATCTTCTGGGCGGGTGTCGCAACGCTCTCGCTGAATGCTGGCGCGTATCTCACTGAGATCGTGCGCGGTGGCTTGCAAGCCGTGGACCCGGGCCAAATGGAGGCTTCGCGTTCACTAGGCCTCGGCTGGGGCAAATCGATGCGACGCGTAGTGGTGCCGCAGGCTGTGAAGATCTCGACGCCTGCGATCATCAACCAGTTCGTCATCACGCTGAAGGACTCCTCGCTGCTGCTGACCATCGGCTTCGCCGAGTTGCTGTACCAGGCGCAGCAGATCTACGCGGCCAACTACCGCACGACCGAGATGCTGATCATCGTCGGCATCATGTACTTCGTGGTGATCACCCTGCTGACCTGGGTGGCCAACATCGTGGATAAGAAGGTGAACAAGTGAACGAGAAGATCACCTCCGGAACTGTGCCGGTGGTCGTAAGCGGCGCAGGCATCAGCGTGCAGGGGCTGCGGAAATCATTCGGATCGAACGAGGTCTTGAAAGACATCAACCTCGAAGTGGCCCCGGGTGAGATCGTCTCCCTCATCGGGCCATCAGGATCGGGGAAGTCCACGATCCTGCGATGCTTGAACAAGCTCGACGTGCCGACCGCGGGCACCGTCGTGGTCGATGGCTACGACATCATGGACCCGAACGTCGACATCAATGAGGTGCGCCGTCACGCCGGTATGGTGTTCCAGCACTTCAACCTGTTCCCGAACATGTCGGTCGTAGAGAACGTGATGCTCGCGCCGGTCGAGACGGGCAAGCGAACGAAGGCCGAAGCGCGCAAGCAGGCGCTCGCGCTGCTCAAACGAGTCGGTCTCGAGGAGAAGGCCGATGCTCGGCCCTCTCAGCTCTCAGGCGGCCAGAAGCAGCGTGTCGCCATCGCTCGAGCTCTTGCCATGGAGCCCGCCATCATGCTCTTCGATGAGGCGACCTCGGCGCTCGACCCCGAGATGGTCGGCGAAGTGCTCGAGGTGATCCGTGAGCTCGCCAAGACTGGCATCACCATGGTGCTGGTCACGCACGAGATGGGGTTCGCCCGCGAGGTGTGCGACAAGGTCGTCTTCCTGGCCGATGGCGTCGTCTGCGAAGAGGGCCCGCCTGAGAAGGTCTTCGACAACCCGCAGACCCCGCGCCTGCAGGAGTTCCTGAGCAAGGTGCTCTGACCTCGCTCGGTCTTCGGTGGCCTCGTTCGCGTAGTACTCGCGAACGAGGCCACCGTCGTTTGTCGGACCTCGATGGCACGATGGAACCATGTCCATCCCACCTCCCCTGTTCGTCATCGTTGTGCTCGTGTCACTGCTGATCGGAGCGGTCGCCGCGACGATCATCGTCCGTGCGATCGCACAGCGAAACGCGCAAGAAGCGCAGATGCTCGCCGCACGTGAGCGCAAGCTCTCAGTGCAGCAGGCGAGGCTCGAAGCTGAGGCGGGTGCCCGATCGCTGCGCGAGGACCTCGCACGGGCCGAGGCTCAAGCACAGGGGCTCGCTGAGCGCCTGCGCGATGCACATCGCAGCGCCGAGCAGCGCTCGGCGCTCGACCGCGAGGAACAGCGTGTGCTGCAACAACTCGCTCCGCTGCGAGACAGCCTCGGCAAACTCGAACGCACTGTCACGGAGATCGAGCAGCAGCGTGCGAATCATCACGGCGAACTCACCGAGCAGCTCAGGCGAGCGGCTCGGGCGGAAGAGAAACTCCGCGGTACTGCCGAATCGCTGGCTGCGGCTCTGCGCTCGAACAACACTCGTGGGCTGTGGGGTGAAACGCAGTTGCGCCGCATCATCGAAGCTGCCGGCATGATCGAGCACGTCGACTTCGAGGTGCAACAGCGCATTGCAACGGATGACGGAGCAGTGCGCCCCGACCTTGTGGTGAAACTGCCCGGTGGCAAGGCCATCGCGATTGATGCGAAGGTGCCGTTCGACGCCTACCTCGAAGCACAGCATCTGAGCGAAACAGGCGGTGATGTGGAGAACGACGCAGCTCGGGAGTCGAAGCGGAAGGCACTGATCGTGCGGCACGCGAAAGCGCTCCGAGACCACATCATCGAACTGAGCAACCGCGACTACGCCTCCGCACTCGGTGATTCGCCCGAGTTCGTGATCGCATTCGTCCCGAGCGAGTCCTTGCTCTCCGCCGCACTCGATGCCGATCCGGTCATCCTCGAGTTCGCGTTCGAGCGTCGCGTCGCCCTCGCATCGCCGGTGAGTCTCTGGTCGATCTTGAAATCTGTCGCCTACAGCTGGCGGCAGGAGTCGCTCACCGCAGATGCTCGCCAACTCTTCGAACTCGGTCGCGAACTCCACAAACGCCTGGGCGTGAGCGCGGGTCATCTCGACAAGCTGGGCCGCTCGCTCTCACGCGGCGTGCAGAGCTACAACGCCTATGTGGGGTCGCTCGAACGTCAGGTGCTTCCCACCGCACGCAAGATCGGAGCGCTGAACGGAGCCGAGTTCGCTGAACCGTCACAGCTCGAAGATGCCGTTCGCCCGCTCGTCGCCGCCGAGCTGGCGCCGGATCCCACGCCCGAACCCACGATGGAGCTCACGACAGAGGATCCTGCCGAAAGCTGAACCAGTGCGACGCCGCGCACCCGCTTCGCCCAGCAGCCCCGCCCGTGAACGCCGCCCACGCCCACGCATCGCCCAGCAGCCCCGCCCACGCTTCGCCCGGCAGCCCCGCCCACGCTTCGCCCGGCAGCCCCGTCCGCGAACGCCGCGAGGGTAGAGAATCTTACGCAAGAATCGATTCTTGCGTAAGATTCTCTACCCTCGCGGGCGCCGACCTTGCGACGGGGCGGCGCTCAGCGCCGTGCGGGCTCAGTCCCAGCGGTCGGCGAGCATGTCGCTCACGACGTGGCGGATCGTGCCCGAGTGCGAACGCATGACCACGCTCTCCGCCCGGACGAACGGACCGTGGCGCCGCACCCCGTCGACGAAGTCGGCGTCAGTGATCCCGGTCGCCACGAAGTAGCAGTTATCGCTCGCGACCAGATCGTCGGCCTCGAGCACCCGATCAAGGTCATGCCCTGCATCGATCGCTTTCTGACGCTCATCGTCATCCTTGGGCCACAGACGCCCCTGGATCACGCCACCGAGCGCCTTCACAGCGCAGGCCGTGATGATGCCCTCGGGGGTGCCGCCGATGCCCACGCAGAGGTCGATGCGCGAATCGAAACGCGCAGCATTCACTCCGCCGGCCACATCGCCATCCATGAGCAGACGCGTGCCGGCGCCAGCCTCACGGATCTCCTGAATCAACTGTGCGTGACGCGGCCGGTCGAGCACCGCGACGCGCAGGTCGGAGACGTCGATGTTCTTCGCCTTGGCGAGTGCCCGAACGTTCTCGCCGATCGGCTTGCGGATGTCGACCACCCCGACGCCCTCCGGTCCGCAGACGAGCTTGTCCATGTAGAAGACCGCCGACGGGTCGTACATGCTGCCGCGGTCGGCCACCGCGATCACCGAAAGCGCGCCGGGGCGCCCCTCAGCGGTCAGGCGAGTGCCATCGATCGGATCCACCGCGACATCGCAGGCTGCACCCATGCCGTTGCCGACTCGCTCGCCGTTGTACAGCCAGGGTGCGTCATCCTTCTCACCCTCGCCGATGACCACGGTGCCACTCATCGAAACGGTCGAGAGGAACCGGCGCATCGCGTCGACCGCGGCACCATCGGCAGCGTTCTTGTCTCCGCGCCCGATGAAGGGGGTCGCGCGAATTGCCGCGGCCTCGGTGGCCCGAACGAGCTCCATGGCGAGGTTGCGGTCGGGCTGCCAGTTGCCAAGCGAATCAGGTTGAGTCATAGCGCAAGCCTACCGCGTAGACTGTCAGCCAAACCGGCCGAACGCCGGATTCGACGACTCGTATTAGGAGCCACGAAGATGCCCCTCGCCACCCCGGAACAGTACGCAGCGATGCTGGACACCGCCAAGACCGGCGGATTCGCATTTCCCGCGGTCAACGTTTCGAGCTCGCAGACGCTCAATGCGGCACTGCAGGGCTTCCAGGAGGCAGGTTCCGACGGCATCATCCAGATCAGCTTCGGCGGCGCCGACTACCTCTCGGGCCACACCGTGAAGAACCGCACCGCCGGATCCCTCGCCTTCGCGAAGTACGCCGAAGAGGTTGCGAAGTCGTACGGCGTGACCGTCGCCCTCCACACCGACCACTGCCCGAAGGAGCACCTCGAGTCCTTCATCATGCCCCTCATCGCCGCGAGCGAGGAGCGGGTGAAACAGGGTGGTCTCCCCTACTTCCAATCGCATATGTGGGACGGATCGGCGATCCCGCTCGATGAGAATCTCGAGATCGCGAAGCAGCTGCTCCCCCGCCTCGCAGTGATCGACGTCGTGCTCGAGGTCGAGATCGGTGTCGTCGGCGGCGAAGAGGACGGGATCTCGCACGAGATCAACGATCAGCTCTACACGACGCTCGACGACGCGGTCGCGACCGTCGAGGCGCTCGGCCTCGGCGAACAGGGCCGATATCTCACGGCGCTCACCTTCGGCAACGTGCACGGTGTCTACAAGCCGGGCAACGTGAAGCTGCGCCCCGAGCTTCTCGCCGATATCCAGTCGGGGCTCGCCGAGAAGTACAACACCGGTGAGAAACCGCTCGACCTGGTCTTCCACGGCGGCTCGGGATCCTCTGCCGAAGAGATCGCTGAGGCTGTGCGCAACGGCGTCGTGAAGATGAACATCGACACGGACACGCAGTACGCGTTCACACGCCCGGTTGCCGACTACATGCTCAAGAACTACGAGGGCGTGCTCAAGGTCGATGGCGAGGTCGGCAACAAGAAGCAGTACGACCCCCGCGCGTGGGGTCGAGTCGCCGAGACCGCGATGGCTGCGCGCCTCGTCGAGGCCGCAGAACAGCTCGGCTCGGCCGGCCGCTCGGTGAGCGCCTGATGAGCGAAAGCAACGATCCCCGCCCCCGCCCGGAGTACGGCGAGTACGCTCCCGAAGGCTGGGAGTGGAAGCCGGAGTCCGACGAGCAGGAGCCCAGCGGGCAGGAGCCAGACGGCGCACGGCCGGCCGACGGGCGGGACTCGGGCGACTCGCGGCCTGCCACGGGCTACGGAGACCGCGCTGCGGTGCCGAGCCCCCACGCGTCGTCGGGAGTTTCTTCCTCCGCCGGCCCGGTCGCGGGAGTGCCGCACAATCTCGGCGTCAAGGGTGCAGCGAATCAGCTGCCGCAGGCCGCTGCGCCCGCAGCACGCACCACGCCGACCGGCACGACGCCTTCGAGTACCCCGTCTTCGAGCGCCTCACCCTCGAACGGTGCTGTCGCGCCGGGCTCCGCGGATTCCGCTGGCCACCACGCACAGTCGTCGGGCGCAGACCGAGGCGGTGATCCGGCCCCCTACCGAGCTGACGCCCCGCAGCCGCTCGCTCCTTCGCAGGCCCGTGCGATGCAGGCCGCTCAGGCCTCGGCCGCGGGAGTCCCGGCGCAGAATGACCGCCGCGGTGACCGGATCATCACGATCATCCTGTTGGTGATCGGCGGCTTCGGTGCACTGTATAACGCACTGTCGCTGATGCAGCTGCCTGCGAGCATGGAGTTGATCCTCACCGCTCTGGGAAGCGACGCGTCGGTGCCGGCTTGGATCGGCACGATGAGTACGATCTCAGCGATCGGAACGCTCGCGCTCTACGCGGTGACGCTGATCTATTCGGTGCAGCGAGTGCGCGCACGGAAGCTGACGTTCTTCGTGCCGCTCATCGCGGGAGTGGTCGCCATCGTCGTGGTTATCGCGGTCAGCATCGTCGCTATGCTCGGCATTCCCGGCTTCGCAGACCTGATGCAGGATCCGGATGCCGCGGGTCGCATGATGGAATCGCTGCTCCAGACGAGTCAGTAACGCAACCGGTCACAGGGTTGGCCACAGTTCAGGGAGCCAGTGCGGTAATGGGCGCGACATGCACACCATCTGAACGGCGCCCCGCACTACCGGTTGCAGTGATGACAATAAGGGCAACGGGCTCCCCCTGTTTCCCAGAATCAACGCGCTGGACGAAGTTCAGTAGGCCAGCCGCAGCCTTGTCTACTTCCCTCTGACTCATCTTGATTTCTACAGCAGCCCAACGACCACCGGGCAAGGTGATGAGTGCATCGACCTCATTGCCGTATTCATCTCGCCACGTATCGACACGACCGCCGAGCCGCTGAGCAAAGATGCGTAGGTCTCGAACAACCAGGGCCTCGAAGTAATACCCCGCGGCTTCCAAATCGTTCAAGAGGTCCGAGCTGCCGATCCCTAGGGCTGCAGTTCCGATTGAGGGGTCGACGAAATAGCGAGTTGCGGCCATGCGCAGCCTTGCACGCGAACGCATGTGAGGCTGCCGGGCCTCAGAGTTGTCTAGCAGTTGCAGGCGCTCAAGCGCATCGAGATGACTATAGATAGTCGCCGGGGCAACAGGTCCGCGCTCCCCACCAGCATCTGCCGCGACTGTGCGCGTCGCGGGGCTCTGTGCAACGAAACGAGCGAGCGATGCAAGCACCCGCCCGAGCGTGCGCGGATCACGCCTCCCGATGAACGACGGGATGTCTACTTCGATGATCTGTTTGAGATAGCCCGATAGCCAGCTGCGCGCCTCCCGCTCCTCGGCGTCGAGCAGATCAGGCCATCCACCGATGACGGCGCGTTCCATGAGACCGGGAACCGTCATCCCGTTGCCCCTCCCGGTCTGGGTGGCCCCTCCAAGAAGTGCTTCGAGTGAAACTTCCCCGGTCGAATGACCGACTCGAAGAGACTCATCGGGCGCATCCGAAGTACTCCGAAACGGCCAGCACCGGAATGGCGGGTCGTGTCGTCTTTTGGCGTTGCGGAACCCGTCAGTAGATACAGCCCGCGTCGATGCTCCGCAGCATCGACTGCTCGGCGCACTCGATTCCAAAGCTCGGGTGCCGCCTGCCATTCATCGAACAAGATCGGCGTGACATGGTCGAACAAGTAGTCAGAGTTCAGCTCGATCGAAGCCCGCGCAGTGGCGTCTTCATCCATCTCGAACTTCGTGGCAGCGACCCGCGAAGCGGTCGCAGTCTTCCCGCATGCCTTAGGACCCTCAATGAGTACCGCACCTACGGCCCCATGAGGTCGGCAAGCTCAGCATCGGCAACACGGGGGACGTAATCAACCATTACAGAAGCAAACACTTTGCGATACTAGAAATGAACACTTTACGCCCCGAGAACTGAACGAAGAGCGGGGAAGGCGTGAGTCTCTAGGAGCGCTCTCAAGAACCAACCGCCTCGAACCGGACCCACTCAGACCCGTGTCTGTCGCCGCTTCGACTCCACCGCTGCAACAATCGAGGCCTTAGGGACTTCCTCCTCATTCCCATCAAGTCACCTAGTTACCCGCCGGAGACTGGCTAGCGCTCTTCGGCTTCTCGCCGTGCTTGCTCGGTGTATTCGAGGGTGCGGCGCTCGAGTTCACGCTCGGCGGCGAGCAGCGCGTCTGAGGAGCGGCGGATCAGCATGCCGCGATCCTCACCCCGAATCGCGATGTGCAGCCACTCCATACTCGCGTCGAGCTGCCCCGCCTGCTCGGCGGCGTCGCGCAGACCCGCAAGAAGCTTGTCGGGCACTTCCTTCTCGTACTTGTAGTAGATCTTGTGCTCGAGGCTCGCCCAGAAATCCATGGCAATGGTGCGGATCTGCACCTCGACGTACGTGTGCACGGCGCCGCTTGACAGGAATACCGGTAGCTCGAGGATGACGTGCAGGCTGCGGTAGCCGTTCTCCTTGGGCTTCGCGATGTAATCCTTGATGGTGTGCACCCGCACGTCGTCGTGCGCGGTCAAGAGTTCGAAGACGCGATAGACGTCGGAGATGAAGCTGCAGACCACTCGCACACCCGCGATGTCGGTGATCTCTTCGCGGATCGCCTCGAACGCGAGCGGCACCTCGCGTCGACGCACTTTCTCAATCACGCTGTCGGCGGTCTTCAGCCGCCCGGAGACGTGCTCGATCGGGTTGTACTCGCCCGTTTCCTGGAACTCTTCCTGGAGAATACTCAGCTTCGTACGCACCTCGTCGATCGCGAAGCGGTACGGCATCAAGAACGGCTTGAGCGCATCGCGTAGATCACGCATGCCGTCGTCGGTCTCGAGATCGAGCGCGGCGAGGTCGGCGTCCATCGGCGGCACGATCGAGATCGGCGAGGTCGCCGTCGACACGGTGCGGATCGGCGTCGTATTCGTCGTGACGATACTCACGGGGGCTGTGACCGGGTGCGCGTCGACCAGCGAACTCCGCGAACCTCGCAGGCCCCGCCAACTCGAGGAGCCTGACTCCATCCCGCTGGATGAAGGGTCTCCCGGTTCGAGGTTCGTCGATTCTGTCACACTACGACGCTAACGTACCCGGTGCAGAACTGCATGTGCGTGACAAGACAAGGAATACAGTCTCGTTCTGCCCTGTTGTACCGGAGTATGACCCTTCCCACGCTCTCGATTCTGGATCTCGCGACTGTGCCGGAAGGAGGCGATATCGGGACTGCGCTGCGCAATTCCGAAGAGCTCGCCCAGACCGCGGAACAGCTCGGATACCGGCGCATCTGGTACGCGGAGCACCACAACATGCCGTCGATCGCGTCGAGTGCGACCGCCGTGCTGATCGCCCACATTGCGGCACGCACGTCGACAATCGGGCTCGGGGCGGGCGGCGTCATGCTGCCGAACCATTCACCGCTCGTCATCGCCGAGCAGTTCGGCACACTCGCGGAGCTGCATCCCGGCAGAATCGATCTGGGTCTCGGGCGCGCGCCCGGCACAGACGGGGCGACGTTCCGGGCACTGCGTCGCACGCACGCCGATGCCGAGAATTTTCCGAATGACGTGCTCGAGCTGCAGCAGTACCTCGGTGACGACATCCCCCGCACACGAGTCAACGCCTACCCGGGGCGCGGCACACGGGTGCCGATCACGATCCTCGGCTCGAGTCTCTTCGGCGCGAACCTCGCGGCGCAGTTCGGTCTGCCCTATTCGTTCGCCTCGCACTTCGCACCGCAGGCGCTGACTGCGGCGGTGCGGCACTATCGCGACAATTATGTGCCGAGCGAGCAGCACCCGGAACCCTACGTATCGGCGGGCATCAACGTCGTCGCCGCTGAGACCGACCGCGAGGCGGAAGAGCTGTTCGTGCGCACCGAGGTCAGTCGTGTGCGTTCGTTCCTCTCACGTGGGCGAGAGCAAGAGCTCACGCATGACGAGGCGCTCGCACTCTACGACAGCCCTGCCGGCATCGAGATCCGGGGCATGATGAAGCACACCGCGGTCGGCGGTGCGGATCGCGTGGCCGAGCAATTGGAGGCGTTCGCACAGCATGCCGATGCCGATGAGCTGATCACGGTGCACGCGGCTCCCACGCAGCAGGAACGGCTGAATTCGATCAGGATCGCTGCGCCTACTCGACGACCGTGACGAGCCCCTGCATTTCAGGGTGAATGCTGCAGAGATAAGGGAACTCTCCCGCTGAATCGAACACATGCACGTAGCTGCCCTCGACCATGAGTTCGCTCACGAAGCTGCGGTCGTTCGAGACGACGTCGTGTTCCTGAGCGCCTTCGAACTCCCAGCGCACCGCTTCTCCGACTCGCACGGTGACTTCGGCCGGTTCGTAGGAGTTGTCGACCGCCTGCACGACGACGACAGCCTCCGCATCGTCATCAGAGGGCGTGACCTCCGGTTTCGAAGGTGAGCAGCCGGCAATACTTGCAAGCGCCGTCAGCCCTGCGATGCCCGCGGCCCCGCGCAGCAGCGCACGACGCGTGATCATCGAACGTGCATCGCCCGAGCGGCGTCTGTGATCGCGCCGGTGAGCGAGGGGTAGACGGTGAAGGCCGAGGCCACCTGGTCAACGGTCAGGCCGTGCTCGACGGCGAGCGCGAGCGGGAAGATGAGCTCGCTCGCGCGGCTGGCGACGATGACGCCGCCGACGACAGTGCCGGAGGCCTTCCAGGCGAACAGTTTCACGAAGCCCTCTGAGATGCCGAGCATCTTCGCGCGCGGGTTGACGTTCAGAGGGATCGTCGTGGTGAAGGGCTCTGCCATCGCAGAGGCATCTGCGAGCGCCCGTTCGGTCCACCCCACGTTTGCGATCTCAGGCTGGGTGAAGACGTTCGCCGCGACGTTGCGCAGGTCGATCGGGCGGACGAAGTCGCCGAGTGCGTGCATGATCGCGGTACGCCCCTGCATTGATGCGACTGAAGCGAGCGGGAAGAAGTCAGTGCAGTCGCCGGCAGCGTAGACGGAGGGAACGCTGGTGCTGGCCACCTTGTTGACGCGAATGTGGCCGCTCTCCGTGAGCTTCACTCCGGCCTCTTCGAGACCGAGCCCTTCCGTGTTCGGCACGGAGCCGACCGCCATCAGGCAGTGGGATCCCTCGACCGTGCGACCGTCTGAGAGGGTGACCAGCACGCCCTCGTCGGTACGCGCGACCGATTCCGCCCGAGACTTCGACATCACGTTCATACCGAGCCTCGCGAACTCGCGCTCGATCACTGCGGCGGCATCGGGATCCTCACCCGGCAGCACCTGCTCACGACTCGAGACGAGCGTCACCTCAGCACCGAGCGTCGCATACGCATTCGCGAACTCCGCGCCGGTGACGCCAGAGCCCACGACGATGAGATGCTCAGGGATCGAACCCAGATCGTACAACTGCTTCCAGGTGAGGATCCGCTCACCATCGGGCTTCGCACTGTCGAGTTCACGGGGGCGTGCGCCGACCGCGACAACGATGGTGTTGGCTTCGCAGCGGTCGAAGTCGGTGCCCGCACCGTCGGCTGCCGTCGAGATGAGCACGGCGTTCGGCCCGTCGAGGCGCGCCTCGCCCTGCACCACGCGCACGCCCGCCTGCTCCAAGGTGGTCAGCATGTCGACCGACTGCGCAGCAGCCATCGCGACCACGCGCTTGTTGATCGCGGCGAGGTTCACGGCGATCTCAGGGCGCACCGGCTTGCCATCGCCGCTCGGCACGAAGGCCTGCACGCCGAGCTTGCCCGCATCACGTACGCCCTGCACCGCACCGGCGGTCGCGATGAGGCTCTTCGAGGGGACCACATCGGTGAGCACGGCCGCCCCACCGATGCCCTCGCGCTCGACGACAGTCACGTCAGCGCCGAGCTGGGCGCCCGCCAAAGCCGCCTCGTATCCGCCCGGGCCTCCGCCCAGAACGACGATTCTGTGCTTGCGCTCATTCGCTTTCGCCATACCTGTCATCTTAGAGGTCCTCAGGCTGTCATCCACGGCCGGGCATACCCGGCCCGGCATTCACGCCGCCTACACTGGTGGGAAACCTCCGCGTACCGGCGCGGAGATCAGATTCGTGCTGCTGGAAGGACATCGAAGTCGATGCTGACCCCTGACACCTCTCGCCCCGAGCTCGCGCATTCGAGCGCGACCGTGGGCTCTCAGCTCGAACGGAACCCGGGCATGCCGGCGAGCACGTGGCGCTTGCGCAGCGATGCCTGGGAGTACCTGCGCTTCGCGGTGAAGCGCATTGCGCTCGGCAACGACAGCGACGATGTGCTGTCGAGCGACGGCGAGGTCTCTCGTTCGCTGCGTGCCCTTGAGACGATTGAGATGTACTGGGCCGGCTTCGGGCAGCGCTACGTACGCGGAGTACGCGAGCTGCTGGAAGAAGGCGACTACTACACTGCGCTCGAGCGCATCGGCCGCGTCGTCAACCGCTTGCGCTGCAACACGGTGCCCGACGAACCCCGAGATGATCAGCTGGATGAAGCCGAGCGCCTCGAATGGCAGGACGACAACGATCCTCGCCCCCGATTCGAGGTACTCGTCGTCGACGAAACCACCGAAAGCGACCGTGACGGCCTCCACGGCGAAGCGCTCCGGCTTCGGAGCGCAGCCGACGACTTCATCTACGACTTCGTGGTCGTACCGTCAGCGGAAGACGCGATCGCGGCAGTCATGACGAATCCGACGATCCTCGCCTGTGTCGTGCGACCCGGGTTCAGTGACGCCTCGCGTCAGCGCCTGAGCCGCGAACTGCAAGAGACGATCTCCATCGCCCGCGAGTCGGCAGGCACGCATCCGGCCTCATCTCGGAGTTCACTCGCCTCCGTGCAGCGCGTACTCGGGCTCGCCGACACGCTCGCCTCCCTGCGGCCGGAACTCGACCTCTACCTCGTCGCAGGTGCGCACATCGAAGAGCTCGCCGGTGTGCTCACTCGGCGCTTCCGCCGCGTCTTCCGACGCGAGGATCAACTCGAGCTGCATCTGACACTGCTCCGCCGTGTCTCGCACCTCTACGACACCCCCTTCTTCTCCGCGATCCAAGACCACGCCCGTCGACCCGTCGGCGTATTCCACGCGCTGCCCGTCGCGCGCGGCGGATCGGTGATGAACTCGAAGTGGATCAAAGACCTCGCCGACTTCTACGGCCTCAACCTGCTGCTGGCCGAGACCAGCGCCACCTCTGGCGGCCTCGACTCACTCCTCGCCCCGACCGGTGCGATCAAGAAGGCTCAAGATCTCGCCGCCCGCGCCTTTGGTGCAAAGCACAGCTACTTCGTCACCAACGGCACGTCGACGGCGAACAAGATCGTGCACCAGGCTCTCGTCGCGCCCGGCGATGTCGTGCTCGTTGACCGCAACTGCCACAAGTCGCACCACCACGCGATGATGCTCACCGGAGGCCGTGCCGCCTACCTCGAGGCCTACCCGCTGAACGACTACGCCTTCTATGGGGCCGTGCCGCTCAGCCGCATCAAGCAGATGCTGCTCGACTACCGTGCTGCCGGGCGCCTCGACGAAGTACGCATGGTGACGCTCACCAACTGCACCTTCGACGGCATCGTCTACGATCCCGAACGCGTCATGGCGGAGTGCCTCGCGATCAAACCCGACCTCGTCTTCCTCTGGGACGAAGCCTGGTTCGCCTTCGCCACCTTCCACCCCGTGACGCGTCGCCGCACCGCGATGACCGCCGCCGCAAACCTGGAAGCGAAGTTCAAGACGTCACTGCACGCCGCCGAGTACCGCGCGCAGCAAGCCCGGCTCTTCAACGAAGACGGCACCCCGAAGGAAGACTCGGTGTGGCTCGAGGAGCGGCTGATCCCGAGCCCCGAAGCCCGGCTGCGTGTCTACGCGACGCATTCGACGCACAAGACGCTCACCGCGCTGCGTCAGGGATCGATGATCCACATCTACGACCAGGACTGGGTGCGGGATGCCGAGGAGCCGTTCCACGAGGCATACATGACGCATACGTCGACCTCGCCGAACTATCAGATCCTCGCATCGCTCGACCTCGGCCGCCGGCAGATGGAGCTGGAGGGCTTTCAGCTCGTGCAGCAGCAGCTCGACCTTGCGACGAGCCTGTCGCAGGCGATCATCCGCCATCCGCTGCTGCGCCGCACCTACCGCGTACTCACGTCGCGCGAGTTGATCCCTGCGGAGAACCGCGAGGTCGGCCGCCCGATGCCGCTGCGCGACGGCCTCGCCGAGATGTGGAAGGCCTGGGACACCGACGAGTTCGTCATCGACCCGAGCCGCATCACAGTCGAGATCACCCGGACCGGTGTCGACGGCGATACGTTCAAGCATGAGCACCTCATGAACCGCTACGGCATCCAGGTCAACAAGACCAGCCGTAACACGGTGCTGTTCATGACCAACATCGGGACCACTCGCAGTGCGATCGCATACCTCATCGAGGTGCTTGTGAAACTCGCCGAGCGCTTCGAAGAAGAACGTGCGCAGAGCGATCCCGAACTCACCGGGCCACCTGAGGACGTCATGCCGCCGCTGCCAGACTTCAGCCGCTTCGCCCCCGGATACGATGCCGAGCACGGGCTGCCCGACGGCGATATTCGACCGGCGTTCTTCCTCGGACAGAAGCGCGGAGCGATCGAGCACGTGCTGCACAATGAGTTGCGCAAGCGGGTGGATCGCGGTGAGCATCCGGTTTCCGCAGGCTTTGTCACGCCGTACCCGCCCGGATTCCCCGTGCTGGTACCCGGGCAGGTCATCACGGCTGAGGTGCTCGACTTCATGGGAGTGCTCGACACTCGCGAGATCCACGGCTACGATCCTCGGCGCGGCTACCGCGTGCTGAAGTCCCAGGAGTAGCGGACGTCACGCCCGGGGCTCCCGCGAAAGAGCTCAACGCTACTTCACCGACACGTAGATATGGGATCAGCGCGTAGATATGCCAATCTCACGGTTTTTGGCATATCTACGCGCTGATCCCATATCTATCTGCTGCTCCCCGTGAAATCGCCCCTGCATCACACCGACGCCCAGGCCCAAACCAGACCCGCACCCACCCAACACCACCCCTCACTCCCGGGTTCCGCCTCACAACTCGCACTTGCCGCCATCTATCCACATATCGCGCGACTCCCCACCAAAGGTGCACCGGGGAGCGCAGTGTTGAAGCATGTACCGAACAGTCCTCCGCGACGGCAACGGAATCGCCCGAACGAGTGACCTCCTGGCTGCTGGCCTTACGCGCCATCGGCTCAACCAAGAAGTCAGGGCCGGACGCCTCATCCGAGTGGCCCGAGGCTGGATCGGTCGTCCCGAGGCCGACCCTGCCCTACTGTTCGCCGCCCGGCACAGTTTGGTGCTGACTTGCATCACCCAGGCGGCGCGATTCGGGCTCTGGGTCAGGGACCCCGCTCAGCCTCACTTCGCTGTACCTCGCCCTGGTGCAGAGAAAAGACCCCCTCAAGCACGCCTGCACTACGGCGAACCGATCTCACCCAGGACTCCGTTCTCGCTCGCAGATACGCTCGAGAACACGCTGGTCGCCGTCGCACGCTGCCAGACATTCGAGGATGCGGTAGCGACCTGGGATTCGGCGCTCAACCAACGACTCGTGGATCGGGAAGCGCTCGAACAGCTCCCACTTCGACCCGGTGCACGTCGGGTTCTCGAGGCCACAGACCCCTTCTCTGATTCAGGACTAGAAACCTATGTGCGAGTCAGAACGCAAGGCCTCGGGGTGTCCATCCGTTCTCAAGTGTGGCTGAACGGGCACCGCGTCGACTTTCTCATCGGGGAGCGTCTCGTTCTGCAGATCGACGGAGGGCATCATGTCGATGCTCAGCGGATCAAGGACAATCGGCACGACGCTGAGCTGCGGATGTGCGGGTACACCGTGATCCGCGTCGGGTACGCGCAGGTGATGCACCACTGGCCTGAGGTTCACGAGCTCCTCACCCGCGCGGTCGCTCGCGGACTGCATCTCGCGAAGTAATAGTCATTCGCAACGGATCGCGACTGCTCTACACGCAGAGGCATCTGCTGCATCGACATCTAGATATGGGATCAGCACGTAGATATGGGATCAGCACGTAAATATGCGGAATTCAGGATTTTTGTCATATCTACGTGCTGATCCCATATTGAACTGCTGCGCGGCGCGGGTGGGGCGGAGCAGGCGGCGCGGCGCGGGCGGCGCGGCGCGGGCGGCGCGGCGCGGGCGGCGCGGCGCGGGCGGCGCGGCGCGGGCGGCGCGGCGCGGCGCGGGCGGGGCGGAGCGGGCGGGGGCCAGCACCGAAGGAGGCAACGCAGACACGACAGACACGCCACGGCGCGAACACGATACTCACCACGCACCACGCACCACGCACCACTCACCACGCACCACTCACCACGCACCAGGCCCAGCCCACCAATCATCCGATGTTCTATCATGAGATCGATTCTTTTCAAGCGGATCACAACGCACCGGCCTACTTCTCCGAAATTCGGCGGTGCGACGCGCGCCCGCTGACGACTCCGAGGAGACCGGATGCGGGACGACACCGACAAGGCATCGGAGCCGAGCAGGGACGGCCTGCCGAGCAGCGGCGGCCCGCCGAGCAGCGACGGTCTGTCGAGCAGCAGCCCGCCGAGCAGCAGCGGACTGTCGCGCCGCGGCATGCTCGCACTGTTCGGCGGCGGTGCGGCCGGCATCGCCCTGGGCGCGGGGTCTACTGCCGCGGTCATGTCCACGAACGGTCTCGGCCTCGGCACGAGGGCTGCAGGAGACAACGGTGGCTCGGGCAGCAACGGCAACGGCAAATCTGGCGCCACGGGCACGGTCACCCCGTTCTACGGGACACACCAATCGGGCATCATCACTCCGGCGCAGGATCGCATGCACTTCGCCGCCTTCGACGTCGCCGATGACCTCACGCGTGACGACCTGATCGAGCTGCTGCAGGACTGGAGCTACGCGGCGAGCCGCCTGACTCAGGGGCTCGAGATCAGCGTGAACGGCGCGTTCGGCGGCGGCGCCTACATGCCTCCGGACGACACCGGAGAGGCCACCGGCATCTCCCCTGCCGGCCTCACCCTGACGTTCGGTCTCGGCCGCACTCTGTTCGAGACCGAATCGGGTGAAGATCGATTCGGCCTCGCCTCGCAAGTTCCGTCCGAGCTTTCCGACCTCCCGAAGATGGTGAACGACTTCATCGATCGCGGGCGCTCGGGCGGCGATCTGTGCATTCAGGCATGCGCAGACGATCCGCAGGTTGCGGTGCACGCGATTCGCAACCTCACCCGTCTCGCCTTCGGGCGGGCACAACTGCGCTGGTCGCAGCTCGGATTCGGCCGGACCTCATCGACGTCGAAGTCGCAGGAGACGCCACGCAATCTGTTCGGCCAGAAAGACGGGACTGCGAATCTGAAGGCGGAGGATCCCGAGCTGCTCGACGAGCACGTCTGGATCGACGAGCAACAGGGTCCCGCCTGGGCCGTGGGAGGCAGCTACCTCATCACGCGACGCATCAATATGACGATCGAGGTGTGGGACAGTCTGCAGCTCGGCGAGCAGGAACGGGTGACCGGCCGCGATAAGCGGCACGGCGCACCGCTCTCGGGCGGCGACGAGTTCACCGAACCCGACTTCACGGCGCGGGGCGACGATGGGCAACTGAGCATCGACGAGCGGTCGCACGTCGCACGCGCGCATCCGTCGAACAACGACGGCATCCGGATGCTCCGACGCGGGTACAACTTCGTTGACGGAAACGACGATCAGGGGCGGCTCAACGCCGGTCTCTTCTTCATCGCGTTCGTGAAGGATCCCGCGCGCTTTGCGCGGGTACACAAGAACATGGCCCGAGACGACCTCTTCGTCGAGTACCTCAAGACGACGGGAACGGCCGTGTTTGTCGTACCACCAGGAATCTCGGACGGGCAGTACATCGGCCAGTCCCTCTTCGAGTCCTAGCCACTCGAACTCGAGTCATTCGAACGCTGGAAACTCGAGCCCTGAACGTACAAATCCCAGACGCCCAAACCCACAGGGTGGTTCCCTGGGGCGTCGTGAACGCCCCAGGGAACCACCCAGCCCGAGTCCTAACCCTCGATTTCGAGCACGGTTCCGGTCAGCTTCGAGAGCGGCTCGCGCAGCGCGTCGATCTGCGCGACGAGTTCCTTCTGCTGCTCGCTCGAGACCTCGTCGTAGAGCACGAAGCCGTCCTCGAGGTTGCCGTACTCGCCGAGCTGCGCCTGCAGGGCGTCGAACTCCTCATCGATCTCGGCGACGAGCTCCTCGCCCTCGGCCCCCTTGCGCTCAGCGATGGGCGCCACCAGGTCGAACGCGATGCGCGCACCTTCGAGGTTGGCCTGGAAGTCCCAGAGGTCGTAATGCGACCACCAGTTCTCTTCACCGGTCACCTTGCCGACGGCGATCTCTTCGAGCAGGCCGATCGCACCGTTCGACACTGTGCCGACATTGATCTGGTGATCCTCGATGAAGCTGTCGGCGTGAACCTCGTCATACAGCTTGTTCACGTCTTCAATGAGCGCCTCGCCGATGACCTTGCGCTCTTCGGGCGTCGACGGCTCCCAGCCGTCCCATGCCGAGACGCCGTCGGGCTGCACCGCATCCTTGTCGGGGGTCCACAGATCTTTCTCGATGCGGTGGAAGCCGAGCCACTCCGTGAAGGTCGAGTCGTCCTCTTCGAGCAGGTCGGCCTCGGCCAGGTAGTCGATCTCGCGGTAGTCGATACGCGGGTCGAGTACGCCGAGAGCTTCAGCAACCGGCTCGATGCGCTCGTAATTCACGCGGATATCGGCGTACAGTTCCTTGGCCTCTTCGTCATCGCCGTCGATGTACGCGTTCGCGAACTTCTCGACATTCGGAACGAGCTCGGCGACCTCGTTCTTCACGAAGTTGATGTAATCGACGACGACCTGATCGAACAGCTCCTGGTCGTCGCCGTCGAGCTCGATCGGATCACCCGTGACCGAGAACTCTGCCTGCCCGACGTTCTCGCCGCGCATACCCGGCTTGCACGCCGTGAAGTAGTCACCCGGCTGCAGCGCAACCGTGAGTTCCGAGGACGCTCCCGGCGCGATGTTCTCCTTCTCGCTGACGATGCGCAGTCCGTCATCGCCGAGCAGGTAGAACTCGGTCGTCTGGTCGCCCTCGTTCGAGATCTCGAATGTGACGTTGCCGCTCTCGGCGGTCGCCGCCGATACCTCACACGCGTCGGCGGTCGAACTCACGCTCAGCGCATCGCCGCTCGCTGCACTGTCATCGGGTTGGTTCTGCGTGCATCCGGCGAGCAGCAGCGCCGTGACTGCGGCGAGGCCAGTCGTCGCGAGCAGTTTCTTATTCAATGTTCACTCCTTGTCATTCTTCCGAGGTTGATCGGATCGACGGGAGCGCGACGCGCTTCCCGGGGTCTGGTGAGGTTGGTGCGTGATGTGCAGGCGCGTGATCTGCAGCTGCGAGATGCGACGCAGGTGCAGGATCCCCGACAGTTGCAGAGCCCGACGCAGGTGCCGGACGCGACGCTCGCGCCTTCGCAGCCCGAGCCTGCAACATGACCTGGCGCAAGAAGAGCGGCAGCACGATCCCGATGTAGAGCGCCCAGACCGTGACCTCGAGCCAAGACATCATGGGAACGAAGCCGAAGATCCCCTTGAGGAATGCGGCGAGTGCACCGCTCGGAGCGATCAGATGCTCGACATCGAAGGCCCACCCGAAGGGGTAGGCCGCCATCCAGAACGGCCCCTCGAATCCGGTGAGCACCTCTCCGGTACGGAAGTCGGACGGGGTGATCGGGCGTCCGGAGAACGGGCCGGGAATTGCCGCGGCCTCCTGCAGATCGTGGATGCCGTAGGCCAGCACGCCGGCGGCCACGATGACCAGAAAGACGCCGGTCCAGGAGAAGAAGAGTCGGAGGTTGATCCGCAGCGCTCCGCGATTGAGCAGGCTGCCGATGACAGCCGCGATGACGATGCCGCTGATCGCTCCGGCGAACGCGAGCAGGTCTCCCGCCCAACCCCACAGCAGCAACGTGGTTTCCAGGCCCTCACGGGCTACGGTGACGAATGAGAACCAGAAGATCGCCCACCCGGTGCCGATGGCGAGGGCTTGATCCACTCCCGACTGCAGCTCGCTCTTCAGCTTGCTGCCGACCTGCATCATCCAGAAGACCATCCAGGTGATCATGGCGACCGCGAGCAGCGACATCGAGCCTCCGATGATCTCCTGCGCTTCGAAGCTGAGTCCGTATCGCCCGAAGGTGAAGATGGCGCCGAGCACGAGGCACAGGCCTACGGCGATCCATACCCCCAGCCAGATCTTCCTCTTGACGTCGACCCGACTGAGCTTCGTCACGTAGGCGAGGAGGATCCCGATGATGAGCGCCGCTTCCAGCCCTTCTCGAAGACCGATCAAGAAGGAGGCAAGGAACATGCGGAGACTCCTTCTGATACTGCGAAAGCACTGACGGCGGGCGGATCTCAGTCCTGTTCTGGTTCCGAGACCCTAGAGCGACGAAACATCAGATGTAGGCGAGACTCGCCTAATATATACCCGTTCGTTCCTCATGGGTACCCTCGAATTTCCCGGCTGCACACTTCTGCTCGCCCTACACTGGGCAGCATGAACGCGTCGACGCCCTCTACTGACGATCCCCGAGAACTCGCCACCACCGCCGCGACCGAGTTACTGCGACTCAGCGGCGTCGAACGCATCGATCTGGCGCTCACGCTCGGCAGCGGCTGGGGCAAGGCTGCCGACGTCATCGGCGAAACGGTCGCACTGATTCCCGCGGGTCAGGTGCCCGGCTTCCACGTCTCCAGCGTTCCGGGTCACTCGGGCACGCTCCGCGTCATCGCCCTGCCGAATGGGGGCCACGCGCTCATCATCGGTGCGCGCACGCATCTCTACGAAGGCCGCGGGGTTCGCGCAGTGGTGCACGGCGTGCGCACCGCCGCAGCGGCCGGAGCGCAGACGTTGATCCTCACGAACGGCGCCGGCGGCCTCGATCCTGCCTTCAATGCCGGCGATGCCATGATCATCTCCGACCACCTCAACCTGACCGCGCTCTCTCCCATCGAAGGGGCGAACTTCGTGGATCTCACCGACCTCTACTCGTCTCGCCTGCGCGAGGTCACGCGCGGAATCGATCCCACCCTTCGCGAAGGCGTCTACGTGCAGATGCCCGGCCCGCACTACGAGACCCCCGCCGAGTCCCGCTACCTGCACACGATCGGCGGTCACGCGGTCGGAATGTCGACCGCACTCGAAGCGATCGCGGCGCGGGAGGCCGGAATGGAGGTTCTGGGACTCACACTGGTGACGAACCCGGCGACGAACCTCGGCACCGAGCCGCTCACGCACCAGGAGGTCATCGACGCAGGCAAAGCAGCAGAGCCGAAACTCGCCGCACTGCTGCAGCGCATCGTCGCCGCGCTCTGATCCGTAGCCTGCGCTCAGGTGCCCAGGCGCTCGTTCCAGGAACCCACTCACCGCACCCCGCACCGTCACCTGCATCACCCCGCACTGCTCGTTTCCCCCAACGGCATTCGAGATGCGCCGCGATGAGGCGTACAATCAACGGGTTCCCGTCATAAAACGGAGCAGCCCATCGTCGCGCGTCGAGCCCTCACCCGCGACTCGGTGGCCAGCGATTCCGCACAATCGAAAGCCCCAGCTGTGTCCACCACATCATCTACTGTCGCACCGGCATCCACTGCCCCGCGAAACAAGACTTCCCGCGTCGTACTCGCGAGCCTCATCGGCACGACCATCGAGTTCTACGACTTCTATGCATACGCCACCGCGGCTGTGCTCGTCTTCCCGCACCTCTTCTTCCCGTCCGATAACGAGACCACCGCACTGCTCGCCTCGTTCGCGACCTTCGGTGCCGCGATGCTCGCGCGTCCCGTGGGCGCGATCTTCTTCGGGCACCTGGGCGATCGCCTCGGCCGAAAGACCACGCTCGTCGCGTCACTGCTCACGATGGGTATCGCGACGTTCCTGATCGGCCTCCTGCCGACGCACGACAGCATCGGCTTCTGGGCGGCCGTGCTGCTGCTCATCATGCGCCTCACACAGGGCTTCGCGATCGGCGGCGAATGGTCGGGAGCCGCGCTCGTCGCAACTGAGAACGCGCCGAAGGGCAAACGGGCCTGGTTCGGCACCTTTCCGCAGTTGGGCGCGCCGCTCGGCTTCATCATCGCGAACGGCCTGTTCCTCGCCATCAGCTTCGCACTCGCCGACCCGGCGAATCCGGGGCAGCCATCCGAGGCGTTCCTCACCTGGGGATGGCGCATTCCCTTCCTGTTCTCCGCCGTCATGGTCATCATCGGCCTCTGGGTACGTTTGCGTCTCGTCGAATCGGCGGCCTTCGAGCAGACCAAGCAGCGTGGTGAGGTGAAGCGCATGCCGCTCGCCGACGCATTCCGCTTCCACTGGAAAGGTCTTGTCTACGGCACCATGGCCATGCTTGCGACCTACGTGCTCTTCTACCTGATGACTTCGTACACCCTGAGCTTCGGCACTCGACCCGCAGATGCCGACGTGCCCGGGCTCGGATACACCTACAACCAGTTCGTGATGATGCTGATCTTCGGCGTCGCATTCTTCGGCATCTTCACGATGGTCTCCGGACCCCTCGCCGACCGCTTCGGCCGACGACGCACCCTCATCGTCGTCACCGCCGCGATTGTGCTCTTCGGGCTCGTCTTCGTGCCGTTGCTGGGTGGCGGATCCACCGTCTCCGTCATGTTCTTCTTGGCACTGGGCTTCACTCTGATGGGCCTCACGTTCGGACCGATGGGCGCCTTCCTCCCCGAGATGTTCCCGACGAACGTGCGCTACACCGGTTCCGCCGTTGCGTACAACGTCTCGTCCATCCTGGGTGCCGCGCTCGCCCCGATCATCGCGATCTGGCTCTGGGGTTTGGCAGACGGGAGCCCCGTCTACGTGGGTCTGTACCTGAGCGGCGCGGCGCTGCTGACGCTCGTCTCGCTGATCATCGGCAGCGAGACCCGTGACATCGACATCGAGGCCTGAGCCGAACGCGTAAGCAGGGCAGGGGCACTCGGGCAGGGGCATCTCAGTTGCTCGTTCTCGGGCCCGTTCGCGGTGGTAGCGTAACAATGAATCGCCCTCGCGATAGGAGAACCGCTATGACGGAGACCGCCTCGGCACCCGACGCCGGGTCCCCCGCCCTGCTCGCTGAGCCCCGTGCCCCGCTGGAAGTCGCTCGCGCTTGGGCCGAGCACGATCCCGACGACGAAACACGAGCGGCGCTGCATTCGCTGATCGCTCGCGTCGAGCAGGAGAGTGCGGCTGGCGAGCCCGCGAGCGCGGAAGGCTCCTCCGATGACACCACCGAGGGCGCATTGGGCGGAGGATCAGCACTCGCCGAGCTCACCGAAGCGTTCGCGGGCCGCCTCGCCTTTGGTACCGCCGGGCTGCGCGCAGAGCTCGGGCCGGGCCCGCGCCGCATGAACCGCGTCGTCGTCTCTCAGACGAGCGCAGGGTTCGCCGAATACCTGCGTTCGCGCACCGACTCCCCCTCCGTCGTGATCGGTTACGACGGGCGGGTGAACTCCGACGTCTTCGCCCGCGACGCGGCCGAGATCATGGCCGGCGCGGGCGTCTCGGTGACGCTGCTGCCCGGGCCACTGCCCACGCCGGTGACCGCGTTCGCAGTGCGAGAGCTCGGAGTGTCGGCCGGTGTGATGATCACCGCCAGCCACAATCCGCCCCGCGACAACGGTTACAAGGTGTACCTCGGGGATGCGGACGGAGGATCCCAGATCATTCCCCCGGCCGACTCCGAGATCGCTGCACGCATCGCCCAAGTCGCCGAGTCACCCGTGTCCGAGCTCCCGCGCTCTTCGGACTACATCGTCGCGGGCGAGGCGGTAGCTGACGCCTACGTGGCCGCTGGCGCCGAGGCGGTGCGTGCCGGGTGGCCCTGCGATCCTGACCAACCCGATCGACCGCTCGGCGCGGGTACCCCGCTGCGCGTGGTCTACACCGCGATGCACGGCGTCGGATCGGCCACCGCGCGACGCGTCTTCGAACGTCTCCGTCTGCCTGAGGTCGTGCCGGTTCCCGAGCAGGATGAGCCTGATGGCGCCTTCCCCACGGTCGCCTTCCCGAATCCTGAGGAGCCGGGGGCGCTCGACCTCGCGTACCGCACCGCTCGCGAGACCGACGCCGAGGTCATCATCGCGCATGACCCGGATGCGGATCGCCTCGCCGTCGCGCTGCCGCACCCTGACGAGGCCTCGGGGTATCGGCGGCTCTCCGGCAACGAACTCGGTCTGCTGCTCGGCTGGCGTGCCGCCGAGCGTGCTTCACGCGCTGCTCGCGCGGCGCGGGCCGCCGGCGACGAGCTCCCACGGGGTGCGCTCGCCTGCACGGTGGTCTCCTCACCTGCTCTCGGCGCCGTGGCCCGCGAGTACGGGCTCGACTATTCCGAGACCCTGTCCGGGTTCAAGTGGGTGTCGCGCGTTCCCGGGTTGGTCTTCGGCTTCGAGGAGGCGCTCGGCTATCTCACTCACCCCGATGTGCTGCGCGATAAGGACGGCATCCTGGCGAGCGCCGACGCACTCGCCATGGTTCGCGAGGCCAAGCTCGCGGGCCGCACGCTCTGGGATCTGCTCGATGAGGCCGCCGAACGCTTCGGACATTTCGCGAGCTCGCAGATCACGGTGCGGCTCGATTCGATGGTCGCCGCAGACGAACTGTCTCAACGGGTGCGCGCCGATCCACCACGCCGTTTCGGCGCCGTCGATGTGGCCTCCGCCGACGACCTACTCCTCCCTGGTCGTGCGGCCGTTCCCGCGAATGTGCTCCGCTACGACCTCGCCGATGGCTCCCGCGTGATGATTCGACCGAGCGGCACCGAACCGAAGCTCAAGATCTACCTCGATGTGCTGAGCCGCACGGGCAACGCCTCTGAGCGCCGTGCGAGCGCGGAGCGGTCGCTCGCGACGCTCGAAACTGCCGTGCACGCCTACTTGCGTCAGGCCTCGGACGGTGCGGCGTGACGACACCGAGCGGCACCCGACGCGCGCGTCGCTCCGCAGGGCCGGCGATCATCTCCACCGAAGCTGGCACCGTGGGCGTCGCTCCGCAGCGCTGGACACCCAGGCACACAGGCGGTTGGATGCCGCTGCCGCAGGCCGACGACGACAAGTACCGGCGCGGCGTGCTGGGGCTGCGCACGGGCTCCGCGCGGTATCCGGGCGCCGCTGTGCTCGGCGCACAGGCGGCGTGGCGCACGGGCCTCGGCATGCTGCGCTACGTGCCTCCGCATGAAGACGCCGATGCGTCGAGCGGGATCGGCCTGCCCTCGCCAGCGGCGGCCGTGCTCGCGGCTCGACCCGAGACCGTATTCGGCGACGGACGCTGCGATGCCTGGGTGCTCGGATCGGGTACGGATGCGGCCGAGCGCTCGGATCGAGAGCGCGGGGCATTGCTCGAGCTGCTGAACGGCGACGCGCCCGTGGTTCTCGATGCGGGGGCCCTGGGGCTCGTACTCGATCGTGACCGCTCGGCTGCGACACCGATCGTACTCACCCCGCATCACGGCGAGTTTCTCCGACTCTGGCAAGCGGCGGGTCTGGGCTCTCGGCCACGCGGATGGCCCGCTCGTAACCGTGGCGGGCAGGGGCGTTCGCCCGAACTGCAGTCGCTTGCGGAGGCAGCGGCCGAACTGTCGCGCGTGCTCGATGTCACCGTGCTGCTCAAGGGGTCGCAGACCATTACCGCCACTCCGGGCGGCCAACGTCTCGTCTCAGGACCTGCCACACCGTGGCTGGCCACCGCCGGCACCGGCGACGTGCTCGCGGGCGCGCTCGGGGCGCTGCTCGCCGCGCACAGTCGTGTCGTGCGAGAAGACCCCGAGATTGTCGGCGCCATAGCGGCGAGTGCCGCAATCCTGCACGACACCGCGGCTCGCATCGCCGCAGGCGTCGTGCAGGGGCAGACCACGACAGCCGCGCAGCCCACCGGGCGCCCCATCACCGCGGGCGATGTCGCTGCCGCTCTGCCGACGGCAACGCTCGAGCTGCGCCGCACCGGCGAGCAGGCTCGTCGCGCGCACCGCTGAACGAGATCGAGCCCCGAAAAGGCTGTATGTCGACTCGGCAAGCGGCTCGAGTCACCCGGCCTCGACGCCCGCCACACCCTTGTCGGCGTCGAGCCCGGTCGCGATCCAACAACCGGTCAAGATCAGTACACGGCAAATCAGGTTGAACCAGATCAGCAACCCGATGATCACCGCGAACGAGGCGAGCAGCGGATTGTTCGACGTACCGCTCAGCACCATCGTGCCGAGCACCTTGATCCCGAACAGCACGACGGCTCCCAGCAGACACCCCTGCAGCAGCTTTCGCCGGGGGATCTTCACCTCTGCCAGCAGCCGGAAGATCGCCGTCAGCACCGCGACATCGAAGAGGATCATGGCCCCGTAGCGAGCCACCGAGCCCACGCGACTGACCAGCCACCCGTTCGGATCTCCGCCGAACCACGACACCACCGTCTCCGTGAGGTCCGAGCTGAGCACCGTCAGCGCGGCAGAGATCACGATCGCGACCATGAAGCCGATGCCGAGCAGTAGGTCGCGCAGCTTCAGGAGCAGCACGTTGCGGTACTCGCGCACCTCGAGACCGAAGATGATGCGGATCGCGCGCCGCGTTCCGGTGAACCAGGTCACGGCCACGTAGACGAGCGCGGCACCGGCGATAACCGTACCGAAGTCGAGCGCACGGCCCTCCAGCAGATCTTTCAACACGACCGGGCTCTGGGAGCTCGATCCGACGAGCCCCGGCACGAACATATTGATCTGCTCGACCAGCGAATCGAGCAGCTCCGGCCGCCCGCGCAGCACGATGCCGAAGATACTGAAGCCGATCCAGAGCGCCGCGAACACCGCGAACACCGCCTGGTAGCTCATCCCGGCCGCGAGTACGGCCCCGCCGACGTCGGTGAAGTGGAAGAAGGTGCGCATGGGCCGAGACTTCCGTGCACGATCCCAGGCGCGCCCCCAGGCGGTCGGAACGGACGACGCCCCGCGATCCTCACCCTGTTGGGTGTCTGGATCGCGGGGCGTCGGCATGTCAGCAGTATGGCAGGGCATCGGCCCCGCGCGCTTACGAGGTCTTACCGGTGCGGATCGCGGCCTTCACTTCGGCGATCGCCTTCGTCACCTGGATGCCGCGCGGGCACGCATCCGTGCAGTTGAAGGTCGTGCGGCAGCGCCACACGCCCTCGGTGTCGTTGAGGATGTCGAGACGCACCTGCGCGTTGTCGTCACGCGAGTCGAAGATGAAGCGGTGCGCGTTGACGATCGCGGCCGGCCCGAAGTACTGGCCGTCGGTCCAGAAGACGGGGCACGACGAGGTGCATGCCGCGCACAGGATGCACTTCGTGGTGTCGTCGAAGCGCTCGCGCGAGGCAATGTCTTGGATGCGCTCCTTGCCCGGCTCGGGCTTC
This sequence comes from Leucobacter sp. GX24907, assembly GCF_053567335.1. Classification (NCBI taxonomy): domain Bacteria; kingdom Bacillati; phylum Actinomycetota; class Actinomycetes; order Micrococcales; family Microbacteriaceae; genus Leucobacter; species Leucobacter sp. GX24907. The sequence goes on along the minus strand of NZ_JBSGPD010000004.1, from coordinate 11,230 downwards.
GAGTTCGCCACGAGGAACGGCTGGACGGCGCGATACGAGGCGAAGAAGGGCTCCATGTCGACCACGAGATCCTTCTCCAGCGGCAGACCCTTGATGGCCTCCACGTAGATCGGCTTCGTGATGTCGAGGTCCTTGATCAGCGTCTTGCAGGCGAGACGGTTGCGGCCGTTGATGCGCATGGCGTCGGAGCCGCAGATGCCGTGCGCGCACGACCGGCGGAAGGTCAGCGTGCCGTCCTGATCCCACTTGATCTTGTGCAGCGCATCGAGGATGCGGTCCGTCGGATACATCGGCACGTCGAAGTCTTCCCAGTAGGCCTCGCGGCCGGACTCCGGGTCGTAGCGACGGATCAGCAGGGTGACGTTGAACGGCTTCACAGCTGCCTCATCGGCGGCCGCGCCCGGGCCAGTGGAGGTCTCGGCGACTGTCGCAGTGCTCATGGCTTAGTACTTCCTCTCCAGCGGCGGGTATCGCAGCTCGCCCTTGTCGTCCTTCGTGAATACGACCGGCTTCCAATCGAGGCTGATGTGATCCTCGGGGTCCGGCGAGTGCGGGTCGCCCGTGAGATACGCCATCGTGTGCTGCATGTAGTTCTCATCGTCACGATTCGGGAAGTCGTCGCGCATGTGGCCGCCGCGGCTCTCCTTGCGGTTACGCGCCGCGAAGACGAGTACCTCTGCGAGGTCGAGCAGGAAGCCCAGCTCGATGGCCTCGAGCAGGTCGGTATTGAAGCGCTTCCCGCGATCCTGCACCCCCACATTGGTGTAGCGCACGCGCAGGTCGTGAATGACGCCGAGCACCTCGGTCAGCGAGTCGTGCGTGCGGAACACCTGGGCGCCGCGGTCCATGGACTCCTGCAGCTCGCGACGCAGGTCGGCCACGCGCTCGGTGCCGGTGCCGGTGCGGAAGCGATCGACGAGCTCGCGGATCTCCTTGGCCGGGTCGTCGGGGAGATCGACGAAGCTCGCAGTGTTTGCGAAGTTTGCGGCACGGTTGCCGGAGCGCTTGCCGAACACGTTGATGTCGAGCAGCGAGTTCGTGCCCAGGCGGTTCGATCCGTGCACCGAAACGCAGGCGCACTCGCCCGCGGCGTAGAGCCCCGGGACGATCGTGTCGTTGTCCATGAGCACCTCGCCCTGGACGTTCGTCGGGATGCCGCCCATCGCGTAGTGCGCGGTCGGGAACACCGGCACGGGCTCGGTCACCGGGTCCACGCCGAGATAGGTGCGAGCGAACTCGGTGATGTCGGGCAGCTTCGTCTCGAGCACCTCGGCACCCAAGTGGGTGCAGTCGAGGTATACGTAGTCCTTGTGCGGGCCGGCACCGCGGCCGTCGAGCACCTCCTGCACCATGCAGCGGGCGACGATGTCACGGGGTGCGAGATCCTTGATCGTCGGGGCGTAGCGCTCCATGAAGCGCTCGCCACTCGCGTTGCGGAGGATCGCACCCTCGCCTCGGGCGCCCTCCGTGAGCAGGATGCCGAGGCCGGCAAGACCGGTCGGATGGAACTGGTAGAACTCCATGTCCTCGAGCGGCAGCCCCTTGCGCCACACCACGCCCATACCGTCACCGGTCAGCGTGTGCGCGTTCGACGTGGTCTTGAAGACCTTGCCGAAACCGCCGGTCGCGAAGACGACCGACTTGGCCTGGAAGACGTGCAGCTCGCCGGTCGCGAGCTCGTAGGCGACGACACCGGCCGGGCGGCGATCCTTGCCCTCGCCCGCAATCACGAGGTCGAGCACGTAGAACTCGTTGAAGAAGTTGACGCCGAGCTTCACGCAGTTCTGGAACAGCGTCTGCAGAATCATGTGACCCGTGCGGTCGGCCGCATAGCACGCACGGCGCACCGGTGCCTTGCCGTGGTCGCGGGTGTGACCGCCGAAACGGCGCTGATCGATGCGCCCCTCGGGCGTGCGGTTGAAGGGAAGCCCCATGTTCTCGAGGTCGATGACCGCGTCGATGGCTTCCTTGGCGAGGATCTCGGCCGCATCCTGATCAACGAGGTAGTCGCCGCCCTTGACCGTGTCGAAGGTGTGCCACTCCCAGTTGTCATCCTCCACATTGGCGAGCGCTGCGGCCATGCCGCCCTGCGCCGCACCGGTGTGCGAACGAGTCGGGTAGATCTTGGTGATGACCGCGGTCTTGGCCTTCGGGCCGGCCTCGATCGCGGCGCGCATGCCGGCGCCGCCGGCGCCCACGATCACAACGTCGAACTGGTGGTAGGTGACACCGTCCTTGACGGTCACTTCCTCGCCCTGGTGCGTGTTGGTAGTCACGGAATTCCTATTCTTCGATCAAAAAGTCACAGCGCCGAGCAAGTCGACAGCACGAGGTCGGGGAACTCATCGGCGCCCAAGCAGGGGTCGAAGGTGAAGATCACGAGAGTACCCAGCAGGATCAGCAGCGCAGCCGAGAGGAACAGCGCAACCTTCAGCGCCTTCGCGACCCCGGGACGCGAAACGTAATCGTTGACGATCGTGCGCATGCCGTTGGCGCCGTGGATCAGGGCGAGCCACAGCAGCAGCACGTCCCAGACCTGCCAGAACGGGTTCGCCAGCTTGCCGCCGACGAAGCCGAAGTCGATCGCGGCGACGCCGTCGCCGACCATGAGGTTCGAGAAGAGGTGTCCGAAGACGAGCACGAGAAGCAGCACGCCGGAGACGCGCATGTAGATCCAGCCCCACTTCTCCCAGTTGTTGCCCTTCTTCGGGGCAGCCTGTGAACGCGGAGTATCGATTGTCGTAGCCATCGCGATTGCCTCCTAGTGTCCGAACACGTTGATCAGGTGACGCGGCGTGAAGCCGATCATCACGATGACCCACCCCACGATCACGATCCAGAACATCGCTCGCTGGTACCTGGCTCCCTTGCTCCAGTAGTCGACGAGGATGATGCGGATGCCGTTGAACGCGTGGAAAACGATCGCACCGACGAGGGCGACCTCACCGACTCCCATGACCGGCGTCTGGTACGTGCCGATCACGGCGTTGTACGCCTCGGGGCTCACACGGATCAGTGCGGTGTCGAGCACGTGCACGAGCAGGAAGAAGAAGATGGCGACGCCCGTGATGCGGTGAAGCACCCACGACCACATGCCCTCGTTGCCGCGGTAGAGGGTACCGCCCGGCACTCTCCGTTTCTGAGCCGCAGGAGCGGCCTCCGTGGTGTGGGCTGACACGGGCATCCTCCTCAGATCCTGCTGCGCCGAACGGTGGCTCGGCGATCTCCGCTGCGATTCCGGCGCACGTTTTGGGCGCGCGTAGCCGAAGCTGGGAATTCGCTGCGCAACCATTATGGCACCATTCGAACACGTTCGAGACTAAGCCTCACCTAACTACGACGGCCCTCCGCTCTCCCGACGAGCCCGAGAACACACCGAAGGTTCGGGAACGGCTGGCTAGGCTGACACCATGACCGATCGCGCATCGTCCGCTCCCCTTGAGGCTGGGTCCGACAGCAGTTTTGACCCTCGACACGGGGCGCAGCAACCCGTCGAGGTTCCTCAGCCCCAGCCGTCGAGTGCCGCAGCGCGCAGCAGCGCCCTCGACCGCCTCACCTGTGTCATCCCCGCCGGTGGGGTCGGGTCACGGCTCTGGCCGCTGTCACGCGCCAAGGCACCGAAGTTCCTGCTCGATCTCACCGGATCCGGCGACTCGCTCCTGCGTGCCACCTGGGATCGCCTCGAACGCATCGTCCCGGCAGAGCGCATCATGGTCGTCACCGGCAGCGCCCACCGAGAATCCGTGGAGCGACAACTGCCCGAGCTACCCGAGCAGAACCTCGTCACCGAGAGCGAGCCGAAGGACTCTTCCGCCGCAATCGGTCTCGCTGCCGCGATCCTCGAACTGCGCGACCCCGAGGCGATCCTCGGTTCGTTCGCCGCCGACCACGTGATCCGTGGCGACGTTCTCTTCCAGCGCGCCGTCGCGACTGCCGCGCAAGCCGCCGATCGAGGGCTCATCGCGACGATCGGCATCCATCCGGGTCATGCCGCCACCGGCTTCGGGTACATCGCCTGCGGCGACGCACTCGGAGACATCGCCCCGTTCGACGTGTACGAGGTCACCGAGTTCGTCGAGAAACCCGATGCCGAGACGGCGCAGGGCTACCTCGATCAGGGCAACTACCTCTGGAACGCCGGCATGTTCATCGCGAAAGCCTCCGTGCTGCTCGACCAGATGGCCCGCTCAGAGCCTGAGATGGTCGAGGCGCTGCGCGAACTCGCCGCCGCGTGGGGCACCAAGAAGGCCGCGACCCTGCGCGAACGCCTCTGGCCATCCCTGCCGAAGATCGCGATCGACTACTCCGTGGCCGAGCCGGCTGCCGCAGAAGGACGCATGGTCTGCGTCGCCGCCCACTTCGAGTGGGACGACGTCGGAGACTTCGCCTCGGTTGCCACCCTCCTCACCCGCGGGCGCTCGAGCGATCTTGCTGTGTTAGGTGACGGCGCACAGGTGCTCTCGGACGCCTCGAGCGGCATCGTCGTCTCGGAAGGCGACCGGCTCGTCGCACTCGTCGGCGTGGATGACGTAGTCGTCGTCGATACGAGCGACGTCCTGCTGGTGACTTCGAAGAGCCGCGCCCAAGATGTGAAGAACCTGGTGAACCGCATGAAGCTGACTGGCGGCGGCCACCTCCTGTAGCCGGCGGCCGCCGCGACTCTCGGCGGACCCGATCGAGCTACCGCTGCACCTTCGGAGCGCGGAATGGGAGTCGTGCGAAGATGGTGATGTGTTCATCGTGCTCGGAGTCACCGGCGGCATCGCCGCATACAAAGCTGTCGCGCTCGCGCGTTTGATCGTCGAGGCCGGCCACGATGTGCATGTCGTGCCGACCGACGAGGCGCTTCGCTTCATCGGCAAACCGACCTGGGAGGCGATCAGCCGCAACCCGGTGACCACCTCGGTGCACGAGGATGTACCCGAAGTACGGCACGTCGCGCTCGGGCAGCGCGCAGATCTCGTGATCATCGCCCCGGCGACCGCAAACACCCTCGCGCGCATGACTGCCGGGCTGGCCGACGACCTACTCGGCACGACCCTGCTCGCCTCACGCGCCCCCGTGCTGGTCGCACCCGCCATGCACACCGAGATGTGGCAGCACGCTTCGACACAGCACAACGTTGCGACGCTGCGCGAGCGCGGAGTGCACTTCATCGGGCCCGAGAGCGGCCGCCTCACAGGAGACGACAGCGGCCCCGGTCGCATGAGCGAGCCCGACGGCATCTTTGCTGCGGCAGAGAGTCTGCTGCGGTCGGCGACAGATGGTTCTGTTCAGGATCGCCCCACCGCCGATCTCACCGGCGTCCGAGTGATGGTCTCTGCCGGCGGCACACGCGAACCGATCGACCCCGTGCGCTATATCGGCAACCGCTCGAGTGGCAAGCAGGGTGTCGCCGTCGCACTCGCAGCGGCCGACCGCGGCGCCGAGGTCGTACTGCTCGCCGCCAACATCGAATCCGCCGTTCTGGATGCAGCGACGACGCATCCGGCGATCCGCATCGAGAATGTCGGCAGTACCGCCGATCTCGCCGCGGCGGCCGAGCGCTCAGCCGCCGAGGCGGATGTCATCATCATGGCCGCAGCGGTCGCGGACTTTCGCGTGGCCGACGTGGGTGCAGGCAAGATCCGTAAAGAGGATTCGCCTGGCGAGGCTCCGACCCTCACACTGGTCGAGAACCCCGATATTCTGCGCGGACTCGTAGAGCGTCGCCTCCCTGGTCAAACTCTCGTCGGCTTCGCAGCAGAAACCGTCGAGTCAGAGGAAGAGCTCTTGGAGCGGGGCGCGCGGAAGCGGCGGCGCAAGGGCGTCGACCTGCTCGCAGTGAACGCCGTCGGCTGGACTGAAGGTTTTGACACCGAGCAGAACTCCCTGCACATCGTGGATGTCACCGACCAAGTGATCGCGACGGCCTCTGGCAGCAAACGCGATGCCGCCGACGGCTTGCTCGACGCTGTGGTCGCGCTCCGCGCCGCCCAGTAGCGGGCGCACCGAATGTTGGCGAGCTTGTAAGCTCCCGGGCACAAAACGCGAAACGCTCCGCGTTCCGCCCTGAATTTCGGGAAGCTTGTAAGCTCCCGGGCACAAAATGCGAAACGCTCCGCGTTCCGCCCTGAATTTTGGCGAGCTTGTAAGCTCCCGGGCACAAAATGCGAAACGCTCCGCGTTCCGCCCTGAATTTTGTGCCCCATAGTAGACACTTTGAGAACTTTGCCCCCGCATTGAAAACCGTTGTCTCGCGGTGGAGGCGCGGCCTCTACAAGAAGGACAAGCGCCCCCTCGAACCGACCGTTCGAGACGAACGAGGTCGAGTCGTCAGATCGATTGGGAAAGCTCAAACTCTCCTCACTGAAGCCCAGATCGACCAGGTCGTCGAGCTCTACGCGAGCGGCATGAGCATGGAAGAGATTGGTCAAACGTTTCGGGCACATCGCCGCACAATCGCGGCTCATCTCATCAAGAGAGGCAAGCACGTTGAACGTCATCGACGGATTCAGCCTGCGGACGCAGCAGAGGCTGCCAAACTCTATGAGAGAGGCATGACTCTTGCCAAGGTGGGGCGTCGATTTGGAGTCAGCCAAGCCGCGGCCAAAACGGCGATCAAGGCCGTCGGGATACCGATTCGGCCGAGAGGACGTTCTCCCATACCGAATTCATGATCTTGGATGCGGCATGAGAACTATCAAGGGCCACAACAATCTCTCACCATGCTTTGAGCATGAGCTCCGAGCAAGCCACCGTGTTGATTATCAGTAGTTCGGTCCTGACTGTTGCACGGGAACAGTAGCGTTGACTGTCACTCGCATGGCCTTGTGGCAGTGGGGAGGAGCACTCGCTCTGAAACAACGGTGACTTCTACGGAACAGTTGGCACAACTATTGTCTTCAACGACCATCCAGCTACAAGGCTTCGTCTCCGCCTGAAGTCTCGTCGATAGCGGCTAAAAAGGTATCCATCGACAGGACGTCGAAGCGTTCGTCAACGAATCCAGCCGGAACGAGGTTGCGCGTTACAAATACCGTGCGGAGTTCGTATGTGCCTCCCCGAAGTGCGCCCTCCATTTCGAGCCTTGCGGCAACTGCCCCAAGGTGAGGGCGTAGTTCTGCTTCCTTACGCGCTAGCTGAGTCGCATAACAGGGTTTCAGACGGCCTTTGCTCTCCGCGTCACGGAAGAACGTCCGCAACTGACGCGCGGTTTCCGCGATGCCGTATACAGAGGCTGGATCTTTGGCTTCAATGAGCCAAATGACTCGCTCGCCAGGGCGTGCGCATACGAGATCAATCTCTGTCGATACAGCTGGCACGCCGAGCCGGGCGTGATCTCCGGGCTTTACCCGCGAAATGGTCTTGAACCCTCGGTTTTCAAGATGTTGCTCCAGTATGCGCTCGAAGTCAGAATTGCGTGCTGCTCGACGTGCGGCGAGCGCAGCCTCAAGCAATTTCGGTGCAGCTTCGCTCCAGGGCAACATGCCTTGCGTCAAGTAGTTGTTGTAGACGTTCAGAGATGCAAGTAGGTAGTGAGGAGCAAGAAGAATCTCTTTCTCGCTTAGGCCTACGAAGGGCTGGACCAGAAGCCGATGTCTCCGCGTACGCGTTAACCAGGGGCTCCAATCGCTTGAAGACAGCTCGTCCGAGGTGATAGTGAGGAGACTGATCGCATTACTAATTCTTTGCCGCTCAGACTCTTCTTTCGCGTCGATCGCTAAGCACACCCAGTCCACGAGTGCATCTGATGTCGTTACCGCCGCGGTTCTACCATCTTCGAAATCTTCCCATTTTGCACTCGCAATGAGCGCATAAAAGATGTCGGTAAGTGTCGCACCGATTGTTTCTAGCGCAGCGGACGAAAGAACCTCATCTTCCAGAACGCTGTCATCAGATTGGTCGTTCTGATTCTTGCCGAAACGGAGACTTGCGTTAGAGAGGCTCAACGCTTGGGCATTCAATGGCCAGACCTCCTCTTCGTAGGGGCTTCCATCTTGAAGAGTGAGTTCGTAGGCCGAGCTGATATCGATTGTTTCTGGCGCAACACGATGGTGGAGCTTTTCGCTGAGGGTTGTGACCGAGTTGTAGGCGTCCGCAGCGGCAAGCATTGCGCTCCATCGCTGGGGGTTGATGGGTTGATTCCCACTCTTACGCACTTGGTTACGCAGTGCTGCTTCAACGATGATCTGGTTGCACTGCCGTAATTGCACCATTTCCTGCACCGAGTCCGCCATGCTTGTGAGAGGATCCCAGGTGGTCTTCAGATTGGCAGCGACTCTTGCTAGGTCTTCTTGCTGGGAGATGCTGCTATCGACGACACGATTGAGTTGTTCCATCCCGGCGACGATCACTGAGTTCGGATCATGCTCGCTGATGAGTTCGGTCAAGCTCGCGAGAGCTGCCGGAGCTAGATGTTGTTTGACGAGGTCGTTGGCTTCGCGCCCTCGATACTGCCCCGGTTTGACTCCTGCATCGTGGAGTTTGCGCGCAAAGGCTGCGACTGCTGCCGACTCGTCAGCTCCGTTGAGGGGCCAGGGGCTTGGAAGGTTGTTGTGCGCTGTGCGCGCAGATTTTGTTTCTACTATCAGGAACGGCGGCGCATTTAACCAGGCGTCTCGCAGTGTTTCTGCTTGAGGAGCAGGCATGCCGCCTTGTCGCAATAGGTCGAAGAGGGTATCGGCAGTCAGCTTGTTTGGTGCGTCTGGTCGCCCATCAGCTTCTTTTACGAATTCTTCCAGCTGGAATTTCCAGCAACCGCTAACCTGCGCGTCAATTTCAGGATTCACGGTGATCGGCATATGCGTTACCAATCGGTTCTGAGAAGTCATCTCTCCCGATGGAAGCAGATCGAGGAACAGTTGATAACCCTGAACCTGTCCGTCGGCGTGTGTCGCTTCCCAAAGGTCTCGAACTGCGGCAAAGCCAAACACGAGGCCACCGCTTGTATCGAACAAGAAATCGCGCGCTTTTCCTTCGTCTGGCCAGTCCGGGTCGGATCTGACGATAGCTACCGGAGGCGTTAGTAGCGAAATCGACCATCCTTTGAGGTCCGGAGCTTCGTGCTGACCTGAAGAACGATCGTACTCACCGTTCACATCGAGGACGCCAACGTTTGCGACCGTGCCAGAAGAAGCCTCTGCTAGTTGGGTATCGCGAAGTGCGGGAAGACCGGCACCGTGTAGTGCCACCTCGAGCGGAGAAAGTTCCAAAGCTCGCGCCCATTCTGCGGCACCAGCATGCGGTTCTACAAAGAGCGCTGAAATCTGCGCTCCTCCTTTGAAGAGGGATTTTCCGTTGGCTCGCCAAGACTCCCAGTAGTCGATTGTTTCCCAGCCGAAGGTCTCGGGTAGATCAGGGGAACTCAATGCCTTGACAAACTGAAACAGATCATCTCGGCTATCTGCGGTTTCTGCTATCCAGGTGAGATCCTCAAGAGAAACGGCAGCGCACCCTGGTTGCTGAGGTGCTGCGAGATGTGCGGTGCCGGCAAAGATCGCCAGAGGGAAAACCTGAGCGCCAGGTTTCAAGGTACCGCTTTGTCCTCCGACCATCGGAACAGCAGCGGGTGAGGCTCTGTCTAGTCGAATCTGTTCAGCAAGTCGGAGGCAGCCGAACGATGTGATTCCAGTTGAAGGAATGTCATCGATGTTGATGATCGAGACCGCAATGAACGTTGTTTGGTTCACCGGTAGCAGCCAGTGAATGTCTGAACCGAGCAGGCGTCGGTTCTCGTCTCGACCATCTAGCGGCGGCTCTATCAACTTGCTCGAGAATCTCCACAATGCTCGCCGGGCTTGCTGCACGTAGGACGATCTCAAGGCGCGCTGTGCGGAGTTGTCCCGTTCAAGAATCGAGATCAGCTCGGAGGTTGCATGCCCAAGTATCTCTGGAATATACATAGGTGGCAGCCAGCGATCTGGCTGACCTGTTGTCGGATTCCGGTACCGAACGTACCTTCCAAAAGGGCTTGTGGGACTCTCAAGTTGATACTTCGCTGAGACAAGCGAGGATGTCATCCATTCCAGAGCTCGTATATCAGCGTCGTTGAGATCGAGGTGGTCAGTCGGATCTAACGTAGTGAAATGCTGAGCCGCAACGAGCTCATCTCGCGGGATAGTCACCTCGTCCTCAAAATCTATCTCGGGTACCGGTTTCCAAGTTGACAGTAGATTCTTAGCACAAAAGTCCATGTACTTTACGCAGACGCGGACTAGGTTGAGGACGCCAAACTGTCGGCGGCGGATAAGCCGTGAATCTACGGCTTCAGCAAGTCTCAATGCACGCGAGAGGTCTGCTATTGGTCTCTCGGTGAGTCCTGGCATAAATTGCAGCAGTTCGTCTCCGACCCGAACGGTGACAACCCTGGTAGGATCATCGGGCACAAAGTCCTCATGCATAAATCCGACGCCAGCTGATTGGGCCGCAATGTCGATAAGTTCCCGCGCGGTAGGGGTCGGCAAGGTTGTTTGTGGCACCGGTCCGGACGAAGCTCGGAGCGCAGCGGCGATCGCAACCCCGATAGAAACTGAACGATGACGAGCGGAAGGAGAGGAACCTGCAGCGAACAGCACCGCCCAGAGCGAACTGCTCTCCATCTCACCAAGCTGAATCGTGAGAGCATCTTTTGGAACGCTCTTGGCAGAATTAGATCGGGCTCGCCTTGCCTTCTTGGCCCTGTTTCGTTTCCCCACTCCGCTCCTTCCCTCGCTAGTTGACTCACAGCCTATCCCGCTATCGCTGCTACGGAGTCTGGTCGAGCGATGATCTGATCAGGGCTCGTCTGCGTACATGAAGGAACGTTTCGCCAAACAGATAGCACCGTTACTGCCCTGCATGTTCAAACATCCAAGCTGTCTGCGATCAGGTGAGTTCCATTTTCGCTGCGTTGAAGTAAGAAGCTGCCAAAGACGGCCCGGTGCAAGGCACTTCGTCCATTCAACGAGGAAGCCGCGTAGCGTCTCACTAGGCCAACCCGAGCCTCAAGATCGAGGCGCTCGGAAGAACCGAGAGGTCGGTACTCACTCGAGTGAGCACCGATTTGTGAGTGCAGACGTTCTAGCTCTTGCTGCAGTACATCGAGAGTGATCGCCTCATTGTAGTAAGCGTCGAGGACTTTACGGCGGGTCTGGTGCAGGAACAGGTGACAGTTCTAATCAGGCCGCGAGGGCCAGGTCGTTGTTCATGATGGTCTCGAACTCGATCGGCGTCAACCGGCCCAGACGGGCCTGGCGACGCCTGCGATGGT
>NZ_JBSGPD010000003.1:179395-389654 GCF_053567335.1 Leucobacter sp. GX24907 | reverse complement strand
AAGCCGCGGATCGTCTCGTGTTCTTCCACGAGGGCGAGATCGCGGTCAACGCGACTCCTGACGAAGCGTTCAACCGGTCGGAGAACCCGCACCTGAAGAAATTCGTCGACGCCGTCCGCTTCTAGACTGCAACAACGACAAAGGGGCTGGTTCTGCACGCGCTACGCGTGGAGAACCAGCCCCTTTGTCGTTGTCCAGAAGCACCACCTTCGGCCTTTCGGAAACAGCCGAAGGATCTCCCCGTGCGGGGACTTGCGAGAATCTCAATACACAAAGTAGTGTCTGATTGTAAGACACATCGGGTGTTTCGGAGCAGTGCGGCGACGAGGCCACAAGCAGTTCCCAAGTGCACAGCTTTCACCAAGCTGAGAAATGCCCGAGAGGCTTACTGTTGGAATCAACGACACAGATCCTCCCCAGGCGGCAGGGCATCGCCCCTCCCCTTCTCTTCGAAAGGCACTGCTTTGCACACAGTTGTGATCGGCGGCGGCGTTATCGGTCTGACGAGCGCCTACCATCTCGCCCGGGCCGGCGAGACCGTCACCCTCGTCGATGCGCGCGCCACGGGCCTCGGCGCTAGCGATGTCAATGCCGGCTGGGTAGTTCCGGCTGAATCCGCCCCCGTTCCCGGCCCCGGCGCGGTGCTCTCCGCTCTGAAGTGGATGACTCAACCCGATAGCCCGCTCTACATCAAACCCTCGCTCAAGCCTGACTTCGTGTCGTACATGATCGGCATGTTCCGTGCCTCGAACGCGAAGGCGCAGCGCACGGGCTTCGCAGCGATGCTGGCGCTCGCCGAGAACTCGGTACACATGTTTGACGAGTACGTCGCCGACGGCATCGACTACGAACTGCACCACGAAGGCCTGCTCATGGCATTCAAGGACAAGGAGCTGATGCAGCACCACCTCGGCTACGTCGACCTGGTGAAGCGCTACGGCCTCGAGCCGACAGCGCTCATCGGCGATGAGGTCCGCAACCACGAGCCTCTGCTGAACGACTCGGTCGAGGGCGGCCTGTACTTCCCGAAGGAGCTGCATCTTGATCCCGGCGCATTCGTCGGCGCGCTGCACCGCAAGCTCGTCGATATGGGTGTCGAGGTGATCGAGAACGCACCGATCGACTCGGCCCAGCTGAACGGCGGGCGTATCGAAAGCGTCTCCTCGAAAGGCCGTGTTTTCCAAGGCGATCGCTTCCTGTTGGCCGCTGGCGCATGGAGCGGTCAGCTGTCGAAGCTCTTCGGCGCGAACCTGCCTCTCCGGCCCGGCAAGGGATACTGCATCGAAATGGCCCCCTTCGGGCTGCGCAGCGCCACCAATCTGCACGACGCGAAGGTGGCGGTGACGCCTTTCAACAACCGCCTGCGGCTCGCCGGCACGATGGAGTTCGGTGGCCTTGACGAGAACGTCAATCAGGTACGCGTCGAAGCGATCCTGCGCGCGCCCGGCCAGTACTTCCGCGACTGGGAGCCGCCGAAGCGCTCAGAGATCCAGCCACGCGCCGGTATGCGCCCGATGTCACCCGATGGGCTCCCGATCATGGGCCGCCTGCCTCGACTGAGCAACGGGTTCGTCTCGACAGGTCACGCGATGATGGGCGTCGGCTTCTCGCCGGCCTCCGCGACCGTGCTCGTCGATCTCATCCGCAGCGGTAAAGAATCACCGCTGCTCGCCCCCTTCTCCCCCGCACGCTTCCGCGGCGGGCGCTGACCCACAGCTCCCCCGCGAAGACACACACCAGCCAGCCCATCTGAGAGGACCACAACTATGGCACGCCCCGACGCGAACCTCACTGGCATCTTTGCCGCAATCCCCACTCCCTTCACCGCCGACGGATCGGCACTCGACGAGGCCGCGCTGCGCGACCAGATCGAGCGCATGGTCGAGAGCGGAATCTCCGGCGTGGTGCCGACCGGCACAACCGGCGAGTTCTTCAGCCTGAGCGACGCCGAGTACCGCGAGGCCCTCCGCCTGAACGTCGAAGCCGCAGCAGGCCGCATCAAGGTGATCGCCGGAGTCGGCAGCACCTCGACCGCTGGCGCCGTCGAGTATGTGAAGTACTCCGAAGAGATCGGCGCCGACGCCGTCATGGTCGTGCCGCCGTTCTACGATCCGCTCTCCTTCGATGCACTGAAGACCTTCCTGCAGCGCATCTCCGAGGCAACGTCGCTGAACATCATGTACTACAACGTTCCCGGCGCAACCGGCATACACCTGAACGCCGCGCAGCTCGCTGAGATCGGCGCAATCGATGGCGTCAACTACTTCAAGGACACCTCGGGCGATGCCCCGACCTTCACCGAAGTGCTCGTGAACCACTCCGAGAGCATCACCGCGTTCAACGGGTGGGACACGCTCACCTTCTTGGGCCTCGCGCTCGGCGCCAAGGGATCGGTGTGGGGCGTCGCCTCGATCGCTCCGAAGCACGCGGCCGAGCTGTGGCAGGCACTCGCTGTTGAGAAGGATCTGGATCGCGGCCGCGAGCTCTGGGCACCGCTGTGGAAGCTCAGCGCCGTACTCGAGTCGATCAACTACCCCGCCGGCATCAAGGCTGCGATCGAGCTGACCGGCCACCCGGTCGGCCCCGTACGTGAGCCCCTGCTGCCCCTCAGCGATGAGGAGCGCGCACTCGTCGCGGATGCGCTCGATGGCCTGGGACTCCTCGCATGACGACTGAGAAGTTCACCTCTGAGAAACTCACGACCGAGAAGTTCTCAGTCGAGACGATCGAGGTCCACGCCGAAGGCGAGCCCGGTCGCGTCATCCCGAATGCGGAGCGCTTCGTCAAGGGTGACACGATGGCCGAGCGCTTCGACTACTGCACGCAGCACCTCGAGGGGTTGCGCAAGCTTCTGCTGCGCGAGCCCCGCGGATATCCCGCGACGTGCGGCGCATTCCTGCTGCCACCGGTGAACGAGGGCTCGCACCTCGGCATCGTGATCCTGGAGCAGGCGAACTTCACGCCGATGTCTGGTAGCAATACGATCTGCGCGGTGACCGCGGCGATCGAGACCGGCATCGTCCCCGCGGTCGAACCGGTGACGGAGGTCGTCATCGACACCGCGATCGGCACCGTCACCGCCACCGCACAGGTCGAGAACGGCAAGGTGCGCTCGGTCACCCTCGCGAACGTCCCCTCCTTCGCGGTCGCGATCGACCGGCCGCTCATGGTGCCCGGCTTCGGTGAGGTGAAGGTCGACGTCGTGTTCGGCGGTCAGTTCTTCGTACAGCTCGATGTCGCGCAACTCGGGATCGAGCTCACCAGCTCGAACGGCAAGCGGCTCACGCAAGCTGGGGCAGCTGTGAAGGTCGCTGCGCTCCAGCAGATCGAGGTGCAGCACCCGACGAACCCGTCGATCAACGCCGTGAACCTGATCATGCTGCATAACGGTGAGCTCGCTCCGGGCAAGCAGGCCAAGAATGCGACGATCCTCACGAACGGCGATCTTGATCCCGCCCGCCCCGAGACCTGGAACGGTACGCTCGATCGTTCGCCATGCGGCACCGGAACGAGCGCTCGACTCGCAGCTCTGCACGCTCGCGGCGAACTGAAAGCCGGCGAGGAGTTCGCTCACCACAGCATCATCGACAGCATGTTCATCGGCCGTATCGCCGGTGAGACCGAGTTCGAGGGCATCCCCTCGATCCTGCCGACTATCACCGGACGTGGTTGGGTGACCGGCCGCGCGACCTGGGAACTCGACCCGACCGACCCGTATCGCGAGGGATTCACCGTCGGCGATATCTGGGCCGAGTAGGAAGGGCAGAAACATGACCAGCAAGCGATTCCAGGGCAAGGTCGCGCTCGTCACCGGCGGCGGGGGCGGCATCGGCTCGGCCGCGTGCGAGCGCCTCGCCTCCGAGGGTGCAACCGTCATCGTCGCCGACGCCGTCGAGGCCACCGCGAACGCCACGGTTGCGACGCTCCGCGAGGCCGGCGCCACTGCGCGCGCAATCGTCTTCGACCTCACTTCGGGCGAAGCCTGCCGCGAGGCGGTCGCAGAGGTGGTGGCCGAGTTCGGCCGTATCGATGTGCTCGTGAACAACGCGGGTGCGATGCGCCGCGGCGCGCTGCTCGACACCAGCGAGGCCGACTGGAACCTCAGCATGGCGGTGAACGTGAACGCACTGTTCCACATGTGCCAGGCGGTGCTCCCCACCATGATCGAGCAGGGCGGTGGATCCATCGTGAACACGGCATCGCAGTGGGGTCTCACCCCGGCGCCCGGACATATCGCGTACAACGTCTCGAAGGCCGCCGTCGTGTCGTTCACGAAGAGTCTCGCCCGCGACTACGCACCCGACAAGGTACGGGTCAACGCGGTGTGCCCCGGTGAGATCCACACGCCCATGCTCGAACGCGGCATCGCTGAGAAGGGCAAGACCGTCGCCGATCTCGATGCTCTGGTACCGTTCGGCCGCATCGGCAAGCCCCAGGAAGTGGCAGCACTCATCGCGTTCCTCGCCTCTGACGAAGCCGAGTTCGTGTGCGGTGCGTGCGTCGAGATCACAGGAGCACAGGCTGTCGCATGAGCATCACAGCGAACAAGAGCGGCCTGCTGGCCGATGAGCTTGCGGGTACGACGGTGCTCGTCACGGGGAGTTCGCGTGGGATCGGCCGCGCGACTGCCGAGCTCCTCCACGCACGTGGAGCGAACATCATCGTCCATGCCCGCTCCACGACGCCGGCGACTGAGGAGCTGCTGACCCGACTCGGTGGCCGGTCGGCGCTCGTGCTCGGTGATCTCGCATCCCCGGGTGGGGCAAACGAGGTGTGGCAGCGCTCAGTCGATGCCTTCGGTGGAGTTGACGTGCTCGTCAACAATGCAGGCGCTTGGATTGCGTCCGAGCTTTCCCCGGGCGATGCCTGGCGGGAGGGGTGGGACGCGAATCTGCAGCTCAATCTCACCGCCCCGGCAGACCTCTGCCGTTCCGCGCTCCTGCACTTCGGCGAACGCGCCAGGCTCGCATCCGGTGAAGGCGCAGCTCCGGGAACCACCAGGGGGATCATCATCAACCTTGCGTCACGTTCCTCGCACCGTGGCGACGATGCCGAGCATCTCGCTTATGGCGCGGCAAAGGGTGGCCTGCTCGCACTCACTCGAGGAATCGCTCGTGGGTACGCGCAGGCCGGCGTGCTCGCCTATGCCGTTGCACCGGGCTGGGTCGCGACGGACCTCGCGGATGGAGCGATCGAGGACTCGGTGCTTGCCGCGCTGCCGCTCGGAGAAGTCACTCCACCGCAGGACGTCGCCGAGACGATCGCGTGGCTCGCGACCGGTCGGGCCAGGCACGCGACAGGCACGACTATCGACATCACCGGCGCCGACTACGTGCGGTAAGCAAACCAGAGGAGCAGCCATGCGCGAGAGCTCGGCCGTGACAGAAATTCCGTCTGCGACGACGATCATCCCCGGCCGAGCCTCGGGCAGGGTACTCTACACCGACACTCCCATCAGCATGATGGGAGGCGTCGACCCGCTCACCGGCTGCGTGATCGACACGCACCATCCCCTGCTCGGGCAGTCGGTGTCTGGCAAGATCTTGGTGATCCCGAATGGGAGAGGCTCCTGCGCGGGCAGCGGTGCTCTGTTCGAGATGCTGCTCGCGGGTACCGCACCGGCCGCACTGGTCTTCTGTCGAGAAGAGACGATCCTACCGCTCGGGGCGATCATCGCCGAGGAGTTCTTCGGACGTTCGCTGCCGATCGTGCGCGTCTCTCCGGACGAGCATCGCAGGCTCGCCGACGTCGAGTCGCTCACTGTCGGTGAGGCAGTTGCTGACGGGAGCGACTTACTCCGCGATGCTGCACTCGAAACCATCGCACTGAGCGCTGAGGATCGCCGCATGCTCGACGGCGACCGCGGCCCTGCTGCTCGAGCCGCCATGCGTGTCGTGCTTCGCGCCGCCGCACTCGAAGGTGCCACCGAGCTCATCGACGTGGAACTCGCACATATCGATGGCAACTTCTATCAGGGGCCCGCAAGCCTGGCGTTTGCCGAGCGTCTGGTCGAACTGGGTGGGCGAGTCTGCATTCCCTCCACGATGAACTCGGTGAAGGTCGACCTCGAGCAATGGCGCGCACAGGGCGTCGATCCCGCTCTCGGGGAACCCTCCGAAGTCCTCGCTCAGGCGTACATCGACCTGGGCGTCGAGCCCACCTACACCTGTGCTCCGTACTGGCTGGGCGACAAGCCGGCGTTCGGGCAGCAGATCGTGTGGGCGGAATCGAACGCCGTCGTCTTCGCGAACTCGGTGCTCGGCGCGCGCACACTGAAGTATCCGGACTACCTGGACATCCTCGTCGCGATCACCGGCCGTGCCCCGGCCGCCGGAACTCACCTGCCGCTCCCCCGCCGTGCGACGATCCGTTTCGACGTGCCCGCACACGAGTTCGGAGCAGGCTTCGACGACTCCCTCTTCCCGATGCTCGGTTACTTCGCCGGGCAGATCACGGGCAGCGAGGTGCCCGTGATCACCGGGCTCGAGCGCTCCGGCGCGAACCACGATGACCTGCGCGCCCTAGGCGCTGCCCTTGCGACGACCTCGGCAGCACCGATGTTCCACATGGTCGGAGTGACGCCGGAGGCCGGCACCCTCGCCGAGGCGTGCGGCCTGGACATCGAAGCCGCCGGAGACGCCGAGAAGCTCCACACCGTCTCGGTGACGCGGGAAGATCTGCTCGCCATCCGGTCAGAACTCACCTCGGCGACGACTCCCGAGGTCGGACTCGTGGCCTTCGGCAACCCTCACTTCTCGCTCACCGAGATCGAACGGCTCGCCGGTCTCTGCGATGGTGTCGACGGACTCGCTCCGGGCACCTCGCTGATGGTCACCTGCGGTCGGGCCGTGCACCGGCAGGCCGTCAAGCGGGGCTTCGCCCAGCGCATTGAGCGGATCGGCGGAACTTTCATCACCGACACCTGCTGGTGCCTGATCCAGGAGCCGGTGATCCCGCATAACGCCCCCACTGTGATGACCAACTCAGCGAAGTACGCCCATTACGGCCCCGCACAGGTTGAACGCGGAATGCACTTCGGCAGCTTCGAAGAGTGCCTCCGGGCGGCTGTCACCGGCCGAGCGCCGGATGCACCGCCCGCCTGGTTGCGCGCGAGCTGAAACGTCAGGCCTGACGTACCGGATTCTGGTGATGGCTGAATACGATGTGGGTCTGCGTCGAAGCGACTGCGGGGTGCGCCGACAAGTGTTCGATGACGAAGTCACGCACATGGTCTGCGTCTCGAACGGCGAGGTGAATGATGAAATCCTCGGCACCACCCAGGAAGAAGAGCTGCAGTACCTCGGGAAGCTCGCTGAGCTCGTCACTGAGCGCCATGATGTGCTGACGAGCTCCGGCTCGCACCGTCACGCTGACGAGTACCTGTAGGCCCAGCCCCATCGCTCTCGGGTCGACGCTCGCGGTGAAGCCCGTGATGATGCGGCGAGAGACCAGGCTGCGGACGCGCGCGATACAGGTTGATGCGGCGACACCGACCCGCTCCGCAAGCTCGGCGTTCGTGATGCGGCCGTTGCTCTGCAGCTCATCGATAATCTTGCGGTCGATCTGATCGAGCTCCGCTTCCTGCTGCAGATTCTTCATCGCTTCAGCCACAATGTCCCCGCTTCCATCCACCGTCAACCAAAATACTGCAGATCAGCCGAATATTCATCACAAATATATCTTGAATATCGAACATACTGCATAATTGGTAGGAAACAACCGAAGTCGTTGATCTGCACACCGTGAGGCATCGAAACCCTCTGAGCTGAGCAGTCTGCGCCACTGAAACCATTCCATCACACACGACCGAATTCAACGGAGCATCCCATGCGCGTCGGCATCCCCACCGAGATCAAGAACAACGAGAACCGCGTCGCGATCACTCAGGCAGGGGTCCACGAACTCGCGAAGCGCGGTCACGAGGTACTCGTACAGGCAGGCGCCGGCCTCGGATCCTCCATCACCGATGACGAATACATCGCCGCGGGTGCCACGATCGTGGGCGATGCTGAAGGGGTCTGGGAAGCATCCGACATGATCTTGAAGGTCAAGGAGCCGATCGAGGCCGAGTACGGCCTCATGCGAAACGGGCAGGTGCTCTTCACGTATCTGCACCTGGCCGCTTCGCGTCCCTGCACTGACGCCGTCATCGCCTCCGGCACGACCGCGATCGCCTACGAGACCGTGCAGCTGCCGAACCGGGCGCTGCCGCTCCTCGCCCCGATGTCCGAAGTCGCCGGCCGCCTCTCGGCGCAGGTCGGCGCCCACTCGCTCATGAAAGCGAACGGCGGACGAGGCATCCTGCTCGGCGGCGTCACCGCGACTCGCCGCGGCAAAGTCGTCGTCATCGGCGGCGGCGCGGCAGGAGAACAGGCTGCGCGCATCGCATTCGGCATGGGGGCCGAGGTCACGATCATCGACATCTCGATTCCCCGCCTCAAGCAGCTCGAAGACGAGTTCGACGGCCGCATCCAGACCCGCACCTCCAACTCCCACAACATTGCGGAAGCGCTCAAGGACGCCGACCTCGTCATCGGCTCCGTACTGATCCCGGGAGAGAAGGCCCCCAAGCTCGTGACCGACGAAATGGTCGCGCAGATGAAGCCCGGCTCGGTACTCGTAGACATCGCGATCGATCAGGGCGGCTGCTTCGAGAACTCCCGCCCGACCACGCACGACGATCCCACCTTCCAGGTACACGACACGATCTACTACTGCGTGGCGAACATGCCGGGCGCAGTACCGGAGACCTCGACTGCCGCGCTCACCAACGCGACACTCCCCTACGTGGTCGCCCTCGCTGACAAGGGGTGGGCAGAAGCGCTCCGGGCCGATCCTTCCCTTGCACTCGGCCTCAACGCCCACGCCGGAGTCATCACCAACCACGGTGTGGCGCAGGCATTCCCTGACCTCGCCAGCGCGACGGTTGAGGAGACGCTCGCCGCAGCGCAGTAGGCGGCGGAGCCGCCTCGAGCATTAGGATGTGATCGCATCATGTAGTGAGGCAGGATCCTGTCGCACCGCGAGTTCGAAGGAGCACCTGTGACCGCAGCCAGTAACGTCGGGATCTCCGCGCAGAAGCAGAGCAAGGAGCTGAACTCGGAGAAACTGAACTCGGAGAAACTGAACTCGGAGCAGCTGAGTTGGTCGCAGATCGAGCGGTTGTGCTCAGACGCACTGCGCGCCGCCGGTGCCGATGAGGCATCGTCGGCCTCGCTTGCGAGAGCCACTGTCGAGGCCGAGCGCCGAGGCCGCCCCGCCGTCGGTGTTGCGCACCTCTTCGACTACATCGATTCGCTGCGTGCCGGTCGCATCAACGGTACGCCATCCCCCCAGGTGCAGTCCCGCCGATCCTCGGTCGTCACCGTTGACGGTGATCGAGGTGTCGCGCAGCTGCCCTTCGACCTCGTACGTGATGAGTTCATCGACGCCGTCGGCACGACCGGAATCGGCTTGCTCGGAATCGGGCGGACCTTCCCCGTCGGCGAGCTCGGCTTCTACACCGCAGAACTCGCCGAAGCCGGCTTCATCGCGTTAGCGGGCACGAACTCGCCCGTGCTGATGTCCGTGTTCAACGCACCCATCCCGGTTACCGGAACCAATCCGTTCTCGTTCGCCGTGCCGAGCGCAGATGGCATCCGCCTCATCGACCAGGCTTCGAGCGAGGTCGCCTGGGTGAGCATCCGCGATGCGGCGCTCCGCGGCGAGAGCATCCCCGCCGGCTGGGCCATCGATTCCGACGGCAACCCGACGACCGACGCCGCTGCCGCAATCGAGGGTGCCCTGCTGCCCTTCGGCGGACACAAGGGCGCGAATATCACGGTCATGATCGAGCTGCTGGCGGCACTCGCCGGTGGTCGCTTCTCGCTCGATGCCGCGAGCTTCACCGAGGGCGAAGACTGCCCTGAGGTCGGACTGTGGATCATCGCTATCGACCCAGAAGCATTCGACCCCGGGTTCGTCGCCCGCGCCGACGCTCACTTCGCGCGGCTCAGCGAGTTCATCGGACACGAGTTCGGGCGCCGCCGCGAACCGCTCGCCGAGCCGAGCATTCCAAACGAGCTCCTCACCCGACTGACCGAGGCAGCAGGAGACTGAGCCGCAGCCGGGCGGGTCACGCGTGCTGGAAGCGAATGATCCGTTCGAGAGCCTCCGCGACGGCCGCCTCGCCGGCAGCGTATGAGAGACGCACTGCACGATGCCCGGCAACCCGGTCGAAGTCTCCACCCGGCACGACCGCGACATCAGCGCCTTCGAGCAGGGCGCTCGCGTAGGCTGATGAGTCCTCGAAGCGTTCGAGCTGCGGTCCGAGTTC
The DNA here is from genome assembly GCF_053567335.1 of Leucobacter sp. GX24907. NCBI lineage: Bacteria > Bacillati > Actinomycetota > Actinomycetes > Micrococcales > Microbacteriaceae > Leucobacter > Leucobacter sp. GX24907. Next base: position 379,339 of record NZ_JBSGPD010000003.1, on the reverse strand, counting down.
CGAGTAGTAGTAGAACGCCCCATCCGATGGAGCGGCGACCCCCCAGTCAAGCTGGGGCGCCGCATCAAGAATGAGTGACCTGGCGCTCCCGAAGCCCGCAACAATGGCGTCTCGTTCGGCGTACGTTTCTTCAGTGAATGCCGTGAGCGCGAGCTCCTGCGCGGGGGCTGGAGGCGAGAGTGCGAAATTGGAGGCGAGCGCTTCCACCGGGGCGACGAGATCCTCAGGGAGGATTGCCCACCCGAGCCGCCAACCGGTCATTCCCCAGTACTTGGAGAAGGAGTTGATCACGACCGATTCCGGATCGAGCTCCGCTGCGGTCGTGCCGCGGCGATCGGCGGCGGTCTCATCTTCCGAGAATGTGATGCCGTGGTAGATCTCGTCACTGATCAGTCGCACGGAGCGTGCCTGGCACCATTTGACGAGTGCACCCAGGTCGGCGCGGGAGAGCATCGTTCCCGTGGGATTCGCGGGCGACGCGATGATCAGGCCGGCTAATGGGCCGCGTTCGGCATCGGCGTCATCGAGCAGTTCGGGAGTCGGCTGGTAGCGCGTGGCGGGACCCGTCGCGATCTCGACGACCTCGACTCCGAGCGCCGTGAGGATGTTCCGGTAGGCGGGGTACCCGGGGCTCGCGAGCGCGACCTTGTCCCCCGGGTTGAACGCTGCAAGGAAGACGAGCTGGAAGGCGCCCGAGGAACCGGTCGTCACGGCGATACGCGCAGGATCAACCTCGACGCCGTACCAGCCCCGGTAGTGTCCGGCGATCGCCTCTCGCAGCGGCGCGGTGCCGAGCGGACCGGTGTACCCGGCAGCCCGCAGTGTGCCGGGTACGGGTCGGGCGCTCGGCTCGCCGGCGCAGAGGGAGACCACGTCGTGCCCGCGTGCCCGCCGCTTCGCGATCTCGTCGGTGATGCGCATCACCTCGAAGGCCGGGATCCGCGACCGCTCTGAGGCGGCGTACCCTCCACTCCTGCCAGGGACGGGCAGGCCGGTCGGCGGGGTCTTGAACGACTGTCCCGGTATCACGTGCTCTCCTCTGCGCCGGTCAACGAACTCAGGTGCTAGGCCTGACCGCCGATGAACTTCGACGGAATAACAAGCTGCTCCTGTTCCGTGAAGCGGCCCTCGACGGCAGCCGAGTACTCTTCAGGGGCCGAGTCGATGATCGAAACCGATACCTCGTTCTCGCCGAATCCGAAGGTCTCGCGGTAGAAGGTCTCAATCTTCTGAGCGATATCGCGCTTCGTCTCTTCGTCGCGACCCTGGTACATGGTGAGTGCAATATGCGGCATATCCGCCCTTTCTCTCAAGCGCAGCGTTGCTGCGCTCACCACGCTAGCGACTTTCACACCGTTCGGCACATTATCGATGCGTGCGCAGCAGTATTCAATGCGTGCCCGGCAGTATTCAATGCGTGCCCGGCAGTATTCAATGCGTGCCCGGCAGTATTCAATGCGTGCCGGCAGCATTCGATGGGTGCCCGGCAGATCTCATGACACACTCGACTGCTCATCTGCGATGCCGACGCTCCGTTCGGTCAGACGCAGATAGCCGCTGAGCGCGGCGAGCCCTTCGGCAGAGCCTGGCAGCCCGGTTCCGAGGTGCTTCGACGACACGAGATGGGCGGACCATTGCGCCCGGCTGATCGCGACGTTCAATCGGTTGCGCATGAGCAAGAAGTCGAGACCACGCGGCACGTCTTCCGGACTCGAGGCAGCAAGCGTGACGATCGCAATGACGGCCTCCTGCCCTTGGAACTTGTCGACGGTTCCGACGCGTACAGCGCCAAGACCGACGGCGCGCAAGGCCTCAGCGACGCACTCGACCTGGGCGTTGTAAGCGGCGACCACGATGAGATCGTCCGGTGTGAGACGCCGGTGCGTGCTGTGCTCGCTGTGCTTGCTGTGTTCGAGCAGGCTTCCCGCAAGCACCCGCTGTGCGATGCGCACGACTTCTGCAGCTTCCTCGATCGAATGCGTCGAGTTGCCGGTGTGGTCAACCGGATGCCAGACCAGCCCGGCTGGCCCGGCGTCCGACACCACACGGGCTCCGGCGCTCTCATGCGCCTGCAGGCGCCCCTCGTACGAGAGCTCTGACACGACGTCGGCGAGCTCCGTGCGCATCCGCCTGGTTTCCGAAAGGAAGTAGCCGAGTTCGGGCGGCATCGTCTCGAGATCACCGAGCAGCCAGCCGAGGGCCGAGGTGTCGACGGGTTCCGGGTGGTTGCCCTGCGATACCTGCGGCAGCTGCTGCGGGTCGCCGAGCAGCAGTAATCGCTGCGCGGAGACCGAGGCCGCGATCGTCGGTGCGAGCGAGAACTGCCCGGCCTCGTCCACGACAAGCAAATCGAGGGCTTCGCGCTCGACCCTCGTGACGTTACTGAAGTCCCACGCGGTTCCCCCGATCACACAACCGCGCCCGGCCTGCCGATGCTCATCGAGAAATCGGGAGTGGCCGTTCTTCGGCAGCACCGCATAAGGAGGAGCGGGTTCTCCTTCAGGGAGGGTACCGCCCTGCGGCACCTTTCCGACGAGCGCGCTCGACACCCCTGCCTCCACGACACCTGCGAGCACGTTCTCGACGACACGATGGGACTGCGCGACGACACCGATTCGCCACCCGTGCTGTTCGACCAGTCGCTTGATGACATGAGCTGCAAGATACGTCTTTCCGGTACCGGGCGGCCCCTGCACCGCGAGGTAGCTGCGGTCCAAACGCAGCAGGCTGGCCGCCACTGCATCGATGACATCGTGCCCCTGCTGAAGCTCTGCAGATTCGGGGCCGACCAGCCGCGGGGGTCGGCGGCGGATGAGATCGACTACGGGGTCGCTCGGAAATGACCCTGCTTCGAGCGCGGTGAGCAACCGGGCACCCCACTCCTCGATCGCGCCTTTCTGCGCGCCGGGCGGAGGCGGGGGCCCCGGGACCAGCGCGACCGGCAGCACCGCGTACTCATCGGCATCGCCGAGTAGCTCTTGCACGAGGACGCCATCGTCGAGTCGTTCGAGGAGGCGCGCCCTCCGCACACCCCGTGAGCCGGGTGCGCCTCCGTGCTGCGGAAACGGCGCCGGATGATCGTAGAGCACGAACACATCGCCGCCAGGGCGGAGCGAGCTTCCAGGTGCGAGTTCACCGCGCAACAGGAGGTGCCGTCTCCTGGCGCGGGCCCGGGGAGGCAGATGCCAGTCTTCGGAGACCGGGCTGCTCGTCGGGTCAACGACGAGCACATCTCGAGTATCGGCCCAATCCTCGATGGGATCGACGAGCCTCGCGAAGTGCGCCCACCAAAATGATTTCTGCTCGCGCTGGTGATAGTCGATCGCGCTCGCCGCGAGCGCAGCGGCTGCTCGATCCCCCGGTGGCGCTGAGTCGGCCTGCGCGAGCAGCGCGGTAGCGATCGGGCTGAGCTCGATCTCATGGCTGTCGTCGTCCGCCGATGTCTGCGGAACAATCGGGGCAATGCCCTGCTCGGCGGCGATGCCGAGCAGCCAATCGCGCAACCGCAGAGTGGAGACGCAGTCGTAGCGGTTGTAATCGGCGATGGCTTCGAGACGCTGCCGCCCCTCCCGTTGCTGCTCGGGATCCTCCGCGGCGAGCTGCGCACACGCCTCCGCGTACTCGGTGACGGACTGCGCGCCGCTCGTCACTCCATCATCATCACGCAGTTCGTCACCCATGTAGAGCGGTTCGAGCTTCTTGATCGAATACGAGCGCGAGCCGATGCGCAGCGCACGGCGGACGAGCGGATACAGGTCGACCAGCACGTGATCGCGCAACAGCCCATCGACTTCGGCTTCGCCGACGCCGTGCCGCGCAGCGATGCTCAGCAGGTGTGTGCGCTCGTACGGTGCGTAATGGTAGACGTGCATATCGGGGAATCGATCTCGTCGGTCAGCGACGAGCCTGAGGAAATCGAGCAGCGCACGTTTCTCTGCTTCGAGGTCGTGCGCCCAGATCGGTGTGAACTGCTCGGAGACGTCGACCATGCCGAACAGGTAATCGAGGCCCCAGCGCGTGCTCCCCTGGTTGCCGGAGCCGTCGTCCGGCTCTCGGTACATCGGGTCACCCTCGAAATCGAAGAAGAGATCGCCCGGGCTCGGCTCCGGAATCGCGGCGAGTGCGCCGGGATCGATGACCCTCACCGCAGGCATGTGCTGCCCCTCCGACGCGATCTGCACCGCGGCCTGTGCGGCAAGTCGTCTGCGCACGGCGTCGGGAAGTCCGGGAACGGCGGATTCATCGCTGAGCCGGGCTACCGCATCGATCGTGGTCACGCCAGCAGCAAGGAGCGCGTCGCGTTGCGTGCGTCGGAGGCCCGCGATGAGCAACGGGTCCCGATGCTGCAGTACCTCGGGCTCGCACACCTCGCAGCGCCCGCAGGCGACGATGCCGGGAGCGCCCCATTGGATCGGCTCGGCACTGTCACGGGACCCGTCGGAGCCCGTCGCGCGTACCCGATCCAGCAGTATGCGGTGCAGGCGCGCACGACGGGCTCGGAACACCGGAGCAATATCCGAGATGCGATGGCGCGACCGTGCACCGTCGCCGAGGATCAGCACGGCCTCCGGAGCGACCGGAACTTTGATCCGCTCCAACTGCTCGGCATATGCCGCGAGCTGCATAAGTGCCGTGACCTTCGCGCGACGTGCGAGCTTCGAGTCCTGCACTTCGAACGCCCCGTCGGGCTGCCGTTCGAGAAAGTCTGCGAATCCGACGAAGCCGATCTCGAGGTCGCCCGTTGCAGGATCTGCCGGTCGCTGCGCAGGCTCGAAGAAGGTCGCTTGGAACACCACCGCAGCGCCTCCGTTCAGGGCCGCACGCGTCTGCTCGGCGACGATCTCGAGTGCACTGGGCCTCATCGACTCGGGGCGAGGGATCTCGATAACGCCCCCCGACTCGCTGATGGCCCCGCCTGGTTCACCGACGATGCCAACCCCGTACTGGTCTCGCAATGCTGCAAGCACCCGTTCCTCGTGGGCATCGCCGAGCCGGGCGGCGCGTGCGAGCATCGGATCATTATCAGGAGGCACCTCAACACTGCGACCCAGCTTCGCGTCGACCCGTCGCAAGAAGGCGAACTCGCAGGCGCTCGCAGCGGTCAGATCGCTCGCGCTCGTGACGATGCGCTGGCCGACTCCATCGTCGAGGTGCTGCATGAACATGGGCGTCGTCCTTCGCTCGGAACCGCTACGCCGACGACGTTACCGCCTGCCTCCGACATACAGGGTGCGGCCGGTGCACGGTGTCTATCGACACGGCCTTCTCCCGAGGCTGTGTCGAGGTTCGCGGTGCCTGCTACAGGCGGGCGAGACGGTCGATATCTTCGAGGAACGCCGACTGCTCGGCGTCCGACACAGTGGCCCGCGTGACCGAGAGCGCAGCGAGGTAGTCGTCCGTTGCGAGCTCTGCCGGCGCCTCGCTGTCGATTTCTTCTGCGCCGCGCAACACACGCGCGAGAGCCTCCTGGGAGGCGCGTCGAGCCGCGTACTCGATATCGGCTGGCGTGAGGCCTTCGCTTCGCTCAACCAGCGCCGCGAAGTCAACTTCGACCGAGATCTCTTCGGGTACGTACCGCCGCCAAATCGCCTCGCGCGCTTCAGCGTCTGGCAAACCGATCGGCAGCACGTAGTCGAAGCGTCCGTGTCTCAGGAATGCGGAATCCAGCCCGCGCACAAAGTTCGTGGCGCACACGAGCAGAAGCCCCTCACGACTGCGGAAGTCGGCAACGATCTTGAGGAGTTCGTTCGTCACTCCCTGCGTGGGCGTCGGCGGGTCGCTGCGTTGCGAGGCGATCTCCTCCACCTCGTCGATGAAGACGACGCCGTGCTCGAGCTCTCCGATGCGTTCGAAGACACCTCGGAGCGAAGCCGCCATCGAGTTCGTGCCGTCTCCGAGGCGAGACGGGAATACCTCGACGAAGGGCCAGTCGAGGCGTGACGCCACGGCCTTCGCGAATGTCGTCTTGCCGGTACCTGGAGGGCCGAAAAGCATGACGGCACGCGGCGGCACCACACCATACCGATCGGCCAGGTCGGGCTGCGCGAGCGGGGTGACGAGCCGCTCTTCGAGCAGCCGCTTCTCGTGCCGCATGCCCGCAACGTTGCCCCAGAGATGGCGGGGAAGAATCCTGCCCCCGACGTCCTTCAGCAGGTCGAGCTCACGCCGCTGCACCGGCATCTGCCGTTCCAGGTAGCGCAGGTTGTGACGCAGTTCGAAGCTGTTGGAGGTCAGCATGTCGAGACGGCTGCCCTCCGGCATCAACACGGAGAGCGCACCCAACCCGAGGGGCGTCATCTTGCGCTCCAGGGCATCGAGCAGCGCACCTGACACGTTCTCGCTGCGAGCCTCCTCGGAGATGCCGAAGAACACCACCCAGCCCTGCGCGTGCGCGGCGCGGGCGACCGCCGCAGCAACCACACGCTCCCCGAGCACGGCGACGACCGCGTGATCCTCGGTGCACGAAGCCGTGACCTCCGCGAGGGAGTACACGGGCAGCTCTTGCGAGTTGCTGGCCTCCCACCAGAGGCGCACGATGGCGTCGAGATCGTCGTCGTGGAAGTCGCGAATGTGAATGCGTGCCATGGAGGAATCATGCCAGAACACCGGAGCCGGAACCCGTATGTTACGGATGGATTCCTTCGGAACACGGCAAGAGCAGGTAGAGTAGTCCGCGGTGGGCACTGCGGAGTGCCCGACCAGCGTCGCAGGCCCAGAGCACACCCGCCCCCGGAATTCCGGCGGATCGCGCGGTGCCGCTGAAGCGCTCCGCGGCGAACGGATGCGCGATCCTGCGCACTCGCCGACCAGGCCCCGATGCGGCTGCACCTCGCACACACGCGATCCGGTGCGCAGCTCCTGCGGTGCCGCAGAACACACGAAAGGTCCATGTGACCCCCGATACTCCCGCCACGCCCTCGTTCCTCGAACTGGGAGTGCCCGCCCCCATCGCCGATGCGCTCGCCAAGAACGGCAAGTCGGCCCCGTTCCCGATTCAGCGCGACACGCTGCCGGACACGCTCGCAGGGCGCGACGTGCTCGGCCGTGGACGCACCGGCTCGGGCAAGACCATCGCCTTCGGCATCCCGCTCGTCGCGAATCTCGCGAACGATGTCGAATCGAAGCGCCGTCCAGGACGCCCCCGCGCAATCGTGCTCGCTCCCACTCGCGAGCTCGTCACCCAGATCGCCGAGACCATCAAGATGCTCGCCGACCCCCTCAAGGTACGGGTCACCACCATCTTCGGCGGCGTCTCGCAGCGCCGACAAGAGGAAGTGCTCGAGCGCGGAGTGGATATTGTCGTCGCAGCCCCCGGTCGCCTCGACGACCTCATGGGACAGGGACTCGTGGACCTCTCAGGCGTCGAGATCACCGTGCTCGACGAGGCCGACCACATGGCCGACATGGGCTTCCTCCCGGTCGTCACACGCATCCTGAACAAGACCCCGAAGGTGGGCCAGCGTCTGCTCTTCAGCGCCACCCTCGACAACGGGGTCGATCGGATCGTCGGCAAGTACCTGCACGACCCGATCCTGCACTCCGTGGACTCGGCTGAGAGCCCCGTGCCGCAACTCACACACCACGTCTTCGAGGTCGACGGCAAGGATCAGAAGGACGCGCTTATCGAGGCACTCGCCTCGGGCACCGCGCGTCGCATCTTCTTCACTCGAATGAAGCACCAGGCCAAACGTCTCGCGAAGACGCTGACCGCACGAGGCATCCCGGCGGTCGAATTGCAGGGCAACCTCTCGCAGAACGCACGCGACCGAAACCTCGCAGAGTTCGTCTCGGGCGACGCCAAGGTGCTCGTCGCGACCGATGTCGCCGCGCGCGGCGTGCACGTCGACGGCGTCGACCTCGTCGTGCACATCGATCCCCCGGTCGAGCACAAGGCATACCTGCACCGCTCCGGCCGCACAGCCCGTGCCGGCAACGAAGGCGACGTGGTCACCCTCGTCTTGCCCGAGCAGCGCGGCGAGATGAAGCAGATCATGCGCGCAGCCAAGATTCGCGTCACACCGAAGCGCGTCGATCCGATGTCCAAGAACGTCGACCCCGAGGTCCTCGCGCTCATCGGGGAGGTCGCGCCCCGCGTCGACCCGCGCGAGACCGAACGGCGCCGTGCCGAGGCACAGGCCGCACAGCAGCGCGCAGCGGGACAGGCTCCGGCTGGTCAGGGCGCCTCGCAGGGTGCGAACGCCAAGCGGAAGCGGTCTCGCCGCGGACGCGGCGGCGGCAGTGGCCAAGGAGGCCAGGGCGGTCAAGGTGGCCAGCGTAGCCAGGGAGGCCAGGGAGGCCAGGGAGGCCAGGGATCGGGCGCGCGCGCCGGTGGGCAGAGTCGTAACGGCCAGAGCCGCGGTGCGTCAGGGCAGGGCCGCGGTGACCAGAACCGCGGCGGCTCAGGTCAGAACCGCAATGCATCAGGGCCGAACCGCGGCGGGTCGAGCCGAGGTCCGCGTCGCGCGCAGCGGCCGAGCGGCGACTGAGGCTTCGAAGCGCCTGATCGCGCGCCGCAGCCCCTGAATGGTGAATCGCTCGAGGTCACCCCTCGAGCGATTCACCGTCGATGTAGTACCAGTGCCGGGCTGCGGTGTCGGCTCCGCTCTCGCGCACGAATCGGCTGCGCTCGCGCTGACGAATCCTCCCTGCGGGCGTCTGCCCCACCGCCGTGAACGTCACGTACCCCTGGCTGTCGAAGGGGCCGCCGCCTTCGACCTGCTCGACGGCCAACCGCAGCCAGCGAGTCTCGGGGTCCAGCAGCGTCTCTGCGGCCGAGGGGCGCGTCGATGGGTGCCACGAGGCTCGCAGGTACTCCTCGAGTCCCAGCGCGAATGCGCTGTATCGCGACCGCATGAGTCTCTCCGCGGTGGGTGCGGGAGCGCCGTCATGGATCGGCCCGCAACAGCGCTCGTATGCGTCGCCGCGTCCGCACGGGCAGGCGCTGCCGTTCACGTCCGTCAGCCCTCCTGTCGACGGATCTTCTCGGCGCGCGCGAACCAGGCCACGGCGAACGAGAGCACGAGCGAGAAGAAGACGCCGAGGTTCGCCCAGGCCCAGTCGCCTTCGCGCCCACCGATCAGGAACAGGAGGTACCCCTGCCAGTTGTTCCAGGGCGCGTCCGCGGCGAAGCCGTTCACGACGAATCCCCAGCCGATGATCGATGCGATGACCATCGTGCCGATGGAGATCCAATCCCAGGATCCGTACCGGCCGCTCGCATCGAAGAGCGCATGCTCGTCGTAATCCTTGCGTCGACGCAGAATGTCGGCGATCAGGATCCCGGCCCAGGATGCGAGCGGTACACCAAGCGTGATGAGGAAGCTCTGAAACGGACCCAAGAAGTCGGTCGCAAAGAAGACCACCCAAACCGTGCCTGCGGTCAGGATCAGTCCGTCGATCGCAGCCGCAGAGGGACGCGGGATCCGGATCCCGAGACTCAACAGCGTGAGTCCCGAGCTGTAGATGCCGAGCACAGCACCCGAGACGAGCGCGAGCACGGCGGTGAGCAGGAACGGGATCAGCACCCAGATGGGCAGCAGCGCAGCGAGCGCGCCGATCGGGTCAGCGGCGATCGCGTCAGCGAGAGCGGGATCTGACCCTCCGAGCAGCAGACCGAAAACGACAAGCAGAGCGGGTGCCACTGATCCACCGATGGTGTTCCAGAGCACGATCGCGCCGTCGGACGCGGTGCGCTTCTGGTACCTGGACCAGTCGGCAGCAATATTGATCCACCCGAGTCCGAATCCGGTCATCACCATAACGAGGGCGCCCACGACCTGCCCGATACTGCCGTTCTCTATCGCGAGGACCGCACCGAGGTCGATGTGCGGGATCGCGAGCACGATGTAGAGCACGGTCACCGCGCCCGTTACCCACGTCAATACCGATTGCAGCTTCATGATCGTGTGATAGCCGAGCACCGATGCGACCACGATCAGCGCGGCGACGATCACGGTCGCCGCGACCCGCAGCGCAACGCTGCTGCCGTCTCCCCCGAGCTGGGTGATGACCGTCGCGGTGGCGAGAACCGCCATGATCGCAAGAAAGGTCTCCCAACCGATCGACGTGAGCCAGGAGACGATGCCGGGCACCTTCTGTCCGTGCACGCCGAAGGCTGCGCGTGACAGCACCATAGTCGGTGCCGAACCGCGTTTGCCAGCGATCGCGATGAGCCCGCAGAGCAGGAACGAAACCACGACTCCGATGACCGACACGACGGTCGCCTGCCAGAAGGAGATCCCGAAGCCGAGCACGAATGATCCGTAGCTCATACCGAACACGGATACGTTGGCCGCAAACCACGGCCAGAAGAGGTCACGCGGCTTCGCCGTACGCGCCGCTTCCGCAACGATCTCGATGCCAGTCCTCTCGACGAGGGCGGGCGGCTGCACTGCTGCCTCAGACACGATGTCCTCCCAATGACGGGTGATGGCGGGTGACTTCCCGATCGGCTCAATCATGGCAGAATACTGGGAGTGCGCGGCGAATTTCTCAGCCGCACCCCACTCGACTATCACGAGGAGCCTCAACCGTGAAGATCCGCACCCGTATCACCACCGCCGTGACCGTTGCTCTCGCATCGATCTTCCTCGCGGCGCCGGCATTCGCCTCTGAAGAGGTCGAGAAGTACGACCCCTCCGACGCGTTCTCGGCTGCCGGCGAACCGGTTCAGGTCGTTCCGATCCTCATCGTCGGCCTCGTACTGCTGGCGATCGTGCTGTTGCTGTCGAGCCTGATCGGCCGACTCTTCGACCAGGCGAAGTAGGCGCGCGAAGCATTTTTGCGAAGGGCCGGGGTGTCACCGAGGTGATCCCCGGCCCTTCGCCGTGCCAGTACTGAAAACGCGTCAGTGCCGAGTACGACTCAGTGCTGAGAAGGTGTCAGTGCTGAGAACGTGTCAGTGCTGAGCAGGCTCGCCGACCTCGAAGCGCCGCCCTTCCTCCCGGATGAAGAACGCGATGACCGCAGTGGCCGTCGCAGCAGCACCGCCGATGAGGAACGACACACGGGTGCCCATTGCGAGTGCGTGCGGATCAACGGCCTCGGGCGATCCCGCAAGATTCGTCGAGACCAGCGTCATCACTGTCACGAACAGAGCCGTGCCGGCGGCGCCCGCGACCTGTTGCACCGTCGAGATCGTGGCACTTCCGTGCGAGGCAAGCAACGGCGGCAGGGAGCCGAGCGCGACCGAGAAGAGCGGCGTGAACGTACCCGCAAGCCCGAGGCTCAGCACCAGGTGAGTCGCGAGCACCTGCCAGATCGACGTCGTATCAGTGAAGAAGCCCATGCTCCACAGTCCGATTGCCGTGACCACGGTGCCTGGCACGAGCACGAAGCGTGCGCCCCGCGCATCGACCAGACGCCCCACCCACGGGCCCAGCAGCCCCATGAGCAGACCGCCAGGGAGCAGCAGCAAACCGGTTCGCAGGGTGTCGAAGCCGAGCACGTTCTGCACATAGATCGGCAGCAAGATCAGCGTTCCGAAGAGTGCCATCGAGCAGAAGGTAAACAGCACGACCGAAAGCGAGAACGGTCGCACCGTGAACGTACGCAGATCGAGCAAGGCGCGATCCTCCCGCTGCAGCCGCAACTGCCGCAGCACGAACAACAACAGCGCAATCGCACCCACTGCGAGCGGCAGCCACGGCGCGACGGCCGCCTCCCCGTGCGCCGCCTCGCCAAAGGCGCTGAGCCCGTAGACGATGCCACCAAATGCGACGACCGACAGCAGCACCGACAGCAGATCTACGCCGACCTTCCGCTGCACGCCGACGTTCGGCATCTTCATCGCACCGATGATGAGCGCCGCGGCCGCAATCGGCAGCATGACGATGAAGAGCCAGCGCCACACCAGCCATTGCAGAATCAGACCGGAGAGTGTCGGGCCGAGTGCCGGGGCCACCGACATGACGATCGCGATCCTGCCCATGACCTGCCCACGGCGTCGATCTGGCACCACAGTGACCACAGTGGTCATGAGCAACGGCATCATGATGGCGGTACCGCTCGCCTGCACCACTCGCCCGACCAGCAGCAGCGCGAAGCCGGGTGACACCGCAGCAATGAGCGTGCCGAGGGTGAACAAGCTCATGGCGATGATGAACAGTGTGCGGGTGCGCAGGCGCTGAATGAGCATGCCTGTGATCGGGATAACAATGCTCATCGTGAGCAGAAAGGCAGTCGTCAGCCACTGCCCCGCGGCCGCCGAAATGTCGAGCGCATCCATGAGCTGAGGCAGTGCAACACCCATGACCGTCTCGTTCAAGATCACGGTGAACGCAGATGCGAGTAACAGCCACACCGCGAGCTGCTCGCGGGGACCAAAGTTCTGCTCACGTAGATCCGCAGCGGTTGACATGGGACTCCTTCAGGATCCGAGGAGCGACAGACTCACGAGGTGCGCGCTCCGAGCACCGGCCCGGGTCGGGCGCAGCGGATGCTCGCATCACGCGGTGCAAAAGACTAGATCGTATCACTCAGACGGGGCGTTCGGCGACGGTTCGTCCGCTGATGAATCGTCCGCCGACGGTTCGTGCCCCGACGATCTCTCCGAATCCTCGGAACCGTGCTTCGCCCACTGCGCGCAGGCTTCGATGGCGTCATCAGGCAGCCCGAGCACTGAGCGCGCCGCAGCCCCGGCCTCGGGAGCGTCTCCTGGATCCCAGGCATAGCTCGCCGCCTCATCGGCCGGGAGCTTCTCGAACTCTTCAAGTTGTTCAGCGTCGGCCTGCAGCGCATCGCGCACATCCTCGACTTCGTCTTGTGTGCCGGTCGGCCACGTGTGCTCATCTTTTCCAAGCATCTTGATGGCTGAGGTCATCGCGCCCTGAAGATGCTCCACCGCATCGTCGAGCAGCGTGTCGAGCGACGCGGAATCCGTGTCTCCTCGACCCACGGCGATGCGCAGCTTATCGACCGCCAGATCCATCTCGCCCCACGCATCATTGACCGGGCACACGGCATCGAGATACGTGCCTCCGGCTTGCGTCGCGGTCAGCACCTCCGGTGTCGGCTCCGGTTCTGACGCGCACCCGACAAGCGTCAGTACTGCAACGGCACCGACAACCCCGGCCCGCATCTTCGACCGCGTCACGCAACCACCGGACTCGTCCGCAGCATACGGTTCGCGAGGGCGCCGCCGATCGCGGTCGCACCCCCGAACAGGGCGAAGAGCGCTGCAGGCCCGAAGGAGGACCCATCAGCCCACACGAGCGACGCCTGCGCCGCCAAGGGAAGAAATCCACCGACGACCGCTGCAAGGTTGTAGCCGAGGCTCACTCCTGAGTAGCGCAGTTCCGTGGGAAACAGCAGGGCGAGTGTCGGCCCGGCAACCGCAAACGCGAGAATCACCGCAGAGAGTCCGAGACTCACCGCAATCATTGCGGCTGCAGGTTCACGCGAATCGATCAGCCAGAAGACCGGGAACGCAACGACGACCGTCGCGAGACCGCCCCACATGGTCACGCGGCCAGGCCCGAATCGTTCGCCGAGGCGCCCCGCGAGCAGGGTCACCCCAGCTTGCACGACCGCGGCGACGAGCGTCGCGTTCACCATGAACCCTCGCTCGAAACCGCGCTCGCCGGAACCGAAATTCACGATGAAGGTATTCATGAAGTAGAACCCGCCCACACCGAGCATCGATACCAGAATCGCGACGCCCAGACGCTGCGGAACTCGTCGCACAAGCTCCCAGAGCGGGACTCTCGTACGATTCCCTCGCTCCAGAATTCGAGTGAATTCCGGCGACTCTTCGATACGGCGACGCAGCATGACCGCAACAAGCAGCATGGGAATCGCGGCGAGGAACGGGAGGCGCCATCCCCACGCATCGAATGTCTGCGGAGGCAGCAACAGCACAACGGCAAACGCACCGCTCGAGAGCAGCGTCGCAATCGGAGACGACAGCTGCACGAAGGCCGCCAGCCGGTTCCGATGCGTGGGCGGCGCGTGTTCCACCGCGATCGTCATCGCCCCGCTCCATTCACCGCCGACCGCGACGCCTTGGATCAGACGCAGCAGAACGAGCAGCATCGGAGCCGCGATGCCGATGGCGACGAAATCCGGGAGCATGCCGATGAGCGCCGTCGCCACCCCAATGAGCACGACGCTGAAGATGAGCGCTGGTCGACGCCCCCAGCGATCGCCAATCGTGCCGAACAGCATGGCACCGAGTGGGCGCGCGACGAAGCCGACGCCGAAGGTGGCGAACGCCGCAAGCGAGGCCGCACGCGGATCAAGCTCAGTGAAGAACAATCGATTGAACACGAGCGCCGCAGCGAGGCCGAAAAGGTAGTAGTCGTACCATTCCATCGCCGTTCCTACGAGCGCCGCCACCGCAACCTTGCGCGCCTGCCTCGCCGAGATGGTCGTCGTGGGTGCTGCGGAACTCCGTTGAGCTGAGGCTGCGGTACCCGCGTCAGTCATCGGCTTTCCTTCGGATCTTCTTCAGCAACGGCGTCTTCGGCCCGTGCTCCCGCACGAGATCGGTCAGATCCTTTTCGATCAGCTGCTGGATGCGCTCGTCTCGCGCCTCGCGGTACTCCTCGTTGTCCCCGCCCGCGTAGTAGGGGTGCGTCGCTCGATTCGCGAGGGAATCGCCGATCTCCGACCATGCTGCTTCGCGAGCCCGCTCGGCTGTGGAGGTGACATAGTTCTCGTCCGATGCATGCTCGCGCAGCTTCTCAGCGACCCCCTCGTACACCTGTTGGCGGTGCTTCAGCGTCCGATTGTCTCCGCCGCGGAAGGTTGCCTCGCTCCAGGCACTGTTGCCCTTCTCACTGATCTCGTCGCGCACCTGTTGGATGTGCGCGGCGTCGCGATCCCGCTCATCGGCGAGCTCAATGGTCGCCTCACGCACCATGTCGGCGATCTGCGCGGCATCGTAGTTCTCGCCACGCTTGAGCGCGTTCATGATGATCTCGTTCTTCACGTTCATGCGCACCGCGACATCTGCGACGAGCAGACCCTGCTCGACGATCTCTTCGACCGGCGCGAGCTCTCGACGCGGCAGGAACTCGGGCCCGCGCGGGCGTCTGCGCCGCTTCGACCACCAGCTCACGAGGCTCCTTTCGCCGCAATTGCCACCGGTATCAATTATCTCCTACGATCTCGGTTCCCGATCAACTCCGTGACGAAACGTGTTCAGCGCGCTGTGACCCACTCGCGGGCGCCTCGCTGATCCGGGGTGCTCTTCCTCGCCGACACCGTAGGCTGCGTCATCGGCTTGAAGTTCACCCTGCACCTGCCGCGCACCCAGCGCAGCAGGTGCGCTCAGACCGCCGAGGCCCAGATCGCACTCGCAGCGGCAGCCCCCAGGCTCACGATCTCGGCGTGCTCCTCGACATCGTCGCGGTCGCCGATCCGCACCGTCACCGTCTCGGCATAGGGTTCACCGGGCAGCACCTCGAGGAGCGCATCGACGACCAGGCCACGGCTTGCGAAATACTGCAGCATCTCGTTGTCAGAGTCCGAAATGCGTTCGATGCGCACGCGCGACCCCACAAGCGCGTCCAACAACACGACCGCGTCGGGGCGGTGCACACGACCATCGGAGCGCGGGATGGGGTCGCCGTGCGGGTCGCGCGTCGGGTACCCGAGCATCCGGTCGATACGGTCCATGAGCTCGTCAGAGACCGCATGCTCGAGACGGTCGGCCTCCTCGTGCACCTCGTCCCATTCGTACCCGAGCTGCTGTACGAGAAAAGTCTCGAGCAGGCGGTGCCGGCGGATCATGGCTACCGCATTCTCGCGCCCCGTTTCCGTCAGCGTCACGCTGCCGTAGCGGACGTGGTCGATGAGGCCTTGGCTGTGGAGCTTACGCAACGCATCCGACACCGTGGAGAGGCGCACACCTGCGGCCTCCGCGATCGCGGAGTTCGAGACGGGGTCGTCCGACCACTCCTGCAGGCCCCAGATCACCTTGAGGTAATTCTGGGTGCTCGGGGAGAGATCATCGACGCTCACCCTCCCAGGCTACCGGGTCGCGATGAGCGCATAGGTCGCGGCAAGCACGATGAGGATCGCGATATCGGTGAGCGCGATGTCGCGCTGTACGGTGCGCCGGGTCGCCCGCTTCGGCTCCCCTGCGAGACGCACGGCCAGCTCAACTCTCGCGGGCGACGCCATCATCGTCGCCGCTGCGGCCACGTTGTGCACCGCCATCGCGAGGGGCAGCGATGCGCCGAGTGCGAGTGCCGCCTCAGCCTGTGGAGCAGCGAGCATGGCGTTTGCCCCACTCGTCGAACCGGTCAAGAAGCCACCGATGCCGGCCACGAAGGGCAGCAGAGCCAGGTACGGTTCGCCGATGCCCGCCACGCCCGCTGCGAGTGTCGCGGACATGCCAGACACCGCCATGCACGCGCCGAGCACGATGAAGAGCCCTGTCGCCGGGGCAGACCCGAGCCAAATACCCCATGCACTGCGGAACGCCTCGACGGGAGCCCCGCCGGCGATGAGAGCTGCCACAGCGGTTGCGATGAGGAGCCAGAGCGCGGGCGATGCGACGTATCGAAGACCTGTCTCCTGCACCCCGAGCATCCGGACCACCGTCGCGGCTACCACAACGCCGAGCAGCAGCACCGCGTACCCGGTGAGGTGTCTCCGCAACGGTGCAAGATGCGGAGCGCGCCTGCCTCGCATCCGCGCGACGAGCAAATGCCCGAGCAGGGTCAGGAGACCGCCTACCGCGCCCGCGGGCGCCGTGCCGACGAGCATATTCGTAGCGAGGACTGCGCCCCAGAGCACGGCACCAGATGCTCCAGCGCCGAGCAGGCCACGCATCCGCTCGCCCCGCGGCGCGGTGAGCACCACGGCGGCGATCCCGACTCCGAGCAGCACGGGCAGGTTCATCACCGCGGTCAGCACCCCGAGCTCATCGAACCCGACATCGCTCAGCTCGGCAGCGATCAGCGTGCCCGGCCCCATCGATCCCCACGGCACTGCGCAGAGCCCGAGCAGTCCCACGCCGGCCGCCCGGCGACCGGAAAGCCCAAGCGCGACGAGCAGAGGAATGGCAAGCACCGTGCCGATCCCGAATCCCGTCAACGACTCCGCGAGAGGCGTCACCCCGTGCACGATCGCGAGCACGGGTGCGACCCCAGTGCCGAGCGCGCCACGGAGCCAATCAGAGACGGCCCGCTGCGACCCGCTGTGCTTCCCGACCTCGGCAAACGCGACACCGCCCGCAATGATCAGCAGCACCTCGAGCACGACCGGCGTCCAGATGCCGGCCATCCCGAGCAGCTCCCCGGGCGCAACCGGAAAATACAGGGGTATCAGCACTGCCACCGCAGCGACACCCAGGATCGCCGCTCGAATCGACGACTGTCCGAGCACGAGTGCGCCCAGCACGACGACCACCGGGATGGCTGCGATCAGGCTGAGCATATCGCCTCCCTATAGACATCCCTCGCCGGCCTCGAATGCGCAAAAGAATCGGCGCCCGTCTCGGAAACACTGAGGTGTGTTCCGAGACGCGCGCCGATCTCTGGGCTCCCCAGAGGAGTGCTTCCGGCCTAGTGGCCCACCCCTCGCTTCGCTCCGTAGGATCCCGCCGTGGGCGGCACGGGCCATGAGGCCGAAAGCTTCGCTTCCGGCCTAGTGGCCCCGGTCGATCCACTCCTGAAGGTGCGGCTTCTCGTCGCCGATCTTCGTCGTGTCGCCGTGACCGGTGTGCACGGTCGTCTCCTCGGGCAGCGTCAGCAGGCGCTCCCGGATCGACTCGACGATGGTCGGGAAGTCGCTGTACGAGCGACCGGTCGCACCCGGGCCGCCGTTGAACAGCGTGTCACCCGAGAACAGCGCGCCGAGAGAGGAGGCGTAGAAGCACGTCGACCCGGGCGAGTGGCCCGGCGTGTGCAGCGCGACGAGCTCAACACCGGCGACATTGAACGTGTCGCCATCCTTGATCTCGAAGTCCGGCGCGGTGTCGTGGACCATGTCCCACAGCACGCGGTCTTCGGGGTTCAGGTAGAGCTCGGCGTCGAGCAGCTTCGCCGTCTCGACTGCCGCACGCACGTGGTCGTCGTGCCCGTGCGTGAGGAGAATGCCGCTGACGTTGCGCTCGCCTACGGCTTCGGCAATGGCCTCCGGGTTGTGGGCGGGGTCGATGACAATGACCTCGGAATCGTCGCCGACGATCCAGACGTTGTTGTCGACCTCCCAGGTGCCCCCGTCGAGGGAGAACGTACCGGTCGTGATCAGGCGCTCGATCTTTGCTGCGCTCATGACGCTCAGAGCTCCACAACCGAGCGGAGCACGTTGCCGCCAGCCATCTTGCCGAACGCCTCTTCGACGTCGCCGAGACCGATGCGCTCGGTGACGAAGCCGTCGAGGTCGAGGCGACCCAGCTTGTACTGATCGATGAGCATCTGGAAGTCGCGGCTCGGCAGGCAATCGCCGTACCACGAAGACTTCAGCGATCCTCCACGACCGAAGACGTCGAGCAGCGGGAGCTCGAGCTGCATCTCCGGCGTCGGCACGCCGACGAGCACGACGCGGCCAGCGAGATCGCGGGCGTAGAACGCCTGCTTGTAGGTCTCAGGGCGGCCGACGGCGTCGATGACGACGTCTGCACCGTTGCCGCCGGTGAGCTCGCGGATCGCCTCGACCGCATCGTTCTCACGCGAGTTCACGGTGTGGGTCGCGCCGAACTGCTTGGCCTTCGCAAGCTTGTTGTCGTCGATGTCGACCGCGATGATCGTGGTCGCACCGGCGAGCTGTGCGCCCGCGATCGCTGCCATGCCGACACCACCGCAGCCGATGACGGCAGCGGACTCGCCGCGCTTGATCTCACCAGTGTTGATCGCCGCACCGATACCGGCCATGATGCCGCAGCCGAGCAGGCCGACAGCTGCCGCGTCGGAGTCCTCGTCGATCTTGGTGCACTGGCCCGCAGCGACCAGCGTCTTCTCCGCGAACGAACCAATGCCGAGCGCCGCCGAGAGCTCGGTGCCGTCTTGCAGCGTCATCTTCTGCTTGGCGTTGTGCGTGGCGAAGCAGTACTGAGCCTGCCCCTTCTGGCACGCGCGGCACTGACCGCAAACGGCGCGCCAGTTCAGGATCACACGGTCGCCGACAGCAACCTCGGTGACACCCTCACCCACGACTGCGACACGGGCGGTCGACTCGTGGCCGAGCAGGAAGGGGAACTCGTCGCTGATTCCGCCCTGCTGGTAGTGGTAGTCGGTGTGGCAGACACCGCACGAGATAACGTCGACGACGACCTCGCCCGGGCCCGGGTCGGGCACGACGATGGTCTCAATGGTTGCCGGTGCGCCCTTCTCGCGCACAACGACACCCTGCACTTCGTAGGGCATGGGGCTCCTCTCAAACGTGGTGAGACGGCCGCTCCAGATGACCGCGCCGTCCACGCACCAGACTATCGGCGCAGCGCGCCCGGCGCGAACTGATGTGATCACATATGTGCCTCGCGCGTGTCTGCGCGAGGCACGCGCGTGAGCTCAGGCAGCTCAGGTCTCGCTGAGGATCCCCCGAAGTCGCTCCACCGCACGCTCAAAGGCGTCTGCGTCGGGTCCCCCCATGCCGATCACAATGCCGGTACCGGCCGCCCCTGAACGCCGTCCCTGCCAGTAGCGGCCGAGCGGAGCGGCTCCCAGCCCCGCACGTTCGCACTGGGCGACGACGCATCGCTCCTGCACGGCGTCGTCGAGTTCGATGACGGCGTGGAGGCCTCCGCTCATCGGGCGCAGCCGCACGCCCGGCAGTCCGGCGAGCCGATCCGACAATCGGTCGCGTCTGGCCGTGTAGAGCCGACGCATTCGGGCGATATTGCGTCGCAGCTCGCCACTCGCGAGATACTCCCGAAGGGCGATCTGCACCACACCGGATACCGGCGAGCCGAGGTCGCGCCGCACCGGTTCGATCAGTGCGCGAAGCCCGGCAGGAGCAACCAGGAACCCTGCGGCGAGCGCCGGGGTCACGGTGCTGGAGAATGTCCCGAGCGTCACCACGACCCCGTGCTCCGGATCATCGAGCGCTGCCAGCGCGGGCAGTGGACTCCCCGCGTGGCGCAATTCGGAGTCGTAGTCGTCCTCGACGATCACGACCCCGGTGCCTCGCGCCCACTGCAGCAGCTCTCGTCTGCGCGAGAGCGGAAGCGATCCTCCGAGCGGATACTGGTGACTCGGTGTGACAATGACTGCGTCGAGCACACCGCGCGGAAGCAATTCCGTGCGCAGTCCGTCGAGGTCGACCGGAAGGGCCACGATACTTGCCCCGTGTCTTGCTGCGACGCCGCGGAGGGACGGATACCCGGGATCCTCCACACCGACGACGAGCTGCCTGCCGCGCGTCGATCCGAGAGCGGTCAAGAGAAGGCCGAGTCCCTCCCGGGCGCCGGCGGTCACGATGACATCGGCAGCAGACCGCCGTGCCCCGCGCATGCGTCGGAGATGATCGGCGATCTCATCGCGCAACCCCGGTTCCCCGAGGTAGGGCGCCCGGCTATCGGCACGGGTGGCCGCTGCACGCCAGGCCGCGCGCCAGCCCGACCGTTCGGATGCATCGGTCAGCGGCGCGCCCGGAGCGAGCGTGCCCCGATCCACCGGGGCGGAACGAGTCGGGGTCGCGCTGGTTTCACCGTGCTTCTCCCCTTCGGCCCCGCTCGCAGGTGTGAGCGCGGCCGTGGGCAGAGGTTCGGCGGGGCGCACAGTTTCTGCTGGCTGCACAGACACAGCCGAAAGCGCCGGGTTGACCGTGGTACCGCGCCCCTGCCCGGCACTCAGGTACCCCTCGGCTGCCAACTGTTCGTATGCCGCGACGACGACGCCGCGAGCGACACCCAGTCTTCGCGCCAATTCGCGCGTCGCAGGCACCCCTTCGCCTGGGCGGAGCGTATCCGCATCGATTGCCTCACGCAACGCCGCGGCCAGCTGTACCGGAAGCGGTGCATCGGCTGACCGGTCGAGATGCAATGGAATCTCTGCCGCACCGCGGTTGCCTGAACTCATACGTTCTAGTCTGGCATCAGATCACGATATTGGTCTATTGCAACACGTCAGAAGTGGAGCTTGTCGGAGACCATTGCGATTCGCCACAGTGGAGGCCATGTCGAATATCACTACTCCTACCGCGGATCCCGCCCTGAAGCTGCGAGGCGGCGTCATCATGGACGTCGTCACCCCTGAACAGGCGCGCATCGCCGAAGATGCCGGAGCCGTCGCGGTCATGGCGCTTGAACGCGTTCCCGCCGATATCCGAGCCCAGGGCGGAATCGCTCGAATGAGTGATCCTGATCTCATCGATGGCATCCGTGCCGCGGTATCCGTTCCCGTCATGGCGAAAGCCCGGATCGGCCACTTCGTCGAGGCGCAAGTGCTTGAAGCGCTCGGTATCGACTGGGTCGACGAGAGCGAGGTGCTCTCCCCCGCCGACTACGCGAACCATATCGACAAGCACCAGTTCTCAATCCCCTTCGTCTGTGGCGCGACCAACCTGGGCGAGGCCCTGCGCCGCATCGTCGAGGGTGCAGCCATGATCCGGTCGAAGGGCGAGGCCGGCACCGGCGATGTCTCGGAGGCCACGAAGCACATCCGCACGATCCGCGGTGAGATCGCACGCCTCACCGCGCTCGACGCGGATGAGCTGTACGTCGTAGCGAAGGAACTGCAGGCCCCATACGACCTCGTCCGGCAGGTTGCCGAAACCGGGACTCTCCCGGTCCCGTTGTTCACCGCCGGCGGCGTCGCGACACCCGCGGACGCCGCGCTCATGATGCGACTGGGCGCCCACGGTGTCTTCGTCGGATCCGGCATCTTCAAATCCGGCGACCCCGTCGCACGCGCAGCCGCCGTCGTACGTGCCACTGCGCAGTTCGAAGATCCGCTCGCAATCGCCGAGGCCTCACGTGGTCTTAGCGAGGCCATGGTCGGCATCACCGTCGCCGAGCTGCCGGCAGCCCATCGCCTCGCCGAACGCGGCTGGTGAGCATCGGCTCGTGTCACTCGATCCCGGTTGGCTCGATCCCCGCTGACTCAGCCTCCGCCGTCTCAACCTCCGCGAAAAGTGCCGCGGACCCAGCGAGCCGCCCCCGCATCACCTCGAGCGCGGCCGGATTATCATCGATGAGCAGGAACCTTCGCCCGAGCTCGGCGGCGGCGGCACCGGCCGTACCGCTGCCGGCGAAGGGGTCGAGCACCCAGTCCCCTGGGCGCGACGAGGCCTGCAGCATACGTCGCACGATGCCTACGGGCTTCTGCGTCGGGTAGTCGGTGCGTTCCCGGCCGGTCGGCGAGACGATCGTGTGCCACCAGGTGTCGGTCGGAAGCTTGCCGAGCTCGGCCTTCTCGGCCGTGACCAGGCCGGGTGCCATGTACGGCTCGCGATCCACCCCGTCTGCCTCGAAGAGATAGTGATCGGGATCCTTCGCGTACACCAGGATGTTCTGATGCTTCGCGGGCCACTTGCGCCGCGTTCGACCGCCGAAGTCGTAGGCCCAGATGATCTCGTTGATGAAGCATTCGGGGCCGAAGAGCGCGTCGAGCAGCACTTTGGCGTAGTGCACCTCGCGATAGTCGAGGTGCAGATACAGCGTTCCGTCGCGAGCGAGGAGTCGCCAGACCTCTTCGAGACGGGGCTCGAGAAACGCCCAATAGTCGCCGAAGCGATCATCGTAGGCAAGCGTCATCGTTCGCGTCACGGCGTAGCCGCGACCTCGAAACCCCAGACGATTGCCGCCCTCCGCGAGCGGAATACCGCGGACGCGCTCGGCCTGTCGGCTGCGACCCGTGTTGAACGGCGGATCCAGGTAGGCCACGCGAAAGGATTCCGCCGGAAGCCCGCGCAGGATCGGCAGATTGTCGCCACCGAGCACCGTGCTCGGTCCGTCCGTCCGCCACAGTACGCGTGACGGGCGGGCCTCGACCGGGGATCCTGCTGTGTCCACTCCTCGATGGTACGGGGACTTCGCCCGCTCAGCGCAACGGAGCGGTGCCGGGAATCGCCGCCTCGCCCAGGCTCAGCATGAGCCGGTTCGCCCACGAGAAGAAGGCAGTCGCGAGTGCCGCATCCGCGATCTCCTCGAGCCGCAATCCCTGCTCGACGAGCCGCTTGACGTCGAACTCATCGGCGGTCGGCACCAACTCGGAAAGGTGCGCCGCGAAACGAATCAGCGCCGTCCAACGGTCGTCCTGTCCGTCGGCGAGCCGTTCGACATCGCGGGCGACCCAGTCCGCATCGCGCTGCAGGGTCACGGCGAGCACGCGGTCGATATCGTCGGTGCGCTTCGTCTGGAACTCGGCCTTACTCGCATGCACCGAGGCGCAGTACACGCAGTCGTTCACCTTGCTCGTCACGGTCGCCGCGAGCTCGCGCTCGCCGCGCGGAAGCCCTCCGCGCCCTCGGAACACGGCGTCGTCGAGCGCTGAGCGGGCCTGGAGGATCGCTGGGACGCGTGCGAGCAGGCGCGAATACTCCGCGCTCGCCTTCGAGCCGAGGGTCTCACGCTGCTCGACCGTCAGCTCCTCCTCGCTCGGCACGGGCACCCAGGGCTCCCAGTCCAGTGGTTCACGCGAGAACCGCTCCGGATGCCGGCTGCCGCGCACCGTGCGTGCCTGGAGATCGCGCGCACGGCCGTGCGCGACGGTGCGCCGCACGAAGGGGTCGACCCGGCGCGGGGTACGCCCACCGATGAGCGCGAACGCGTGCTGCACACGTACCGCAGTGCTCGTGAACGCCACAACCTGGCTCGCGAGAACGATCTCGTCGGGCGTGACCCCCGCGACATCAAGCGCTGCTTGGTCCTCATGGGTCACCAGGGCCGGCGACAGAGTGATGAGGTCGACGTGCTGAAGGAGTGCGCGCAGCTTCGGATCGCTCGGCAGATCCTCGCCGATGAGGGACGCATCTGCGAGCGCGGAATGATGCTGCATGAGCGCGGCATTACGCTGATGGCGCGCAACGATTGCGGCGATCGCGTGGAGCACCGGAGTGGGCAGCACCTGCTCCGTGAGATACAGCGCCTGGTACGCCTCATCGAGGTGGGCAACGACCTCGGGGCGAGAGGAGCGGACACGTTCCGCATCTGCTGGCAACGCCAGGACTTCGGTCAGGTTGGCGGCTTCCGTCGACATGATGCACTCCTCCGCTGTAGCTGCTCAAGAAGCGGGCCGTCGCTGCCCCGCTTACTTCGAACGTATGGGAGAAAGCTCCGAAGCAACAGGGGGCGTGCCGGGAATATGAGACGAATGCGCTGATCGTGATCTTTCACGCCACGGTTTCGTGCGTCAGGCCGGCGTCAGGCCAGTTCTCGCGCGTCAGGCCACCGTCTCGCTTGCTTACCGAGCCAGCAGGGCCGCGACGTCCTCGGCCACCAGGTCCTCAACCCGCTGCGGCTGCCACACAGGCTTGCCATCCTTATCGATGACCTGCGCCCGGACGCCTTCGATGAAATCAGGCCTCGCCACCAGGCGCCCGACCACGCGGAGGTCGTCGTCGAGTACTGCAGCGAGGTCGAGCCCTTCCCGCCGCGTCCGATCGATCTGAGCCAGTGTCACAGCCACCGAGGTCGGGCAGACGGCGCGCAGCGTCGCGGCAACCTCGACGACGCGCGGGGACGCTCCAGGCTGACGGGACGCAGCTTCGACCGCGCCGACCAGACGCTGAGCCGCGCCGACCGGGTCTGCGTAAGCAGAGGGATGCGGATCCCCCAGCGCCCCTTCGGCAATCGCGTCGAACCATTCCCGGTCAGCGAGCAGCTCCGGCTCGGGAGGCGTTTCAGAGAGCTCCTCCGCAACCTCCTGCGCGGGGCGCCCTGCGGCGAGCGCTGCAGCAAGCTGCGGGAGCCGTTCCGACGGGATGAAGTGGTCTGCGAAACCGAGCGCGACTGCGTCGCCCGCCAGCATGCTGCCAGACGTGACAGCCAGGAGCTCACCCAAGCGGCCGGAGGCTCGGGCGAGCAGCAGGTGTCCGCCGACGTCGGGCACGATGCCGATGCGCGTTTCCGGCATCGCGAGGCGGCTGCGCTCAGTGACGACGCGAACCGACGCGTGCCCGGTGAGGCCGATCCCACCGCCCATCGTGATGCCGTCCATGATGCCGACAACCGGCACCGGCGCGGTGGCGACGCGGTAATCCGCAGCGTACTCCTGACGCAGAAACCCGACTGCGTCCTCGACCGATCCGGCGGCCATCGCCTTGATGTCGCCACCACCGCAGAAACCGCGCTCCCCAGCCCCGTCGAGCAGAATCGCCGAGCACTCTGCAGGGTCCACACCTGCGACGACCCGGTCGACGATCTCGGCCATCTCCCGGTTGAATGCGTTGATCGCCCGGGGCCGGTTCAGGGTGATGCGCAGTATCGAACCGTCGCGTCGCACCAGCACACTCGGCTCGGTACCGCCTGCGACGCTCTGCGCGCCGCTCCGCTCAGCGCCCTCCACGACGAGGCCCGGGGTCGGTTCGGTCACAGCTCCTCCTCGAATCAGTTCGCACAGCGTCCGCTGCTCTTGACGCATCTCACCCGCAACGACTCAGGGCTCCGGGTGCAGCGCATCGTAACGCTGGAATCCACGGTACACGCGCAGCATCATCAGCATGATCGCAACGATCAGCACTCCGCCGACGAGCGCGGGGGCCCAGATCGCGATCACGGTTGCCAGCGCACCGGCGACGAGATCGCCGATACGCGGTCCGCCCGCGACGACGACGTAGAAGATGCCCTGCATGCGCCCTCTCACGTCGTCAGGGGCTGCAGCCTGCAGAATCGTGGTGCGGAACACCGCGCTCACGTTGTCACTCGCTCCGCAGCCGGCGAGCGCGACGCAGGCGAGAAATAGAGCAGGCAACACGACCGTTCGGGGGGCCTCGCCCCCCTGCAGCACCTCGGTCATGAGGAGCACAACTCCAAAGCACACGGTGAAGGCTCCGAATGCCGCGATGGCGAAGGTGACTGCACGGCCTTGCCGCCGGACTGCGCCGAGCGGTCCGGAGAACAACCCGCTGAGCAGTGCTCCGATCGCGAAGGAGGAGGTGAGGACTCCAACCGTCGTCGCGCCGCCGCCGAGCACGAGCGCGCCGGCCGCAGGGTACACGACCCGCGGTGTGCCGAAGGTCATCGCGACGAGATCAAAGATGAATGTGGCGCGCACGTTCGGGGCACGGCGCAGGAAGCGCAAGCTGTCGACGAAGGAACCGAGAGGAGATGGGCGAGGAGCGTTCTCAGCGCGTTCGGGACGCATGGGCGGCAAGGAGAGTATCCCGAGAAACGCTCCGGAGAAGAGAACGGCGTCGAGCAGATACGTCCAGGCGAAGCCGGCGCTTGCGACCAGCACACCGGCGATTGCGGGCCCGACGGTCACTGCGATTCCCATCGTGATGCCGTTGAGGGCCGCTGCGGCCGGCAGCAGTCGCGGCGGCAACAAGCGCGGCACGATGGCTCCGCGTGCGGCGCCGATAATCGTCGCGGAGGCGGCGATCACCGCGGCGAGTGCGGAATAGGCCCAGGCCGTCTCGATGCCGAGCGCCGCGATCGCCGTCATCGTCACGATTCCCGCCCAAGAGACCGATGCAGTAATGAGCGCGACGACGCGTCGATCGAAGAGGTCGGCCAACGCGCCGCCGACGATGCCCGCGATGATCATCGGACCGAGTGCCCACAGCGCCACCAGCGCCACGGCGAACGTCGAGCGGGTGATCTCGTAGACGTGCAGCCCCACGGCGACCACCGTGACCTGAGCTCCGATCTGCGCGACGGATGTGCCGATCCACAACTTCGCGAACTCGGGACTCGCGCGCAGCGGGCTGATATCGAGAAATAACGAAGCGGCCCGTTTCCGTCTGCCCCGTGCTTCGCTCACTCGTGCACGCTATCATCGTCGATCCCCTAAGCTCTTCTCCGTGTTCGATGAGCGGTATGACTCCGACCCCGTTGCGCGTATGCGGCCCCGACGAGGGCCCATGCGACGGCGCACGCTCGTACTGCGACGCGGTCTGGTGCTCGAACACACCGAGACCGAATACTGCGGGGCCGTCGTCGGCGCCGGGCAGGGTGTCGTGAAGCTTGAAGACTTCGGCGGTCAGGTACGCGCCTTCCCGATGACCGATGGATTCCTCGATGAGGGCGAGCCCGTGGTGCTCGCGATGCCGAAGAAGGAAACCGCGGGCCGCCGACGCACGGCCTCGGGTTCCTTCGCCGTAGAGCAGCAGCGAGCACGCGTGGCCATGCCGAGTCGTATCTTCGTCGAGGGACGTCACGACGCTGAGCTCGTCGAGCAGGTCTGGGGAGCGGACCTGCGTGTGGAGGGCGTCGTCGTCGAACTGCTGGAAGGCGCCGATAATCTGGAAGAAGTACTCACGGAGTTTGCGCCCGGGCCCGGCCGACGCGCCGGAGTGCTGCTCGACCATCTGGTGCGGGGCAGCAAGGAGACGAGGATCGCCGAGCGGATCGCATCGGGCCCGCACCGCGACCATGTCTTGATCGTGGGGCACCCCTTCGTGGATATCTGGCAGGCGGTGAAGCCTGAGCGCGTCGGACTTTCCGCCTGGCCGGAGATTCCCCGCAGCATCGAGTGGAAGACGGGAATCTGTCGGGTGCTGGGGTGGCCTGCAGAAAGCCCAGCAGATATCGGAGAGGCCTGGTCACGGATTCGTGGCAGGGTACGCAGCTTCCGCGATCTTGAGCCAGAACTCGTTGGCAGGGTCGAGCATCTCATCGATTTCGTGACCGTCGATTGATTCCGCAAAGAATCCGCGAAGGATTTTCGTCCATCGCTCTTCTCTTGTAAGGCCAGCCTCAGCTAAACTGAAGTCATCATGACCATCTCATCCCGACGCCTTCGCCGCGCAGTTACGCGAGCTATTCCGGCGTACCTCGTCGTCGCGACGAGTCGGGATCTCGATGACGTGCGCCTGACCCTGCAGATGTTGCCGATTTGTGCGCACGGCCGCGTGTTCATCCTGGCGGCACCAGGCGACGACGTGCCGACCCTCGAACTGCCTCCGCGGCTCAGTGCAACGGTGCTCCGCACGCCACTCGGCGCGCACCCGCATGAGGCAGCCCAGGTGGCAGTCGAGGCGTGGGCGAGTGAGATGCTGTGCGAGTCAGACAGCTCCGTACCGACACCACAGGTCTGGTTCGCCGGCGATGCCGAGCAGTGGGGTCCGCTCACCGATCGCCTCACTCGTGTGCACGGCCTACCTGCTTCCGCACTGCGGTGCGGTTCCGGTCTCGGCGCACCGTAAGGTCAGATCCGCGTAAGATCGGAGCAGCCTAAGATCGGTGCCGCCAGAGGTCACCCGACGGGGAGGATGACGTGACTGATCTCGCATTCCTGTTCATGCCACTCTGGCAGGGCTCGCCCTCCTCACGAGCGATGCAGCTGGTCGAAGGCGCAGAGGTGCTGCGTGAAGATCTTCCCTCCGCCGCAACGCGATTCATCGAAGTCCCGCTCGAAGCCGGAGACACGCTCGGCACCCCGGTCGCGCGTCTGAGCAGCATCATCAGCGCGCGAGAGGCCGCTCGAGAAGTCATCGAAGGGCTGCCTGCGAACACCGCCCCGGTCACCGTCGGAGGTGACTGCTCATCAGCACTCGCGGGCCTCGAGGCCGCGCTGCACCGTCACGGCACGGAACAGGTCTCGGTGCTGTGGTTTGACGCTCACGCAGATATGGAGCATCCCAGCACCTCGCCGTCCGGAGCCGCCTCGGGCATGGTGCTCCGCCACGCACTCGGGGACGGGTGCGAAGACCTTCGATTCAGTTCCCCGCTTCCTCCTGAGCGAGTCTCCCTCATCGGGGCGCGGTCCCTCGGTGGAGAAGAGGCTTCCGAGACCGAACGCCTCCGAATGAGGATGCTCTCCGGATCCCTCGGCGCTCCGGAAACTCCCGCCGCTGAGGCTGCCCAGCTCGTCGACGAAGTCCGCGCGGCGCTGAACTCTGACGGCACCACGCATCTGTACGTGCATGTGGACCTGGATGTCTTGGATCCCGCGGAGTTCAGCGCGGTCGCAGCCCCGATGCCGTTCGGCCTCGGGCTTGCGGAACTTACCGGCGCAATCCGCGCGGCAACGGCCGAACTTCCGCTCGCCGGCGCGTCGATCAGCGGATTCCAGCCAGCGAACCGTGCCCACGCCACCGAGCACATCCCGACAGTGCTCCGGGTACTCGGAGCACTCTCCTCAGGACGGCGACGATGATGAGCGAGGCCGGACATCGGCGCCCCTGGCCTTTGGCGAATGCCGGCTATCTCTTCGCGACCGCGGTCGGTTTTGCCTGGGGCGGATTGCTCAGCACCGGACCGGTGAAACGGGTCGACGGCCTCTGGGTGTTCCGCGGACTCCCCCGTTGGGCATTCCGCCGCGGCGGGGTCTGCGTGGGCGGCTGCTATCTCACCCGCGACAATGCTGGGCCGCGCGTACTCCGGCACGAGCGAGTGCATCAGCAGCAGTGGCGCCGATACGGTTTCGCCATGCCGCTCCTCTATTTCCTCGCCGGCAATGACCCGTTGAAGAACCGCTTCGAAATCGAAGCTGGTCTCGCCGATGGTGGCTACGTCAAGAAGTCCGGGGCGCGTCCTCGCGCAGCGCGCTCAGAATAGCGTCCCTGAGCTCCTCGGGCGGGCAGTTGCCATCCCGTTCCTCGGCGCAGGCTCGACGCAGCACCTCCGTGAGGTTGATGCAGACGGCTTGCTCGTCTCGACAGTCCGGGCAGGCTTCCAGGTGTTCACGGATCGGCGCCGACTCCTCTGCGCACAACTCGCCCCGCAGCAACTCGTAGAGCTTCGCCTTCGCTGTGGTGCATCCGCAGTCGCTCACTGCCCCGATCCCTTCTGTTCCCGTTCGCTCGTATCATCGTCCGTACTGAGTCCAACGCCCTGCTCCCTGGCGTATTCCCCAAGCGTCTTCCGCAGTCGGCTGCGCCCGCGGTGGAGGCGACTCATCACCGTGCCCATCGGCACTCCGACGATCTCCGCGACTTCGCGGTAGCTGAAGCCTTCGACATCCGCGAGATAGACGGCAAGCCTGAAATCTTCGGGCAACGCGTTCAACGCCTCCGAGACGACTGAGGCCGGCGTCCGATCGATCGCCTCGGCCTCGGCCGAACGCGCGGAGGTGGCCGTAGTCGATTCGGCTCCGCCGAGTTGCCAATCCTCCAGCTCATCGACCGCCCCCAGGTAGGGCTCCCGCTGGCGCTTCCGGTAGCCGTTGATGTAGGTATTGGTCATGATGCGGTAGAGCCAGGCTCGAAGGTTCGTGCCCTCCTCGAAGCGGTCGAAAGCTGCATAAGCCTTGAGATATGTTTCTTGCACCAGATCCTGAGCATCCTGCGGATTCCGCGTCATCTTCATCGCAGCACCGTACAGCTGGTCGAGCAGCGGCAGCGCATCACGAGAGAAGCGCTCCTCTGCTCGAGAACCCGCTTCTCGCTCGACCGTATCCCTCGCATCCCTGACACTCACGTGGTCCACACTACTGGCACCGCCCGCGACTGCGGTGAGCGAAGTAGACTCGGAATCGTGTTTGAAGCGAAGATGAACTCCCGGAAGGACGACGACGGGGTACGCGGAGGCGAGGCCCTCGACGAGGCCGCAGCCCACTGGCCGGCCCCCGTTGCGCTGGAGTCGCTCGACGCGCGGGTGCACCTGCCTGGTTCGAAATCACTCACCGGCCGGGAGCTCGTACTCGCGGCTCTCGCAGATGGCCCCGGTGTGCTGCGGGCACCGCTGCATTCACGAGACTCCGCACTGATGATCGATGCTTTGCAAAACCTCGGAGTCGACATCGAGCGAATCCCCGGCGGCGATCCGGCAGTCCCCGACCTGCGCATCACCCCCGCTGAGGAACTGACCGGGTCCACCTCGATCGCCTGCGGTCTCGCGGGAACAGTCATGCGCTTTGTTCCTCCAGTCGCGGCCCTTGCACTCGGACCGGTCGCATTCGACGGCGATCCGCATGCGAGGAAGCGTCCGATGCGCCCCGTATTGGACGCATTGCGCTCGCTCGGCGCCGACATCGCCGATGAAGGCCGCGGAGCACTGCCGTTCACCGTGCACGGGCGTGGCTCGCTGCGCGGCGGACGAGTCGAAGTCGACGCGTCGCTCTCCAGCCAGTTCGTATCCGCACTGCTACTTTCGGCTCCGCGCTTCGACGAAGGCGCACATGTCGTGCATATCGGCGACCGTCTGCCGAGCGTGCCGCACATCGAGATGACGCTCGAGACGCTTCGCGCTCGCGGCGCCATCGCCGATTCACCGACCCCCGGCGAATGGCGCGTGCAGCCCGGTCCGATCCGAGCCCGCGATCTCGTGATCGAACCGGATCTTTCGAACGCAGCACCGTTCCTCGCCTCCGCACTCGTGGCCGGAGGGAGCGTGAGCGTGCCGAACTGGCCCGACACCACGACGCAGGTCGGCGACCGGCTCCGGCAGATACTGCCGGAGTTCGGCGCGGACGTCGCCCTCGACGATGGGGTCCTCACAGCGACCGGAAACGGAACCATCCGGGGGGTGCATCTGCACGTTCCCGAGGCAGGCGAACTTGCTCCGACCCTCGTCGGCCTCGCAGCCTTGGCCGACGAACCCAGCGAGATCACCGGCATCGGTCACATTCGCCACCATGAGACCGACCGCATTGCCGCCCTCGTGGCTGAGATTCGCGGACTCGGCGGCGATGTCGACGAGTTGGAGGACGGCATCGCGATTCGCCCCGCCCCCCTGCACGGAGGCGTCTGGCACAGCTATGCCGACCACCGCATGGCGACCACCGGCGCCCTGATCGGGCTGCGCGTCGACGGAGTCGAAGTCGAAGACATCGCCAGCACGTCGAAGACACTCCCCGACTTTCCAGAATTGTGGGCCCGAATGCTCGGACAGGACTCTGCAGCAGTATCTGGCCCGCAGCACGAGCTGAATGGCGGCGCTACATCTGCGGATCCGCTTCTCTTCGATCTGCCCGAACCCGAGGCAGGGCCGTACTGGGGATGAGTTGGCTGAGCCTCGACGATGATCCGGACGACCCCTATGCCGAGTACGCCGACCATGCGGTGCGAGAGCGTCCGAATCCGAAGGCGAACCGCCCTCGCACCAAGCGTCGCCCTGAACACTCGGACGCCGTCATCGGCATGGTGACCGGGGTCGACCGGGGCCGGTACACCGTGCTCGTGAGTGCTGGCGCCGATCAGTCGGATTCGCGCGAGCGCACGGTACTCGCGGCACGCGCACGGGAGCTGCGACGCACTCCGATCGTCATCGGCGACCGAGTCCAGCTCGTGGGCGACACGAGCGGTGACGAAGGATCCCTGTCGCGCGTGGTCGGGTTGGAGGACCGTCGCACGATGCTGCGTCGCAGCGCCGACGACAGTGACACTGTCGAGCGGGTCATGGTCGCGAACGTCGACCAGATGCTCATCGTCGTCGCCGCGACGAACCCCGAACCCCGTGTGCGCCTCGTCGACCGGTACCTGGTCGCCGCCTATGACGCCGGCATCGAGCCCATCCTCTGTATGACAAAGGTCGACCAGGCCGATCCGGCACCGTTCCTCGATCACTTCCACGCACTCGAAGTGCCGGTGCTGCAGTCGGCCCCCGGTCGGGAACCGGCCGCGAAGATCCGCGAGATGCTTGCCGGAAAGACCACGGTGTTCGTCGGTCACTCCGGAGTCGGCAAGTCGACACTCATCAACGTGCTCGTTCCTGAGGCGCAGCGAGCAACAGGGCATGTCAACGAGGTGACCGGACGCGGACGACACACCTCGTCGTCGTCGATCGCGTACCGTGCCAAGACTCCGGGCAGTCCCAACGGTGAGACCGGCTGGGTCATCGATACTCCGGGGGTACGCTCCTTCGGGCTCGGCCATGTCACCGGCGATGCCGTGCTGCGTGGGTTCACAGACCTCGCTGAGCTCATTGAACTCTGCCCGCGCGGGTGCACGCACCAGGAAGATGCTCCCGACTGCGAACTCGACGCCGCCATCACCGATGGGCGACTTGACGAGGCGGGCGCGCTGCGGGTCGACTCGCTCCGCCGACTTCTGAAGTAGGTCTTGCTCAGGCGGTCTTCACGCCGAGCAGTTGCTCGCCCGCGCCTGCCGCTTGCATTCTCCTCTACCGTGGGAGATGCGGCACGAATTTACGGCGGGAATGCGGCACGAATCGCTCCTTGACCCGCTCCACAAGCACCATTTGCGCCCCATTAGATTGCAGCGACCAGTTCACGCTGTGCACAGACACTCAGACTCCATCGCCGGGTCCCAGGGTGGATGCCATGCCCCGCTCATCACAGCCACTCCCTCAGCGTCTCGGAACCACATTCTCCGTCGCCGAAGCACGCGCCTCCGGTGTTTCTCAGGGCCGCCTCCGGAACCGCAACCTCGAGAAGCCCTTCCACGGCGTGCGCGCGAAACACTCGTCCTCCACACCCGGCACCAGTCATAGCGGGGACTGCTTTGCCCGTGCGAAGCATCTTGAGCTCGAACTCATCGACGCGTTGTCGAAGCGTCTGGTTCCAGGACAGTTTTTCAGTCACCGGAGCGCCGCGTTCCTCTGGCAGATCCCGCAGCCTCACCTGTGCACGCCAGAACTCCACCTGAGCACGCTCAGGCCCCAGAGCGCACCACGCATCCGCGCCGGCACAGTGCCAGTCTTCGGTCACGCACTGAACGCGTCGCGCACCCAAGTCACCGTCGTACACGGGTTCCCGGTCACCGACCCTGCGTCCACGTTTGCGATGCTGGGCAACCTGTGCCTCACGGATCTAGTCGCAGCTGGAGACGCGCTTGTCCGAAAGTACCGCGGAGGGCACGGCCGCCGACACGTGGGCAGAGCCCCGGTCGCAACAGTCGAAGAGCTGAAACAAGCTGTCAGCCTTGGGCAATGGAAAGGCATGACTCGTCTGCGTGAGGCACTGTCCCTGATACGTGAAGACTCCTGGTCGCCCAAGGAATCCAGTACCAGGGTCATCCTCGTCACTGCGGGACTCCCCGATCCAGAATTGAATGTCGACATCTACGACAGGGAGGGGTTCTTCATCGCCTGCGCTGACATGGTCTTTAAGAAGTATCGGGTCATCACCGAGTATCACGGCCTCATGCACGAGAGCAGCTACGCGCAGGACATCGAACGAGTGGAAGCTCTACGCAACGCCGGCTGGGAGGTCATCCAAGTCACACGTGCGCTGGAACGTTACCCGACCCGTTTAGTCGCTCGCGTCGCGGCTGCGCTGCGTCGAGGAGGCTGGGCCGGATGAAGCAACGCCCGCCGCATCACTTCAGACACAAAGTAATGCGGCACGAATTGCTGCTACCCATAGGTTAGGAGAGCAATTCGTGCCGCATTGCGGAATGCGTCGGTTCAGCTGGACCCCGACAGCTCGATCCCGGGAGCTGAACCGGCGTAAGTTAGATTCCGTCGATGATGCCGTTCAACGTCGACGACGGGCGCATCACCTGGGCCACACGCTCAGGGTCCGGACGGTAATAGCCGCCAATGTCCGCGAGCGATCCCTGCACCGCATTCAGCTCCGAGACGATCTGCGTTTCGTGCTCAGCAAGCTGTTCGGCCACCGGACCGAAGGCCGCTGCCAGCTCCGCATGATCCGACTGCTGAGCAAGCTCCTGCGCCCAATACAGGGCCAGATAGAAGTGGCTCCCCCGGTTATCGATCGTGCCGAGCTTGCGACCGGGCGAGCGATCCTGCTCAAGGAAGGTTCCTGTCGCCCGGTCGAGCGCCGCAGCCAGGACCCGAGCCCCGTCGTTCCCGGCGAAATCGGCGAAGTGCTCGAGCGAAGCCGCAAGGGCGAAGAACTCGCCGAGCGAATCCCAGCGCAGGTAGTCCTCCTCGAGCAGCTGCTGCACGTGCTTCGGGGCGGAACCACCGGCACCGGTCTCAAACAGGCCTCCGCCCGCGAGCAACGGGACGATCGACAGCATCTTCGCGCTCGTACCCACTTCGAGAATCGGAAAGAGGTCGGTGAGGTAGTCGCGCAGAACGTTGCCGGTCACCGAGATGGTGTCTTCCCCGCGGCGCAGACGGCTCAGCGTATAGCGAGTCGCCTCCTGCGGTGCGAGAATCGCGATCTGAGCGCCCGTCGCATCGAGCGTCGCGAGCGCCTGGTGCACCTTCGCAATGAGCTGCGCATCATGCGCCCGATTCACATCGAGCCAGAACACGGCCGGCACGCCGGTGATGCGTGCTCGGTTCACAGCGAGCTTGACCCAGTCGATCACCGCGATGTGCTTGGTCTGCGTCGCACGCCAGATGTCTCCCGCGCCGACCTCGTGCTCGATGACGACGTCGCCGTCGCCGTTGACAACCTGCACCGTGCCTGGAGCGGCGATCTCGAAGGTTTTGTCGTGGCTGCCGTATTCTTCGGCGGCCTGCGCCATGAGGCCGACATTCGGCACGGTGCCGATGGTTGCGGGATCGAGCGGACCGTGCTCGATAACGTCATCGATAACCGCCTGGTAGACACCCGCATACGAGGAATCCGGGATCACCGCGATCGTGTCGGCCTCATCGCCATCTGCGCCCCAGAGCTTGCCACCATTGCGGATGAGTGCGGGCATCGAGGCATCGACGATGACGTCGGACGGCACGTGCAGATTGGTGATGCCCTTATCGCTATTGACGTAAGACAGGCGCGGGCCCTGTTCGATCGCCGCTGCGAACTCAGCGGCGATCTCCTGGCCGCCGGCAATATCTGCCAGCCCTGCAAGGATGGATCCGAGACCGTCGTTCGGGGTCAGACCAGCTGCTTCGAGTGCCGCGCCATGCTGCTCGAAGACGCGCTGGAAGAAGACCTTGACGACATGGCCGAAGATGATGGGGTCGCTGACCTTCATCATGGTCGCCTTGAGGTGCACCGAGTAGAGCACGTCATCGGCCTGGGCAGCGGCGAGGGTCTCGCTCAAGAACTCGTCAAGCGCCTGGGCCGAGAGGAAAGTAGCGTCGACCACCTCACGAGGAAGCACCTTGAGATCGTCTTTGAGTACGGTCTGCGTGCCATCCTCAGCGATGTGCTGAATCGTCAACACGTCGTCATGCGCGGCAACCCACGACTTCTCATTCGCTTTGAAGTCGTCGTGCCCCATCGTGGCAACGCGCGTCTTGGATCCCTCGGCGAAGGGCTTGTTGACGTGCGGGTGATTGCGAGCGTAGTTCTTGACCGAGGCGGGAGCACGACGGTCGCTGTTGCCCTCGCGCAGCACCGGGTTCACGGCCGAGCCCTTGATGCGGTCGTAACGCGCACGGACGTCCTTCTGCTCGAGCGACTCGGGCTCATCGGGATAATCAGGGATGTCGAACCCCTGCGCCTGCAGCTCCCCGATCGCAGCCTTGAGCTGCGGAATCGAGGCAGAGATGTTCGGCAGCTTGATGATATTGGCCTCGGGCAGAGTCGCGAGTCCGCCGAGCTCGGCGAGGGCATCGCCCACCTGCTGTTCCGGGGTCAACCGCTCGGGGAAGGCCGCGAGGATTCGCCCCGACAGCGAGATGTCGCGGGTCTCGAAGGCGATGTCCGCAGAACGCGTGAATGCCTGGACGATCGGCAAGAAGGAGGCCGTAGCCAGCGCCGGTGCCTCATCGGTGTGGGTGTAAATGATGGCGGAGTCGGTCAAGTCTCGTAATCCTCCAGGTCTTTGCTGCGCGATTTTCCACCTCTAATGCTAGCGCACTCGGCCCAAAAATATCTTGACATCAAGAGACTTGGCCTCGGGAAAACACTCCCCGAGGCCACGCCGATTACTTCATCATTGTTGCGATGGTGTCGCGTCAGTGACACGACGCTGACCCGATGATCTTCGCCTCTCGATCACGCGAACTGATGCATCGTGTTTCCTGTACCACCGGCCTTGAGCGCCGCCTCCCCGGCGAAGTACTCCTTGTGGTTGTCGCCAATGTCGCTGCCAGCCATGTTCTGATGCTTCACGGTGGGGTTCCCCTGCCGGATCTCCTGCCGTTGCACGTCGCGAACGTAGGCGAGCATGCCCTCGGCCCCGAAGTACCCTTGCGCGAGGTTATCCGTCGAGAGTGCCGCGGTGTGGTAGGTCGGAAGGGTGATGAGGTGATGGAAGATTCCGGCACGAGCGGAACCATCGCTCTGGAATGTGCGGATCTTCTCATCGGCGATCCGGGCGAGTTCGGTTCCGTCGTAGTCCGCACTCATGAGATCGTCTCGATCGTAGGCGGAGAGATCCTGGCCCTGTTCCGAGAGCAGATCATACACCTGTTGACGGAAGTTGAGCGTCCAATTGAACGACGGGCTGTTGTTGTAGACGAGTTTCGCGTTCGGCTCCGCCTCACGAATACGGTCGACCATCCCTGCGATCTGCTCGACATGAGGCTTCTCGGTCTCGATCCAGAGCAGGTCCGCCCCATGACGCAGGGAGGTGATGCAGTCCAGCACCACACGATCCTCGCCAGTTCCAGGGCGGAACCGGAAGAGGTTGCTCACGAGTCGCTTCGGACGCAACAGCTTGCCATCTCGCTTGATGACCACGTCTCCGTTGCCGAGATGCTGCTCACTGATCTCTTCGACATCCAAGAAGGAGTTGTAGCGGTCACCGAGATCTCCCGGCTGCTGCGTGACCGCCAGCTTCTGGGTGAGTCCCGCCCCCAGCGAATCCGTGCGGGCGACGATGACACCGTTCTCGATACCGAGTTCGAGGAAGGCGTAGCGCACCGCATTGATCTTCGCGATGAAGTCCTCATGCGGAACGGTGACTTTCCCGTCTTGGTGGCCGCATTGCTTTTCGTCGGATACCTGGTTCTCGATCTGGATGGCGCACGCACCCGCCTCGATCATCTTCTTCGCGAGCAGATAGGTGGCCTCCGGGTTCCCGAAGCCCGCATCGATGTCGGCGATGATCGGCACGATATGGGTCTCGAAGTTCTCGATCTGAGTCTGAATGAACTCGGCCGAAGTGTCGTCACCGGCCGACCGGGCTTCATCGAGCTGCGAGAAGAGGAGGTCGAGTTCCCGCGCGTCGGCCTGCCGCAGGAACGTGAACAGCTCCTCGATGAGCGCGGGCACTGCGGTCTTCTCGTGCATCGACTGATCGGGCAGCGGACCGAACTCGGAACGAAGAGCTGCAACCATCCACCCGGAGAGATAGAGATAGCGCTTATTGGTGCTCTTGAGGTGCTTCTTGATCGAGATCAGCTTCTGCTGGCCGATGAACCCGTGCCACACACCGAGCGACTGCGTGTATAC
This sequence comes from Leucobacter sp. GX24907, assembly GCF_053567335.1. NCBI lineage: Bacteria > Bacillati > Actinomycetota > Actinomycetes > Micrococcales > Microbacteriaceae > Leucobacter > Leucobacter sp. GX24907. Next base: position 341,180 of record NZ_JBSGPD010000003.1, on the reverse strand, counting down.
GGAAGAGTCGGCGTCATACTCCGCCATGTCCCGTCGCATGATGTCTGCCGTGTACTGCGCGATCTCCAGACCGGTGCGGAACCGGTTCTGAGCTCGCATGCGCGCGACGGACTCGGGGTCGATCGCATCCCACGGCGACCCGTGCTGCGCCTTCAGCGCCCGCACGGCGTCGATGTCGTCTTGGAACCTGCTCATGGTGCATGCCTTTCACCTGGTTGATGCTGTGATGTAGTTCCACTATTCGGAGCGACATCGCCCGATCGGACTACTTTTCTTTGCAAACTTTCGTGCTATTTCTACTGGGCGGAAGCCCAACGCCTCACCGGGCGGCGCGGATCAGCTGTCGAGGAGATACCGCTCGCATCCCGGAACCGTGAGGAACGGCGGGAAGTCGATTCCGAGCGCCACCTCCGCAAACAGCTCGGCTGCCGCATCGAAACGATCACCCGGGAATCGCTCGAGTTCGGCGAGGGTCTCGGTAACGATCCGGCGCACGCCGTCTCGCGTGATCAGCGAACCTTCCTCCGTTCGCTGATCCTGGTGGATCCACTGCCAGATCTGCGAGCGGCTGATCTCGGCGGTCGCCGCATCCTCCATCAGGTTGTCGATCGCCACAGCGCCCTGACCGCGCAACCAGGCCTCGATGTACCGGATCGCCACCGAAACGTTCGAACGCACCCCCGCGTCGGTAACGCCTCGCCCGATACGCACATCGAGCAGCTCCTTCGCCGTGACCTGAACGTCGTCGCGCTGCCGGTCGACCTGGTGCGGGCGGTCGCCCAGTACCGCATCGAACTCGGCTCGAGCCACCGGGATCAGATCGGGGTGAGCCACCCAGGTGCCGTCGAAACCATCACCGGCTTCCCGTCGCTTATCGGCCCGTACCTTCTCCTCGGCGAGCTTCGTCGCCTCCGGGTCGCGGCGGTTCGGAATGCAGGCGCTCATACCGCCGATGGCATGTGCCCCGCGCTTGTGGCACGTCTGCACGAGCAATTCAGTGTAGGCGCGCATGAACGGCACCGTCATAGTGACCTCGTTGCGATCGGGAAGCACGAACCTGGCGCCGCGTCCGCGATAGTTCTTGATGATCGAGAAGATGTAGTCCCATCGCCCGGCGTTGAGTCCCGCAATGTGGTCCCGCATCACATACAGGATCTCCTCCATCTCGAAGGCTGCTGGGAGCGTCTCGATGAGCACAGTGGCACGGATCGTGCCGTGCTCCAAGCCGAGCGCGTGCTCGGTGTAGGTGAAGACATCGTCCCAGAGTCGCGCCTCTTCACTCGATTCCAGCTTCGCGATGTAGAAGTAGGGTCCGCGCCCACGGGCGACGAGCTCTTGCGCGTTATGGAACGCGTACAGACCGAAGTCGACCAAACTGCCTGACGCGGCCTGGCTGCGTCCGAGCGCATCGACGAAACGAAGATGGTTCTCGGCGAGGTGCCACCCGCGCGGTCGCATGACGATCGTGGGCGTCTCGGTTGCGGTGACACGGTATTGCTTGCCCGGTGTCGACCCACTGCCGAGGCCCGTGTACTCGAGCTGTCCGCGAATGGCGTCGAAGAGCGACAATTGACCTCCGATGACGTTGCGCCAGGTGGGGCTCGTCGCGTCCTCCTGATCGGCGAGCCACACGTTCGCACCGGAGTTCAGCGCATTGATCGTCATCTTCGGATCCGTCGGTCCGGTGATCTCAACGCGGCGATCGACGAGTCCGGGGCCAGGGCCGGCGACACGCCAGCTCATGTCCTCGCGAATGTGACGGGTGTCCTCCCTGAACGCCGGGTCGGCGCCGATGCCGATCTCGTACCGGCGGCGCTGACGGCCGGCGAGACGATCGAGTCGGCGGTTCGCGAAACGCAGATGGAGTTCAGCAAGGAAGCCGAGCGCCTCAGGGGTGAGGATCTCGTCTCCTCGCTCAATGCTGGGACCGATGTTTTCGATCCGCGCACTCGGGACGGCCTGCTTCGCGGTTGCCATGAATTCCGGTGCTTCAGCGCCGGCCGGAGTCGTGCCGCTGGCCTGGGTCGTGGTGCTTGTCGGGCGCTCGATGGTCGCGATCGGTGTATTCAACGTTCACTCCTTTGTGTTCGCCTCTCCCGGAGACGAGAGCGGACTGTTTCGGTTGTTTCCATCCTGAGCGGCACTGAAGCGCTTCCGTCAGAAATATTGAAGAGAAATTCACGACTTTTTCCGTTCGACCGAAGTTCATGGCAGCATGGGGCCATGAACTCGCACCTCGCACCTCCTCGTGCTCCCCAAACAGCCAGCGGTGTCGCTGACGAGCAGCCGGGTGATGCACTCACGCTCGGACGCCGGATCCGCGAGCGGCGCATTCGGCTGGGGCTCACTCTCGAGCAACTCGCGGGAGAGGTCGATCGTTCACCGTCACAGCTCTCCGCGATCGAGAACGGCAAACGCGAACCACGACTCCCGGTGCTGCGTGCAATTGCCGTTGCCCTGGACGTCACTGTCGATGATCTGCTCGCCGAAGAGGCGCCGAGCGAGCGAGCCGCTCTCGAGATCGCGGTCGAGCGCGCGCAGCGCGGCCCTGTGTTCGCCTCCCTCGGGCTGCCACCGGTGCGTGTGTCGAAGACGACGAGCGACGAGACGCTGCGCACGATCCTCGGTCTGCACCAAGAGGTCGAGCGTCTGAATCGTGAACGCGCCGCCACACCCGAGGAGGCCCGACGCGCGAACACCGAGTTGCGCGCCGAGATGCGTGTAGCCGGCAACTACTTCGCGGATCTCGAACGCGCCGCAGCCGACTTGCTCGAGCGTGCGGGCCACACCACCGGTCCCGTCTCCCAGCAGACCGTTTCACGCATCGCCGAGCAGCTCGGCTTCAGCCTGCACTATGTGCCGGATCTGCCGCACTCGACGCGATCCGTCATCGACCGGCGCAATGGCCGCATCTACCTCGGTGGCAATCGTGTTCCGCGCGACCCGCGCACCCCGGTGCTGCGAGCCCTGGCGAGCCTCGTATGCGAGCATCATGAGCCCAGCAATTACGGCGAGTTCCTCCGCCAGCGGGTCGAAGCGAACTATCTCGCCGGCGCCGTGCTCCTGCCTGAGCGGTCTTCGGTCGAACTGCTCTCCGACGCGAAGAAGCGTAAGGAGATTTCGATGGAGGATCTGCGCGATGCGTTCGGCGTCTCCTACGAGATGGCGGCGCACCGTTTCACGAACCTTGCGACGAGGCACCTCGGCATGCCCGTGCACTTCATGAAGGCGCACGAGTCGGGCACCCTCATCAAGGCCTACGAGAACGACGGCGTGCAGTTCCCATCAGACGCCCTCGGCAACCTGGAAGGTGCGACCGTGTGCCGCAATTGGACCGCGCGAACAGTATTCGCCCAACCTGACCGCTTCAATCCCTGGTACCAGTACACCGATATGGCTTCGGGCGGAACGTACTGGTGCACGTCGCGCATCGAGAAGGCGCGCGAGGGCCTCTACTCGGTCAGTGTTGGCGTGCGATTCGCCGATGTGAAGTGGTTCCGCGGGCGGGAGACGACTTCGCGGACTCGGTCGTTCTGCCCTGACGAGCAGTGTTGCCGACGTGCGTCCGACCACCTCACCGAGAAGTGGGAGTCGTCGTCTTGGCCGGAGGTCGCTTCTCCGACCAGTCTGCTGGCCGCCCTGCCGACCGGCACGTTCCCCGGCGTCGATGCCCACGAGGTCTACGACTTTCTCGAAGCCAACGAGTGAGCCCAGCGTGTTCCTCTGCACGGAGCCGCTCGGCTGACTGAGGCCTTTCGGCTCCGCTACGCTGGTCGCATGAACGAACGCGTGATTCTCGAGCCCGGTCAGACCGCCCCCGAATTCTCGCTGAGCGATCAGCACGGCAACACGGTGTCACTCGCCGATCTGCGCGGAGAGCACGTCATCCTCTTCGTCTACCCTGCTGCGATGACGCCGGGCTGCACCAAGGAAGCCTGCGACTTCCGGGACTCCATCGAGCCGCTTCGCGCTGCCGGATACCGCGTGCTCGGAATCTCGCCGGACGAGACTGAGAAGCAGCTTCGCTTCGCCGAGCGCGATGGCCTCGACTACCCGTTGCTCAGCGACCCCTCACGCGCGACTCTCGTCGCTTACGGCGCATTCGGCGAGAAGAAGAACTACGGCAGGATCGTGCAGGGAGTCATCCGCTCGACCTTCGTGATCGACCCCGCGGGCAAGATCGAGCATGCGCTCTACAACGTACGCGCGACCGGACACGTCGAGCGGGTGCGGAAGCTGCTCGGCATCTGAACTTCTGTATGCCGGCTTCGGTATCTCAGCTTCGGCGCCTAACCTTCGGCCGAGTTCAGGCCGTTACCCCGCTCGCTGCCTCGCACGTCGGGCCTAGCCAGCACCGCGGCGAAGAAGCCGAGCAATGACAGCACGACCAGCACCCAACCGAGCAACGGGGTACCCACGATGCCCTGCAGCACACCGGTACCCGCCGCAAAGATGAGCACGTGGATCGTGATCGCAGAACCGCGCGCCCAACCGGCCCGACGCGCCGCAGCCCCATACAGCGTCGCCGCGATCCAGATGAACGCGAACACCGCAGCAAGCAGGATGCTCAGCCGCTGGGCGAAGGGATCCTCCGTTGCCGCGAACGAACTGCTGAGCACACTCCAGAGCAGCACCGCTCCCCCGATGACCTCGATGAGCAGCACCATCGAAAGTACCCGCCACGCACCGCGTGCACGCGTCGCCGCCCGCCGTTCTTCTTCGCTCACATCGACGTCGAAGCCCCGCTCTGGCACTCCCATGGAAACTCCTCCGCACTCAGGGATGACGGGCAAATGACCCGTCGGTAACAAATTGACTATTGATTTGCCACTACATACATGGAACTATATATTCCGTCGAGTTTCGCGCACACCGACGTGAGCAATCTCATTCACGTAACGGTACGGCGCGAGATCAGGCTGCATGCCTCTAGGTCCCGTGTGCGTACTACCGCACATTACTAGGAGGACACACACCATGGATTGGCGTGAACAGGCTGCTTGCCTCACCGTAGACCCCGAACTCTTCTTCCCGGTCGGGAACACCGGCCCGGCGGTCGACCAGATCGAGCGTGCGAAGTCGGTCTGCGCTCGCTGCACCGTCACCGAAATGTGCCTGCAGTATGCGATGGACACCGGCCAGGATTCCGGCGTCTGGGGCGGCCTCAGCGAAGACGAGCGTCGCGCCCTCAAGCGCCGCGCCGCACGCGCCCGCCGCGCATCCTAAGCCGCGAATGAGAAAGGCCCCGGGGAAACCCGGGGCCTTTCTCATTGCCTGAGAGCCGATTGCGACTCAGTCGGTGCCGGCGTCGAACGCGGCCGACAAGCCGAGCTCGTCCGCGTCTTCGTCGATGCCGGGCACAGCATCGGCGATCTGCTCCGCACCGCCTGCCTCGAGCTCGCCCACGACATCCGCAGTCGAGCTACCGACGAGGCCCATCGTTGCGTACTGCTCGAGGCGCGAACGCGAGTCGGCGATATCGAGATTGCGCATCGTGAGCTGACCGATGCGATCTTCGGGTCCGAACGCAGCTCCCACAGTGCGCTCCATCGAGAGCTTCTCCGGGTGGTAGCTGAGGTTCGGCCCCTCGGTGTTGAGGATCGTGTAGTCGTCGCCGCGACGCAGGCGCAGAGTGACCTCGCCCGTGATCGCGGTGCCGACCCAGCGCTGCAGCGACTCGCTCAGCATGAGCGCCTGCGGGTCGAACCAGCGGCCTTCGTACATCAGCCGGCCGAGCTTACGCCCCTCGGTGTGGTAGCTCGTGAGCGTATCTTCATTGTGGATAGCGTTCACGAGCCGCTCGTACGCGATGTGCAAGAGGGCCATGCCGGGCGCCTCGTAGATACCACGCGACTTCGCCTCGATGATGCGGTTCTCGATCTGGTCGGAGACGCCGAGACCGTGACGACCACCGATCGCGTTCGCCTCGTAGACCAGAGCCACCGGATCGTCGAACTCCACGCCGTTAATCGCGACGGGACGGCCTGCCTCGAAGCGCACCGACACCTCTTCTGTGGCGACCTCGACGTCCTCACGCCAAGCCGGGACCCCCATGATGGGCTCGACGATGTCGAGGCCCGTGTCGAGGAACTCAAGTCGCTTCGCCTCGTGGGTCGCCCCCCAGATGTTGGCGTCCGTCGAGTATGCCTTCTCCGCCGAGTCACGGTAGGGGTAGCCATGTGCGACGAGCCACTCGCTCATCTCCTGGCGACCGCCGAGTTCTTCCACGAACTGCTTGTCGAGCCACGGCTTGTAGATGCGCAGTGCCGGGTTCGCCATGAGGCCGTAGCGGTAGAAGCGCTCGATGTCGTTGCCCTTGTAGGTGGAGCCATCGCCCCAGATATCGACGCCGTCCTCCTTCATCGCCCGAACGAGCAGCGTGCCCGTGACCGCGCGACCGAGAGGAGTGGTGTTGAAGTACGTCTTCCCACCCGAGCGCACATTGAACGCGCCGGTCTGCAACGCGAGGAAGCCCTGCTCGACCAGCGGACGCTTCGCGTCGACGAACCGTGCGATCTCGGCACCGTACTCCTTCGCCCGACTGGCGACACCGTCGATGTCGGGCTCGTCGTACTGGCCGATATCGGCAGTGTAGGTGCAGGGAACAGCACCCTTGTCGCGCATCCACGCGACTGCGCACGAGGTATCGAGACCGCCGGAGAAGGCGATGCCGACGCGCTCGCCCACGGGAAGAGAAGAAAGAACCTTGGACATAGGTTCCATTCTAGGGTCTGCACGGCACTCGGAACGCCGCGCCCTGTTACTACGCCAGTCGATGGAACTGGGTGGCGCCGGCAGCGCTAGGTGCCGGCGCCGCACAGCGTCAACTCCACTGAGCGTCAGAGGAGGCCGAGTTCGGCTACCGCCTCGCGTTCCGCCACGAGCTCCTCGACGGAGGCGTCGATCCTGGCCTGCGAGAACTCATCGACCGTGAGTCCACCGACGATCTGCCAGGCTCCGCCCTCAGATACGACGGGGAACGACGAGACGAGCCCTTCGGGCACGCCGTACTCACCGTGCGAGACCACAGCGGCACTCGTACGACGTCCGCCTGTGCCGAGCACCCAGTCACGCACGTGAGCGATCGCAGCGTTCGCCGCAGACGCCACCGACGAGCCACCACGTACATCGATGATCTCGGCCCCCCGCTTGGCGACCCGATCGATGTAGGCGCCCCGAGCCCACCCGGCAGAGACCGCATCCAGCGCCGGTCGACCCGACACTGTCGCGTGACTGAGGTCCGGGTACTGCGTCGCGGAATGGTTGCCCCAGATCGCCACACCCTCGACCTCGCTCACGGGCACGGAAAGCTCCTCAGCCAGTAGCCCGACCGCGCGATTGTGATCGAGGCGGCTGAGCGCACTGAAACGATCGTCGCCCACATCGGGCGCATGCTGCCGAGCGATGTACGCATTGGTATTCGCGGGGTTGCCGACGACAGTGACCCGCACGTCGTCAGCCGCGTTGTCGTTGATCGCGCGCCCCTGCGGCCCGAAGATCGCCCCATTGGCCGAAAGCAGATCGCTGCGTTCCATCCCCGCGGTGCGGGGCCGGGACCCGATCAGCAGCGCGAGGTTCGCCCCGCTAAAGGCGACATTCGGGTCATCGGTGATCTCGACGTCGGCGAGCAAAGGAAACGCACAATCGACCAGCTCGAGCGCCGCACCCTCCGCACCGCGCATACCCTGAGGAATCTCGAGCAACCGCAGTCGCACCGGCTGATCTGCGCCGAGCATGTCGCCGGCCGCGATCCTGAACATCACGGCGTAGCCGATCTGTCCGCCGGCTCCGGTAAGGGTGATCGTCAGAGGAGTGTTCGTCATTGAACGCCTTTCGTTAGTACGCCGACAGTACGACGTCACGCCCGTAGAGTCAACGGGCGTCGAAGGTATCGGGATCCGGCCCGAAATTGGTACCGACCTCAAGACTGTCAATCGCACTCATCTGCGCGTCGCTCAAGGTGAAGTCGAACAGATCAGCATTCTCGATCATGCGCTCGCGATGCGTCGTCTTCGGAAACACGATGCGATCTTGCTGGAGGTGCCACCTGAGCACCACCTGAGCAGCAGTTTTGGCATGAGCCTGGGCGGCAGAGATGACCTCGGGTCGCTCCAGCAGATCGGACTTGCCCTGGGCGAGCGGCCCCCACGCCTCGATCGCGATGTCGCGCTCACGGCAGAACTCGACGAGTTCGCGCCTCTGGTGCATCGGGTGCAGCTCGATCTGGTTCACTGACGGAACGACTCCCGTCTCGCCGATCAGCTCGCGCAAGTGATCGATCTCGAAGTTCGAAACACCGATAGACGTCGCCTTGCCCGACCCCAAGATCTCGACGAGTCCGCGCCAAGCTCCGAGTGCTTCACCGAACATCGGCTGCGGCCAGTGGATGAGATACAGGTCGACATGATCGAGTCCCAGCCGCTCAAGACTGGCCTCGAAGGCGGCGTGAGGTTCGGCCTGGTCCGAGTTCCACAGCTTCGTGGTGACGAAGAGCTCGTCACGGTCAAGACCACTCGCCGCGATCGCACGGCCCACGGCCGCTTCGTTCTCGTAGATCATTGCGGTGTCAATGTGCCGGTACCCGACCTCGAGGGCGTCAGAAACGACTCGCTCGGTCTCGTCGGCCTCGACCTTGAACACGCCGAAACCGAGCTGTGGGATGCGGTTGCCGTCGTTCAGCGTCACCGCTGGAACCTGAATAGCGTCCATGTGCCTTCGAACCCCCGAATGCCGTGTCTCTTGGTCGGACATCCCAATGCTATGTCCGCAGATACACATTTCTCCATGTAGTCACCAGGCGCGCCGCATTCGGCAATCAAGCCAGATCGCCGCACGCGCGGCCACTCGAACCGCGATAATGGGACGGTCATGACGAACCTTCCGCCACGCATCTCCTTCCCTGAAGACCTGCCCGTCTCACAGATGCGAGATGAGATCGAGGCGGCCATCCGCGACCATCAAGTCGTGATCGTGGCCGGTGAGACCGGCTCGGGGAAGACGACCCAGCTCCCGAAGATCGCGCTTTCACTGGGGCGCGAACGCATCGCCCACACACAGCCTCGCCGCATCGCTGCCCGCACGATTGCCGAACGCATCGCTGACGAGTTGGGTTCTGATCTCGGCGATCTCGTCGGGTACCAGGTGCGCTTCACAGACCGAGTCTCGGAGCACACTCGGATTCGCCTGATGACCGACGGAATCCTCCTCAACGCGATCCACCGTGATCGCGATCTCACCGCGTACGACACGATCATCATCGATGAGGCGCACGAACGCAGCCTCAACATCGACTTTCTGCTCGGGTACCTGAAGACGCTGCTTCCCCGGCGCCCCGATCTCAAGGTCATCATCACCTCCGCGACGATCGACCCCGAGTCCTTCGCGAAGCACTTCGCGCTCCCTGATCCGGCCGACCCCCAGACTGAGATCCCAGCCCCGGTCATCGAAGTCTCCGGTCGCACGTATCCGGTGGAGCTGCGCTACCGACCGCTCGTGGCAGAAGAGCCCCAGAAGATCGAGCGAGACCTCTTCGACGCCATCGGCGACGCCGTCGAGGAGCTGGGACGCGAAGCCCCGGGCGACGTACTCGTGTTCCTCAGCGGTGAGGCCGAGATCCGCGACGCAGCCGACGCACTGCGCGGCCGGCTCGGAGCGAACCGTGCTCGACCGATCGAGATCCTTCCGCTCTACGGTCGTTTGAGCGCTGCCGAGCAGCACCGTGTCTTCGAACGACCGACAGGGGCGAACGCCGCGGCCCGCCGCATCGTACTCGCCACGAACGTGGCAGAGACGTCATTGACCGTCCCGGGCATCCGATACGTGGTCGACGCGGGAACCGCCCGGGTCTCACGCTATAGCGCCCGCAGCAAGGTCCAGCGTCTGCCGATCGAGGCGGTGTCGCAGGCGAGCGCCAACCAGCGATCGGGCCGCTCCGGCCGCACCAGTCCCGGCATTGCGATCCGGCTCTACAGTGAGGAAGATTTCGAGAGCCGCCCCGAGTTCACCGAGCCCGAGATTCGTCGCACCGGTCTCGGGAGCGTGATCCTGCAGATGCTTTCATTGGGGCTCGGCGACATCGCCAGGTTCCCCTTCCTCACTCCCCCAGATCAGCGCGGCATCTCCGACGGGCTCGGGCTCCTCACCGAACTCGGTGCGGTGGAAGCCCCCGCAGGTTCGGGATCGCGCGGTGCAGGATCGCGCGGCCATGGTTCGCAGTCGCGCAATTCGCGGCGCCGCGGCGCCAGCCACAAGAGCGCAGGTAGCCACCGGATCACGAAGATCGGCCGTGAACTCGCACGACTGCCGATCGAGCCGCGCTTCGCTCGCATGGTCATCGAAGCACGGCGCCATGACGCGGTTCCTGAAGTGCTCGCCATCGTCGCCGGCCTGACCATCCAAGACGTGAGGGAGCGCCCGCAAGCAGAGCGTGGCCGAGCCGACGAGCTCCACGCCCGCTTCGCGGATCCTCAAGGCGACCTCATGACCCTGCTGAACCTCTGGAATCACCTGCAGGAGCAGCAACGGGAGCTGTCATCGAGCGCATTCAGACGGCTCTGCAAGGCCGAGTATCTGAACTTCCTGCGCGTACGCGAATGGATGGACCTGTTCCGTCAGCTCTCGCGAATCGCGAAACCGGAGCGCCGGCAGACTCGCGAGGGAGGCCCGAGCGAGGCGATCCACCGCTCCATCCTCGCCGGTCTCCTGTCTCAGCTCGGCGTGCGCGATGATCGGCAGGATCGCAGCGTCCCGTCACGCGGGCGTTCCGCCGCAGGGGCCGTCAAGCGGCGGCCCGCCCAGGAGTACGTCGGATCGCGCGGCACCCGCTTCGTCCTCTACCCGGGCTCGGTGCTTGCGAAGAAGCCCCCGGAAGTGGTCATGAGCATCGAACTCGTGGAGACGAGTCGACTCTTCGCACGGTCGAATGCGGTCGTTGACCCTGCCTGGGCTGAAGAGCTCGCCGGCCCCCTCGCGAAGCGGCAGATCTCTGAGCCGCACTGGGAGAAGAAGCAGGGAGCAGCCGTCGCCTACGAACGAGTCACCCTCTTCGGCGTGCCGATCGTCGACCGGCGGCGGGTTCAGCTCTCCCGCTTCGACCTCCCTCAGGCGAGGGAGCTGTTCATCCGCCACGCACTGGTCGAGGGCGACTGGTACGGCGGCGAGCGCGACTCGCCGCACGCCTTCGACCGCGCAAATCGGCAGCTGCGTCGCGAGCTCGAACAGCTCGAGGAGCGCACCCGTCGCCGAGACATCGTCGGCGACGACGAGACGGTCTTCGAGTTCTACGACGACCGCATTCCCGCGGAAGTCGCTTCAACCCGGGACTTTGAGGGCTGGTGGCGAGGCAAACAGCAGACGCACCCTGACTTCCTGCGGCTGCGTCGCAGCGATCTGCTCGAGGACGATGCCGCGGAGGTCGATGAGAGCGAGTTCCCGCGGCAGTGGCGGCACGGCGATCAGACGCTGAAGCTCCGCTATCGCTTCGACCCGACCGCGGAAGACGACGGTGTCACGGTCACCGTACCGCTGCCCCTGCTCCCCAGGCTCGAAGGATCAGCGTTCGATCAGTTGGTGCCCGGCATGCACGAGGAACTCGTGACGGGGTTGATCAAGACGCTCCCGAAGTCGATCCGCAAGCATGTCGTTCCGGCGGCGGACTGGGCGCGCACGTTGCTCGAGGCTGTCGGACCAAGGCTTGCCGCGAACGCAGCGGGCGGATCCGAAGCTTCTGCGCTGACGAAGTTGCTCGCCGATGAGATTCGGCGCCGCACGAGCGTGATCGTCTCTCCCGATGATTTCGACCCGGCACGACTGCCCGCGCACCTGACCCCGACGTTCCGGGTGGTCGACGCGCGTGGGCGCACGCTGGGAACGGGCAAGGATCTCACGAGTCTGCAGCGCGCGCACAAGCGGCAGGCGACGGCCGGTGTCGCCCGGGTCGCCGCGGCCGCGCTGCCGAAGAGCGATCTGGAACGCAGCGGTGCCACGGATTGGTCGTTCGGTGATCTGCCCCGCCACGTCGACAGCGCATACGCACGTGGGCGTTCGGGCAGTGCCGGAGTCGTGCGCGCGTACCCCGCCCTCGTCGATCGGCGCACCAGTGTCGACCTCGTACTCGTCGCCGATGCTGCCGAGCAGGCGAGGCTTTCCCGGCGCGGCGTGCGCCGGCTCATCGCTTTGAGCTCCCCCTCACCGGCAAGCTATGTGCGCGACCACCTGTCCAATCATGAGAAGCTCCTGCTCGCGGCAGGCCCCTACCGCACAGTCGACCTGGCGATCGCCGATGTGTGCCTCGCAGTCGCTGATCGCGTCATCGCGAGACACGCTGCCGACGGACTCATCTGGCGCGAGGATGTCTTCCGTGCCGCAGCGGACGACTACGCGCGATCACTCATCGACGAGATCTACGGCGCCATCGACCTCACGGTGCGCACACTCGACGCGAACCGCACCGCCCGCAAAGCCATCGATGCTGCGAAGTCGATGCAAGTGCTCGGCCAGGTCGCCGACGCGTCACAACAGGTCGACGGGCTCGTGTGGGCAGGATCACGCGGAGCCGGGGCAGCGGGCGCTGGCACCGGCGCCGGTGCGAACGGCGGCGGCAGCTCCGACGGTTTCGTCTCTCGCACCGGTCTCGCCCGCCTCGAACGGGTTCCCGTCTACCTTGCAGCGGTGACCGCGAGGATGGCGGCGCTGTCGCAGAACTCCGGCCGCGACCGCGCCTGGCAGAACGAAGTGGATCGTGCCCGGGCGCTCTTCGCAGATGCGGGCGGGTCGATCCCACTGCCCCAGGATGCCCCCGAACCGCTCGTGCGCGCTCGGTGGTTGCTCGAGGAGCTTCGAGTCAGCCTCTTCGCGCAGCAGCTGCGCACCGCGGAGCCGGTGTCGCTGCAGCGCATTCAGAGAGTGCTGCGGGAGCTCTGATCCGCACGGAGCAGCTCGTCCGGTGACCCGGAATCTACCCACCGCGTATCAACCGAGCTGCATCGTGATCCGATCCACCGGCGCTCCGGCCGTATACTCCGGTGATGGGCATCTACCGCGATCTCGGACGCCACGAAGGGGTCCTTCGCGTTGTCGCCGGTCAGGTACTCGCCCGGCTGCCCTTCGGCATGCTGTCGATCATCATGTTGCTGCACATGTCCGCGGCGTACGGCGACTACACGTCCGCAGGAATCGTGCTTGCCGCGCAGAGCATCGGCCAGGCGGTCTCGGGCCCGCTCGCCGGACGCTTGATGGGGCACCTCGGCATGCGCCCCGTCCTCACCGCGACGTCGATCATCTGCTCGGGACTGCTGGTGCTGATCGCGGTGGTGCACCTCCCTCTGCTCGTGGTCGGAGTGATCGCCGCCTGCATCGGAATCACGACGCCGCCCATCTCGCCTGCCGTGCGTACGGCTTACCCCAGGCTCGTTCCGGGTAACCAGCTCTCGGCCCTGTTCTCGCTCGATGCCGCAGCGCAGGAGATCATCTGGGTGCTCGGCCCGGTCATCGCAGTATTCGTTTCGGCCCAGGCGAGCACGACAGCGGCACTCATCGTCGCAGCAGTCTTCATGCTGGGCGGAGGCATCTGGTTCGTGCTCACCCCGGCGATCGGACGGATCCGAGTTCCGAGACCACGACGCGGCTTCGGCGCGGTTCTGAAACGCCCGACCGTCGTTACCGGCACCGTCGCCAGCTTCCTCTTTGTCGCGTCCTTCGCCGCGATCGAGGCCGGCATCGTGGCCGCATTCGGCGAAGGCAGTCTCGTCTCGGGACTGGTGCTCGCGGTGTTTGCCGGCGGATCCCTCATCGGAGGGCTCTTGATCGGGACCCGACAGATGCGCCCGTGGTCGATGCTGCTGCGCGTGCTGGTCGTGCTCCTCGGCACTGCGCTCTGCCTCGTTTCGCTGAATCCCTGGTGGCTGTCGACCGTGCTGTTCATCGCCGGCTTGGGCACGGCACCGGTGTTCGCCGGCGTTTCCACGCTCGTCAGTGCGACCGTGAAGTTCTCCGAGACCGCGGAGGCATACGGGTGGATCGGTACTGGGCAGCTCGTCGGAGTCGCAGTCGGATCCGCGGTCGCCGGAATCACCATCGACCAGTTGGGTGCGCACGGCGCAGTGCTCGCCTCAACCGCATTCCTCGCAGTGACGGCGATCTATGTGGCGGCCTCGATCCCGCTGATGCCCGACCTCAAGGGCCGAGACATCGCACCTCCTCCCGACACGGAGCCGAATGCTCTCCCCCTCAACTGACACCGGTCAACCGACACCGGGTCAATACTCGCCGGACCCTCTGGCGTCAGGCGAATGGGCCCCGAGTGAACGGGCACTGAATCAGATTCCCAAAATTCAACTGATTCCGAAGGCACTCATTTACTATGGACTTGAAAACGAACTGAACCCTCGATCAGAACCACGATTTTCGCATGCGGACGCGCTGGAGTATCAATCGCCCGTATGCCAGACTGGCAGCACCGACCAACGACGACATCGGATCTAAGGAGTCATGCCTCATGGGTAACTACGCCGTCACCAACCCAGCCACCGGAGAGATCGTCAAGGAGTACCCGACCGCGACCGCCGCGGATGTCGAGCAGGCCCTCGCCTCGGCTCAGGCCGCCTACTCCGATTGGGCCCGCAATACGACACTCGCAGAGCGCGCCGCACTCGCGCAAAGGGCCGGCGAGCTCTTCATCGAGCGCAAGGACGAACTCGGCGCGATCATCAACCGCGAGATGGGAAAGCCTCTCGACCAGTCCATCGGAGAGGCCGAGTTCTCCGGGCAGATCACACAGGTCTTCGGGAAGAACGCCGAGACCTGGCTCGCTGACGAGATCCTCGACGTCGAAGACGGGCTGCGTACTTTCATCCGCAAGCAGGGCATCGGAGTGATCCTCGGCATCATGCCCTGGAACTACCCCTACTATCAGGTCGCCCGATTCGCGTCCCCCAACCTCGTGCTCGGCAACACTGTCGTGCTCAAGCACGCCGAGATCTGCCCCGAGTCCGCCCTCGCGATCGAGCAGATCTATCGCGACGCGGGCTTCCCCGAAGGCGCCTACGTCAACCTGTTCGCCACCCACGACCAGATCTCCGACATCATCGCCGACGATCGAATCAAAGGTGTATCCCTCACCGGCTCCGAACGTGCCGGCGCGATTGTCGCCGAGCAGGCCGGTCGCCACCTCAAGAAATGCGTGCTCGAACTCGGCGGATCCGACCCCTTCCTCGTGCTCGACACCGACGATCTCGACCACGCGGTCGAGCACGCCGTCGCCGGACGCATGGAGAATTCGGGGCAGGCCTGCAACGCGTCGAAGCGCATCATCGTCCTCGACAAGTACTTCGACGAGTTCGCGGAGAAGTTCAAGGCCGCGATCCAGGGCCAGTCGTATGAGCAGGGCGACTTCGGCCCGCTCTCCTCGGCCAGCGCGACGAAGGGGCTCACCGCGCAGGTGCAGTCCGCAGTCGATGCCGGCGCCGCACTCGTCGTCGGCGACGCCACCCCCGAGGGCAACGTCTTCACGCCCGGCGTGCTCACCGGCATCACCTCAGAGATGGACGTCTACAGCCAGGAGCTGTTCGGTCCAGTCGCGCAGTTGTACCGCGTCTCGAGCGATGAGGAGGCCATCGAGCTGGCCAACTCCTCGCCCTACGGGCTCGGATCGATCGTGATCTGCGACGACCTCGAGCGCGCTGAGCGCGTCGGTGATCGCCTCGATGTCGGCATGGTCTTCATCGGTGGCGCCGGCCTCGAGGGCGCCGATGTGCCGTTCGGCGGAGTGAAGCGGTCCGGTTACGGGCGCGAGCTCGGCAAGGGCGGCATGGAAGAGTTCGCGAACAAGAAGCTCTTCCGCTTCGCGGAGAAGTAAGCGGGTGCGCCCGACCGGTAGGGCGCCTCTCGAGAAGCAATGCGGCTCAATCTGTTGCTATTCGGCGCGAATAGCAACAGATTGAGCCGCATTGCTGGCTGTGCAGAAACTACCAGCGGGGCTTACGGCCGCCCTTGCCGCCGTGACCACGGTCGTCACGCCCACCACGGTCGTAGCCGCGGCCGCCACGATCGTCCCGGTCGTTGCGGGATCCGCGGTAGCCGCCGCGGTCATCGCGATCGTATCCGCGCCCGCCGTGCTGATCACGGTCGCCTCGGCGTCCGTCGTAGCCGCCACGATCGTATCCACCGCGATCATTCCGATCTCGGCTGTCACGGCCGCCACGGGCTCCTCGATCATCGCGGGAGTACCCGCCGCGATCCTCACGACCGTAGCCACCACGATCACCGCGGTCGCCGCGTGAGCCGCGATCGTCACGCCCACCGCGGTCGTACCCTCCACGGTCGCCACGCGAGCCGCGCTCATCGCGCGAGTATCCCCCGCGCTGCGGCCCGGAATCCGGTCGCAGCTCGATCAGCTTTCCGCTGATACGAGTCTGCGACAGCGCCTGGCGGGTGTCGTCCGACAGATCGGCAGGAAGCTCGACGAGCGAGAAGTCGTCGCGCAGGGTGATGCGGCCGAAGTCGTCTCGCGTGAGGTTGCCCTCGTTCGCGATCGCTCCGATGATGTGCCCCGGGTTGATCCGCTGACGGCGTCCGACCTCGATGCGGTAGGTCTGGAGATCGGAGCGTTCGCGCCGCTCTCCGCGTTCAGCACGGTCTCCGCGACCCGGCCGATCCCCCTTGCGCCCGTGATCGCCGCGTTCGCCGCGATCACGCTCTTCGAGGAAGCGCGCGGCCTGCGCCCGGTCGCGTTCGAATTTGCGGTCGTCGGCCTCGGTCAGCAGAAGCGGCGTATCTCCCTGCGCCACGACCGCAAGCGCTGCGGCGACGTCTCCCTCAGGCACATCGTGGTGTCGCACGTAGTGGTCGATGATGTCTCGGAAGGCTTCGATACGCTTGGTGTCATCGAGTGCTGCGGTGATGGCGTCGTCGAAGCGCGAGAGACGTGTCGCATTGACCTCGTCGACGCGCGGCAGCGGCATCTGAGTAAGGGGCTGCTTGGTGGCCTTCTCGATGGCGCCGAGGAGGCGGCGCTCCCTCGGAGTGACGAAGCTGATCGCATCGCCCGAGCGTCCGGCACGACCGGTGCGGCCGATGCGATGCACGTACGACTCGGTGTCGATCGGGAGGTCGTAGTTGATGACGTGGCTGATGCGCTCGACGTCGAGCCCGCGCGCGGCAACGTCGGTCGCCACGAGGATGTCCAGCTTCCCGTCCTTCAGAGACTGAACCGTCTTCTCTCGCACGTTCTGCGGAACGTCGCCGTTGATCGCGGCTGCCGAATGACCACGTGCCCGCAGCTTCTCGGCAACTTGCTCGGAGTCGCCGCGCGTACGCGTGAACACGATCATGCCGTCGAACTCTTCCACCTCGAGGATGCGAGTCAGTGCGTCGAGCTTCTGCGTGTACGACACAACGTTGTAACGCTGCGTGATGCTCGAGCTCGTCTGCGTCTTGCCCGCGATCTTGATCTCTTGGGGATCATTGAGGTACTGCTGCGAGATGCGTCGGATCTGTGCGGGCATCGTCGCCGAGAAGAGCGCGACCTGCTTCGTGGCCGGGGTATCGGCGAGGATCGTCTCGACGTCTTCAGCGAAGCCCATCTTCAGCATCTCATCGGCCTCATCGAGCACGAGGTACTCGATCTCGGTGAGATCGAGGCTGCCCTTGTTGAGGTGGTCCATGATGCGGCCCGGAGTGCCCACGACAATATCGACGCCACGGCGCAGAGCCGAGAGCTGCGGCCCATACCCCTGACCGCCATAGATCGGAAGCAGGTGCACCTCGGGGAGCTCCGAGGCGTAGCTCTCGAACGCTTCGCAGACCTGCAGTGCAAGCTCACGGGTCGGGGCGAGCACGAGCGCTTTGGGAGTGCGTCCGCCGGGCTGGAGGCGGGAGAGAATCGGCAGCGCGAAGGCCGCGGTCTTGCCGGTGCCGGTCTGCGCGAGACCGACGACGTCGCGACCTTCCAGAAGCACAGGAATGGTCGCGGCTTGGATCGCGGAGGGCTTCTCGTAGCCGACGCCCTTGATCGCGCGCAGCACGGCGGCATCGAGGCCGAGGTCATCGAAGGTGATGGTGGCGGGTTCCGAGCTTTCGGACGCGGTGGTTTTTGACGCTGTGGCTTCCGGCGCGGCGGCTTCGGACTCTGCGGTCTCGGAACCAGCGGCCTCCGACGAAGCGCTGTCAGATTCAGCGTCGTCAGACTGAGTATTAGGAGTGTTGCGTTCTGGGCTGTCGAGCTCCGGGGTGTCGAGCTCGGACTCAGGATCGCCGAGGTCGGTCGACTGGACCGTCTCCTCCGGCGCGGGTGTTTCAGAATTGGGCATCCTACTAGGATACACCGATTCTCGCGCAACACGCGCAAGACAGCTGACCGCTCGCAATCGATCACGCGCGTTTGCATCCGGCCCTCCAAACAGCAGAAATTCCGACGGGTTCCGCTCACCGCAGATTTCACCCAGACTCGAGAGAAACAGCAGAGCAACGCCCAAGGAGCGCACCATGAGCACGCAACCGTTCCACGATCCTTCCTGGCCTCGCACCGGTGGCTGGCCGACCCATTCTGACAATGCGCAGGTTGATATCGCGCTTATCGGCGTGCCCACCAGCCGCACTTCCCTCTCCCCCACGAACGCGCATGAGACCCCGGCCGCGATCCGGAAGGCTCTGCGGCTCTACTCGAGCCATGTCGTGTCCGCAGGAACACCCGGCGCCCGCGGCGTCGAACTCGAGAGGGTGCTCGACGAGACGCTCACCATCGTCGACGCGGGCGATGTCTCGGATCCCGACACCGAGGAGGGCGAGCGAACCGCCGCAACCCGGATCGCCGAGCTCGCGGCGGGCGCACGCCTCGTGATTGCGCTCGGTGGCGACAACGCACTGACTGTTCCCGCAACCCTCGGCGTGGCGCAGGGTTCGCTTGAGAGTGCTGGCCTCGTCACCCTCGACGCCCATCACGATCTGCGCGACGGACGCTCGAACGGCTCGCCCGTGCGCCGCCTCGTCGAAGCCGGCCTGAACCCGAAGCGTATTGTGCAGATCGGCATCGCCGACTTCGCGAATTCGCAGGCCTACCGGGCACGCGCGAGGGAGTGGGGCATCACGGTGATTCACCGCGACGAACTGCACGATCGGCCCCTGACCGAGATCGCCAGCGAAGCTCTCGATATCGCGGGCTCCGCCGGCGGGCCGGTGCACGTCGATCTCGACGTCGACGTCTGCGACCGCGCGGTCGCGCCAGGGTGCCCGGCCTCGATCCCCGGAGGCCTCTCCGCACACGAGTTACGGCGCATCACCCGCCTCCTGGCGACTGATCCACGCGTTGCCGGCTTCGATATCGCGGAGGTCGATTCGAGTGCCGATGCGGCTGATGGGCGCACCGTGCAGCTCGCAGCGCTGCTCGTACTCGAGGCCGCGGCGGGGCTCGCAGAGCGCGACTCGGACAGAAGCTGATCACGCTGCCATGACGCCTGCCGAGATCCGGGGCCTCAGTCGCCGGCGACTCGCCAATCGATTGCATCCGCACCCTGAGCCTGAAGCGCCTCGTTCGTCCGACTGAATGGCCGCGACCCGAAGAACCCTCGCGAGGCCGAGAGCGGTGAAGGATGCGCGCTCTCGATGACCGGCGTGCTTCCGAGCATGGGCTTCAACGAGCGGGCGGCATTGCCCCAGAGGATCGCAACCAATGGCTCATCCCTCGCGACGAGGGCCCGAATCGCGTGCTCCGTGAACGCCTCCCACCCCTTGCCCCGGTGGGAGGCGGGGGCGCCGGCACGCACCGTCAGCACTCGGTTGAGCAGCATCACTCCTGCGTCGGCCCATGCGCTGAGATCTCCGTGCTCGGCCGGCGGGATGCCGAGGTCGTCGTTCAGTTCCCGATAGATGTTCTGCAGGCTGCGCGGGAGCGGCCGCACATCCGGCGCCGTGGCGAAGGAGAGCCCGATGGGGTGTCCCGGCGTCGGGTAGGGATCCTGCCCGACGATGAGCACGCGCACGTCGGCGAGCGGCCGGGCGAACGCAGTGAGGATCCGACTGCCGGCCGGCAGCACTATCTGTCCAGCGTTCCGCTCTTCAGTGAGGAATCGTCCCATCTCGACGAGACGCTCCCCCATGGGAGCGAGCGCTTCAGCCCAGTCCGCAGAGATGTAACCGTGGTCCGCGAGCTCGGGGAGTGACATAGCCATATCCGACAGATTACCGATCGTGTCTTCTCAACATTGCGCAGACCGGTCCGCGTTACGTAGTCTCGGCTGCGGAGCCGCGGCCGCAGGTGCAGCGCCCAACACCTTCCGACTCATCGAGGAGCACTCAATGTCCGACCAGTCCGCCTGGGGTTTCGAGACCAAGCAGATCCATAGCGGCCAGCAGGCCGACCCGTCGACGGGTTCGCGCGCGCTGCCGATCCACCAGACGACCGCCTTCGTCTTCGACAGCACCGAACAGGCCGCGAACCGCTTCGCACTCGCGGAATTCGGTCCGATCTACACGCGCATCACGAACCCGACGCAGGCTGTCGCCGAGGAGCGCGTCGCGGCGCTCGAGGGCGGCACCGCCGCTCTGCTGCTCGCGAGCGGCCAAGCAGCCTCGACGTTCGCCGTGCTGAACATCGCGAATGCCGGCGATCACATCGTGTCGTCCGCATCGATCTACGGCGGCACCTACAACCTCTTCAAGTACTCGCTCGCGAAGCTCGGCATCGAGGTCACCTTCATCGAGGATCAGGACGATCCGGCGGAGTGGCAGCGCGCAGTGCGCCCGAACACGAAGCTCTTCTTCGCCGAGTCGATCGCGAACCCGCGCACGAAGGTCCTCGACATCCGCGCGATCGCCGATGTCGCACATGAGAACGGCCTGCCGCTGATCGTCGATAACACGGTCGCGAGCCCGTTCCTGATCCGTCCCTTCGAGCACGGCGCCGACGTCGTACTGCACTCCGCCACCAAATTCCTCGGTGGTCACGGCACCACCCTCGGCGGCGTGATCGTCGATGGCGGCACGTTCCCCTGGTCGGAGCACGCCGACAAGTTCCCGGGGCTGACCGAGCCGGATCCCTCGTACAACGGGGTCAGCTACACCGGCGCCGTCGGTGATGGCATCGCCTACGTCATCAAGGCGCGCGTGCAGCTGCTGCGCGACCTCGGCTCCGCGATCGCTCCGATCAGCGCCTGGCAACTGCTGCAGGGCATCGAGACCCTGTCGCTCCGCATGGAGCGCCACGTGCAGAACGCCCAGCACATCGCCGAGTGGCTCGATTCGCACGAAGATGTCGCCACCGTCTACTACTCGGGGCTGCCCACGGATCCGGGCTACGCGTCGGCCAACACCTACGCGCCGAAGGGCGTCGGCGCGGTGCTGTCGTTCGAGCTCAAGGGCGGCGTCGATGCGGGCAAGGCTTTTGTGGATGCCCTCGAGCTGTTCAGCCACGTGGCGAACATCGGCGACGTGCGCTCGCTGGTCATCCACCCTGCGTCGACGACGCATTCGCAGCTCACCCCGGAGCAGCAGCTGACGGGCGGCGTGACCCCCGGGCTCGTGCGCCTGTCTGTCGGGCTCGAGAGCCTCGACGACATCAAGGCCGACCTCGAGCAGGGCTTCGCTGCTGCTCGCGGGGTTCGCGCACAGGCGGACGCGTAGCGTTCGCTGCGGAAATCTGTGGTGGCCCCGCCCCGTGTAACACGGCGGCGGGGCTTCCGCATTCCGGGCACAATGGAGAACTATGGACTGGCAGACTCCCGAGGATTCGTTCCCGACGGATTTCATCACCGACGCTCAGCTGCGTGCTTTGTACGGGCGCCCCCCGGTTTCTGGCGGGTGGCGCGATGGCGATCCTGTGGGCGACCGCCGCTTCCTGTCGATCGGCGCAGTGCAGACCGAGGCCGGGGAGGAGATCCCGTCGGTCCGTTTCGCGTACGAGATGTTCGGCGAGTTGAACGAGAAGCGCGACAACGCGATCCTCGTCTTCCATGCGCTCACGGGCGATAGCCACCTGGTGGGCCCGGCGGGTGCCGGTCACCCGAACGACGGCTGGTGGGCCGAGGTTGTGGGCCCTGGGCGCGCGCTCGACACAGACCGGTTCTGCATCATCGCTCCCAATGTGCTCGGCGGGTGCCAGGGCACGACCGGTCCCGGATCCCTCGCCCCTGACAACCATGAGTGGGGCGGACGCTTTCCCTACCTGACGATCCGCGATCAGGTGCACGCGACCGCGAGATTCGCCGATGAGCTCGGCGTCGAGAGCTTCCGCGCGGTCATCGGGGGCTCAATGGGGGGCATGCACGCGCTCGAGTGGGCGTGCGCGTATCAGGATCGGCTCGACAGGCTCGCGGTGATCGCCGCACCGCCGGTAACCACTGCGGACCAGATCGGGCTCAACCTCGTACAGCTGGAGGCGATCCGATCCGACCCGTTCTACCGCGAGGGCAATTACTACGATGCTCCGGATGGCATCGGCCCGCATCACGGTCTGGCCACGGCGCGGCGTCTCGCACTGCTCAACTACCGCAGCAACACAGAACTCGACGACCGATTCGGCCGGGCGTGGCAGTCGGCCGTGAGTCCGCTCGGCAAGGGCGGGCGCTTCGCGGTCGAGTCGTACCTCGACTTTCACGGCAACAAGTTCACCCGCCGTTTCGACGCGAACAGCTATGTGACACTCGTGCAGTCGATGAACTCGCACGATGTGGGGCGCGGACGCGGTGGCGTGCGTGCGGCACTCTCGACCATTGAGACACCGACGTTGGTGCTCGGCATCCCGAGTGACCGTCTCTTCACCGTCGAGGGGCAGGACGAGATTGCCATGCATCTGCCGAACGCGCTCGACGGCCGTTCCGCCACACGCCTCGACTCTCCGTTCGGGCACGACTCCTTCCTCATCGAGTACGAGCGGGTCAGCGCGCAACTTGCCCGCCTGCTCGAGATCTGAGCGCGCGCTGCGAGACTGTGTCGGCTCTCATCCGACTCCCATGTTCTGAGACGTAGGGTCGGTGGGGAACGGCCGTCGAACGACGGCCCGTTCCGGTGTTTTCCGCAGCGGAACCGCGCTGCGGTTCGCCGGACCATGAGAGGAGCAGGCGTGCGCATGTCCCCCCGAATGCTCGGTCGGTCGCGCACCCTTCGCGCGGCATGCGCTGCCATCACAGCAGTGGCTGCCGTCGTCGCCTTTGCAGCATGCACCGGCGACCGCACGGTCGATGCTCCGGGCAGCATTGGGGAGCTGCGGGCTGCAACCGATGACGATGTGTTCGCGGAACCCGCGGAGCAGCACTATCGCATCGTGTCTGTCGACGTTGCCTCCCCCGATCTCGGTGTGCTCGGTGCTTCGGGTGCGATCCGACCCGAGGGTTCGCTCACGCTCAGCGATGGCGAGATCACCGAGGCCGACATGACCATCGCCTCCGGCTTGCACGGCAAGAGCGTTTCGTTCTCGCTCACGGAACCTCTCGTGCTGCGGCGCGACAATGAATCCGCCGAACCTGTGGACGCCGTCGGCACATTGCGGATCGGCGGAATCGAGCATCACCGCACCACGGTCGAAGTGATCCCGTCATTCGAAGGCGACGGAACGGCAACTCTCGACCTCGAGATTCCGGTTCCGGCGAGCCTCTCCGCCGCTCCCCTGTTCAGCGACGGCGCCATCGATTCCGTGCGCGCAACGGTTCGCCTCGCAGCCGATAGTCCCCCCTCTGGCGAGGATGGGCCCGCAGACCCCGACGAGAGCGCTGAAGAGTAACCACCGGAGTATCCACCGGGTCGAGGCGCTCGGCGCCCTGTCTGCACGGTCTCCGCTCGAAGCCGGCCCCACTCGAAGCGACGGGCCCTACTCGAAGCGACAGGTCCTATTCGAAGCGACGGCGTCGCGTGGCGTCGTGCACCTCTCCGACGAGTTCCTCGATGATGTCCTCGAGGAAGACCACGCCGAGCTCTCCCCCTTCACTGTCGACCACGCGCGCCAGGTGGATTCCACGTGCCTGCATGTTCGCGAGCACGTCTTCGATCTCCGCATTCGCATGCACGGAGATCATTTCGCGGATGCGCTTCGGCGGGATCGGTTCACCGATCCGGTCTTCGCCGAGACGCAGGAGGTCCTTGATGTGGACGTAACCGGCAAGATCACCGCGCTTGCTGCGCATCGGGTAGCGCGAGAACCCGTGCCGAGCGACGGCCGCCTCGACATCGACCGGACTCGCACCCGGGTCGAGCGTCACGAGTCGGTCAGAGGCCACGAGCAGGTCGGACGCGCGCTTCGCAGTGAACTCGAAGGCCGCAGTCAGTGCACCGCTACGGTCTTCGAGAACGCCCTCACGCGTCGAGTGCGTCACGATGTTCGCGACTTCCTCGAGCGTGAAGGTACTGGCCGACTCCGACTTCGGCTCGACCCGGCACAAGCGCAATACGCCGTTCGCGATGGCGTTCAGCGCTCCGATGACGTGACGGAGCAGCTTCGAGATCGCGACCAGCGGGGGTGCCAGCAGCAGAACCGCCTGATCCGGCATCGAGAACGCCGCGTTCTTCGGCACCATCTCGCCGAAGACCACGTGCAGGTACGAGACGCCGATGAGGGTCAGCACAAACGCCGTGATGCTCACCGCTTCGACGGGCAAGCCGGTCCAGGCAAGCGGCCCCTCAAGCAGGTGGTGGATGGCAGGCTCCGACACGTTCAGGATCACGAGCGAGCAGACGGTGATACCGAGCTGACAGGTCGCCAGCATGAGTGTCACATGCTCCATGGCGTAGAGCGCGGTTCGGGCACGCTTGGAGCCCGCCTCGGCGCGAGGCTCGATCTGCGAGCGACGTGCCGAGATCACGGCGAACTCCGCACCGACGAAGAAGGCGTTCGCCACGAGCAGCACGACGAGCCACACGATTCCAGCCCAGTCGCTCATGACTCCTCCTCGTTCGTCGCACCCGCGGGCAACGGCGCACCGGTGTATCGCACACGGGCGATGCGTCGGCCATCCATCCGTTCGACACGCAAGGTGCCGCCTTCCGGCAGGCCTACTTCGTCGCCGACCTCGGGGATGCGGCCGAGCTCGCGCAGGATGAAGCCCGCAACGGTGTCGTAGTCGTCGCTGTCGGGCACTTCGATGCCGGCCTGGTCGCGCACCTCATCGGGGCGGAGATCGGCGGGCAAGGTCATCTCTTCGGCGGTGCCGACGACTCCGGCGCTGGCACGATCGTGCTCGTCAGCGACCTCACCGACGAGTTCCTCGACCAGGTCCTCGAGGGTGACGATACCGGCCGTGCCACCGTATTCATCCACCACGATGGCCAGCTGGAACCCGGTGGTGCGGAGCTCCTCGAGCAGCAAGTCGAGGCGCATGGTGTCGGGCACCCTGACCACTTCTTCCGAGAGTGCTGCGACAGGTACGTCAGCGCGTTTGGCACGGGGTACCGCTACCGCCTGCTTGACATGCACGACGCCGACGACATCGTCGCGATCCTCGTCGATCACCGGGAAGCGGGAGAAACCTGTGCGTCCCGCGAGTTCCAACACGGCCTGGGCCGGTTCGAGTTTCTGCACGCTCTCGACGCGCAGACGCGGCGTCATGACGTCGCCCGCCGTGTGCTCGGAGAACCGCAGGGTGCGGTCGAGCAGCGTCGCGGTGTCTGCCTCGAGCATGCCCGCGTTCGCGGAGTGCCGCACGAGCGAGGAGAGTTCCTCGGCGGATCGCGCCCCCGACAGCTCCTCCTTCGGCTCGATGCCCATCGCTCTCAGGAGGCCGTTGGCGCTTCCGTTGAGCAGCGCAACCGCCGGCTTGAAGGTCGCCGTGAACGCGGCCTGGAGCGGCATGACGATGCGGGCGGTGCGCAGCGGCAACGAGAGTGCGAAGTTCTTCGGCACGAGTTCACCGATGATCATCGAGAGCACGGTGGCCACCGCGACCGCGACCGGTGCGCTGATCGCGCGACGCAGCTCCGCGGGCACGCCGAGCCACCCCAACGGCGCGTCAAGGAACCCGCTGATGGCCGGTTCGAGCGTGTACCCCGCGAGCAGAGTCGTGAGCGTGATACCGAGCTGCGCGCTCGACAAGTGGGTCGAGGTGCGCGTCAGGCCACGGATCACACGGTCGAGTCCGCGCTCACCTCGCTCTCGACGGCGTTCGAGCTCGTGCCGGTCGAGTGCCACGAGCGAGAACTCGGCCGCGACGAAGACTCCGGTGCCCACAGTGAGCACCATCCCGATGACGAAGAGGAGCCAGTCGCTCATGCGCGGGCCCGCGCATCAACGCCGACCGGACGCGACTCCGGCAGTGTGCTCGATTGCAGTGCTCTCGGATCTCGTGTCGCTCTCGATTGCCGCGCCTGGGCGCGGCAGGTACTCGGAGGTTCTGACGGTCTGTCGGAAGGTGCGTCCATGATTGCGCATAACTGTAGCAGCAGGAACTGTGGAATCCCACAGTTCAAGATGCGCGAACGAGAGGTTTTCGGCGTAGGCTTGTGGCGGCTGCGAGCTGATACGCCCAGCCGGTTCAAGACGAGCGAGAGGACATCGGATTGGCTGAGCCGACGAGTACACAGACGAATAGTGGCTCTGCAGGAGATTTTGGCGCCAATGAGTGGCTCGTGGACGAGCTCTCAAAGCAATACCTCGTCGACAAGAACTCGGTCGACCGATCGTGGTGGCCCGTGCTCGAGAAGTACGTGGCAGGCACCGCCTCCGAGCAGCCCTCCACCGCTGCTCCCTCGCAGAGCAACACTTCCGGCAGCACGACCGCGGCTGCTCCTCAGACTTCCCAGCAGGGTGCCTCGGCCTCGAAGCCCGAGCAGGCATCAACGTCGGGCTCCTCCGCGGCCTCGTCAACAGCAGCACCGGCAACGACGCCGATCACCACGCCTGCCCGCACGACGAACGCGGCCCCGCGCACCACCCCGATCCCGGCGGATGCTCCGCGGACTGCTCCGCAGGCCACCACCCCGGTCGAGGAGAACGCGGTCACGCCGTTGCGCGGCATGGCTCGGACGCTCTCGAAGAACATGGATCAGAGCCTCACGGTTCCGACCGCCACGAGCGTGCGCACGATCCCGGCAAAGCTGCTCATCGACCAGCGCATCGTGATCAACAGCCATCTGCGCCGCACCCGCGGCGGCAAGGTGTCGTTCACCCACCTCATCGGCTGGGCCCTGATCCAGTCGCTCAAGGAGTTCCCGAGCCAGAACGTGGCCTATGCGGAGGTCGACGGCAAGCCCTCGATCGTCGTGCCGCCGCACATCGGTCTCGGCATCGCCATCGATGTTCCGAAGCCCGACGGTTCCCGCTCGCTACTGGTCCCCGCCATCAAGCGCGCGGAGACGCTCGACTTCAACGAGTTCCTCGCCGCATATGAGGATCTGGTGAAGCGCGCGCGTACGAATAAGCTCGGCGCGGCAGACTTCCAGGGCACGACCATTTCGCTCACGAACCCCGGTGGTATCGGCACGGTTCACTCGGTTCCCCGCCTCATGCAGGGCCAGGGTTCGATTATCGGCGCGGGGGCGCTCGACTACCCCGCCGAGTTCCAGGGAGCATCGCAGGAGACCCTGACCAAGCTCGGCATCTCGAAGACGATCACGTTGACGAGCACCTACGATCACCGTGTCATCCAGGGTGCCGGCTCCGGCGAATTCCTCAAGCTCGTGCACGAGCGCCTCACTGGCGGGCACAACTTCTACGAAGAGATCTTCGCGGCGCTGCGCATCCCGTACAAGCCGATCCAGTGGGCCCCCGATATCCACATCGACATCTCCGGAGCCGTCGACAAGACCGCCCGCGTGCAAGAGCTCATCAACTCCTTCCGAGTGCGCGGGCACCTCATGGCCGATGTCGACCCGCTCGAGTACGTTCAGCGCACGCACCCCGACCTCGAGATCGAGAACCACGGCTTGACCTTCTGGGACCTCGATCGCGAATTCGTGACGGGTGGAATCGGCGGGCAGCGGACGATGAAGCTGCGCGACATCCTCGGTGTGCTCCGTGATTCGTACTGCCGGAAGATCGGCGTCGAATACATGCACATTCAGGATCCGGCTGAGCGCGCCTGGCTGCGCTCGCAGCTCGAGGTGCCGTACGCCAAGCCGAGTCGCGATGAGCAGATGCGCATCCTCGAGAAGCTCAACGAGGCCGAGGCCTTCGAGACCTTCCTGCAGACCAAGTACGTCGGCCAGAAGCGCTTCAGCCTCGAGGGCGGCGAGTCGGTGATTCCGCTGCTCGATGCGATGCTGATCGATGCAGCCGAAGACGGTGTCGACAGCGTCGACATCGGTATGGCGCACCGTGGCCGCCTCAATGTGCTCTCGAACATCGCGGGCAAGACCTACGGTCAGATCTTCCGCGAGTTCGAGGGCCAGCAGTCCGCGAGCTCGGGCTCCGGCGACGTCAAGTACCACCTCGGCACTTCGGGCGTCTTCACCGCCCCGAACGGCACCCAGGTACCGATCCACCTCGCTGCGAACCCGTCTCACCTTGAGACCGTCGACGGAGTGCTCGAGGGCATCGTGCGCGCCAAGCAGGATCTGAAGCCGATCGGCTCGTTCACGACCCTGCCCGTGCTCGTGCACGGAGATGCCGCCTTCGCCGGCCAGGGCGTCGTCTACGAGACGCTGCAGATGTCTCAGCTGCGCGGTTACCGCACCGGCGGTACGATCCACGTCGTCATCAACAACCAGGTCGGTTTCACGACTCTCCCCGAAGATTCGCGCTCGTCGGTCTACTCGACCGATGTCGGCAAGGTGATTCAGTCTCCGATCTTCCACGTGAACGGCGACGACCCCGAGTCCGTCGTCCGCGTCGCCCGCATCGCCTACGAGTTCCGCCAGCGCTTCCACAAAGACGTCATCATCGACCTCGTCTGCTACCGCCGGCGCGGCCACAACGAGGGCGATGATCCGTCGATGACCCAGCCGCTGATGACGGATCTCATCGAGGCCAAGCGTTCCACCCGTCGCCTCTACACGGGTGCGCTCGTCGGTCGTGGCGATCTCACCGAGGAGGAGTACGAGCGGGCCAAGCAGGACTTCCAGGACCGTCTCGAGCGGGCGTTCCAGGAGACGCACGCCGCGCAGACCGGTTCGGTCCCCGTGATCGAGCAGGGCGGCATCGGCAACAGCGCTCCTGAGGAACCGGCGCCGACGCCTCGCATCGCCACGGCAGTCGACCAGGCCGTGATCGAGCGCATCGGCGACGCGCACGCGAACAAGCCGGATGGATTCACAATCCACCAGAAGCTCCAGCAGCTCCTGAACAAGCGTCATACGATGAGCCGCGACGGCGACATCGACTGGGGCTTCGGAGAGCTGCTCGCACTCGGCTCGCTGCTCATGGAGGGCACCATGGTGCGCTTCGCGGGTCAGGATGCGCGTCGTGGCACGTTCGCCCAGCGTCACGCCGTTTTCCACGACCGCGCGAACGGGCAGCAGTGGCTGCCGCTGATGAACCTCTCCGACGATCAGGCCCGGTTCTACATCTACGACTCGCTGCTCTCCGAGTACGCGGCACTCGCATTCGAGTACGGCTACTCGTTGCAGCGCGAGGACGCACTCGTCGTGTGGGAGGCTCAGTTCGGCGATTTCGCGAACACCGCGCAGGCACTCGTCGACGAGTACGTGGCTGCGGCCGAGCAGAAGTGGGGCCAGCGCTCCTCCGTCGTGATGCTGCTCCCCCACGGCTACGAGGGTCAGGGCCCCGATCATTCGTCGGCCCGCATCGAGCGCTTCTTGCAGCTCTGCGCCGAGAACAACATGACGGTGGCTCGTCCCTCCACTCCGGCGAACTACTTCCACCTGCTGCGTCGGCAGGCATACGCCCGGCCGCGCCGACCGCTCGTCGTGTTCACGCCGAAGTCGATGCTGCGCCTGCGCGGGGCGACCTCGAGCGTCGAGGACTTCACCTCGGGCGAGTTCCAGCCGGTGATCGACGACCCGCAGGTCGAGGATCGCCAGCAGGTCAAGCGGGTCATTCTCACTGCCGGCAAGGTCTATTACGATCTGCGTAACGCTCTTGAGAAGGACCCTGACCCGCGCGTCGCGATCGTGCGCGTCGAGCAGTTCTACCCGGTGCCGTCTTCCGAGCTCGCGCGCACGCTCGTTCACTACAAGAACGCTGAGATGGTGTGGGTGCAAGACGAACCGGAGAACCAGGGTGCTTGGCCATTCATCGCCCTCACCCTGCCGAAGCATCTGGCGAACGGCAAGATCCGGGTCGTGTCGCGCGCCTCCTCGGCGGCGCCCTCGACGGGCTCGGCCAAGGTGCACGCGATCGAGCAGGAAGCGCTGATCGCGGAGGCGCTGCGCTTCTCCGAGTAATACTCGCCTCTGAGGCATTGTGTGGGGGCCGGATCCGCTTGCGGATCCGGCCCCCACACTTTCACCGCCGTGCCTCGGCAGACCAGTACCATTCCGAATAGCTGGCTCATCCATACACATGCGCCCGCTTGTGCGCCCGCCACCGCGTTCGCCCCTCCGACCGCTCCTCCACCCGTTCCCGTGCAAGAGATGAGTGCCACATGAGAATCCAGTGCCATGTCACATAATTCCTGTTTCTCATGAGAGAATGGTCGGGTGCCCCGGAGCGGGGCACCCGAGCACAACGAAGGAGTCCCTCTCGTATGGCCAATGACACTCTCACCCCCGAACTCGAGACCCTCGTCGCGAAGGCCGCTGCCGCGGCTCCGGTATACGCCGCAAAGAGCCCCGAGGATCGCGCCCGTGCGCTCGTCGCCGTCGCTGACGCTCTGAACGCCAACAAGGAGCGCCTCGTCGAGATCGCGATGCGCGAGACCGGCCTCACCGCTCCCCGTTTGAACGGCGAGCTCAACCGCACCGCGGTGCAGCTGCGCATGTTCGCCGATACCGTGGTCGACGGCTCCTACCTCGACGCCCGTCTCGACGCAGCGGATGGCGACTTCGCCCTCGGAGCCCCGCGCCCCGACGTCCGCCGCGTGCACATTCCTCTCGGGCCGATCATCAACTTCTCGGCTTCCAACTTCCCCTTCGCCTTCTCCGTGGCGGGCGGCGACTCGGCTGCGGCCCTCGCAGCAGGCTGCCCCGTGATCCTCAAGGCTCACTCCGGTCACCCGGGCCTCTCCGACGCCACCGGTGAAGTCGTCGCTGACGCACTCGCCAAGGCTGGTATGCCCGATGGCGTCTTCGCCGTCATCCACGGCCGCGACGCCGGCGTCGCCATTCTCAAGGACCCGCGCATCAAGGCAGGCTCCTTCACCGGTTCGATCGGCGTCGGTCGTCTGCTCGCCGACATCGCCGCTTCGCGCCCCGCGCCCATCCCCTTCTTCGGAGAGCTCGGCAGCGTCAACCCCGTGTTCATCACGGCCGACGCTCTCGCCGAGCGTCGCGATGACATCGCCTCGGGCTTCGTCACGAGCGTCTCGGGTTCGGCCGGTCAGCTCTGCACCAAGCCCGGCTTCGTCTTCGTTCCCGAGGGCCACGGCCTTGACGAGGGAATCGCGAGCGCGGCCGAAGGCGTGGCGGAGCACCGTCTGCTCGATCCGCGGATCGCGAAGAGCTTCCAGGAGCGCCGCGAAACCATCCTCGGCACCGCCGGCGTTCGTGTCATCACCGACGGCGGAGTACGCTTCGACGACGACAACCAGGGGTGGGCGAAGGCCACCGTGGTCGCCGTCTCACTCGCTGATTTCCGCGCCGGCCACGAAGCCCTGATCGAAGAGGCCTTCGGTCCGCTCTCGATCATCGTCGAGGTGCCTGAGGGTACCGACCTCGCTGCGCTCCTTCCGGAGTTCTTCGAGGGCAACCTCACCGGCACAGTGCACCTCAGCACGGACGAGGCCGCCGGCGAGACCGCGAACCGCGAAGAGCTCGCGGCGCTCGTCGCAGCGCTCAGCCAGCAGGTTGGTCGCGTTCTCTTCAACGGCTGGCCCACCGGCGTCGCAGTCACCCCTGCGATGCAGCACGGCGGCCCGTGGCCCGCGACCACCAACGACTCGAGCACCTCGGTTGGTTCGGCTGCGATCCAGCGCTTCCAGCGCCCCGTCGCCTACCAGAGCGCACCGGCTGCGTTCCTTCCGGAGTCGCTGCGTGACGACAACCCGCTCGACATCCCGCAGGCGATCGCACCCGCGGGCGAGTCGAAGCAGTGGGGTTCACGCTTCTCGGCATAACGCTGCAGGGGACTTCCCCTGACAGACTTCGGCCCCGGCCACCACTGAATGCGGTGACCGGGGCCGAAGTCTGCGGTCGGCTTCGCGCCGAAGGGTGCAGGGAGTCAGCTGCGAGCCGACTGCATCTGCGCTACCAGATGATCGCGAGTGCGACGTTCACTGCGGAAAGCCCCGCGATCGCGCCCAAGACACCGCCCGAGACCCGCTCCTTCTTCCGATTCACGATCACCAGCACGATGATGGCGAGCAGCACGAGAGTCTTCGCCCCGATCTTGGCGTTGTCCGGCGCCAGGTCACGCGCATACATCATGCCCACAAGTGCGAGACCTGTCACGAGCAGCAGCAGTGAACCGTGCAGGATTCCCTTGCTGATCTGCGCGGTGCCCTTCTTGACATTCGGCAGTTGCGCGAGCGTGCCGCCCAGAACAACTCCGAAGCCGACGATGTGCAGAATAACGAGAATATCCCTGACCAGATCCATGCTTCCCATGGTATGGCGGCCGGGCCAAGAATTCCGCCCAGGATAGCCTTACCTTGGCAGGCGTCGATCATCTCCCGGAGTCGCGCGCAATCGGTTCAGCGTTTGTCGCCGTCGGCCCAGTGCCTGTCGCCGTCGGATCGGATCCGGGCCCTGCCGATCCCGACGCCGGCGTGACTACCGGGGACGGTCGATCCAGGTTCCCATAGGTCAAGCGACGCAGGAGCACTTCCGCCGGGCCTCGCGCCCCGCGCTGCTCGAGCACACCGGCAATGATGAGTGATAGGACCCAGACACCGACAGCGATCGCGAAGGCCGCAGTGGTCCCGATCCACCCCCCGAGCCCGAAGCCCCAGGCCGAGAGCAGCGGCGCGAAGACCAGTGATTGCAGCAGGTAGAAGCTCAAGGAGCGCTTACCGACTGCGGCCACCGCGCCCCAGAGGCCCCTCGGCGGCACGGAGATGCGGCGCGCGAGCAGCGCGAAGAGCGCTGCATATCCCACTCCTCCGAACATGCCGGTGAACTGCGAGAAGACGAGCAGCGTCATATCCCAACTCGTATCAATCGTGAGGACGTCGAGATACTGCAACGCGGACGGCACTCCGCCGAGCGCTCCGATCAGGATCCCCCAGCCCGCGACCGATGCGAGACGTATCCGCGTGACAGCCCCCTCGAGCCACCCGTGCCGCCCTGCCAGCATGCCGAGGAGCATGCAGGCAGGCACGGTCAGAGCGATCACGGTACCCGGGGTGGCGAAGATCCACACCCCGACCCGCACGAGCATCGCGAGCCAGAAGTTCTCGACGCCCGCCATCATGTCGGCGGTGCCGAAGGATCCGAAGGGCGAACTTCCGAATGGATCATCTGCGGAGCCATCCATCCCCTCGAGTCCGATCGTGAGCCCATCGCTGAAGAGGAAGTTCAGCAGCAGGGAGACTCCGGCCATCGCGAGCACGCCGAGCGCGAGCAGCCCTCCGAGCACCCAGAGTACGATCCGTATCGCCCGGTCGGTGCTAGTGCCGAGAAGCAGCACGAGAAGGAGCCCGGCGAGCCCGTACGCACCCAGGATGTCGCCGGCAAAGAGCAGCAGAGCGTGCACGAACCCGAAGGCAACGAGCCACAGGTGCCGCCGCAGGAGCATCCGAGACACGGAGCGCGCAGGTACTCCGCGCGCCGCGCGAGATCTCATGAACTGCACGATCCCATACCCGAAGAGGAATGCGAACATCGGGTAGATGCGCGCATCGACAAGCACGATCGCAGCCGCCGAAAGTGCCCGATCAAGGGCCGTGCCGTCGGTCGGATGCACGGTCAGATCAGTGTCTCCGCGTCCCCAGAGATAGACGGAGACGTTTGCAACGGCGATCATGAGCAGCATGAAGCCACGGGCGATATCGGGTGCGAGCGCGCGCGTCGGTGCCTGAGTCATGCTTCGAGGCTAACGTCTCCCGGCTGCTGATCCGATAGGCTGCCGGGGTGCTGCGCATCCTCTTCTTCGAACCCCGCATCGCCGGCAACACCGGCAACACCATCCGCCTCGCCGCAGGCACGGGCGCGGAGCTGCACGTCGTGAACCCGCTGTTCGATTTCGAGGATTCCAAACTCCGACGCGCGGGCCTCGACTACCATGACCTCGCCGTCGTCCACCGCCATGACACCTTCGAAGCGGCGCTCGAGACGCTGCTTCCAACCCGCGTGTTCGCTTTCACCGCGCAGACCGATCGTCGCTACACCGATGTGGAGTACCGGGCGGACGATGTGCTGCTCTTCGGCCCGGAACCGACCGGTCTGCCGGAGGAGGTCTTGCACCACGCTGCGATCACTGATCACCTGCGCATTCCGATGCTGCCCTCCAGACGCTCGATGAATCTCGCGAACTGCGCCTCGATCGCTGTCTACGAGGCCTGGCGACAGCACGGCTTCCCCGGGGCGGTCTGAACGACGCAGAGTCGTCGCCGCTTATCTCCATCTCCTAATGGAAGAAGTGGCGCTCCCCGGTGAAGTACATGGTCACACCGGCTGCCTTGGCCGCAGCCACGACCTCCTCATCGCGAACCGATCCGCCGGGCTGCACCACGGCGCGCACGCCCGCATCGAGCAGCACCTGCAGGCCATCGGCGAAGGGGAAGAACGCGTCTGAGGCCGCGACCGAACCGGCAGCTCGATCCCCTGCACGCTCGACTGCGAGTCGGCAGGAATCCACGCGGTTGACCTGCCCCATGCCAACACCGACGGAAGCGCCGCCGGTCGTCAGGATGATCGCGTTCGACTTCACCGCACGGCACGAACGCCATGCGAACTCGAGCTCGACGAGCGTCGCTTCGTCTGCGGCCTCGCCACTTGCGAGCTGCCACTCAGATGCCGGCACAAACGAGCGATCGGCATCCTGCAGCAGGAAGCCGCCCGACACCTGACGCAGCTCGAGCGGGTTCGGTGTGAAGTCGACCGGCAGTACGAGCAGACGCACGTTCTTCTTCTGCGTGAGGATCGCGAGCGCTTCCGGCTCGAAGCTCGGGGCCACGATGACTTCGGTGAAGATCCCGGAGACCGTCTCCGCCATCTTCGCGGTCACCTCGCGGTTCGCGGCGATGACCCCGCCGAACGCCGAGACCGGATCGCAGGCGTGCGCCAGCTCGTGCGCTGCGGCGATCGGATCGTCGACACCTTCGGGAGCCACCGCGATGCCACAGGGGTTCGCATGCTTGATGATCGCCACGGCAGGACGCTCATGGTCGAACGCGGCGCGCAGTGCCGCATCGGCGTCGACATAGTTGTTGTACGACATCTCCTTGCCGTGCAACTGCGTTGCCTGAGCGATGCCCGTGCCGTCGGTCTCGGAGAAGAGCGCCCCGCGCTGGTGGCTGTTCTCGCCGTAGCGCAACACGGCGTCGCGCAGACCGAAGATCTCGAAGCCGAGGGTGCTCGCACTGAGTGACGCTCCCGCCTCTGGCGCCTCGAAGATCGCGTCGACGGAGGGCTCCGTGACTGTGCCGTCCTCGCGCGGAGCCTCCGACCAGTCTGCGTCTTCCTGCTCGAGGAACCAGTTTGCCACTGCGGCGTCATACTGCGCAGTGTGCACGAAAGCGTCAGTCGCGAGCGAACGGCGCAGGGCGAGCGTAGTGCCCCCGGCACGTACGGCCTCGACGACCTCGTCGTAGCGAGCCGGCGAGACGACGATCGCGGCATTCGGGTGGTTCTTCGCCGTCGCACGCACCATGGCAGGGCCGCCGATATCGACGTTCTCGATGACATCGGCGGCAGGCTTTCCCGCGGCGACCGTCTGCTCGAACGGGTAGAGGTTCACGACGACGAGCTCGAACGGTGCGAAGCCCAGCTGGTCGAGCTGCGCACGGTGATCGGCAAGCCGGAGGTCGGCGAGCAGCCCGGAGTGCACGGCGGGGTGCAGGGTCTTCACACGGCCATCCAGGGCCTCAGCGAACCCGGTCACCTCGGAGACATCGGTGACCGAGTACCCGGCCTCGCGAATGGTCGAAGCGGTCGAGCCCGTCGAGACGAGCTCGACTCCCTCGGTGGCGAGCGCCTCGGCCAGTTCGATCAGGCCGCTCTTATCGCTCACCGAGATCAGCGCTCGCCTGACGGGTACGAGATCACGATGCTCGTATTGGCTCGGGTCGTGGCTCTGGACTGCCATTGGGCTCCTTCTGATGTCTTCCTGCTCAGAGTCGCAGGATCTCGCTCGGGTCTGGGATGCTGCGACCGTCGTCACGGTTGCAGGGTGACGGACGGTGGTCAGGTCGGTACGGGAAGCTCGAGTTCTCCGGCGGCGATCTGCCGCACGGTTTCTACGAGCAGCGGGCGCTCGATCTGCTTGATGCGCTCGTGCAGTTCAGCTTCGCTCTCGATCCCGTGCTCCGTACGGCGGATCTCAATGCGCTCCTGCCGCAGCACGGGCCCGGTGTCGACCCCCTCGTCGATGACGTGCACGGTCACACCGGTCTCCGCGTCCCCCGCCGCGAGCGCGTCTCGCACAGCGTGGGCCCCGGGGTGGAGCGGTAGGAGCGCCGGGTGGGTGTTGATGAGACGGGGCGAAAATTCGCGTACGAAGCCCGGAGGGAGGATCCGCATGAGTCCCGCACTCACCACGAGGCCCGCGTCCGGCCCGGTCCCGACTCCGTGCTCTTGGATCGCGGCGGCGATCATCTGCCCCCACTCCTCGCGGGAGGCATAGTCACGAGGTCTGATGACGAAGGTGGGAACGCCGGCGGCTTCGGCATGAGCGAGCCCTGGCGCATCGGTATCGGATCCGACACAGACGATACGTGCGGGGAAATCGGGTTCCGCTACCGCCTCGAGCAGCGCCTTGAGATTGCTGCCGCTGCCGGAGATGAGAACCGCGATTCTGAGCACTGCACTAGTCTACCGCCCTTGAGAAGCGGCCCCACTCGCGCAGTCGAGTCGGAAGTGTGCGAGTTCCCAGGGCCGATGCCTGCCGAAGAACTCATCTTCCTGCGCTGCCCAGTCGTCCCAGTGCGGGGCGTAGGTGTCGCCGTCTCTGGCGAGCGCACGCTCTCGTCGGAGTTCCGTCGGGCAATCGAGCCAGACGCTGCAGGTCGCGTTGCGCGAGTCCACGCTCGGCCTGACGCTCCCGCCATATGCTGCCGCAGCTTCGAGACTGGCTGCGGTGATCGCGCCGCAACCTTCGATGACGAGCCGCACCCCGGAAAGACGCTCGCGATCCTCTAAGAAGCATCCTCTGTACCAGTCATAGCGACGGTACTCGCGAGTACGCAGCACCTCGGGGAGCTGTTCCGCCCCCGCGGCGAGACCGTTCCAACCCGGGTAGAGATCCTCGACCCGCAGCAGTTCGGCAGTCTCGCCGCCCGCGCGCAGATCGGCGACGAGCTGCTCGGCGAGTGCGGTCTTGCCGGATCCTGAACGACCATCGATGAGGATCACCGGAGCTTGCACTGCCTGCTCCTCAACCTGTCGCCCCAGAGCCAGCAACGAAGTGCGGCCACCATCCCCGTCACTCATGGGAGGAGTCGTCCGTTCGCCATGCGGAGCACCCGGTCGGCGACCGTCGCGGCCTCTCCCGGATCATGCGTGACGAGGATCGCGGTCGTACCGGTCTCCCGCAGCAAACGCCCGAGATCCACTGCGAGGCGCTCGCGCAACTCATGATCGAGCGCCGAGAGCGGTTCGTCGAGCAGCAGTAGCCTGGGCTCCGGGGCGAGCGATCTGGCCAGGGCCACGCGCTGACGCTGCCCACCGGAGAGCGAGGTCACCGGGCGCGATCCGATATCGGGCAGTCCAACCAGTTCGAGCAGTCGGGCGACACGGGTTTCCTGCTCCGCCCGGGGAATTCGCTGCGCCGCGAGGCCGTAGGCGACATTCTTCGCCACCGACAGGTGCGCGAAGAGCTGCCCATCTTGGAACATGAGACCGAAGCCACGTCGATGCGGCGGAGTGGTGGCGAGGTCGACGCCATCCCAGCTGATGGTTCCCGCTGCGAGTGGCTCGAGACCGGCGATCGCACGGAGCAACGTAGATTTGCCGCAGCCGCTCGGTCCTGTGAGCGCCACGATCTCACCGCGGTCCACGTCAAGGGTGAGATCTCGCACTGCCGCGGAATCGCCGGCCGACTCGCTCGCGGCCTCCTGCCGCACCGAGTTACTCACCCGCGCCGGCTTCCCGTATCGCGCTGACGTTCCGTACCGCACCGTGATGCCGCGCACGTCGAGACCAGGCTTTTCGAGATCAGGCTTGTCGAGACCACGCTTGTCGAAACCACGCTCGTCATGATCAAGCTCGTCGTCCGTATTCGGGCCCGACAGAGAAGCTTCCTGCGCGGTCATCTGTTCACCCCTCGAGTTCCTGTCGCTCATAAGACTTCCCCGCTCATATCTCTCCTGCGCTGCTCCCACGCCAACGCTCCGCGATCAGCATGACGGCTGCGGTGACGACGCCGAGCACGACTGCCGCGGCAAGCGCCATACCGTAATTGTCTGCCCCCTGTCTGCCGATGAGGTGCGCGAGCATGACCGGTAGAGTCTGCTCCCCCGGGCGCACGAGAAAGGCGGTCGCGCCGAACTCACCCAATGACGTCGCGAATGCGAAGCCGGTTGCGAGCCCGAGCGGCCGACCCAGCACGCGCAGGTCGACCGTGCGCAGCACGCGCGCCGGCGCAGCGCCGAGCATTGCCGCGGCTTCACGCTGTTTCGGGTCGATACCCCGCAGCACCGGGAGCAGCGCCCGCACCACCAGTGGCAGAGCGACGAGCGCCTGGGCGATCGGAATGAGCACGACCGAGGTCCGCAAGTCGAAGCCGATGCCGAGCGGGCGGTGCATCGTCAGCAGTAGACCGAATCCGACGGTCACCGCTGACACCCCGAGCGGCAGCATCACGAGTCCGTCGAGCGTTTCAATGCCACGTCGCAGCAGGCCGCTCCGGGGTCGCCGGGACGCGACAAGGGCGACCAGCAAGCCGAGCACCAGGGCGATCGCTGTTGCGGCCACTGCGAAACGAAGCGATAGTCCGATCGCATCGAGCACGGTGCCGCCGAGACGCGCCTGGTCGGGTGGGGCGGCCAGGTGCGCATAGTTGACGATCGAGAACCGCCCCTCCGCATCGCGCAGCGAACGAAGCACGAGCGTCAAGATCGGCAAGACGTGCAGCAGCAGTGTCGTCACAGCAAAAATGAGGATCGCCGGGAGGTTCGATCGGCTCGGTCGCACCGGCCGACTCGCCTCGAACCGCATCTCGACGGCGCGTTCCCGACGCCTGCGCAGTCGGGTCGAGACCACGAGCACCAGCAGCACGAGCACCACCTGCACGATCGACAGCGCTGCGGCCGAGCGCAGGTCGAGGTACTGCACCGTCAAGCGGTAGATCTCGGTCTCGACGTTCGAGAAGGTGCGCCCGCCGAGCACCAAGACGATGCCGAACGAGGTTGCGCAGAAGAGAAAAGCCAATGAAGCGGCGGAGGCAATCGCCGGCGCCAGCGCCGGCAGCGTCACCGTGACGAACGCGCGAGTCGGTGAGGCGCCCAGCATGCGCGCGGCCTGTTCGGCACGAGGATCGAGCAACCCCCAGAATCCGCCGACGGTCCGTGCCACCAGGGTGACGTTGAAGAATGCGAGCGCGAGCACGATCGCGATGAAGCTCTGATCGAGCCCGAGGAACGCGAGCGGGGCTCCCGGGCCGAGCAGAGCTGTGAAGGCGATTCCCACGACGACCGTCGGCAGAACGAACGGTACCGTGGCGAGCCCGCGGAGCAGCATGCGGCCACGAAACTCGAGTCGGTACAACACGAATGCAGCGGGAACACCGAGTAGCACGGAGAGCAGGGCACCGCACACTGCCTGCGCCAACGTCTGAGCGATCACGCGCCAAGTGCGCGATTCCGCAAATATGGCCTGGAACCCGTCGAGCGAGAATGCGCCACCGCGGTCGGCCCCGATCCCTCCCCCGAAGCCGACCGCGAGCAGCGAAGCTACCGGCCAGAGGAAGAAGAGCGCGAGGAACGCGAGCGGCAGCGCGGCAGCGACCGCCCAGGCGGTGCGCCCGAGCCACCGCGACGTGCGCCGCTCCGCGTTGCGCATTACCAGCCGGTCGCCTCGCTCCAGGTCTTCAGCCAGCCGTCGCGGCCGGCACCGATCTCGGGAGCGGGCAGGTCGTTCGGCTCGCTCGGCAGCGGAGCGAATTCCTCCCACTCCTCCGGCAAGTATGCGCCGTCGTCGACTGGGTAGACGTACATGCTGTCGGCGATCGTGTCTTGGAACTCACGCGAGACCAGGTAGTCGACGACCGCCTGCGCCCCCTCGGGGTTGGCGGCACCGGCCAGCACTCCGGCATATTCGATCTGCGAGGAGCAGGTATCGAGGAGCGCCTTCGTCGTGGTTTCGGATCCGTCCTCGGTGACCGTCCAGGCGGGCGACGAACTGTACGACAGGACGATCGGCGACTCGCCGCCCTCGCCGCCTTGCGTGAACTGACCGTTGTAGGCCTCCGTCCAACCCTGCTCGATCCGTGCGTCGTTGGCCGCCAGATCGGCCCAGTAGTCGGCGAAGCCGTCTTCGCCGAACTTCGCGACCGTGCCGACGAGGAAGGACGCTCCTGTCGACGACGATGCGGGGTCGAGGAGCACGGTCAGGCCCCGGTACTGCTCATCGGTGAGATCATCGTAGCTCGTGGGCTCTGGCAGGTCGTGATCTTCAAACCACGCAGGATCGATGTTGATGCAAGTGGCTCCCTGGGTGACAGGAGTGAGCGAGCCTTCTTCGTCGTAGAGCAGCTCCTCGGCCCCTTCGGGCAGGGTGTCGGGAACGTATGGAGTGCTCACTCCGTCGGCAATGCGCGAGGCGAACACGTTGTCGATACCGAAGAACGCGTCAGCGATCGGAGCGCCCTCGGTGAGTACGAGCTGGCTCGAGAGCTCTCCGCCATCACCTGCCGAGACCACTTCGACGTCGTAGCCGGTCGCGGCACTGGCTGCCGCAGCGAACTCCTCGTTCGGGAACGAGTCATGCACGACCAGCGTGACCTTCTCGTCACCGTCCCCGCTAGTCCCTTCGGACGAGCCTGAGGCGCACGATGTGAGCGCGAGGCCCAGGACTGCGGTCGCCGCGATCGATACGGTGAGTGAACGTGCAAGCGTCATTGAGGGCTTCCTTCCTCCGCTGGTATGAACCAGATCAGGTTGAACGGTCGAAGCTCGCGTAGCTTCCTCTCAGCCCGCCGCGTGCGGACCCCCGTGGATTGCCCCTCCACCTTAGCCGCTGCCCGACCGCCGCACCAATCGTGATGCCAGAGCATTCCGCGTTACCCGACTTCGAGAGCACTCTCTGCCCTCGGGTCGCTCGCTGCCTTCGGAAGCACTACTCCGACTTCGGAGGTGCGTCACCGTCCCAGGAGAACGCGCGCAGGAGGGCTTCCTCTTCTTCGGGAGTGAGCTGGCTGTCCGCCGAAACATCGAGCGGCGGCAGGTCGTTCGGAACAGTGTCCTCCGAAGTCGAGCCCTCCGGAGAGGTATGCGCATCAGCGCCATCGTCAGCCGCCTCAGTGCCGTCGTCGGTCGCCTCGGCGGCATCGGCGCGAACGGATGCATCGATCTCGACATGTTCCTCGTCGAGGCCCGATTGCTCGTCGTGGGCCGCCCGTTCGTGCTCCGCAGTGTCCTGGTTCACGACGACCGGGTAGCGCTCTTCCTCGGAGTCGGGTTCCGGTGCGCGGCCTCGCGCACCGCTCCGGGATTCGCGCACACGGCGCGCGAGTGCTTCCATCCCGGCGCCGGATGCGGCGATCCCGGTCGAGACTCGATCTCGGCTGGCATCGCGCACTCGAGTGGCGACGGCGGGAACCGTGCTGCGGATCCGTTCCGCATCGATCCGCCCGACAACGGCGCCCACCAGCAGCCCGACGCCGAGCTCCGCGGCGATCAGCCCTCCGACCTTCCACGCATCAGCACCGGCGACCGAAAGCCGATCCGGTCCCAGCGATCCGGAAGCCAGCATCACCGCACCGGCGATCACGAGCCCGATGAGCAGCGACGCGATCACCGGAACCGCGATCACAACCGACCACGGTGCGCCGCGTAACCCGCTCAAGCGGGAAGAGAGCACGCCGATCCCGATTCCAAGTACGACGACGAGCATCGGGGCGAGGAGCGCCGCCGGACCCCATCCCTGCGGTAGGGCTCCCAGTATCGGCACCGCAGGCAGCGGCCCGACGAGCGTATCGAACGGCGAGACCAAGGTGCCCTCTCCGAGCGAGAAGCCCGCGCCGCTGAACCATGACACACCCCAGATCAGGAGCACTGGCAGGTACATGAGCTGCACCAGGAACATGACGACTGCGCCGGCAAGATCGAGCTGCAACCCCTGTGTCAGTGCGGTGACTTCGACGTACCCCGCGGTGATTGAGACCACGATGCCCAACGAACTCAGCACGATCAACCCGGCGAGGCCGGCGAGAGCCAACCGGAGTACTTCCACCCCCCGTTCGGGTATGGCGTCAGAGCCCGGGATCCCGATACGTGCTATGCCCTGCTGCGCTGCACGTAAAGCGCGCATCCACCAGGGTTGCGGAGTCGCTATCGCCCGCACGAGGAAGGCCACGAGTGCACTCGCCCCGTAGAGCGCGCCCGGCACGACCACAATGACCCAGAAGGGTACCTGCTCGACGCCGAATGCGACGCCGCCGAGCGCTGCGGATACCGCGGCGAAGCCCAGAGCGCCGCCGACCACTCCTGCGACACCAGTGCCGCCCTCACGAGCGAACCTCAGGCCGGCTCTCACTGCGAGCAGCACAGTGAGAGCCGTGAGCCCGAGCGGAGCGAGCGAGACCGGAATCGTCAGCGGTTCCGCCGCCAGCCCCATGCTGAGCGCCGACTCAGCCCCGATGCCGAACTCGAGCGGCACAAGATGCGCGAGGAGCCACACCGACACGGTGCCGCCGAGCACTACGGAGGGGTCAGTTCCCAGCCCGAATTCGACGAGCCATAACAGCAGCGCAGGAAGTCCGACCGCGACGATGCCCGCCAGCGCCACGGCACCGGCTTCGATTGCGGCGATTACCGCCGTCAGCATGGGTCTCATCGCATCAAGCGTACCGACCTCGCGCTGAGGCCGCGCACGGAACACCGCACGGGTTCAGAGCCCATCGGACGGCTGGGTGCGCTCATCCGTTGCGCTGTCCTCCATGTTCGCACCACGCTCATCCGTTGCATCGGGTCCGTCCGTTGCATCAGGCCCGTCCGCTGCCTCATGGTCGACCGGCGGAGGGATCACGGCGATCGGCGCGGTCACAGGCCCGAC
Organism: Leucobacter sp. GX24907; assembly: GCF_053567335.1. Classification (NCBI taxonomy): domain Bacteria; kingdom Bacillati; phylum Actinomycetota; class Actinomycetes; order Micrococcales; family Microbacteriaceae; genus Leucobacter; species Leucobacter sp. GX24907. The sequence continues at coordinate 297,842 of NZ_JBSGPD010000003.1, read as the reverse complement.
CTCGAGGGGGTCGGCCGCGCCGACGTGGGATCGATCCGGGGCGAGCCGCACCGCGACCACACCCGCGATCAGTACCGCAGACCCGCAGAGCTGCACCAGCGTCGGCACCTCTCCGAGCAGCAAGGCAGCAATCAGCACCACTGCGACGACCTCGATCATGCCCAGGAATGACGCGAGACGAGAACCCAGCCTGATCGCGGCAAGCAGGCCGAGCAGGTAGGCGATCACAGTACCGAACAGCACCACCATGCCGAGCGGCACCCACCACGGAACCGTTGCGCCGAAGAACGGCACCGCATCGGAGAAGACGAACTCCATCGCCAAGACCCCGGTCGCACCCAAAGCACCGAGCGCGCAAGAGGCGATCAACAGTCCCCCACCGATGAGCGCCAGCGGAGGGAGGTCTGCTGGCGTGTTGGCGGCAAGCAGAAAATAGAACACCAGGCTCACGGCCGCGATGCCAGCCCAGAGTAATCCCAACGGGTCCAGCGGTCCGTCGTTCGACGGCCTCAGCACGAGAGCAAGACCCAGAACCGCGAGCACCGCTCCGATCAGTGCGAGCCAGGCCGGTCGAATCCGTGTGCGTACCCACATCGCGAAGAGGAGCAAAACCGGGGCCAGATACTCAATGAGCAGCGCGATACCTACCGGTAGGCGCTCAACCGCGAGGTAATAGAACAGCTGAACCGAGGTGATCGAAACGAGTCCGTACGCAAGGATCCAACGCCAGCGGCGCAGCAGCACACGGGAATCATGTCGGACCGACCAGGCCGTGAGCGGCAAGAGCAACAGCGAGGACACCGTCACCCGCAAGAGAACCACACCGCCGGGCGACCAATCGGCTTCAATCAGCAGCTTTGCAAAGGGGCCTGAGGCAGCAAACGCAACGGCGGAAAGTACCGCAATCGGGATACCAAGACCAGTCCCGCGCGCGTGCATCTGCGTCATCGTGCTCCTTCGCGCCTCATTGCGCACACCAGCGCGGCCCGAGATGTACTGCCACGCTACCAGTCGAACCACCGCAACTCAGACGCATTCCGAGAGGCCGGCCGGCCGCCACGCCTCAGCAGTGGGATCCAGGGATTCCGCTCGTCGTCATCCGCTCCAGAGTCACCATCGGCGGTACTCTTCACGGCTTAGAATGAACGGCATGGGATCAGGATCGCGCGACGCCGCCGATTCCGAGGCTGCCGACGCGCGACGCCTACGCGAGCTTGTGCTGCTACGCCGAGTACGCGATCGCATCGACCGTGACTACGCGCAGCCGCTCGACGTCGAGACCCTGGCCCGCGGCGTCGGCCTCTCGGCGGGGCACCTCAGCCGAGAGTTCCGCGCCGCGTACGGTGAATCTCCCTACAGCTATCTCATGACTCGCCGAATCGAGCGCGCCATGGTGCTGCTGCGTCGAGGGGATCTGAGCGCAACCGAGGTGTGCTTCGCGGTCGGCTACGGCTCTCTCGGCACGTTCACGACGCGTTTCACCGAACTCGTCGGAGTATCGCCCGGCCGTTACCGCCGTGATGGCGCTCCCCTGTCAGGGCTCCCCGGCATCATTACGATGCGTGCCACCAAGCCGATCAGGAATCGAGAAGTTCCCGCCGAGCCCCCGGAGTAGCGTGAGTGACATGAAGATCAATATTCACGTCACATTCCTCCCGCACACCGACCCCGAGGCATCACTCGCGTTCTACCGAGACGTACTCGGCTTCGAAGTTCGCAACGATGTCGGTTACGAAAACATGCGTTGGCTCACCGTCGGCCCGCCCAACCAGCCCGACACCCAGATCGTCCTGACTCCGCCCGCAATCGACCCCGGCCTCACCGAAGATGAGAAGCGTGTGATTCACGAGCTCATCGCCAAGGGCGCTTACGCCTCGGTCGTGTTCGCGACCGACGAGCTCGATGCGCTCTTCGAGAAGGTCGAGGCTTCGGGTGCCGAGATCTTGCAGGAACCGATGGAGCAGGACTGGGGTGCACGCGATTTCGCGTTCCGCGATCCTGCCGGGAACACGGCGCGCGTGCAGCAGCTCTGACTCGTCTCCGAGGCCCGGTGTCTTCGCCGATAAGGGTCTCGCTCAGATCGAGCCGTGGCATGCATGAAACGAGGGGCCGGATCCTCACGGATCCGGCCCCTCGTCGTCACGGCTTCACGCCGCATCCGCGCAGTCGATTACAGCGCGTTGTATGCCTCTCGCAGCAAGTTCGCAGCCTCGGTCGGAGTCTTGCCGACCTTCACGCCTGCGGCCTCGAGCGCTTCCTTCTTCGCCTGAGCGGTACCAGCCGAGCCGGAGACGATCGCGCCGGCGTGGCCCATCGTCTTGCCCTCAGGAGCGGTGAAGCCCGCAACGTAGCCGACGACGGGCTTCGTCACGTTCGCCTTGATGAACTCTGCCGCACGCTCCTCCGCGTCTCCACCGATCTCGCCGATCATGACGATCGCCTTCGTCTCGGGGTCGGCCTCGAACGCAGCGAGCGCGTCGATGTGCGTGGTGCCGATGACGGGGTCGCCGCCGATGCCGATCGCGGTCGAGAAGCCCAGATCGCGCAGCTCGTACATCATCTGATAGGTCAGGGTGCCCGACTTCGACACGAGGCCGATCGGGCCCTTACCGGTGATGGTCGCCGGGGTGATACCAGCGAGCGCCTCGTCAGGGGTGATGATACCGGGGCAGTTCGGCCCGATGATGCGGGTCTTGTTGCCGGTTGCCTGCGCGTGCGCCCACAGTTCAGCGGAGTCCTTGACCGGGACACCCTCCGTGATGATCACGAGGAGGCCGATGCCGGCGTCAATCGCTTCGATGGCCGCATCCTTCGTGAAGGCGGGCGGCACGAAGGCGACCGACACATCAGCACCGGTCTTCTCGATGGCCTCGTCGACCGAAGCGAAGACGGGCAGTTCGACGGTCTCGCCTGCAGCATCGACGTGCGACACCGTGGTGCCGGCCTTGCGCGCATTCACGCCGCCGACGATGTTCGTACCGGCCGCGAGCATGCGTGCGGTGTGCTTCGTGCCCTCGCCACCGGTGATGCCCTGGACGATGACCTTGGAATCCTTGTTCAGGAAGATAGACATTCTCTGAGTTCCTTTACCTGCGGGCTATCGTGCGTTGGCGAGTTCGGCGGCCTTGTCGGCGCCCTCGTCCATCGTTGCGGCCAGAGTGACGAGCGGGTGGCTCGCCTCCTCGAGAATGCGGCGACCCTCCTCAACGTTGTTCCCGTCGAGTCGAACGACGAGCGGCTTGTTCGCTGTGTCGCCGAGCTTCTGAAGCGCCCCGACGATACCGTTCGCGACTGCGTCGCACGCGGTGATGCCGCCGAAGACGTTCACGAAGACCGACTTGACCTGCTCATCGCCGAGGATGACGTCGAGCCCGGCGGCCATGACCTCAGCCGAGGCTCCGCCACCGATATCGAGGAAGTTGGCGGGCTTCACGTTGCCGTGGTTCTCGCCTGCGTAGGCGACGACGTCGAGCGTCGACATGACGAGACCCGCACCGTTGCCGATGACGCCGACCTCTCCGTCGAGCTTCACGTAGTTGAGATCCTGCGCCTTGGCCTTTGCCTCGAGCGGGTCCTCAGCCGACTTGTCGGCGAGCGCTTCGTGCTCGGGCTGGCGGAAGTCGGCGTTCTCATCGAGCGAGACCTTGCCGTCGAGCGCGATGATCTCGCCTTCGCCGGTGAGCACCAGCGGGTTGACTTCGACGAGCGTCGCGTCCTCACCCGAGTAGACCTCGTAAAGCTTCTGGAACACGGGAACTACCTTGCCGACGAGCTCTTCCGGGAACCTCGCTGCGCGGGCGATCTCTTCTGCCTTGGCTGCGTCGATGCCGGTGATCGGGTCGACCTCGATGCGGGCGAGCGCCTCCGGCTTCTCAACCGCGAGCTGCTCGATCTCCATGCCACCCTCGACGCTGCAGAGCGAGAGGTAGGAGCGGTTGGCACGGTCGAGCAGCACGGAGAAGTAGAACTCCTCCTTGATATCTGCGCCCGCAGCCACCATGACACGCTTCACAACGTGTCCCTTGATATCGAGGCCGAGGATGGCCTGGGCGGCCTCGTACGCCTCGTCGGGGTTCTTCGCGACCTTGACGCCGCCGGCCTTGCCGCGGCCTCCGGTCTTCACCTGAGCCTTGACGACGACCACGCCGCCGAGCTTCTCAGCCGCTGCACGCACCTCCTCCGGCGTGTCAGCGACGATGCCGGCGAGCACCGGCACTCCGTATCGTTCGAATAGGTCTCGTGCCTGGTACTCGTACAGATCCATGTACAGTCCTCCACCGGAGAAATCGTATGCAATCCGAGGCGAAATGCGTCTCGACGTCGTGATTAGCGACCAATATCCGAGCTTAGCACTGCCTGTGTCAGTACTCCCTCAGTGCCATGGCACTGGATCGGCCTCTACTTCTGCGCCCGAATCCCGAGGTTTAGAGCGGCCCCCGCAGCTTCCTCCGCCGTCAGGTGGGCGACGTACTCGTTCTTGAGCTTTGCCCCATCGTCGGCGAACGGGCCTTCTCTGAAGGCGTAGATCGCGAACGTCGGCAGCATCGCGTCGTCGGAAGTGAGAATCGCGTTATGGAAGTCACCGTTCGCACGGCGAAGCTCTGCGAACACCTCTGCGGCGAGCGCTGCGGTATCAAGTGCATCAGGATCGCGGCCTTCGACGAGCTGCAACGCCAAGTGCAGCTGCCGATCCCCCTGTTCGTCTTCATACGAGACCAATCGATGATTCTCGACCGATTCGAGCAGCTGTTCGTGGGCGTTGATCACATCGCGCAGCGAGTCCGGGCCTACGACAGCGCCGTTGAAGTCCACGGAGAGGTCGCTGCGCCCGTAATGGAAGAGCAACGGCAGATCGAGCTGCTTCGCGCGCAGGATCTTGCTGAGCCCGAACTCGCGCAGCACTGGTTCGAGATCAGTCATGCGCAGCACATGGCCTCTGTCGTGAATGTTGTATCGAATTCGGGGGTTCAGGTTCTCGGATCGCGCGATGGTGACGAGCAGCTCCCCGCGCTCGTTGGTTTCGATGAGATAGTTGAACGGGTTGAACTGGAAGATCATCGGCAGCACGCCGTAGTCGGCACGCTTGCTGATGCGCTCGGCAAGCGTGGGGTTCGCAGCGATCGCACGGCGCAGCTCGACTGTGAAGTCGGTTTCGAGCGCGAGATTGATCTCGAGGTCGCTCGCTCCGTAACTGCCGTAGGCCGAATGGGCGGTCTTCAGGATGTGGTCTCGCATACTCTCGCTGATCCCCTCACCACCGAACGCGGCGACGATGTCGTACTTCGACCAGTCGAGGCGGTCGTCATCGAAGAGGGCTTTCAAGAATGGCGGATAGCTGAGGATCACGTAGGTGTGATTCGGCCCGAACTCCGAGATGGTCTGGATGATCTTGGTCTTGTCGGGGCCGATCGACTTGATCATGCTGACATCGGTCAGGGAGGTCGTCACGTTCATGCCGGTTGCCCACGCGCCGAGCGAGAACGCATTGATGACGAACGGCGGATGCTGCATCGACTTGGCCGTGTTGGTGTACCCGAGTTGCAGAATCTGCCGTGTCGCCTGCCGCTCCCGCGGCCCACGGATCCAACTGGTGGGAGTGCCGGAGCTGCCGCTTGACTCGTCGACGATGACGCCGCGGCGCGGGATCCTGCCGCCCTGGCAGCGCTCGGGGATCGACCAGCGCCGGATGTAGGAGTCCTTGTCCATTTCCGGGATCGTACGGATCGCAGCCTGCACGCCGTTCGATACGTCAAGGCGTCGAGGGAAGCCTCGCTCCGCAAGGAATTCACGGTATGCCGGTACTCGTCGCGCGGTCTGCTCGAAGGTGCGCCAGCTCCGGAGTCGCGCGAGCTTCCAGCGCAACGGCTCGATTCCAGGAGCGAGCAGGATCCGGTGCGTGCCCACCCGCGGCATGAGCAGACGGACAATCTGTTCCAGCACTGCCAGCATGGCGAACGTGATCAGGCGCTTCATGGTCGTGCCTCTCCGTAGTCGGGGATGTCTTCGAGCAGCATTGCCGACGCCGGTCGGCGGTACGCGAGCGGTGGGTACTTGCTGTAACCGAAGCGGAACAGCATCCAGGCCATACGACCGTCTCCTTCTCGCGCCCGTACTGCTTCGGCGAAGAGTGCGTGCGACCCGGGATTGGTGATGACGGTTCCGAACGGGTGCAGCACGACGCCGTGCCGGTGCAGTTCGAGCCACGCCCGCATGAAGGTACGACCGGCCTCAATGTAGTCGGCAGGCGAGTCGAAGGGGCCCTCGATCCAGCCCAACTGATGCACCCCGCGCATCGTGTTCAGATAGATACCGCGGATCGCGTCACCGATGCCTCGCGTGCGCCACAGCCTGCGGTGCGCCATTGCGTATCGCAAGATGCCCCCGGGCATGAGCATGGTCTCGGCAGACAGCCCGTCACGTTTCTCCGCAGCTTCCTGCTTCGAAAAACGCAGCCATTCCATGATCTCGGCGTAGACGGCATCGTTCTCGAGATCGTCGAACAGCGTGGCTTGGTTGACGTGCACAATGCGTTTCACCAATTCGCGGTCGTCAGTGAATCGGAACTCGTGCCCGGCCTCAGCGCAGAGTCGCTCGACTTCGGAAAGCACATCAGGCGGGACCGAGCGGCTGAGATACGGACGCCGCGATGTACGGCGTGTGCGAAATCGTTCGAGCTCGATGCGGGCAGCGACCCGCTCGTCGTCGCTCAGTTCGAGTGGCACGAGCTCAATCTCGGCGAAGCGGTGCAGGCGCGAGCGCCCGCCAAAATCCATGTCGGAGTGATCCAACTGCTCGCGGACGCCATACCCTGCTGCCCGCGCGGCGATGCGCAGGGACTCGAGGAAGACTCCGGCGCAGACATGCCCGAATGGGATGCCGAAGGATTCGGCGGGGAGGCCGAGTGCGAGGTCGTACGAGAGGGTCGCGCGGTGGGGCCCGTGGGGCGTGAGTTTGATCGGCTGGGAGTTATGCGGACTCGGATACCGTCGTGCATCTTCAACGATGAGGGGCCAGGGATCGGGAGCGACGGTGCTCATCATGCGTCCGAGCCTACGCCCTATCCCATGCGTGCAGGAGTCTGCGCCCGCGCATTCGCTCGTTATTTTCCCACAGTCTCCCCACTTCTTCCCCGCAGCACCACCATGCCCCCGGAACCCCTGAACCCAGGCCCCCAGCCCCCGGGAACCACGCCGATGGTAGAAAAATCATGGACTTTTCGGAGAGAAGCATCAGTTTTCCGACCCTCGGTGCGGGTCCACGCGGCAGATTCGCGGCACAGACCCGCAGCACAGACCCGCGGCACCGGATGACTCCGAGATGAGCAGCCCTGGCACCACCGCTGTCATTCACTCTTGAGCGCCAGAGGTCTCTGCGTCGCTAGTACGACACGATTCAAGCGGTGCGCCGGACCAAACCAGTGCTACTTCCCGGCTTCCAGTCGCCGGGGCGCGGCGGCAGCCTATTCCGAAAGGGCCACATACTCGACTGGCTCACATTGGAAATCCATACTGCTCCCCAGGAGGAGCTATGCGCCGTCCGAGTTCTCCAAGCCCACCCACTCAAATCGAACGCGCGCCACACGTCTCTTCTTTCGGCCAATTACGTGTGTGACAATTCCCTCGCCGAATCGCTCATGAGTGATTCGATCATCAACTTGAAACTCGGGGCTCATGTTTCGTCCCGCGCCATCCGCGGAACCCACGGACGCCTTGCCTTCATCACTCGGGGACTGCGGATACAAGGCCATCATTGAGTCTCGAAGGTCATTCACCAGAGAAAGGATGAGGGCAACCTTCTCCTTCCCCAGCTTCCGACGGAGCCGAGCAACTCCGGGGCGCTCATCATTGCTCTCGGGTGCCAACAGGCGGAACAGGTCGAGTAGGGCATCATCAAAGAGTTCGGGATCGGGGTGCCACCACCAACCGCCACTTGGAAAGCGTGATTCGCGTTCGAGCCGTGACAAAAGCTTCGAAATATCTTCCGAAGGTCTATCTTCGCTCTGGGAAGTCTGCTCAATAATTTCGTCGAGCAGTTCGGTTGCTCTCGCTCTCCGTTGCCGCAGTTCAGCTGCGTGTCTTCCGGCGAGGGCACACACCAGAGAGAGCAGGGTCACCGTCAATGTCACGACGACCGTAATCTGGCTTTCTCCTGTGACGCGAACGACAATCACGCGAATGGTAGCGACGACTGCGATCGCAACAGTCGCAGCCACGAGGAAATGACCCCACGCAATTCTCGTGATCCGTGAATCTCGTCGTCGATGACTCAGACTCACGAGAGGCTGCTGTGCGATGCCCAGAGGTAGCATCAGCATCACGAGCACAAACTGCCAGAGACCAACAAGCAAAGCGATCCATGAGGGAATTGGCTCACTTCGAGACGTTTCCCCAAGTGTCAGTATCCACGCGAATAGGCCGCCTGGCTCCAGCGGGGCTGGCACAAGCAACAGGATCACGGAGGAGCCAGCGGCCAGCACCCCACCTACAAAAGAGAGTCCCCAGACGACCATTCGTCCGATATGAGCTTGTCGATCGATACCCAACGATATGGCGATGAATCTATTGTCGCTGAGATTCCAAATCACGAAGCCCATGCCGACAACGAACGTCACCAACGAGGCCACGATGAATGGACCCCCAAATGGGTCGTCTCCTCGGGTGGTTTGCCAGATCCCTGGGCCCAAGAAAAAGGCCGACAGAACCAGCAGACCGATCCCCAAGTAAAAACGCCACCGACTCGGTACTTGTTTTCGTCCCGTAGGAGTATGCCGAATGTCATCCAACGCGCAGACGAGCGCCCAGGATCGCCGGTATTTCACCTGTTCGTGCTTGTTGGCTTCTCGGTCGCCAGAACTACTAGGGCTGACGCCTTCCTGCTTTGTCGAGCGCATGCATCACTCGACCTTCTCGATGGGTGCAAGCTTGATGAGCAGCTTGCGCATCGCCCCGGAGTCGAAGACGACGTGGGCGATGCGCTTCGATCCGGCGCCCGTCACAGTATCGACGCGGCCTTCGCCGTAGTCTTCGTGCTTGATGCGGTCGCCCGGGGAAAGATCGAGGTCGCCGTTGTCTCGGGTTTCGACACCAATCATGTTCGAGAACCCGCCGCCGGCCGCCTGCGCCTCCTTGGCCAATCGTTTGCGCTCGCGCCACTTGTCGAGGGCCGACTGCATATTGCCGCTCGCGGGTTCGGATACCGCTGCAGCGCCGCGACCACCCCCGGACCCGAAGCTGACGCTCGACTCCGTCGTGCGGCTACGAGAAGACCAGGAGGATCCCGAGCCGCGCGGTGCATTGAGCGCTCGCGACTCGGTGCCACCCCTCCCGGTCACCTCACCGGGCGATTGCCGCCAGTCGATGAGCCCCTCAGGAATCTCTTGCAGGAACCTCGAGGGCATCGCCACGGAGATGTCGCCGAACGTCGCACGGGTCGAAGCGAGCGTGAGGAAGAGTCGTTCACGCGCGCGCGTGATGCCGACGTACATGAGACGCCGCTCCTCGCTGATCCCGCCGACCTCATCCACGGACATCTGATGCGGCAGCAGTCCCTCTTCGACGCCGGTGATGAAGACTGCCTTGAATTCGAGGCCCTTCGCCGTGTGCATCGTCATGAGCGAGACCGTGCCACTCGTGTCGTCGAGGTCGTCGGCTGCCGCGACGAGGCTGACCTCGGTGAGGAAGGCGAGTAGCCCCGCGCCCGGTTGCTTGACGTCGAACTCGCGTGCGACCGCCAGGAGCTCCTCCAGGTTCTCGGCACGCGCATCGTCTTGCGGGTCGCGCTTCGCACGGAGCTTCTCAATCATCTCGGTTTCGTCGAGGATCAGCTTCAGCACGTCGCCGACCGGTGCGGGCTTGGCTTCTTCGCCTTCCACGTCGGTCGCGCCGCCGCCCGCCGCCATCCGCGCAGCACGGGTCAGCACCTCGGCAAGTTCACGCACCGTGTTGCGCAGCTTCGGGCCGAGCGCGGCGACTTCGTCAGCGCGCAGCATCGCCTCGTGGAACGAGAGATCATGCTGTTCTTGGAAGTTCGCGAGGTGGGCCTCGGCCATGGGCCCGATGCCGCGTTTCGGGGCGCCAAGCATCCGCGACCACGCAATCGGATCGTAGGGGTTCGCAATGCTCGTCAGGTACGCCATAGCGTCCTTGATTTCAGCCCGCTCGTAGAACTTCGTGCCCCCGAGCACCCGGTACGGCACAGCCGAGCGTATGAGCAGTTCCTCCAGCGCACGCGTCTGTGAGTTGGTGCGGTAGAAGACCGCGATATCGCTGTATGCGACGCCTGCCAGATGCAGGTCTTCGATCTCTTCCGCGACGAATCGCGCTTCATCGTGCTGCGAGTACCCGGTGAAGCCAACGATTCGCTCTCCGTCGCCTTCGGTGGTGAAGAGGCTCTTCTCTTGACGGTCGAAGTTGTTGCCGATGACAGCGTTCGCCGCCGAGAGGATGTTCTGCGTTGAGCGGTAGTTCTGCTCAAGCTTGACCACCTCGGCGCCGGGAAAGTCACGCTCGAACTCGACGATGTTGCGGATGTCTGCGCCGCGGAACGCGTAGATCGACTGGTCGGAGTCGCCGACCACGGTGAGCGCGGCCGGCTGGATGCGCCCGGAGCCGTCGAGTTCGGCGGGACGTGCCGGTGGCATGAGACGGTCGACGTCTTCCGGTTCGACCGGTCGCGTGAGCTCGCGGATCAGGGAGTACTGAGCATGGTTCGTATCTTGGTACTCATCGACGAGGATGTGCCTGAAGCGGCGCCGGTAGACTGCTGCAACGTCAGGGTGCGCGCGGAACAGGTGCACCGTTTGCCCGATGAGGTCATCGAAGTCGAAGGCGTTCGCTCGCCGAAGTTCCTGCTCGTACAAGGAGAAGATCTCGAGGAAGATGCGCTCACGGGGATCTGCCTCGTTCGCGGTCGCCGCATACGCCGATGCATCGGTCAGCTCATTCTTGAGCCGGGAGATCTTGGAGCCGGCATTCGCGGGTGTAAACCCGTAGCTGTCGGCGTCGAGGTCTTTGATGATGCGTTTGAGCAGTGCGCGGGAGTCTGCTGAGTCGTAGATCGTGAAGCCCGAGACATACCCGAAGCGCTCTGATTCCCGGCGGAGAATGCGCACGCAGGCCGAGTGGAACGTCGAGACCCACATGCCCGCGACCTCGGAGCTCGGTAGCCCCTGTCGCTCGAGCAACCCCTGGAGGCGCTCTCGCATCTCGGCCGCGGCCTTATTGGTGAAGGTGATTGCAAGGATCTGGCTCGGCCAGGCCTCGCGATCCCGAATCAGCTGCGCGATACGGTGCGTCAGCACTCGAGTCTTGCCAGATCCCGCACCCGCCACGATCAGCAGCGCCGCGCTGCGGGAGGTGACCGCGCGTGCCTGCGCAGGGTTCAGACCGGTCAGCAACGGATCGTCGCCGCCATCTGAACCGGTACCACTGCGGGTGCCCGCGGAGGCACCGCTGAACGGCGCACCGGGATCCAGAAGCTCGAATTCACTCATCGTCCCAAGTCTAGGCTCCGCCACTGACATCGGGCGCGTGGTGCGGAACTGAAGCAGGTCGGAAGAATACGGAAGAATGGTCGGCATGGCAGCTCTCGATCCTCGCCCCGAAGTACTCATTTTCGCCACGGGCGGCACCATCGGCATGCGTGCGACCGATAACGGACTCGCGCCGGATCCTGATTTTCCCGATGTGTTCGAAGCAATGATCGAACGGATCTGCACTCCCCTGGGCGTCACCTCCCGCATCAGCCATCTTCTCCCCGCGGTGGACAGCTCCAACGCCGACGCCGAGACCGCACCACGCGTCGCTCGCGCCATCCGGGCGCGGGTCAACACGAGCCGACCCCGTGGCGTGGTGGTGACGCATGGCACCGACACCCTGGCTTACACCGCGGCCAGATTGGCATTCGAGCTGGCCGACCTCGACGTGCCCGTCGTGGTCACCGGCAGCCAGCTCCCGCACGCCGCCCCGAAGAGCGACGCCGGGGAGAACCTCTCGCTCGCGATCCGCGCGTCACTCAAGGCGGCGCCCGGAGCACCCGTCGCGGTCGCCTTCGGCGGAGCGATCCTGCCAGCCGTCCGCACGGAGAAGCACGACACGGTCTCCCTCTCCGCGTTCCGCGCCGAACTGCCGCTCGTCCGCGGCGGCGTCGGCATCCCCGCACGTACAGAGTCCTCCGACCGAAACGGGCCAGCACGCGTGCTGAGCTTCCGTTTTGTTCCGGCCTGCACGGCAGATGACCTTCGAGCCGCGATCGGCGGTCGCCCCGACGGCCTCGTGCTCGAATGCTACGGCAGCGGCAACGGTCCGATGTCGCGACCGGGCATGCTCGGCGCCTTGCGAGAGGTCTGTTCCGACGTACCCGTGGTCGCGATCACGCAGTGTTCGTCGGGCGGAGTGGATCTCTCGCGGTACGCGGTGGGCCAGGAGCTCGCCGCAGCCGGAGTAATCGATGGATCGGATCTGACCCTCGAGGCGGCTCTTGCGAAACTCGGATTCCTGCTCGATGCCGGATATCGCGGTGATCGGCTGCGCGACTTGATCGCCAGCAACCTTGTGGGCGAGTGCCGCTGAGAAGTCGTTGTGTATCTGTCATGATTGTTGCCATGGGAGCCAGATCTACGACAGGCGTCAACCTGGTGGTAGTTGCATCTCTGGGCTTAGCACTCTCCGGATGTTCAGTTCTCAAGGAACCCCCTTCCGTCGCTCCTCTTACAGATCCGAGTGTCACCAAGACCCCAACCTCTGAAGCCCCCTCGTCGCCGGATCTCAGGTCTACTCCCGCACCCGAACTACCTCTCGGAAAGCTCCCCTCCACCTGCGAGCAACTGATCTCCCCCTCGCTAATCAGCGGGTTCGATCAATATCTGACTCCTGGCACGGCCTCTGATGCAGCGCACTGGGCGAATTCCTTTCTCGGCCCGCGCACGCTTGATGCAATCGCAGGCGCGGATCGGCAACTGACGTGCTTCTGGGGTATTCCGAATTCTGATGCGTTGGCTTCTGTCTCGGTAGCGGTGCTCTCTGAACAAACTGCGGCAGATCTACTCTCAGACTTCCGCACCTCCGTCTACACAGACATTTCTCCTGAGTTTCCGAAAGAAGGGGTCACCGCCTTTCATCGCGGAGCCTCCTCGGACCACATGCATACGGTGACCGTTGTATTTGACGGAACCACTTTGGTCGCTGCCGGCCACACCATCGGAGGCGATTTTGCCCCGCAGCAGTGGACAGCATCCGGGCTCTAAATTCTTAGCCGCTCAGATCCGGCCCCAAGTCCGCTCTCTTCACAGACTCAGTGCCCAGCTACATAATCCACAAGAACCTCGGCTTCAGAGCTTCGCGTTTCCGCCTCGGTGGCCGAGTTGCTCGAGCAAGTGCACGGCGAGGTCCGGCTGATCAACAAAAATGCCGTTGACGCCGGTACTCAGGATCATGCGAAACTCGCCCTGCCAGTCGCCCCACTCCCCTGCGCGGAGCCCGCGTTGGAATCTGGGGTTCAAGAAATGACGCTCGGGTCGGAGCGTCCAGGTGTAGACCTCAAGCCCCAGTGCGTGGGCTTTGGCGACGAGATCGTTGGGTCCGACTGCTCGGCCGCGCCGGTTGGTGCGCAGCAGATCTGATTTAGCGACGCTGATTCCGTCGACCCGTCCGATGAGCGACCGTAGGCCGTCGTCACTGCGATACCAGGCGTAAGCGTGCGCGTCCTCGCCGGCCTCGGCAACTTCGTCAGCAGGTGCGCCTTCTCGTTCGAGCAGGAAGATCCGTTTCGCTCGCACTCCGGCGTCGCCCAACCACTCCAGTACCCCGAGTTCGAAGCACTCGATCACGAGCCGATCCGGACGATTGTCCCAGCCCGTCGAGGCGAGCTCGCGCAGCAGTAGATCTCCGAGGTTCAGCCCGATCGACGCGAAGTAGTGGGCGTGCTTGACCTCCACCACGACACCGAACTGCCGACCGTGATCGTCGCTTGCCGCGTCGACGATGCCGAGCACATCGCGAAGGCGCAGGATCGGCTCCGCCCCGTCATAGGCCCGGTTGTCAGCCCGCATCCGGGGCAACCGCTCCCTGCACCGCAGCGTGCGCAGCTCGTCCCAGGTGAAATCCTCGGTGAACCAGCCTGTCAGCCGCACACCGTCGACGGTCTTGGTGGTCTTGCGATCAGCGAACTCGCGCCGCTCCGCCACGTCGGTCGTTCCCGAGATGTCGTTCTCATGGCGCACCACGAGCACGCCGTCGCTGGTGGCGACGATGTCCGGCTCCACCAGGTCGGCACCGAGCTCGAACGCCAGTCGGTAGGCAGACTCGGTGTGCTCGGGGCGGTACCCCGAGGCACCGCGATGCCCGATAACGAGGGGGGATCCCGAAGCATTCGCCATGCCGCAAGCCTATGGGGCACCGCTGACTGATCGCCGATCCGCTCACCGAGAAACTGCCGAGATTCTGCCGATTTCCCAGACAGGGCGACAGCATTCCCGATACGCTTGACTCACGTATCCGCCCCTGCAAAGGAGCCGCATGAGCAATCCCGCTCTCAGCAACAACCCCGCACTGAACGGCAAGACCCTCACTGCGGAGGAGCTGCGCCGCATCTACGATCAGCCCGCAGCTCAGACTCAGCGTCCGGGAATTGACGAACCGGTGGTCGCCGAACAGCCGCCGACCATCCGTCCGTCGGACGATCCGATGACCTACGAGAACACCATCTCGAAGACTGTCGGTCTCTTCCTCGTCGTGCTCGCCTTCGCCGCTGTCGGCTGGTTCGCGCCGATCCTCATGATTCTCGGCATGCTTGTCGGCCTCGTTCTCGGCCTCGTGAACGCGTTCAAGAAGGAGCCGAGCGTCCCGCTCATCATGGGGTATGCGGTCGCTCAGGGACTCTTCCTCGGCGGCCTCTCCGGGCTGATGGAGAGCCTCTACCCCGGTATTGTCGCGCAGGCGCTGATGGGCACCTTTGCCGTGTTCGGTGTGACCATGCTGCTGTTCCGCAGCGGCAAGGTCCGTACGAGCCCGCGCATGACGAAGATCGTACTGATCGCCATGGCAGGGTACCTCGTGTTCTCGCTCATCAATGTGGGCATGATGTGGTTCGGCTCGGGCGAGGTTGCAGACTCTGCGTGGGGCATGCGCACCGGCATCGAGGTCTTCGGTATTCCGCTCGGCATCATCGTCGGCCTGCTCGCAGTCTTCCTCGCCGCGTATTCACTCGTCATGGACTTCGAGCTCATTCAGAACGGTGTGAAGAACCGCATCCCCGCCAAGTGGGGCTGGACGGCAGCCTTCGGCCTGATGGTGACGCTCATCTGGCTCTACGTTGAGATCCTGCGTATCCTCGCGATTCTGCGCGGCGGCGACTGATCGCCGCTCCCGCTCACTGATCTTCGATCGGTCTGGGAAGCGCTGGTCCCGAATAACCGGGATCAGCGCTTTCGCGTTCCGAAGATCGTTCGCGTGATCTCACGTCCGATCTGAGTCCCTGCGGAGCGCAGCGCGGACCCGATCGCCTTCTCAATCGTTCCGCCGCGTCGCTGAGCCTTGCGCGCGGCCTCCCGTGCTCGCTGCTCGGCCTCTTTCTCCGCGGCTTTCTGAGCCTTCGCGGCCGCAGCAGCCTCAGCTTTGGCGCGCTTCTCGGCCTCGGCGGCGGCTTGCGCCTCGGCCTCCGCGCGTTGGCGCTCGGATTCCGCTTCGGCGGCTCGTTGCTCCAGCTTCTCTTCTGCGGAGATTGGATTCGTCGCCTCGGCGTACTTGCTCGCGAGTGCCGACGCAGCCGCAATCGATTGCACGGTCGCCGGCTGGGCTGGTCCCATGACTGACGCGGGCGCCCACAGCTTGGTCGGAGCGACCGGGGTCGGCCTGCCATCGGTACCGAGCACGGTCACGATCGCTTCGCCGGTGCCCAGCGTCGTCAACAGCTCTGCGAGATCGAGCTCGGTGTTGGGGAAGGTATTGACCGTCTGCTTCAGCTTCTTCTCGTCGTCGGGTGTTGCGGCACGCAGCGCGTGCTGCACGCGCGATCCCAACTGCGCCAAGACATCGGCGGGAATGTCTTTCGGAGTCTGCGTCACGAAGACGACGCCAACGCCTTTGGAGCGGATGAGACGCACCGTCTGCACCACCTGTCGCAAGAACTCCTTCGTCGCATTCGCGAACAGCAAATGCGCCTCATCGAAGAAGAACACGAGCTTCGGGTGCTCGGGGTCACCGACTTCGGGGAGCTCAGAGAACAGGTCGGCCAAGAGCCACATGATCACGGTGCTGACGAGTGCTGGCCGCTCGAACATGTCGCCCACGTCGAGCAACGACACTACTCCGCGCCCGTCCACCTGGCGCATCAGATCTGCCGTATCGAAGCCTGGTTCGCCGAAGAATCGGTCACCGCCCTGCGCTTCCAGCGCAGTGATCGCACGCAGGATCACCCCAGCAGTCGCCTTCGACACGCCTCCCAGGCTTGCGAGCACCTCCTTGCCCGCATCCGAGGTGAGGTGCATGGTCACGGCACGGATATCTCCGAGGTCGACGAGCTCGAGCCCTTGTGCGTCGGCCCAGGAGAAGATGAGCTGCAGCGCCTGCTCCTGCGTGGTGTTCAGGTCGAGCGCACGGGCGAGGAGGATCGGACCGAAGTCGGAGACCGGCACGCGTACGACGACGCCCGGGCTCTCATTTTCGACGCCGCCCAGTCGCAGCAATTCCACCGGGAACGAAGCAGGCTCCCAGGCCTGCCCGTTGGCCTCCGTGCGAGCCAGCAGCTTCTCGGAGGCTGCGCCGTCTTCCGCCATGCCGGTGAGATCGCCCTTGACGTCGCAGAGCAGTACTGAGGATCCCGCAGTCGAAAGTCCCTCTGCAAGCAGCTGCAGCGTACGCGTCTTGCCGGTGCCCGTCGCACCGGCAACGAGCAGGTGCCTGTTGAACATGCCGAACGGCATCCTGACGAGGTTTCCCGGGCGCGGCTGCTCACCATCCAGCAGTGTGCCGAGCGTCAGCGCTGATGCCTCGAACGCATACCCGTCAGCGATAGCACGCAGGGCTGGGTCGAGTTCAGATGCGGGGCTCGGCTCCGTGGGCGCCGCGGGCTCCGTGACCGGCGCCGGACCTGCAGCATCGCCCTCGACCGCTGCCAACGCTGCTCGCGCAGCCTCGGCTTCAGCCCGCGCGGCTGCGGCCTCCGCGGCTTTCGCCCGCGCCTCTGCCTCAGCCAGTTTCGCCCGCAACACCTCGACGTCTTCGCTCATGCTGCGATCTTATCGAGGAGCACTGACACCGCCGAACTTTCCTGGGGAGAACAATGCGGCGCATCTTGTTCTTATCAGCTCGGATAAAAACCAGATGCGCCGCATCGCACGGGATCGCCTACTGCAACAGCGCTACTCCCACTCGATCGTCCCCGGAGGCTTCGAAGTGACGTCGAGCACGACTCGGTTCACCTCGGGCACCTGGTTGGTGATCTTGTTCGAGATGCGCGCGAGCACCTCGTAGGGCACGCGCGTCCAGTCGGCCGTCATCGCGTCCTCGCTGGAGACGGGACGCAGCACGATCGGATGCCCGTAGGTACGGCCATCGCCCTGCACACCGACCGAGCGGACGTCGGCGAGCAGCACGACCGGGCACTGCCAGATCTCGGCGTCGAGACCCGCGGCGGTGAGTTCGGCTCGGGCAATCGCGTCGGCCGCGCGCAACGTCTCGAGGCGGTCTCGAGTCACTTCTCCCACGATCCGAATTCCGAGACCGGGCCCGGGGAACGGCTGTCGCGCGACGATCGGCTCAGGAATCCCGAGTTCACGGCCGACCGCCCGTACCTCGTCCTTGAAGAGGTCACGCAGGGGTTCAATGAGCTCGAAGGTCATGTCTTCGGGAAGACCGCCGACGTTGTGGTGGGACTTGATGTTTGCGGTGCCAGAGCCACCGCCCGACTCGACGACATCAGGGTAGAGCGTGCCCTGTACGAGGAACTTGATCGGCTCGCCCTCGGCCTTCGCCTCCGCGATGAGATCGCGCTGCACTTGTTCGAAGGCGCGAATGAACTCGCGGCCGATGATCTTGCGCTTCTCCTCGGGGTCGGTCACTCCTGCGAGGTGACCGAGGAAGGTATCTGCCGCATCAACCGTGATGAGGTGCACTCCGGTCGATTCGACGTAGTCCTTCTCGACCTGCTCGCGTTCACCCTGACGCAGCAGACCATGATCAACGAATACGGCGGTCAACTGGTCGCCGATCGCACGGTGCACGAGTGCAGTCGACACCGCGGAGTCGACACCGCCCGAGAGCGCCGAGATCACGCGGGCATTCCCCACCTGCTCACGAATCAGTTCCACCTGCTCCGCAATGACACTGCCCGCGTTCCAATCGGGTTCGATCCCCGCAACGATGTGCAGGAAGTTCTCGAGGATGCGCTGCCCGTGATCGGAGTGCTTCACCTCGGGGTGCCACTGAACACCGTAGAGCCCCCGCTCGGCAGATCCGAATGCCGCGACGGGAGTGACCGCCGTGCGAGCAAGCACCTCGAAGCCCTCGGGCGCTTGCTGCACCGCATCACCGTGACTCATCCAGACATTCTGCTCGACCGGCTGCCCGGCGAGGATCGCACCGCCGTCGCCGACCACCACCGCATCCGTCGCTCCGTACTCGCGGTCACCAGTGTTGCCGACCACGCCACCGAGCGCACGTGCCATCACCTGGAATCCGTAGCAGATGCCGAGAACGGGTACACCGAGATCAAATACCGCCTCGTCGAAGGCCGGCGCACCTTCCGCGTACACGGAGGAGGGGCCGCCGGAAAGCACGATGCCGAGCGGCTGCTTGGCCTGAACCTCTTCGGCGGTAATCGTGTGCGGTACGAGCTCGGAGAACACGCCCGCCTCCCGCACGCGGCGCGCGATCAGCTGAGCGTACTGCGCACCGAAATCGACCACGAGAACCGGGCGATGCCCGGTAACGGTCTGCTCTGTCATTACTGGCCTTCCGAAGCCTGGGCGGCCTGAGCCGCGGCGGATGCTGAGGATTGGGATGTCTCGGACGCGCTCGCTTCTGCCTCACGAGCATCGAGGTATGCGGTGACCTCTCGCGCGACTCGCACCTCCATGATGAAGGAGAGCAGCGGCACCACGCCGCCGAGCGCGAGAAGCAGGAACCGCGGGAAGCGCCAGCGCATCGGGCTCCAGATCATGAAGCAGCCGATCAAGTAGGCGACGTAGAACCACCCGTGCGCCACCAGAATCATGAGTGAGAGGTTGGCTCCAGTGCCGGTCGATTCCAGCGAGCACCCCTCTTGGAAGGGGTTGAAGAGCGAGAACCACTGACACGATTCGCCCACGACGACCGGTGCGAAATGGAGCCCGCCCGTCTCGCCACCTGCGAAGAGCTCAACGTGCGTGGGCGAGTACTTCAGAATCATCTCGGTCAGCAGCAGGAGCAGCATGATGCCGGTGATCACTGAGGTGACTTTGTACACCTTGAGAGCGGAGCGGATTCGCGGGAAGTCTGAGAGCTTCGGTTGCAGAACCATGAAGTCCATCCTATCGGTGTTCCTGAGTCGAACCTCTCGCTACACTGAGCCCTGCTATGGAGATCACACCGACCGCACTCAAGGCGCTCGCCGCGGTCATCGAGACCGGCTCGTTCGCCGACGCGGGTCGTGCACTCGGGTACACGGGTTCTGCGGTTTCCCAGCAGATCGCGAGACTGGAGGAATCGCTCAACATCACCCTCTTCGAGAGACAAGCTCGAAGCGTGAAGGCTACGATCTCGGCGCTCTACCTGTACGAGCAAAGCGAGAAACTACTCAATGAACTCGCGACGCTTCGACACGAGGCAAAGCGGCTCGCGGCCGGGCAGGCCGGCAGACTCCGCATCGGCACGTTCAGCTCTGCGAGCGACCGGTTATTGTCCCCGGCAATCGCTCAGTTCCTTCTTGAACGGCAAGACGTCTACGTCAGCTATACGGAAGGAGAGCCGTACGAGCTCATTCCACAAGTGCTCGACGGAGCAATCGACATCGCTTTGGTCTTCACCTATGACGGCGTTCCCGAGCGCTGGCCTGAGCAGCTGACGCTGCATCCGCTGCATTCGGAATCGCTCCACGTCGTCGCATCCCCGTCACGCGCGATTGCGGTGCGGAAGCCCATAGCCTTTGAAGACCTGAGCCGAGAACGCTGGATAACGAACACGGAGAGCACTGCGGCCTACCAGTGCCTGCAAGGACTGACCTCACGGCATGGTTTTCAGCCTCAGATTGCTTTTCGCAGCAACAACTTCGACGCCGTACGCGGTCTGGTTCGATCGTCGTTGGGCATCGCGCTTCTCCCTCACCTCGCATTTCCCGACGACGGAAAGCTCCGCATGGTCAGGATCAGCGATCCACTTCCGAAGCGCCGAATCGTCGCCGTGACGCGCAGCACGGCCGGAAACGGACCTCTGGTACCCGCCTTCCTCGAGCGTCTACGCAGTATCGCGGAGGGTCTGCGGGCGCCCGAGATGTGACGCGGCGCTACTACTTCTCCGGAACGCGCAGGAAGCTCTCCGCGTCGGGCTGCAATCGTTTCTTTGCCACACGACGACTGGGCGTCATCGGCAACTCGTCGACGATCTGCAGATAACGAGGTACCTGGAAACCGGCGAGGTGCTGATGTCCCCAGGCCGAGATCCCCGCGGGGTCGACGGTTGCCTCCTCCGAAGGGATCACGAAGAGCAAGATGTCCTGTTCGCCGATCTCACCGTCAATCCCCATAGCCGCGCTGCGTGCGACTCCGGGCATCCGATCGAATACGCTTTCAACCTCCCACGCAGAGACATTCTCTCCACGCACGCGGATGCTGTCATTCACCCGACCCACGTAGTGCAAGTTGCCGTTCGTGTCGCGTCTCCCTAGATCACCTGTGCGCCACCACTCGCCGAAGAATGCCCGAGCATTCGCTTCATCATTGTCCAGATATCCCGGAGTGACCAGGCCGTCCCGGAGCCCTCGTACCGTGATCTCACCGTAGTCGGCGCTTGCACCGGTCTCCGGATCAAGCAACTCGACCTCGAACCAGGGCAAAGGCCTGCCGATACCCGCTTCGAAGGATGAGGAGTTCGACGTGGTGACACTCGAGTTCTCGGTCATCCCGTAGCACTCGTGCACCTCAATGCCGAACCGTTGCTCGACACTGCGCCAGACGTCTTTCGTCGCCCCGGCTCCCCAGGTGATCCGCACGCGGTGGTCCCGTTCCTCCGCTGAAGGCTCCCTCGTCAGAAGCATCTGCAGGATTCCCCCGAGGTGATGGATATGCGTCGCCCCGAAGCGCTTGACCTCCGCCCAAAAGCGGGAGACGCTGAACCGTTGCGCCAGCGCGATATGGATATTGGATGCGAGCGGCAGGAACAGCACCTGTGCTCCCCCGATATGGAAGATTGGCTCCCAGATGTAGAACACGTCGCCGTCGCGAGCACCGGTGACAACCGCGCACCCTGCGGCAGACGTACGCAGCATCCGGTCGGTAACCTGCACTCCCTTGGGAGGGCCGGTGGTCCCCGAAGTGTAGAGAATCGCGATGGTCCGAGGATCCCCCAGGGTGGTATCAGCACTTTGCACGGCATAGACCAAAGCTTCACTTCGACCTTCTTCTGCATCCGAGGTTCCGACGGAGAGCGATCCGACCGCCTCAGCCCCTTCCTCAGAGAGCACCTCCGATGCGCCGCTCACTGCTGCCGCCACGACGTGGGTGGCACGGGAGTCCCGGATGATGTGTGCAACTGAATCGCGGCGCAGCTGTGGGTTGAGCGGTATCCACACGGCTCCGATGTCGAACAGCGTGTAGATGAGCGCGATGTGTGCGACCGAGTTTCCAAGCGAAACTACGACGCGCGAGCCGTCACCGATTCCCATGCCCTCAAGCAGTTCCGCGGTCTGCGTGACTCGTTTCCCAAAGTCGGCGAACGTCACTCGTTCAGCGACATTCTCAATGAGGAGCCGTTCGGGCACTTCCTCGATCCGGCGCCGCAGCAATTCGGGGATGCTGCTGTCAGCGGTGAGCGCCGCAACCGTCGGTGCGAATGTTGCCTGAAGCATGGCGTCCTCCATCCCTCGTTCGATGCTCGGCTTCACCGCTCCGGCCGATCGAAGAAGCCGGAGATCGAAGACTGGGCGTCGCCGGACCCCCAGGCCTCCTCGTCAATGGCCCGAGCAATATCGAAGGCCTCCATCAGTCCTGGCCAGATCTTGTCTCGAATACGTTGTTTCGTCACCTTGAATGCGTGCTCTGGATGCCCCGCGAGCTCCTCTGCCATGATCAGAGCCTGATTGAACACGTCTGCCTGGGGAACGATCTTGTTGAGCAGCCCCACGTGTAGACCCTCGTCGGCGTCGAGCAGGCGCCCGCTGAGCATCAGATCCACGGTTCTGGCATGCCCCAGAGACAGCTCTGTGAGGTATTGCCCCGTGATGCTCGGGATCCCTGACTTCACCTCAGGTTGCCCCAGCCGTACTCCCGGGTGGCCGATCCGAAAGTCGCACACCAGTGCAAGCTGATATCCGGAGCCCGCGGCGACACCATTCAGCGCGGCTACGACCGGCTTCGGGTTGGAGAGCAGAACATCATAGATGTCCACGAAGTTCTGCAACCAGCCCTCAACGTCGTTACGGCCGAACTCGGCCAGCTCTTTCAAGTCCTGTCCCGCGCAGAACGCTCGTTCTCCGGTTCCGGTCACGATGATCGAGTCGACAGCACTTTCGGTGCTTACACGGTTCACTGCCTCGACGAATTCGCGCTGCATCTGCGTCGTCCAAGCGTTCATGCGTTCCGGATTGTCCAGACGCACGACACCACTCCTGCCGACGATCTCGGTAGTTACCTGCCCCATGTTTCTTCTCCTGCTTCCTGAGATATCTGTTCTTCGAAATGTGTGCGGCTCTCAAAACCCGTGCAGCAGCCTGATATCTGCGTACCCGAGACCCTGTTCAATCATTCGGCCGGTGGCAGCGCCCTCGAACACCGCGTTGTGTACACGGCGAGGCTGCAGTGCATCGCCGATCGTGACCACATACTGACCGGCGTCCTCCAGGCCGCTGCGCAACTCGTCGTCGGCCCGATAACCGCTGACATGCACAAAGCTGTCGGCCGGCAGTTCGGTACATCTGCCCGCTCGAAACATATTGCGAATCACCACGTGGCCGTTGCCGATGCTGTCAATTTCACTCTGCGAAACGATCTCGACTCCGATGTCGAGCAGTTGCTCGATGATGGGATACAGACTTGCCTCGCCCTCGTTCTGCGCGGCATACATCTCTGAGGTCACCAGGGTGACGTCACATCCGTTCTCTCGCAGGTATTCGGCCACGAGGCACGCGTCAACCCGTCCCATGTCATCGAATACGACGGCCCGCCCGGGCGTCACTCGCCCATTCAGGGCCTCCTCCACGGGCACCACCGTGACCGATGGATCCACCGAGGTGTACGGGCTCTGGGCCGGTCGCGCCCCTGTCGCCAGCACGATGCCGTCCGGGGTCCGTGATAGCAGACCCTCGATGGTGGCCCGCTCACCCAGCGAGAAACTCACTCCGTCCTTCTTCGCCGAGCGCGCCCACCAATCGGACAGTCGCTTGAACTCGCGACGCGAGGTCGAACGCGTCCACGCCCGCATCTGTCCGCCTGTTTCGGAGTTCTCATCGATGACTTCGACGAGATGACCACGCTGCGCAAGCACGCGCGAGGCTTCGAGGCCGGCTGGTCCGGCACCGACGACGACGTATCGCCGTTGCGTCTGCGCAGGCTCTGTTTCCGACCATTCCCGTTCTCTTCCGAGCCCAGGATTCGCGATGCAGCGGATCATGCGACCGGCCAAGTGATGATTCGCACACTCGTTAGCACCCACGCACGGCCTGATGTCTTCGGAGCGCGATTGCGCAGCCTTCGCAAAGAACTCGGGGTCCGCGATCTGTGCGCGTGCGACACCGACAAGGTCGGCGTCGCCCTCATCGATGATGCTCGCCGCGACCTCGGGGCTTGTCACCCGCCCCACATACGCGATCGGAGTGGACGTGCTCCTCTTGATCTGCCCTGCGAGCTCTCTGAAAAGCCCGAACGGCAAAGGTGTTGCGGGGTAACCGTATGGAAAGGATGTTCGGTGAGTCGGGGTACCGCCTGTGACGCTGACGTAGTCCACCAGCCCCTCGGCTTCGAACGCGTTCACGATCTCTGCGGCCCCACTCGCATCGAGGCCGTTCTCGATGAACTCGTCCGCACTGATCCGGACGCCGAGGATCGCAGCGCCCGCAAGCTCGGCCCGCACGCGTCGCAATACCTCGAGCGGGAACTTCAGGCGGCCTTCGAAGGATCCTCCCCACTCATCGCTCCGGTGGTTGAAGGCCGGCGAGAGGAACGTGCTGAGCAAGGACCCCCTGGCCATGAGCAGTTCGACGCCATCAAGTCGCCCACGCGCGGTGCGCTCCGCCGCCGCCGCATAGTCTTCGACCAGCGCAGAGATCTCACCGCGTGTCAGAGCTCGAGCGCTCTCTCCGGTTCGTCCAACGGAGTAGTCGCTGGCGGCTACCACGACGGTGTTCGCCGACTTCGAGAGCAGAGCGGAATGGGAGAGCTGCGCGAGGATCAGCCCATCCTCGGCATGCACCGCGTCGGCGAGGCCTGCGTACCCTTCGACGATCTCCTCGCCGATGTTGGCGAGCCTGAGCGAACTCATCTCGTACCGGTGGGACGGCGTGATCGTGGTGTTTCCCGTGATCTGCATTGCAGCTCCCGACCGCGCTCGGGCCCTGACGTAGTCGATCATCCTGGCACTGGGAATGCTGTTTCGCGCCATCATCTCCTGGTGCGCGGAGACGTAGAGACGGCTGCGAAGCCGCTTTCCGCCCAGTGTGAGGTGTGAGAAGAGAGAAGACATTGGTTCGTACGCGCTTGCACGCGCGATGCTCCGTTCCGATTAGGCGTGGGTGTTCGTGACGTAGACGTGCTCGGGGTCCCAGGTGCAGTGGGCTTCCTCTCCGACACGGGGCAACTCTGCATAGCTATCCACCGACGCTTCGAGTTGCCCGTAGTCGCTCTCCAGATAGACACGGACCGCAGCACCGAGGAATCGAATATCGCTCACGCGCGCAGGAATTCCCGCGGCGGATGCGATCTCCGGCTTCAACCCGACGTGCAGATGCTCCGGGCGGATGATGAGTCCGGCCGTTTCTCCGACGTCGATACCGGGCTTTGCCCGACCGACCCAGGTCTGCCTTTGGCTTCGCGAAACCACTGTCGCCATCCCCTCCTGCACGGCCTCCACATCCACAGAGATGATGTTCGCGTCACCGAGAAAGGTCGCAACCCAGGTATCGGGTGGACTCTGATAGACCGTCTGCCCCGGCCCTTCTGCGACAATCTGCCCGTCTCTGACGATGACAAGACGGTCCGCGATTGCGAAGGCCTCCTCCTGATCATGCGTGACATAGATGGCCGGTATTGAGAAGTCCTTCTGCACGCGACGGAACTCGCGCTGCAAGGTGTGTCTGAGCGCCCGGTCCAGTGCCCCGAGGGGTTCATCCATGAGCAGGAGATCAGGTGAGAACACGAGAGCACGAGCGAGCGCGACCCGCTGCGCCTGGCCACCAGATATCTCGCTGGGATACTTGTCCGCGTGCGCCGTCAGGTCGACCATCTCAAGGGTCTCCTCAGCACGTCTCCGGGTCTCTGCGCTTCCGAGCTTTCGGACCCGGAGCGGGAACTCGACGTTCTCTCTCACGGTCTTGTTCGGGAACAGATTGTACGACTGGAACACCATGCCGATGTTCCGTTGATCGAGCGGCTGCTCGGTGACATCGCGTTCTCCGAACACGATCCGTCCGGAGTCCGGCATCAAGATGCCCGCGATCATGGAGAGCAGTGTGGTCTTCCCCGAACCACTCGGGCCGAGGATGGCCACCAGTTCGCGGGAGCTCACGTCGATGGAGACGCCCGACACGGCGTTGAAGTCTCCGTACCACTTATCTATGTCCTCGATACGGACTCCCGGCCTGGTCCGCTTCTCGTCGACGACCGCCGTTGGCGAGGTGAAGATGGACATGTTCATTCCTTACTGTTTCTGCGGTTCGCGACTACACGCTCACCGAAGTATTCGAATCCTGAGGAGAGAAGGTGCGAGTTCAACGCTTCTTCTGCGTGCTCTTCCTCGCCACACCTACGAGCACTCCGATCGCAATGGTCGCGATGAGGAGGAGCGTTGAGATCGCTGCTACCGCGGGAGTGATGAATTCCTGGATGTAGTAGAAGAGTTGCGCCGGGAGGGTCGGGTTCACTCTCGGCCCGATGAAGATGGCGAAGGTGACCTCGTCCCAGGAGAGCATGAATGTCATGATCAGGCTTGCCAGGAAGGCCGGCATGATGATCGGCAGGACGATGGAGCGCAGCACCACGATGGATTTGGCACCCAACGAGCGCGCCGTGTCCCAGAGCCTGGGGTCCAGCTGGTCGACAGCGGCCAGCAGCATCATGATCGAAATGGGCAACGTATACCCCGCATGCGCGATCGCAAGCGCCCACTCCTGTCCGAGTACCCCGAGCCGGAGCACGATCGAGAACAGACCCGTGGCCAAGATCACGTTCGGTACGAGGAGAGGCAGCATGAAGAAGGTGTAGGAGCCGGATCCCACGCGCTTCCCACGGAAGTGTCTGAGGGCGATCAGCAGTCCGGCTACCGAGGCGATCGCCGCAGAGAGGATCCCGATTCTCAACGATGTGAGCGCCGACTGCTGCCAGGATGCCGCTGTCAGGACTTCCTCATACCACCTCGTCGACATCCCACTCGGCGGGAACTGCATCACGTCGGAGTCGGTGAACGAAGACGGCACCATCAGTCCGATGGGGAAGAACAGGAACAGGAGCAGCAGGGCGATCCAGGTCCAGCCCAGGGCGCCGATCAATCTCGACCTGCGCACCCTGCGTGCGTTCGGATTGGTTGTCTTCTGTTGGACGACTTCACGGCTCATCGGCTTGCACTCCTCGCGATCTGACGGAACGGGACGCCGGAAACCCGGGCGAGCAGCGCCGTAATGATGAGCAGTACCGCTGTGATGACAATTCCGAGCGTGCCCGCCATCGATGCATCGAGCTTTGACCTGACTTCCGATTGCATCTGTTGACCGAGCATGACGTCACCAAATCCGCCGAGGAGCGCTGGGATGACGAAGAAGCCCATCGACAGTGAGAAGACCAGGATCGTCGCTCCGAGGATGATCGTGCGCACCTGGGGCCAGTAGGCGATTCTGAAGCTTTCCCAGATGCCGGCTCCGAGACTGCGTGCGGTGATCCAGAAGGAGATATCGATCTTCTTCATGCCTGGAAGCACCACCATGACTGCGAAGGGGATCATGAACTGGATCATCGCGATGATCACGGCCGTTCGGGTGTACATCAGAGACATCGGTTCCTCAGGCGAACTGACCCAGGTATGAATCGATCCGATCAGTCCTTCACGGGAGAAGACCACCTGCCATGCATAGGTCTTCACCAGCACGGAGATCCATATGGATGCAGCGATGATTCCCATGAACAGGGTGCCGCTCTTCTTTGCATGATGGGAGAAGAATGCTCCCGCGACTGCTGCCGTGAGGATGCTGCAGATCGTTACGACCAGCGAGATCACCGTGGTGTTCCACAGAATCGACAGGTAGGGCGGCTGAGTGAAGAACGTCACGTAGTTCTGCACAGACCACTCTCCGTCGACCTGCAAGGAGGCGAGCCCCGCAGCACCGATAGGGAGCACCACGATGACCACGACGAGAAGCAGGGCCGGGGTCGAGGCCAGTCCGTTGAGGATCAAAGCCTTCCGCCTGCCGTCCTTGGCGTTTCGTCTCCCGCCGGCGGCAATCGCGATCGCCTGGGTCTCGGGAGCCGGATGGTTCGACGGTACGCTCATGAGGTTCCCTTCCTTTCACGAATCACCGGAGTTCAGTTCGAGGACTTCCAGGCATCCCAACGGGTCTGCAGTTCGTCCACGTTCTCGCTCCACCATTCCTCGTCGATCTCGACGGTCTGATCGAAGTTCTCTGGATTCGTCGCGAGCGAATCGGCGACCTCGGAATCGACGAGATCGAGCACTTCCGTGTTGCCGCCGGCGTATGAGGAGATCTCGGCCAGTGTCTTCTGCTGCTCGGCCTCCTGCGTGAAATACAGGAATGCCTCGGCAGCCCGAGTGTTCGGAGCACCGTCGAGGATGTACCACCAGGAGACGTGCAGGGGTGCGTCGGCCCAGACAATCTCAATGTTCGAACCGCGCTCCTTTGCCGGGTACGCACGACCGTTCCAGGCCGGAGAGGCGACGACCTCGCTGCCGGACACGGCATCAATCGGCTCATCGCCCGAGCTCCAGAGCACGCGTACGTCATCCTTGATCTCATCGAGTTTCTTCTCGGCACGATCGATGTCGAGTGGGAAGAGTCCATCCTGCGGCACACCGTCCGCGAGCAACGCGATGACGAAGCTCATCGGGTCATCTTGCAGCGCGCGCTTGCCGGGATAGGCGTCCGTGTCCCAGAAGTCTTCCCAGCCGTTCATGCCCTCCGGGAACACCTCTGGGTTGTAGACCAGCACATCGCCGTATGGCGTGGACCAGGCTCCGTTCTCAGTAATCGATCCCTCAACCATCTGGTCGCTGATGTCATCCCAGAATCCGTCGGGCAAAGTGTGAAAGATGCCGTCACTCACTCCGCGGGGAAACTCCTCCGAAGATCGGGTTGAGCCGATGTCATGCGTATGGTTTCCGGTCGCGACCTGCTCTTTGAGGTTCGCGTAGGTGCGATCATCGCTCGTCTGCACGACGGTGACGCCGCACTGCTCCTCGAACTGGGCGACAAAGGCCTCCTGAACCTGGTCGGCCCAGGCGCCACCGCTCGTGCTCACGGTGAGTTCGGATTCGATCGGTTGCCCATCGGGGTGGCAGTCGCTCTCCACGAGGTCGCCGCCGCTCGAGCCTCCCGAGTTCGAGCAGCCTGTGGCGGCGAGTGCGAAGCAAAAGGCTGCGGTGAGAGCTGTGGCATGGCGAAACTTCATTGGTATTCCTCCGAGTCATCATCGACTTCGAGTGCGAGGGTGCGCTCTGAATCCCGGGAGAACCGAGATATCCACGAGTGTGTCCGAAGAACAAACGAGCTTCTAGACCAGTTGCAATCGGGTTCGGATCGCTAAGCGAAATATTTGCTTATGCTCAATGGTCTGCTTCCAGAGACATTGGAGACGATGGGAGAAGCCAGGCAGTCGAGACTCACCACCGACCCGGACCGAATGAACGCGCATCAATCCACGCGTACTACTCGGAGCCTTCCTCCTGCGCGAGCAGCTTGAGCTCATGCTCCTTCTCCCAGGCGTCTCGCGTCAGGCGGAACCAGAAGAAGATCGCGAACCCTCCGAAGACGACCCATTCGATCGCGTAGAAGAGATTCAGCCAGCTGATGCGTTCGGCGGGCAGCGGCGGCACCGAGTCGATCGTGTCGAGTCCGGCCTCGGAGATCGCGGTTCCGAGCTCCGGTGCAGTTGCCGCGTCACCCGGGTGCAGCACCAGAAAACCGGAGTACACCGGACCGGGAACCTCGCTCCAAACGTTCGCCAACTGCGCCGGTGACATGCTCAACAGCAGCTGCGGATCTTGACCGGGCTCCGGGATCTCTGGCCCGTCGGGCGGCATGTACCGGCCCACGAGCTCGGTCGGCCGAGACAAGGCTTCAGCGTCGGCCAGGGCGTCGCGGGCCTCGCTCGCCGACTCGGTATCAGGGGCCCAGCCAAGAGCGACAGCAAGCTGACCGCCACTCGCAACGGATAGGTTGCCGACCACCCAGACTCCCTCGACACCGTCGTTGTAGCGCAGCTGCACGAGATCCAAATCTGCGGCCTCGAACTCACCTTCGACGCTTGCGACCATGCCTGCCGCGTCCTCGTTCACGCCGGTTCCGAGCTCGGTCAGCTTGCCCAAGGGACGTGGCGATTCAGTGACGGCTTCAGACGTGTCCTGCTCAGTGCGGATCGCATGGTCGAGCTGCCACTGCCCCAGCCACGCGAACACACCCGCAACTGCGAGACAGCCGAGTAGGGCGAGGATCCAGACGGGCCGGCGCATGACCCGACCAATCGTCGGCTCTCCGAAGTACTCCGGCTTCTCCCGCACCATCAGCGCTCAGCGTGGACGATGCCGACTCGCTGGAATTCCTTGAGCTCGGAGTACCCCGTAGTCGCCATTGCACGCCGAAGCGCACCCATGAGGTTCGCACTGCCGTCAGCGACATTCGCGGGACCGTTCACGATCTGCTCGAGCGGGGCGACCCCGCCGACAGCGACGCGCTTGCCGCGCGGCAGATCTTCGTGGTGGGCCTCCTGCCCCCAATGCCACCCCTGGCCCGGCGCATCGGTCGCGCGCGCAAGGGCCGCGCCAAGCATGACGGCATCGGCTCCACAAGCCATCGCCTTCACGAGATCACCGGACGTACCCAGACCGCCATCTGCGATGACGTGGACGTAGCGGCCGCCCGATTCGTCGAGATAGTCCGTCCGCGCGCCGGCCACGTCGGCGATCGCGGTGGCCATCGGTGCACGGATACCGAGCGTCACACGAGTCGTCGACGAGGCTCCCCCGCCGAAGCCGACGAGCACACCCGCGGCTCCCGTGCGCATCAGGTGCAGTGCTGACTGATAGGTCGCAGCGCCGCCGACGATCACCGGCACATCGAGCTCATAGATGAACTGCTTGAGGTTCAGCGGCTCGCGCCCCTCGATGGAGACGTGCTCGGCTGACACCGTGTTACCGCGGATCACGAACAGATCAACGCCTGCGCCGACCACGGTTTCGGTGAACTCGGCGGTGCGGTGCGGCGAGAGCGCACCGGCGACCGTCACCCCGGCTTCGCGGATCTCCCCGAGGCGCGCCTGGATGAGCTCCGGCTGGATCGGCGCCGAGTAGAGTTCTCGCATTCGCGCCACCGCTTCCGACTCGTCATCGAGAGCGGCGAGTTCGTCGAGCAACGGCTGCGGATCCTCATGCCGAGTCCACAGTCCCTCGAGGTTCAATACACCGAGGCCACCCAGCCGGCCGAGCGCGATCGCGGCAGCGGGAGACATCACCGAATCCATGGGGGCACCCAAGACCGGGATGTCGAACTGGAATGCATCAATCGACCAGGAGGTCGAGACCAGCTCAGGGTCTCGGGTACGTCGCGTCGGCACCACGCCGATCTCGTCGAACGTGTACACACGCCGAGCGCGCTTGCCCCGGCCGATCTCGATCTCGTTGCTCACCGGTCCAGTCTATCGACCGTCACTGACAACGCGACACGGGGAGCCGACAGTGCTCATCAACGCTTGTAGTTGGGCGCTTCGACGACCATCTGCACGTCGTGCGGGTGGCTCTCCTTCAGCCCGGCAGCGGTGATACGCACGAACTGGCCACGTTCCTTGAGCGAATCGATCGTGTGCGCACCGACATACATCATCGACTGGCGCAGGCCTCCGGTGAGCTGATGCGCCACTGAGCGCAGCGGGCCGCGGTAGGCGATCTGCCCCTCGATGCCTTCCGGAATCAGCTTCTCATCGCTTGCAGCATCCGCCTGGAAGTAGCGGTCCTTCGAGTACGAAGTGCGCTCACCTCGCGTCTGGAGTGCGCCCAGAGAACCCATCCCACGGTAGTTCTTGTACTGCTTGCCGCCCATGAAGACCAGGTCGCCGGGGCTCTCATCCGTTCCGGCGAAGAGTGACCCGACCATGACCGATGAGGCACCAGCTACAAGCGCCTTCGCGATATCGCCCGAGTATTGCAGACCGCCGTCGGCGATGACCGGGATGCCCGCGGGAGTCGCGGCCCGTGCCGCTTCGTAGACCGCAGTCACCTGGGGAACCCCGACACCCGCGATGACCCGAGTGGTGCAGATCGAACCCGGGCCCACACCGACCTTCACCGCATCGACACCAGCCTCGACCAGAGCCTTGGCTCCAGCGTACGTCGCGACGTTGCCGCCGATGATGTCGACATCGGCGAACGCCGGGTCCGCCTTCATCTTCGTGATGATGTCGAGCACACCCTTCGAGTCACCGTTCGCGGTGTCGACGACGAGCACATCAACGCCGACCTCGAGCAGTGCGGTCGCGCGCTTCCAAGCATCACCGAAGAATCCGACTGCGGCTCCCACACGGAGGCGTCCGGCGGAGTCCTTCGTCGCGTTCGGGTACTCCTCTTCCTTATCGAAATCCTTGACGGTGATGAGCCCGGTCAGTCGACCCGAGTCATCAACGAGCGGCAGCTTCTCGATCTTGTGCTGACGGAAAATATCGGCGGCGTCTTCGCGCTTGATGCCTGCGGGGGCGGTGATCAGCGGCATGCGAGTCATCGCATCGGCGACGCGCACGTTCGCGCGGTCCGACGGCTCGATGAATCGCATATCGCGGTTGGTGATGATGCCGAGGAGCAGACCCTGCTTGTCGACGACGGGCAGCCCGGAGACGCGGTACTCTCCACAGATCGCATCGACCTCGGCGACGGATGCGTCGAGGGTCGTGGTCACCGGATTCGTGATCATTCCGGCCTCGCTCCGCTTGACCCGATCCACCATCTCGGCCTGATCCTGGATCGACAGGTTGCGGTGCAGAATCCCGAGGCCGCCATTGCGAGCCATCGCGACCGCCATGCGAGTCTCGGTCACGGTATCCATCGCGGCAGAGATCAGAGGGATGCCGATTCGGATCCGCCGAGTGAGCTGAGTGCTCGTATCGGCTTCGCTCGGGATCACATCCGTATGCGCAGGCATGAGCAGCACATCGTCGTAGGTGAGCCCGGTGAAGGCGAACGGATCACGCTGTTCCATGAGACCTCTTTTGCACGTCGGATCGAGTCGGAGCCCCGGAGGGTCACACCAGTTTACGCCCTCCACCGCGGTCTTGACGGCGCGCCCACCTGACCATGTCGGTGAGCAGGATGACGATAGCGATCCAGACCGCGACGAAGCCGAGCCACCGCGCGAGCGGCATCTCTTCATGGAAGATCAGGTAGCCGGTGAGGAAGCTCAGCACGGGCGTCAGGAACTGCAGGAATCCCAAGTGCGTGAGTGGCAGTCTCCGGTTCGCCGCTCCGAAGAAGATGAGCGGAATCGCGGTGAAGATGCCGCTCAGAAGGAGCAGGATCGAGATACGCGGGCCGTGGGCGACGAACTCCGAGCCGATGTAGCCAACTCCTCCGGCCAGCAGCCAGACGACCACGAGCTGCACCACGAGCACCGGAGTGGTCACCAGCGTCTCGACCGTCAGGGCGGTGATCGCATCCACATTCTCATTCGCGATCTTGCGCACAGCGCTGTACAGGCCGAAGGTGAATGCAAGACCGACGGAGATCCACGGGAAGACGCCGTAGGCGATCGAACTGATGACGACGCCGACCGCAGCGATCCCGACGGCGGCCCATTGGGCAGGACGCAACCGCTCGCGTCTCACGAACACGCCGATGAGGATCGTGAAGAGCGGGTTGATGAAATAGCCGAGCGCGGTCTCGATGATGTGCCCCGTCACGATGCCGAGCACGAAGAGCTGCCAGTTGATGTACAGCAGCAGACCCGACACGGTGAACCAGAACAGGCTGCGGCGCGAGCGCAGAATTCCTGCGACCGGCCGCCAAGCGCGGAGCGCCGTGACGAGCACGACACAGAAGAGCATGGCACTCGCCACTCTGAACGGGATGATCTGGAATGGATCCACATCGGTCAGCAGGCTGAAGAAGAGCGGGAACGCACCCCAGCAGAGGTAGGCGGCCAGACCGAAGAGGAACCCCGAACGCGCAGTCACCACGCCATCCTATGCCCGAGTACGACGAAGGGCCGGCGCTTTCGCACCGGCCCTTCGCTCCCACCGCCCGAGCGGAGGAGATTCTGACGAATTAGCGCTCGACGATTGCGAGCACGTCGCGTGCCGACAGCACGAGGTAGTCCTCGCCGCCGGCCTTCACCTCGGTGCCGCCGTACTTCGAGTAGATCACGATGTCGCCAACGCTCACGTCGACGGGCACGCGGTTTCCGTTATCGTCGAAACGACCGGGACCAACTGCCACAACCTCGCCCTCCTGGGGCTTTTCCTTAGCGCTGTCGGGGATGATCAGACCTGAAGCGGTGGTCTGTTCAGCCTCGACCTGCTTGATGATGATGCGATCTTCGAGCGGCTTGATGGAGACCGACACGTTTGACCTCTTTCTCGGTGTGGAAGAAGAACTAATGGACGCACTCGCGGATGAGTGCGCTCGTTAAGAATTGTATGGCGCACTTTGGCACTCTCGCAAGGCGAGTGCCAATTCTTCCCGGATCCTTCGCGCACGGCGAACGAGGCCTCCTAGACTTGAAGCACCAACGGCCTCCCGCGCCGACCCGCCGACCAGGAGCGACCCACCATGTCGAATACGACGCCTCAGCCGAATTTCCCCTCCCCTACTCAGAACGCTCCCCAGTATCCGGGAGCTCCCGGCCAGCAGCCGCAGGCCCCCCAGCAGACCGTTCCCGCGCCCCCATATGCGCGTGCGGCAGCGCCGCAGAACCCGTCGACCCGCATGGGCGACACCAATACGTTCGCAGTGCTCGCGATCATCTTCGCCTTTGTCGCTCCGATTGCCGGCATCATTTTCGGCCACCTCGCTCTGAGCCAGATCAAGCGGAATGGCGACGCAGGGCGCGGCATCGGACTCACCGGCCTCATCATCAGTTACTCGTACTTCGTGCTGCTGGCGATCTTCATCGTCGCGTACATCGGTCTTCTCATCATGATGTTCGGCGCCATGGGAGCAGCGTTCTCCGAAATCGGATCAGTCAGCTCCTACGACTCCTACGACTACTGATCACGATCGATCACCCGTCGAGCGTGACCACTGGTCCCGCTCGATTCCTGTCCACGATCGACTCCTCATCGCGTCCGCTCACCCGCACCCGACGGCGCAGCGTCGCGGGGAGAAGAGGATGCCATGACCAGCGCTTCCGCACAGCTCAGCAGCGATGCGGCACCCCCGCCGGGCTGGCAGTTCCTCCTCACCCCCGAAGGCGCCGCGACGTTGGATCGCGCGGAGCAACTCCTCGCCGACGGTACGGGCAACGAAGAAGCACGCAGTTTTGCGGCGAACTCCGCGCTGCGCCGTGACGGCCTCGACCCTGCGCACGTCGCGGCCGCCCTGGCGCAGGCCCTGCTGCGACGAAAGGCCGTGTCGAAGTTCGGCGAACAGGCTCGGCATCTGCTGTTCACTCCGGCCGGCCTCGAACAGGCCACGCGTCTCGAAGTGGCCCGCCTGCATGCGAAGAGATTCCGTGCCGCCGGGTGCACGCGCATCGCCGACCTCGGGTGCGGCATCGGCGCGGAATCCCTCGCGTTCGCCGCAGCCGGACTCGGAGTCCTCGCGGTCGAACGCGATCCGTTCACTGCCGCGGTCGCCGCGCACAACCTCCGCACCCTCGGCGGAGCACCCCCCGAGCGCTTTCTCAACGAGCTTCCTCAGCATCTCGAAGTGCTGGTGTCCGACGCCGAGTCCGCTGCGCTATCCGACGTCGACGGGGCCTTCCTCGACCCTGCTCGACGCACGTCAGGGCACTCAGACACCCGGCGGCTCGCCTCCCCCGATGACTACAGCCCATCGCTCGACTTCGCCTTCGGCATAGCGGCGCGCATGCCGACCGGCATCAAACTCGGGCCGGGCCTGGATCACGAACTCATACCCGAAGAGGCCGAAGCTCAGTGGGTCTCCACCGATGGGCAACTGGTCGAGGTGGGTCTGTGGTTCGGGGCCGCCGCTCGTGCGGGGGTCTCCCGCTCAGCACTCGTGCTGCGAGACGGGGCCCACCACGAGATGGCCGCAACCGGCGAAGCCCCGAATGAGTCGGTTCGCCCGCTCGGCGAGTACCTCTATGAACCGGACGGCGCCGTCATCCGCGCTCGACTGATCGGCCGACTGGCCAGGCAGATCGGAGCAGGAATGCTCCACCCCGACATCGCCTACCTCACGTCAGACACGCACGTTTCGACACCGTTCGCACAGGGATTCCGCATCATTGCTGAGCTGCCCGTACGGGAGAAGGATCTGCGGCGTGAACTTGCGCACCGCGAGATCGGGTCGCTCGAGATCAAGAAACGCGGCGCCGACGTCGACCCTGCGACGCTGAGGAAACGGCTGAAGCTGCGCGGGCCGAACCGCGCAACGCTCATCATCAGCCGGACCCCCGAGAAACGCCTCGCCCTCCTCGCCGAACGCTGTTGACGCGTGGCGAGGAGGGCGATTGGGAGCGTACTCAGTACCCGCCGCTGTTCATCATGGAGCTCATGATCATGACGCCGATGATCGAGGAGATCACTGCGAGCACCAGGGCAATGGCTCCGGTGATGATCCCTCCGAGAGCGAGTCCGCGCGGCTGGCCCTTACGCAGGGCGAGGATGCCGAAGATGACTCCGAGTGCGCCGCCGATGTAGCCGAAGAGCGCGAGCAGAAGCGCGAACAGGATTCCGCCGATACCGCAGCACAGGCCGGCAATAGCCATGCCTTTCGACTGGGGAGCCGCTGGATACGACGGACCGGCGCCGTACGCCGGAGTTCCGGGCTGGCCGGAAGCTGCAGGTGCCTGCGGCACGGACGGAGGCTCCGGGCGGTTCGATGCCGGATCGATATTGGGCTGATTATCGGACATGGTTCTCCTCGGGTGTTGAATATCGGATGGCCTCTCGACCCTGGATGGTGCTCAGCGTAACCCGACGCAGACCCCCTCGCTGAAACACGGGTACAGCGTGGCGGATCTGCGGTCCGCCACTTGAAAACCTAGCAGCGCCTGCCCCGTCGCCGCATTCATCAGATCGGGGAAGATCAATCCACTCTGATCTGCGTCACCGGCAGAGTCGAATCCGCTCCGAACCCGAGACCGGACGGTGCCTGCCCGGCGGAGAACAGCTGCGCGCCCAGCGATGCGATCATGGCTCCGTTGTCCGTGCAGAGCGACAGGGGCGGGACGCGCAACGCGATGCCATGCTCCGCGGCGCGCTCTGCGGCGAGCGCCCGCACTCGGGCATTCGCTGCGACTCCACCTCCGAGCAGTAGGCGCGGCACTTCGAGGTCTCGACAGGCCGCGATCGCCTTCGCGGTGAGCACATCGGCAACGGCTTCCCGGAAGCTTGCGGCCACATCGGCGATCGGAATCTCAAGCCCCTCGGCCTCTCGCTTCTCAACCCACCGAGCCACCGAGGTCTTGAGGCCGGAGAACGAGAAGTCGTAGCGGTGCTTCGCCAGGTCCTTCGGCAGTGTGAGCCCGCGCGGGAAGCGGATCGCCTGCGGATCTCCGTCTTCGGCAACTCGGTCGATATGCGGGCCGCCCGGGTACGGGAGCCCCAGCAGGCGTGCGACCTTGTCGAACGCCTCCCCCGCCGCATCGTCGATGGTCTCCCCCAGCATCTCGACGTCACTGACGAGATCTCGGACGAGCAGCAGCGAGGTGTGACCACCCGACACGAGCAGAGCAACGGTGGGCAGCTCCAGATCTCCCACGGGTCCTGAGACCTCGCGCAACCCTTCCCCGTGGAGCAGGTCCGCCCCCACATGTCCCACGAGGTGGTTCACACCGTAGAGCGGCTTGTCGAGCGCAATCGCGAGCGCCTTCGCAGCCGATACCCCGACCATGAGGGCGCCGGCCAAGCCTGGGCCGGCGGTCACCGCGACAGCGTCTACGTCCTTGAGCTCCACGCCCGCACGGGCGAGGGCAAGATCGATCGTGGGGGTCAGCGCTTCGAGATGCGCGCGCGCAGCGATCTCCGGGATGACCCCGCCAAACCGTGCGTGTTCGTCCATCGATGATGCGACGGCATTCGCAAGCAGTGCACGACCGCGGACGATGCCGATGCCCGTCTCATCGCAACTCGTCTCAATGCCCAGGATCAGGGGCTCCGGTGTGGTCATTCGTGATCCTCCGTTCGACGCTCGCTCATTCGCAGTCGCTGCACAATCGCATCGACGTCATCGGGCTGATAGTAGCGGGGCCTCACCCCGATCTCGGCAAACCCGAGAGATGCGTAGAGTGCTCGTGCGACGGGGTTGTCGGCGCGCACCTCGAGAAACACTTCGCGGACATCTCGCGACGCCGCCTCGTCGAGGAGCGCGTTCATGATGCGCCGTCCGTGGCCCGCTCCGCGCGTTTCCGAATCCACCGCGATCGTTTGGATGTCACCATCCGCACCGATCGCGAGGAGCCCTCCGTACCCTCGAACATGGCCGACCTCATCCTCGAGCACGACATACCGGCGATGCGCAGCAGTCAGCTCCTCGCGCATCATGCCGCGACTCCAAGCTTCGCCACCGAAGACGGCCGTCTCGATCGCCCATATCGCATCGAGATCATCGAGCGTCGCGGGACGAATGCGGTGCGTCGTTGCCCGCGACGGCGCTTCACCCTCCTCTGCAGTCCCCGAGGTGGAGTTCACGTCGACACCCGCTTCGGCGCGTTTGGTGCCTGCACGTCAGGCGCCCTGAGATAGAGCGCACGATCCTGTGCAAAGTCGCGGCCAGCTGAGAGTCGCAGCAGCGCGAGGGCAGGCATCAGCTCGGCGTTGATGTGCTCGGGCCAGATGTCGCGACCCTCCGGTACGTACTCGCTGCGATGAACCAGGTGCGATTCCGCGGTGCAGTTGGGCAGGCCGTCTTCATCGAGTCCGTCGTATTCGGTCACGAAGAGCTCTCGCCGCTTGGCGTCCTGGATCACGCGCACGCGTTCGGCACCCCCGCGTAATGCCTCGTATGCCACCGCCTCGTGTCCGCTCACCGGCAGGAAGGGCACGTTGCGCGCTCTGGCGAAGGCACGCGCTGCAGCGATACCCACGCGGAGTCCGGTGAACAGACCAGGCCCGATGCCGACGACGACTCCCGTCACATCGGCGGGCGTCGCACCGCTCAGCTCGAACACTTCAGACAGCATCGGCCCGATGCTCTCCGCGTGGCCGCGAGGATCAGAGTTCGAACGCGTTGCGCCGGCATCCGGAAGCGTTCCTCCGGTGAGACGCAGGGAGACGCTCGTGTGCATCGACGTGTCGATCGCGAGCAGCGCATGTGCGTGCAGCTGCTGCTCGGTCTCCTCCGAGTGTCCGCTCACAGCGCCTCCTCCTCCCATCGCGGCCCGTAGCCCGCGAAGGTCAACGTTCGGGGCTCGACCGGAGCCTCGTCCGGGTCGGCATCCGGATCTTCCAGAGACTCCAGCTCCCCGGCCATCGGTCGTTCAATCACGATCTCCGCCCAGGAGTCCCCCGGCACCGCAACCCCGGCACCCCATTCGGCGATCACGACGGAGCGCTCGAAATCGACGTCGAGATCGTCGAGTTCATCGGGGCCTGAAAGCCGGTACGCATCGACGTGCACGAGTGCTGGCCCGCCGACAAGCGACGGATGCGTGCGCGCGATCACAAACGTCGGGCTGGTGACGGGCCCACGCACGCCGAGCCCCTCGCCGATGCCACGGGTCAGAGTCGTCTTGCCGGCTCCGAGGGGGCCGGTCAGGATCACGAGGTCGCCCGCACGCAACAGACGCCCCAGTTCGACCCCGAGTTCGTGCATGGTGTCGGGATCCGGAATCTCGCGTCGCAACATCGTCACGGGGCGAGCGTCGGCGCTCACGGCCCGACGTCCTCACCATCGACCGGGAGGCGCACCACGCGCTGTCCGATATCGACGACGATCTCGTAGTTGATGGTGCGCATCAGATCCGCCCACACCTCGACCGGCGGTACCCCGGTCGTCGGGTCGCCGAACAGCACCACCGGGTCGCCGATGCGCGCTTCGCGACCGTACTCCCCCAGGTCGACGATGCACTGATCCATCCCGATGCGCCCAACGATCGGCATATGTCTGCCCGCGATCGAGACCGTCGCTCCCACACCGTTGAGCGCACGGGGCATGCCGTCGGCGTAGCCGATCGGCACGAGCGCGAGCGTGGTGTCGCCCTGCACGACGTGGTTGTATCCGTACGAGACGCCGGTGCCGGCGCCGGCGGCACGCAGCGCGACGATCTCCGAACGCAGCGTCATCGCCGGGATGAGGCCGAGGTCGGCCGAGGTCTTGTTCGGCAGCGGGCTGAGCCCGTAGATCACAACGCCTACGCGCACCGTGTTGTAGTGCAGGTGCGGCGAGGTCAGCGTCGCTGCGGAGGCGGCGAGATGGATGAGCTCAGGCTCGCAGCCCGTCGCTCTCAGCAGTGCCACGGCTTCGTCGAAGCGGGCGGCTTGCGCAAGATCGGCCTCGCTGCCGGCATTCGCGAGATGGCTGAAGATCCCGCGGATCCGGATCCGTCCTAACGCCTCGAGTTCAACCGCGCGCGCAAACAGATCCGGCCACTCCGACGGAGCCGCCCCGTTGCGGCTGAGCCCCGTGTCGACCTTGAACTGGAGCGTCGCGACGCGCCCCGTGCGCTCGGCGGCCGCGGCAAGCGCCTCCAGCTGCGCGAGGTGACTGACGCCGATCTCGAGATCCGCTTCGACCGCGGCATCGAAGTCGGCGCGCGCACCATGCAGCCAGCACAGGATGGGGGCGTCGATGCCCTCCGCTCGCAACGCGAGCGCCTCCTCGAGGTCCGTCACGCCGAGCAGGGAAGCGCCGCCGTCGATCGCAGCCCGCGCCGCAATGGTCGAGCCGTGACCATAGCCGTTGGCCTTGATCACGGCGATCACCGTGCCGCCCGTCAGGTCCTTCACGCGACGAACGTTATGACGGATCGCCGGCAACGATATCTCGGCGACCCTCATCGACCCTGTTCTCATCGTTCGCTCCGATACGCTGATGCTTCGGGCGTCGTGCCCGGTTCGACACCGACCGTTTGCTCATCAGCCCCGTGCCGGGGCCGATCTTCCGAGCGCTCAACGATGACGAACGCGGTTGCTGTACCCGCGTCGTGGGTCATCGAGAGATGCGGGCTGCGGCAGTCCCGTTCCGCAAGGACCGCGAGCAGACCGGGGGTGGGCTCGAACGACGGCGCGCGATCCTCATCCCGAACCACGCTCATGTCATGCCAGCGCAACTCGGCAGACCCGCCGAGCGCCTTGATGAGTGCCTCTTTCGCCGCGAAACGGGCGGCCAGCGATGCGTCGCGCAGTCCGCGTTCGTGCTCGGTGAAGAGCCGCGACCGCAACGCAGGGGTCCGCTCGAGCTGGCGAGCGAACCGGGCGATGTCGACCGTGTCGACTCCGATTCCGACGATCACTGGTGCATCCTTTCGTGGCCGGGACAGCCCTACTCGACGGTGACCGACTTCGCGAGGTTTCTCGGCTGGTCGACATCGAGGCCCTTCGCGGTCGACAGTTCGAGCGCGAACCACTGCAACGGCACGACCTGCAGCAGAGGCTCGAACAGAGCATCGCTGAGCGGGATGCGGATGACCTCGTCGGCGTAGGGCAGCACTGCCGTATCGCCTTTTTCGACGATCGCGATCACTCGGGCGCCCCGGGCTCGAATCTCCTGAATGTTGGAGACGACCTTCGAGTGCATGACCGGCGCGACTCGCGGGCTCGGCACCAGCACGAACACCGGTTGCCCGTGATCGATCAGAGCGATCGGACCGTGCTTCAGTTCCCCTGCGGCAAAGCCCTCGGCATGGATGTAGGCGATCTCCTTGAGCTTGAGTGCGCCCTCGAGCGCTGCCGGATAGCCGACATGACGACCGAGGAACAGCACCGAGCGCGTATCAGCCATCCAGTGGGCCATCTGGGCGACCTGCTCGTGAGTCGACACCGCTTCGACCATCTTCTCGGGCAGCGATTCCAGCTGAGCGACCGCAGCCGCCGCGTCTTCCACGGTGAGCGTCTCCCGCACTCGCCCCAAGTGGAGACCCACGAGGTAGAGCGCCGTGATCTGCGCGATGAACGCCTTCGTCGATGCGACCGCCACCTCGGGGCCGGCGTGGGTGTACACCGCGGCGTCGGACTCACGCGGAATCGTGGCGCTCTGCGAGTTGCACACCGAGACGGTCGTCACCCCGCGCTCAATCGCGTACTTCACGGCCATGAGCGTGTCCATCGTCTCTCCCGACTGGCTCACCGAGATCACCATGGTGCGTTCCGTGAGCACGGGATCGCGGTAGCGGAACTCATGGCTGAGCTGCACATCCACCGGAATCCGCGCCCACTGCTCAAGCGCGTAGGCACCGATCATGCCCGCGTAGGAGGCCGTGCCGCAGGCAATGATCACGATGCGATCGATACCACGCAGCCGCTCATCGCCGAGCGCCGACAGCTCGGGAATATCGACATGCGCACGAGAAGTACCGGAATCGACGATGCGCCCCCGGATCGTGTTCGCCACGGCTTCCGGCTGCTCGTTGATCTCCTTCGCCATGAACGACGACCAACCGCCCTTGTCCGCCGCTCCGGCGTCCCACTCCACCTCGTACTCGGTGAACGCCACCGGTTCGCCCGCGAAGTCGGTGATGCGCACCTCTTCCGCCGTGATCACCGCGATGTTGTCTTCATCGACCGCGACCGCCCGGCGAGTATGGCTCACGAATGCGGCGACATCAGAGCCGAGGAAGTTCTCACCGTCGCCGAGCCCGACGACGAGAGGCGAGTTGTGGCGCGCGGAAACGACCTTGCCCGGCTCGTCACGGTGCAACGCGAGCAGAGTGAAGGTGCCGTGCAATCGGGTTACCACGCCGCGGAAGGCCGTCTCGAGATCTCCGAGGCGGGCCACCTCGATGCCGAGCAGAGCCGCAACCACCTCGGTGTCTGTCTCGCTTGAGAGCACCGCTCCGGCGGACTCCACCTCGGCGCGCAGTTCGGCGAAATTCTCGATAATGCCGTTGTGGATCAGTGCGAGCTTGCCGCCGTCACCCACATGCGGGTGGGCATTCTCATCGGTGGGTCCTCCGTGCGTCGCCCACCGGGTATGACCGATCCCGGTACCGACCGCCTCGACCGGGCTGTCGTCGAGCAGCTGCTCAAGCCGGGCGAGCTTGCCCGAACGCTTGCGTACGACGACCTCACCGGAATTGTCGATCACCGCGATGCCAGCGGAATCGTAACCCCGGTACTCGAGGCGACGCAGGCCACTCACAAGCGCTTCGACCGTGTCGTTCGGGCCGACGTATCCAACGATTCCACACATGAGGCTTCATTTTAGTGGCACGATGATGGGTGATGAGTGACCAGCACCCCGACACGCAGACCCTGTTGCGCCCAGATGTCATCTCACCCTTCACGGAGATCGGCCGTGAAGCGTGGGCCAGGCTTGCGGGCGAGACCCCCATGCCCTTGACCGAGGCGGAGATCGCGGCATTCCGCGGCCTCGGCGAGCCTCTTGATATGGCAGAGGTGAGCGAGGTGTACCGTCCGCTGAGCCGGCTCATCAACCAGTATGCGATTTCGGTTCGCGAAACCTATGCCCGCACCCGTGGCTTCCTTCAGCTCGACGGCGAAACCCCGAGTCCCTTCGTGATCGGCATCGCCGGGTCAGTGGCGGTCGGCAAGTCCACCGTGGCCCGCATCCTGCGCGACCTGTTGGCCCGCTGGCCCGAAACTCCAAGTGTGCAGCTGCTCGCAACCGACGGTTTCCTGTACCCGAACGCTGAAATGGAACGGCGGGGTATCGCTCACCGTAAAGGCTTCCCCGAGTCCTACGACCGACGTGCGCTCCTGCGCTTCGTCACTCAGGTGAAAGCGGGAGTTCCCGAGGTGTGGGCTCCTCAGTACAGTCACCTGGTTTACGACATCGTGCCCGACGCGTATACCGTCGTGAAGCGTCCCGATATTCTCATCGTCGAGGGGCTCAACGTCTTGCAGCCTGCGTCGATGGAGCATCCGCTCGCTGTCAGCGACCTCTTCGACTTCTCGATCTACGTTGACGCCCGCACCTCTGACATTCGGAGGTGGTATCAGCAGCGCTTCCTCCGTCTGCGCGAGGGTGCGTTCCGAGATCCGAATTCCCACTTCCGGCGATTCGCCTCCGTCGACGATGATGCGGCCCTCGCACTCGCCGATGAATTCTGGAAGAACATCAACGAGCCGAACCTCATCGAGAACATTCGGCCGACTCGAGCCCGTGCCTCGCTCGTGCTCCGCAAGGAGGCGGACCATCGTGTGCAGAAGGTGCTTCTGCGCAAAATGTGAGCAATCCGACCCGCGAACCGTGCAGCTTCTGAAGTCCGTCGTCTAGCCTGGAGGCATGAGCAGCATGGGTCGTGCACGACGCGCCGTGGCCGCTGCGTCCGCGATCGCCGTCACACTGATCTTCGCCGTGCCCGCGGTCGCGGTGCCGAGCGAAGACCCCGCCGACTATCCCACCTGGGACGAAGTCGAGGCCGCACGCAGCTCCGAGGCGAAGACCGCAGCCACCTCCGAGCGTCTCGAACGGGCGCTGCGCGACGCCCAGGGCGCGGCATCCGAGGCATCGACCGCTGCAATCCAGGCTGACATGTCGTCGCGAGTCGCGCAGCAGAGTCTCTCCGATGCCACGGAGCGCGAACAGCAGATCAAGGAGAGTCTCGAAACTGCCGAGGCCGAGCTCGACGAGAACAGCGAGGTGCTCGGGCGGACCGTCTCCTGGCTGTATCGCGATGGCACTGGGCTCGCGCGATACTCTGAACTCGCATCGTCAGAGAACTCGGAAGAGTTCATGGCCAAGCTCAGCGTGGCGACGCAGGTGACGAGTACATGGAACACGCTGGCCGAGAACGCGGCGACAC
Organism: Leucobacter sp. GX24907; assembly: GCF_053567335.1. NCBI lineage: Bacteria > Bacillati > Actinomycetota > Actinomycetes > Micrococcales > Microbacteriaceae > Leucobacter > Leucobacter sp. GX24907. The sequence goes on along the minus strand of NZ_JBSGPD010000003.1, from coordinate 253,196 downwards.
AGGTGAACGCCGCAGAGTCGCTGCGCGAGCAGGCCGAGAACGCGCGCGCAACCCGGGAGCGTCTCGCGGAAGAGGCGACAGAGGCAGCCGAGGCAGCCGAGCGTGCGGGCGAACTGGCCGCCGCCGAGGTGGCAGACGCCTCGGAACGCACCGAGACCGTATACGCCCAGCTCGCGTCGCTGCGCGGCACCACCGCTGAGACCGAGAAGCAGTACGAGTTGGGCGTGCAGGTGGCCGCGCAAGTACAGCAGCGTGAGCAGGAGCGCAGACAGCAGCAGGAGCAAGAACGTCAGGCCAGAGAGCGCGAATCCGGCGGCGGAGGCGGCGGTTCCGGCTCAGGTGGGTCAGGGGGCTCAGGTGGGTCGGGTGGATCCGGTGGATCTGGCGGGTCCGGAGGCTCGGGTGGATCAGGCAGCGGAGACAACTCACCCGCCGCGGCTCAATCGTATGCACGAGGCGCCATCGGCGCCTACGGCTGGGGAAGCGGCGAGTTCTCCTGCCTCGTGAACCTGTGGAACGGCGAGTCGGGCTGGCGCTACGACGCGACGAACCCGTGGAGTGGCGCCTACGGAATCCCGCAGTCGTGGCCCGCGGAGAAGATGGGCGCAGCCGGACCCGATTGGCGTACGAATGCGAGGACCCAGGTGAATTGGGGCCTCGCGTATATCAAGTCTGCGTACGGGAGCCCCTGCATCGCCTACAACACCTGGCTCGCTCGCGATCCCCACTGGTACTGAAACGCACTGGTACTGAAACGCACTGGTACTGAAACGCACTGGTACTGAGACGGGCTGATACTGAGGCGCGCTGAGCGTCTTCGAGTCAGCAGCCGAGTCAACCGAAGTCGAATCCGTGGCGGCTCAGTCCGTCGTCACTCAGATCGCGAGGCGTTCCTTGACGATCTCGGCAAGGTCGTTCGCGAGCGACTCGGCTCGTTCTTCGGATTCCGCCTCGACCATCACCCGCACTACGGGCTCGGTGCCCGACGGGCGCAGCAGTACTCTGCCCTTGCCTCCGAGCGCGAGCTCTGCCTGATGCACCGCCTGTTCGAGCACTTCGTCGTTCGCGACACCTGCGCGATCGACTCCGCGAACGTTGACCAGAACCTGAGGGTAGACCGTCATGCAGGCTGCGAGCTCGGCGAGCGTCTTGCCGCTGCGTACAATTTCGGCAGCGATGTGGAGTCCGGTGAGGATCCCATCACCGGTCGTCGCATACTCGCTCATGATGACATGTCCAGACTGCTCTCCGCCGAGCGAGTAGCCGTGCTGGTTCAGAGACTCGAGAACATAGCGGTCGCCGACTCGGGTCTCGACGACGTCGATGCCGTTATCGGCCATCGCGAGTTTGAGTCCGAGGTTGCTCATGACCGTGGCGACGAGTGTGTTCTGTGCGAGCTTGCCTCGCGCAGCCATCGAGAGCGCGAGAATCGCCATGATGCGGTCGCCATCGATCACATTGCCGTCCGCGTCGACTGCAAGGCATCGGTCGGCATCGCCGTCGTGCGCGATACCGAGGTCGGCCCCCGAGCTGCGCACGGTATCAATCAGCGCGTCCAGGTGCGTCGATCCGATGCCGTCGTTGATGTTGAATCCATCAGGATCATTGCCGATGACCGTGACCGTTGCACCGGCATCGGTGAACACGTCCGGGGAGATTCCCGCCGCGGCGCCGTGGGCGCAGTCAAGAGCAACGTGCAGACCTTTGAGGCTGACGCCCTGCAGGGTACCCAGCAGGTGCACGAGGTAGCGATCCTCGGCGTCGGCGAAGCGCCTGATGCGCCCGACCTCTCGGCCGGTCACCGCAGCCACGGGGCGATCCATCGCCTGCTCGATCTCGTCTTCGATCTCGTCGTCGAGCTTGCGCCCGCCTTCCGCGAAGAACTTGATGCCGTTATCTGGCGCGGGATTGTGGGATGCCGAGACCATGACGCCGAAATCCGCGCCGGTGTCTGCCACGAGATACGCGGCCGCGGGTGTCGGAATCACGCCGGCATCGAGCACGTCGATTCCGGCGGCTGCCAGTCCCGAGGTCACCGCTGCCGAGATGAACTCGCCGGAGACGCGCGGATCGCGCGCGACCACAGCAGTCGCACGACGGCTCTCGGCCCGGGCATTGCGCCCGAGCACGAGAGCCGCTGCGTGAGCGAGGTTCAGGGCCAGGCCGGCGGTCACATCGACCCCGGCCAGGCCCCGAACCCCATCGGTGCCGAATAGGCGTGCCATAGCTCGTCGCGCGATTAGCGCTTCGAGTACTGCGGAGCCTTGCGGGCCTTCTTGAGACCGGCCTTCTTGCGCTCCTTGATGCGAGCATCGCGGCTCAGGAAGCCGGCCTTCTTGAGCGTCGGACGGTTGTGCTCCGCATCGATCTCGTTGAGCGCACGAGCGATCGCGAGACGCAGTGCGCCCGCCTGACCCGAGGGGCCACCGCCGACGATACGGGCGATGACATCGTACGAGCCACCGAGCTCGAGCACGGTGAAGGGATCGGTGATCAGCTGCTGGTGCAGCTTGTTCGGGAAGTACTCCGCAAGCTCGCGACCGTTGACGGTCATCGAACCGGTGCCGGGTACGAGGCGCACGCGGGCAATGGCCTGCTTGCGGCGTCCGACGGCCGAACCGGGAACGGTCAGCGCGGGGCGCGGGGTCTCGGGCACGGCGGCCTGGCCGGCCGGGGTCTCAGTGGTGTAGCTCTGCTCTTCAGTCACTTTGAAAGTCTCTTCTCTCGTCTATACGTCTGGAGCCGCGGTTACTGCGCGACCTGACCGATGGTGTAGGCGGTCGGCTGCTGCGCAGCGTGCGGGTGCTCGGCGCCCGCGTAGACCTTCAGCTTGCGGAACTGATCGCGACCCAGCGAGTTCTTGGGAAGCATGCCACGGATAGCCTTCTCGACCGCGCGCTCGGGGTTCTTGTCGAGCAGCTCGGTGTAGCTGACCGAGCGGAGACCGCCCGGGTAGCCCGAGTGACGGTAGGCCTTCTTCTGCTCTGCCTTGTTGGCGGTGAGCACGACCTTGTCGGCGTTGATGATGATGACGTAATCGCCCATGTCCATGTGGGGGGCGAACGTCGTCTTGTGCTTGCCGCGGAGCAGTGCGGCGGCGTGCGAGGCGAGGCGACCGAGCACGACGTCGGCGGCGTCGATGACGAGCCAATCGTGCTTCTGTTCTGCGGCCTTCGGCGAGTAAGTGCGAGTCACTGGCGTGCTGCTTTCTGTCGAAATGGAGGTGTTCGTGGATCCCGCTCCGTGCGGAGTCCCGGTAACGGGTGCTCGCGCGGTGGAGGGCTCAACAAGTCGGGTGCTGACGCACCAAGGATCCATAGTAGCACGCCGTTCGGCGTCACACCCCTCGGTCGAGCGGTGCCCGTCGTGCGCGGGTGCGCTCGGCGCGGACTGCGAGCTCATCGTCACGCGGATACGCGATCTCCTCGAGACTCAGGCCGTGCGCCGGCATGACGGAGAAGCGACTCGTGCGTTCTCGTCGCATACGTATCTCCTCGAGTTCGGCCAGGCCGATCCTGCCCGACCCGACCGCGACCGCAGCCCCGACCAACGCTCGCACCATGGAATGACAGAAGGCATCGGCCTCGATGCGTGCGGCGTAGGCGCCGTCCTCGGTCTGCCGCCACTCGAACGACAGGAGCGTGCGAACCGCAGTCGCGCCCTCTCGCGCCTTGCAGAAGCTCGTGAAGTCATTCAGCCCGAGCAACGATTCTGAGGCACGGCGCATGAGCGAGAGGTCGAGGTCGCGTCCGATATCCACCGTGAAGTGCGAAGTCAGCGGATCTCGCTTCGCACGAGGATCCCGGATCCGATACTCATAGCGCCGACGCAGTGCAGAGAATCTGGCATCAAATTCCGCAGGCACTTCGAGCACCCGGTGCACGACGATATCTGCTGCAGTACGACTGAGCACCCCGACCAGCTTTCGCGCGCGCAGCGCGGCGAGATGCTCGTGAGCCGCGTCGGCGTGCGTGCCGGAGCCACCGGCACGACGGGAGGATCCTGCCCACTTCTCCAATTCGCTCCGGGAGACGTCGAGGTGAGCAACTTGACCACGGGCATGCACTCCGGCATCGGTACGACCGCCGACTGTCAGAGCGACCTCTCCCGGTGCTCTTCGCAGCAGCACCGCGAGCGCCGCTTCGAGCTCCCCCTGCACCGTGCGGAGCCCCGGCTGCGCCGCCCACCCGTGGAACTCAGAGCCGTCGTAAGCGAGATCGAGCCGCACCCGCACGAATGCGGTCCCGTCTCCGGAGTCGTCGACTGCACTTGCCTGGGTCACACCGACGATCCTGCCAGATCCGCCCCACAATCTGCCCCGCGTCCACTTATTCGGCATCGGCGCCAGCGGCCACGTACGCTCAGAGGCTTCGAAGCGCTGCGACGCGTATCATGATCAGGGCGAACCGACACCCACCGACCACGAAAGCCCAGGAATCCATCGAATGTCACAGCCCGCAGCCGTATCGCCCCCGCGCTTCGGTGGGCTCGACGGTCTACGCGCGATCGCCGTGGCGCTGGTACTCGTCTACCACCTGTTTCCCGGAGCACTTCCCGGAGGCTTCCTCGGCGTCGACGTGTTCTTCGTCATCAGCGGATTCTTGATCAGTTCGCTGCTGCTCAGCGAGCATCGGACCACGGGTCGCGTGCGTCTCGGTCGTTTCTGGCAGCGCAGGGCGCGTCGGCTGCTCCCAGCGCTCGCTCTCGTGCTCGTCGTCTGCACCTCACTCGCACTCCTGGTCGATCGTGACGTGCTCGTCGGCATCGGCTCGCAAGTCGCCGGCGCGGCATTCTTCGTCAGCAACTGGATATTCATCGCCAACGGCGCAGACTACTTCGCTCAAGACAACCCCGAGCTCTTCCGCAATACCTGGTCGCTGTCGATCGAAGAGCAGTTCTACATTCTGCTTCCGCTCCTGCTCCTCGCACTGATCAAGTCGAACCCGCGATTCTTCCAAGCACTCCCGTTCCTCTTGCTCGCCATCGCCTCGTCTCTCTGGATGACGCAGCTCTCGATCTCCGGGGCCGAACCGACGCGCATCTACTTCGGCTCGGACACCCACACGTTCGGGCTGCTGCTCGGAGTCGTGCTGGCGATCATGCTGCATCCGCACGAGCGAAACGCGCAGCCCGGAATCACGGCTCAAACGGGATACACCGTCGCGGCGCTTCTCGGCCTGGCGGCGCTCGGCTGGTTCTCGGCGACGATGCGCGAGGGCAGCCCCTTCAGCTTCGAGGGCGGGTTCCAGCTCGCAACGCTGGCGGCGGTGCTGGTGGTCTGGGCGGTCACCCGTCCAGGAGCATGGATCGGGCGCGCACTCGATATTGCTCCGCTGCGCTGGATCGGTGAGCGCTCCTACGGTATCTATCTCTGGCACTGGCCCCTGCTCGTGTTAGTCGCCGCGGCCCCGGTTCCCTGGGCAGCACTCCCCCAAGGACGTGCGATCACCGGTGCGGTAGTGCTCCTGGCGACGCTCCTGATCGCGGCCCTCTCATACCGCTACGTCGAGCAACCGGTGCGGCGCTTCGGTCTGCGACGCTCCCTCGCACTGCTCGTCCGCCCTGTGTCGCAGACTCCGCGCATGCGCGTCGTCGCGGCTTCCCTCGGACTCGTACTGATCGCCTCAGTGCCGACCGCCGCGTATGCCGTCGCGTCGGCGCCTGCGCAGAGCTCCGCCGCCGACGCCATTGCCCGCGGGCAAGCGATGCTCGACGAGGACGCCTCTCCAGGCGACAGACGGGATGAGGAGGCAGGCGACTCTGGCGCAGAGGACAGCGGCTCGGCTGGATCCGGCACAGATGGCACCGGAGCTCATACGGATCGGCCCGGCACAGACGCGGGCGATGCGCAACAGGCCGAACAGGGCGCGAAGGCCGCGCTTGAGACGCCGGAGAATGTTGTCATCGACGGCTCTGACATCACCGCGATCGGCGACTCCGTCATGCTCGCGAGTCTGCCCGAATTGGATTCGGCGTTCCCGGGCATCAGTGTCGACGCCGAAGTGTCGCGCGGTCTCGTCGCCGGCGTCGGTATCACCGATGCCGCCGCTGCCCAGGGACAGCTCCGCAGCGTGCTGGTCGTCGGGCTCGGCACGAACGGCCCCATCGATGCGGCAGGCCTCGATGAGCTGCGCAGGATCGCGGGGACACGTCCGATTGTGCTCGTCAACGCTCACGCGGATCGCGATTGGATTCCCGGAGTCAATAAGACGCTCTCCGACTATGCCGCGTCGCACCGAGGGGTCGTCGTGGCGGACTGGTCCGGATCGGTGACCCCCGAGCCCGATGCGCTTGCGGGCGATGGCATCCACCCCAATCCCAGCGGCGGAGAGATCTATGCCAACTCAGTGCAGACGGCACTCGAAGACCTTGAGGACCCCCAGGAAGCTCTCGGGCTCCACGCTCCGCGCTACTAAGCCCTGCTGCGGTCTCATCGATCGTCTGGTGCTCAGAAGAGGATGACCGTTCGGGCCGCTTCACCCGCACCCATGGCGCCGAAGGCCTCGTTGATGTCATCCAGACTCGCTGTGCGGGCGACGAGCAGGTCGAGATCAAGCCGTCCCTCCATGAAGAGGTCGATCAATCGAGGAAAGTCAAGAGCCGGGTGGCAGCTGCCATAGTTGCAGCCGATGAGAGACTTCTCTCTGTCCGACATCACAAGCGGGTCGATCTCCACCCTCACGCCGTCCGCAGCCTGCCCCACGACGACGACGGTTCCACCTGGCCGGATCACCTCGTACGCCTGCTCAATCGTCTGTTTCAGGCCGATCGCTTCGAATGCCCAGTCAAGACCGTCCTCCCCGACAATCTCCGATATCACTGCTTCGAGTTGCACCTCGCGAGGGTTCAGAACATGCGTCGCCCCCAGTCGCTCTGCCTTCTCGAGCGCCGAATCATTCACGTCGGCCACGATGATCCTGCCGGCCCCGACTAACGCGGCCCCCATGACAACGGAGAGGCCCACGCCCCCGGCTCCGATGACCAGCACGGAATCGCCTGCCCTGACCTGAGCTGTATTGACTACGGCTCCAACCCCGGTAGCCACCGCGCAACCGATCACGGCCACTTTGTCGAGCGGCGCATCTTTCCGCACTACGATCGCGCAACTGGCGGGCACCACGGCGTACTCTGCGAACGCGCCGATGGAGGTGAAGCTGTACACCGGCTCTCCAGACCGTGAGAAGCGCGTCGACCCGTCGAGCATCACCCCTGATCCGGAAGCACTTCCCACTCTGGTGCACAGCCCGGGCCTGCGCTCTCGGCAGCGTCGACACTCGCCGCAGTACGGCACCCATGACAGTGCGACATGATCTCCGACCGCGATCCCGGTAACCTCCTGGCCCACCGCGTCGACGACCCCGGCTCCCTCGTGACCCAGCACCAGCGGTGTCCGCTTACTTCGGTCCCCTTTGATCACGTGGTAGTCGCTGTGGCACACCCCGCTCGCGACAAGACGCACACGCACTTCCTGCGGCCCCGGGTCATCCACCTGAATCGTCTCTATACGTATCGGGGATCCCGCAGATTCAAATACTGCTGCTCTGACATCCATCGGCGCTCCTGGTTCTTGCTGCATTCACGGCTGCGGACTCAGAACCCTGTGCGCGGACCGTCTGGGCCGCATGTATTCCGGTCTCTCGACTCAAGCTACCCACGATCACCTCACGTGAGAATGCGCGACTTGCTAGCGCTGCGATCGCGAAAGGCGATGACAGAAAGACAGCTATGCTCTGTCCGTATGGAGCTGCATCACCTTCGCTACTTCGTCGCCGTTGCGGAGGAGCGTCACTTCGGTCGGGCCGCGATGAGGCTGCATGTCACGCAGCCACCTGTGTCCCAGAGAATCCGAGATCTCGAGCGCGAACTCGAACTCACGCTCTTCTCACGGGGCCCGCAGGGAGTGCAGCTGACCGAGGCGGGCACCGTGCTGCTCTCTCACGCACGGCAGGTGCTCCGGGAGGTCGACCTTGCGGGCCAAGCGATGAAACAGCTCTCAAACGGTCCGGTATCCGAGCTGAGGGTGGGCCTGCCTCCTGACACCTCTCCCCGCACCATCCAAGTGATCCTGCAGGAGTTTTCATCCCGCATTCCTGACACGAGTCTGCAGTTCAGTGAGATGAGCACGTCGAGTCAGCTCGAGAGCTTACGGCTCGGCGAGATCGATGTCGCCGTTGCGCGCCGTCCATTGAATAGCACGGGTCTGGCGTCGAGTATCACTTTGACATGCCCCGTGGGGGTCTGGCTGTCTCAGAACGATCCGTTGTCCGCACAAACGCAGGTGCATCTCTCTCAACTCGGCGATCGTCCTCTCATCATGTTCCCCAGACGCATGGCACCCGCCACCTTCGACCGCACGATGGAGACCTGCAAGGATGCGGGATACTTACCGCCCTCCCTCCACTACGTTCAGGATCCCTCCTTCGTCTACGGCCTGGTACAGGTCGACTTCGGAGTGCACTTCAATATCGATACCTACTTCGGCCAAAGCGCCCCGGGGGTCGTCTACCGCGAGATTGACGGCGAGCCCTTAGCTTGGCAGTCATCCGTCATATGGGTACCGCAACGCCGAACGGATGCGACTGATGCATTCGTCGAGGCAGGCCTGAAAGGGCTCATCGCCGGAGGTTACCGCGCTCCCGAGAACTCCGATCCGGCTTCCGACTAGGAGTCGGCGCCACCTCCGTATCGCCCTATCGACGCCATCGCGATGCGCTATCGCGAAGGTCGCGATATGCACATTGATCAGCAGTTTTCAACGCTGCTAGGGTCCGAATCGACAGTGCCGGAATAGGGATGCGGAGGAACCCGGAATGAGCACCACCAGAGACTTGAGACCACGAGTTCGGAAATTTCTCGATCAGACCCCTGCGGTCTACATCGACGGGCGTCGACACGAACTTCCCGCCCCTCGCACATTCCCTTCCCACGACCCGGTCACCGGTGAAGAAGTAGCCCGCATCGCGGCAGGCAGCCGTGCCGAGGTCGACGAGGCAGTGGCGGCAGCCCGCGCAGCACTGCACGGGGAGTGGAGATCCTTCTCCCCTGACCAGCGCAGCGAAGTGCTCTGGCGCGTTTCCGAACTCATCACCGAGCATGCCGATGACATCGCCCAGCTCGAGTCGCTCGATAGCGGTAAACCGATCACGCCAACCCGCAGCGGCGACATCTCGATTGGAGCCGAAACCTTCCGGTACTACGCGGGCTGGGCCAGCAAGATCGCAGGTGACACTCGCGCGCTGAGCATTCCTCGCACGCACGGCATGACGCTCAAGCAACCAGTCGGCGTATGCGGCCTGGTGATCCCTTGGAATTTCCCGTTCATGCTCACCGCCTGGAAGATCGCGCCGGCACTGGCAGCGGGCTGCACGGTCATCGTGAAGCCATCGGAGTTCACCTCGCTGAGTGCTCTCTATCTGGCCGACCTGATCACGGAAGCAGGCGTACCGCGCGGCGTCGTCAATGTCGTCACCGGCTTCGGAGCCGACGCGGGTTCAGCGATCGTAGAGCATCCGGATATTGACAAGGTGGCCTTCACTGGCAGCACGGTGACAGGACGCAAGGTTCTCCATGGTTCTGCAGACTCGAATCTGAAGCGAGTATCGCTAGAACTCGGGGGCAAGAGCCCCAACATCGTCTTCGCGGACGCTGATCTCGACCAGGCGATTCAGGGTGTAGCTCGCGGCATCTTCGGAAACATGGGCCAGAACTGCACCGCCGGCTCTCGCGTGCTCGTCGAGCGTTCCGTGTACCCCCGAGTGGTCGAAGAGCTGTCACGTCGCGCAGATTCGCTTCGCATCGGCGACAGCCTCGATCCCGAAACGGAGATCGGTCCGCTGGTGAACCAAGCCCAGCAAGAAAAGGTGCTCTCGTATATCCGCCTCGCCCAGGATGAGGGCGGCAAAGTGCTCAACTCGTCAGAGGTCCCCGCGCAACTCGGTGACAGTTGCTTCGTCGCCCCCACCGTCATCGGGCAGGCCGAGAATACGATGCGTTTCGTCCGTGAGGAGATCTTCGGCCCGGTCGTCGCCGTCATCCCGTTCGACACGGAGGAGGAGGCGGTTGAGGTCGCGAATGATTCAGAATACGGACTTGCAGCAGGAGTCTGGACATCTGATCTCTCCTGCGCACATCGTCTCGCGAACAGGCTCCATGTCGGGGTCGTGTGGATCAACACCTACAACAGCTCAGATGTGGCCATGCCATTCGGCGGCTTCGGCCAGAGCGGAATCGGCAGAGAGATGGGCAAAGAAGGTCTCGAGGCCTACCTCGAGACGAAGAGTGTCGTCTTCTCGGTCGAGGGAATGTAATCCGCAAGCAATGACCTCACAGGTGCAGGGCCTGCGCTCGGGAGCGCAGGCCCTGCACCTGTTCTCATCGGGTTAGAGGTTCCAGACTTCCTCGATCTCGGTCGATTCCGGATCCAGCCCGTACTTATCGAACAGCTCGGCTATGCTTCCGTCCTCGTGCCACGCCTCGATGGAGGCATCGAGAGCCTCACCGATCGACTCATTGTCGAGTGCTGTCAGCATTGTCGTCTGGCCTGGACGATCGAATTCCGGCACCCCATCGATAGGTTCCACGGGCACAACCTCAACGCCTTCGATGGGCTTCGAATCGAGACGGGTGGAAATCGCGGCCAGCGTCTCGATGACGGCATCAATGCGACCCGCGGACAGATCGCTGAACTCGGCCTCCGTGTCTTGGTAGACCGCGAAGTCATCACCGAGCTTCTTCTGCAAGCTGTCGTTCCACAAGTTGCCTGACTGGGACCCGACCTTGTGCCCATCGAGATCCTCGGACGAGAGTCCTTCCAGAGATACGATGCCGCTGCGGTCGAGTGATGTCGGGTAGCTGAGTCGTACAATCTCTGCCCGAGCCTCCGTACGGTACCAGGCGCCGATGCCGACGTCGGCTCGGCCGGTCTCGACCGATGGGACCACGGCACCGGCCCCGCCCGCGGCCGAAACCTCCAGTGAGAGGCAGTTCTCCTCGGCGAACTTGGAGATCAGTTCACCCTCCCAACCGCTCAGCGTGCCATCCTCCTCGATGACCACATATGGCGGGATGTCGTAAGTCGATACTGCAAGAACCCCTTCATTGAGAGTCTCGAACTCGTGCGCCGGGCTGCATTCCTCTCCTCCGGCGCCGTCCTCTCCTCCGGCAGAAGAACAGGCGGCCAAACCTGTTGCGGCGATAGTCGCGACCCCGCCAAGAGCCAGTAGGCGGCGAACATTGCGTGTGTTGAGGGACATGAGGTGTCCTCCTTCATGTGTATTCATTCTGTGGTCAGTGCGGAGTCCGTGTTTCCGAGTCCAGGCACGAACTCCTCCGAGCGATATTCGTCCGCTTCTCAGCGGTGCGATTCAGTAGTTCGACATCCACCCTCCGTCGACGACGATGGCTTGGCCCGTCACCCACGCCGCCGAAGGCGAGCAAAGGTACACCAGCGCGCCGGAGAGGTCATGGGGCTCACCGATTCGCCCCAGCGGAATCCGAGTGTCCACGACTTCTTGCTCGATGGACCGGTCCTGCAGGAACTGCGTGGTCATAGCCGTATGGATGTAGCCCGGCGCAATCGTGTTGACCCGGATCCCGTACGGTGCCCATTCGTACGCCATATTCGTCGTCATGTGCGCGATGGCTGCTTTGGATGCGTCATAGACCGACGATTGCCTCCCATCGACGGTGAAGGCACCGATCGAGGCGATGTTGACGATGCTTCCCGCTCCCCGCTCTCGCATCCGTCGCGCCGCAGCCTGCGCGACGAAGTATGCGCCTCGGGCATTGACTCCAAAAGTGAGATCAAACTCCTGCGGAGATGCTTCCAGGGCATCGTGAGGAATCGATACGCCGGCATTATTGACCACGATCGAAGGAGCACGATCACGGGCGTCGAGCTCCGTGAAGGCGAGGTCAATCTGCGCCAGGTCGAGAACGTTCATCCGCAGGCCCTCAGCATCGAACCCTTCTTCTCGCAGGGCGGTAGCCGCGTCTTCGCTACTCTCCTCATCGCGGTCCGCAAGAATCAGCCGGGCTCCGGCTACGCCGAGAGCGCGTGCGTGTGCCCGGCCCAGGCCGCCGGCCGCGCCAGTGATCAATGCGGTCTGCCCGGCCAGGCCGAACATGGAGCGCAACGTCATCTTCTTCGCTCCGTCCATCAGACGAGAGAGTCCAGAACTACGGGGGTGCCGTTCTCACGAGTCGCAAGGAAGTCGCCCACGACGTACTCGCCACCGAGTACCTCCAGAATTTGGAGCTCTCGGCCTCCGAGCAGGCTCGATCCGACATCGATCTTGCCGATAGTTGCCGTGGCCGAACCAACTCGACGCTCCTTGAGTCGGAAGTTCGCCGCAGTGTTGCGCATTGAGATGTCAAAGAGCGAGAAGGACGGTCCGTTGACCTCGGGAACGGCGCGAACCTGGATCGTCGGTGCGAGCACGACGTCGGCCCAGGCATCTGCTGACCGCGTCTCATCAAAGTTCACGGACAGGTCCAAGATCGGAGTCTCGTAGTCCCAGATGCTGGCTCGTGCCGAACCCTCAGCCACGTCCATCGAGAATTTCGCGTAGCGTTTCGGGTACCCCCAGAGTTCCCGGCCTGCCGCGGTGCTCCAGTGCTCATCCTCGAACTCGAAGAAGTAGGATCCGCCGACGTGCTCACGGTAGGAGACCGGCAGGATCAGCCCCCCGTCGAAGTAGCGGCCTTGCGTCATCGTGCAATTCGCAAAATCGGCGACCGTCAACTGAAAGATGTCGCTCGTCAATTCGAACGGCGTCACTCCGATGAGTGCAGCGAGCTGCTCGCGATCACCTCGGCAGTAGACGTTCAGGGTCGCGAGGTCAGGGCACGCGTACTCCTGGTCGCCGGGATCGAACCCGAGGAACCTGAAGAAGGTCTTGGGGTCATACGGTTTCATGTCACTTCCTTGTGATTCGGAGACGGAGCAACGTGGCAGGGCATCGCGTCCGTCCGGTCTTCATCGGCCTGTGTCAAAGTTCATCACCGGAGGGTTGTCGGTGTCTAAGTTCAAACTCCTATCGTTCCGATAGCAATTCCAATGCGAGCGGTCCGACAGAGGTCGAGTCCAGCGTGTTCAGACACCGAGCCCGAGTCGCAGTGCATCGAGAATTGCAGCGTGGATGTTCCGGGACGTGACTGCATCCCCCACACGAAAGAGCTGGAAGGCACCCTCCGGGTGATTGCCCGTCGTTCGCTCCTGTGATGCGCCTTGGACGAATGCGTCATAGTCGACTTCGCCGCGGTTCTTCGAGTGCTCCTTGAGTTCGAAGTACAGATCTTCGTTTGGAATCACCCCGCGGTCGACGACCACCGCATCGACGGCCACCTCGGTCTCCTTGCCGGAGTACTCGTTACGCAGCGTCACTACTGCATTTCCGCGATCGCCCCTATCGGCGGTCACGAGACGCTCGCCAAGCCGCACTTCGACGTCGAACTCTGAGAACGCTTCCATGTAAGCCGGCCCGTTCATCCCCCCGACATCGGCACCGACAGCCCTGTCAGGTGTCACGAAGAGCACTTCCTGCCCGTTACGGGCAAGCCGCTCTGCCGCGTCGAGGGCCTGGTAGAAGCCGTGATCGTCGAACACCATGACCTTCTGCTTGTTCTTCAAAGAATCCTGCAGCACGTCCCAGACATCATGAATCTGCGTGCGGGCACCGCCGATGATCTCGGTATCGGGAACCCCGCCGGTGGCGACGATCACGACGTCCGGCTCCTCGGAAAGCACGTCATCGGCTTCCGCATAGACACCGAAGCGGAAGTCGACGTTCCGTTTCTTGCACTGCTGGTACCGCCAGTCCACAATCCCGATGAGATCTCTCCGACGTTCAGACCTCGATGCAGTACGTACCTGTCCCCCATAGGTCGTATCAGCCTCCAAGACGATCACTTCGTGGCCGCGCACGGCGCAGACTCGGGCCGCCTCGAGGCCGCCCGGACCCGAGCCGATGACGACGACCTTCTTCCTTCCCGAAACCGATGCCGGTTCGATCTGCTGAGGGAGTGTCTCTTCCCGCCCGGTCGCTGGGTTATGCACGCAGATGGCCGACCCCGAGGAGTAGATGCTGTCGAGGCACTGATTGGCGCCGACGCAAGGCCGGATATCGTCCTCGCGGCCTTCCTGCGCCTTGATCGGCAGATAGGGGTCGGCGATGTTCGCCCGGACCATGCCGACCAGATCCATCGCACCCGACTCGATCGCGTGCCTCGCCGTAGTCACGTCGGCGATGCGGGTCGCGTGCATGACCGGGATTGAAATGCGTTCGCGGATCCTGCGAGAGAGATCGAGATGCGGTGCCGACGGAGTTCCCATGCCCGGCGCCTGCCTAGCCAGACCGGCCTCTTTGTCGATGCTTCCCGTAATGAGGTTGAGAAACTGGATGCCGTGCTCGGAAAGCTCATTCACAATGCGGACCACCAAATCCTCATCGGACCCGCAGTCGTCTACTGACGCCTTGAGCCCGATGACGAAATCGGCGGGTACGGCCTCACGCACTGCATCGACCACGCGAGTCAGAAAGCGCAGGCTATTCTCAAAATCTCCGTTGTACTCGTCTTCACGGTGGTTCATCTCCTCATGCACGAACAGGTCGAGCAAATGGCCCATGTGCATGATCTCAAGACCGTCGAGCCCACCATCGGCCGCCCGCCGCGCCGCTGACGCAAAATCAGCTACGATCCGATCCATGTCCCAGTCTTCCATCGCCTTTGTGAACGAACGATGCGCCTGCTCCTTCACTCGGCTCGGGGCTACGAGTGGGAGCCAGTCCCCCTGAAAATTGCTCGACCTCCAGCCGAGATGGGTGAGCTGAATCATCACTGCGGCGCCCTCGGAGTGCACGTCGTCGCTGAGTCGTTGAAGCCAGGGCACGACCTCGTCTCGCGTCATATCGATGTTGCCGAACGCAGCGGGCGAATCCTTCGAGACGAGGGCGGAACCTCCGATCATCGTCAGCCCGATCCCGCCGCGGGCCTTCTCGAGGTGGTATCTGCGATAGCGATCCTTTGGCAGCGCATCATCGGTATAGGACGGCTCATGCGACGTCGACACGATGCGATTGCGCAGGGTCAGAGAGCCGATCTGGAAAGTCTGGAAAAGCGGGTCGATAGTCACGGTGCTCCACACATGCTCGAGAGGCGGGATTCATCAAGGGCGTCTGATACGAACCGTCGTTGGTTCCATCAACGCCAATTCCAGGGTAATCGGTAACCGCTTACCTATGGATCGCGCTTTGAGATGTACGAGATAGGGCACTGGCATAACTGCGGACTGGCCGGATGCCTCCTCCGCACAACGAGAAAAGGCCCCTGCCGTGCGTTTCGCACGGCAGGGGCCTTGACCTCGAGTGAGGCGAGTCGTTACTCGGCCTTCTCCTCCGTAGCGGCCTCGGTCTCCTCAGCAGCTTCGGAAGCCTCAGCAGCTTCCTCAGCGGGAGCTTCCTCGGCCTGGGGCTCCTCGGCGGCCGGGGCCTCCTTCTTAGCCTTCGGCTTGGGATTGACGGGCTCAAGGACCAGCTCGATGACCGACAGGGGGGCGTTGTCGCCCTTGCGGAAGCCGGTCTTGATGATCCGGGTGTAGCCGCCATCGCGGTTCTCGACGAGGGGCGCGATCTCCGTGAAGAGCTCGTGAACGACCGACTTGTCGAGGATCTGGCGCATGACGCGGCGGCGGGCGTGGAGGTCGCCGCGCTTTGCGAAGGTGATCAGGCGCTCGGCGAACGGCTGCAGGCGCTTAGCCTTGGTCTCCGTGGTCTGGATGCGCTTGTGCTCGAACAGCTGCGAGGCGAGCTGGTTGAGCATGAGGCGCTCGTGCGCGGGACCGCCTCCGAGGCGGGGACCCTTGTTGGGCTTGGGCATTGTTTACTCCAGTGAAATGAGCGATCGAACCGGACGGGCCGATGACTTAGTTGTTGTCGTCTTCGTAGCTGTAGAACTGCGCACCGTCGAAACCGGGTACGGCGTCCTTGAGGGACAGCCCCATCTCGGTGAGCTTGTCGCGCACCTCGAAGACCGACTTCTGACCGAAGTTGCGGATGTTCATCAGCTGGGCCTCGGAGAGCGCGACGAGCTCGCTCACCGTGTTGATGCCCTCGCGCTTCAAGCAGTTGTAGCTGCGCACGGAGAGATCCAGGTCTTCGATCGGGATCGAGAGCTCGCCGTCCGTCGTGGTCTCGACCGGTGCGGGGCCGATCTCGACGCCTTCGGCGGCGGTGTTCAGCTCGCGGGCGAGGCCGAACAGCTCGACCAGCGTTGAACCAGCAGAAGCGATGGCATCGCGCGGGGTGATCGCGGGCTTGGTCTCGACATCGACGACGAGACGGTCGAAGTCGGTGCGCTCACCGGCACGAGTCGCCTCGACGCGGTAGGTCACCTTGAGTACCGGCGAGTAGATCGAGTCGACCGGGATCCGGCCGACCTCGGCGTCCTCGTTGCGGTTCTGAGCGGCGGAGACGTAGCCGCGGCCGCGCTCGACGGTCAGCTCGAGCTCGAACTGCGCGTCCTCTCCGAGCGTCGCGATGACGAGCTCGGGGTTGTGCACCTCGACGCCGGCCGGCGCGGAGATATCAGCGGCGGTAACCTCGCCGGCACCGGTCTTGCGCAGGTAGGCGGTGATCGGCTCGTCGTGCTCGCTGGAGACCACGAGATCCTTGATGTTCAGGATGATCTCGGTCACGTCCTCGGTCACACCGGGGATCGTGGTGAACTCGTGAGCCACGCCTTCGAAGCGCACGCTCGTAACGGCTGCGCCAGGAATCGACGAGAGCAGGGTACGACGGAGTGAGTTGCCGAGCGTGTACCCGAAGCCCGGCTCAAGGGGCTCGATGGCGAAACGCGAACGGTACTCGGAGATTGATTCTTCAGTCAGTGAGGGTCGCTGTGCGATGAGCACTGTATTGGGTCCTTTCGCTGGAGTCCGCTATATGACTCGTGCGTGATGTGGAAAGGGGAAGCCCCGGGCTCCGCATGCGGAGTGCTCCCGGGCCGCCGCCCGAGGGCGGCCGCCGTGCCACGCGGAATGCGAGGCACGGCCTAAGCTCAGACGCGGCGACGCTTGGGCGGGCGGCAGCCGTTGTGAGTCTGCGGGGTCACGTCGGTGATCGACCCGACCTCGAGACCGGCGGCCTGCAGCGAACGGATCGCGGTTTCGCGACCGGAGCCCGGCCCCTTCACGAAGATGTCGACCTTCTTCATGCCGTGCTCCTGCGCCTTGCGCGCAGCCGACTCAGCGGCGAGCTGAGCGGCGAACGGGGTCGACTTACGCGAACCCTTGAAGCCGACGCCGCCCGAAGAGGCCCAGCTGATCACAGCACCGGTGGTGTCGGTGATCGAAACGATGGTGTTGTTGAACGTCGACTTGATGTGGGCCTGGCCCACGACAACGTTCTTCTTGTCCTTGCGACGCGGCTTGCGAGCCGCCGTCTTAGGTGCAGCCATGAGTGATTGTTCTCCTGAAAAGCTCTGTGTGGATGGTCGCTATGAACCGGTGATTACTTCTTCTTGCCGGCGACGGTGCGCTTCGGACCCTTACGAGTACGAGCGTTCGTCTTGGTGCGCTGACCATGCACGGGCAGGCCCTTGCGGTGGCGGAGACCCTGATAGCTGCCGATCTCGACCTTGCGGCGGATGTCAGCTGCGACCTCACGGCGGAGATCACCCTCGACCTTGAAGTTGCCCTCGATGTAATCGCGCAGTGCGACCAGCTGATCGTCGGTGAGGTCCTTCACTCGGATGTTGCCGTCGATGCCGGTATCGGCGAGGGTCTTGAGCGCGCTCGTGCGCCCAACACCGTAGATATAAGTCAGTGCGATCTCGACGCGCTTATCGCGCGGGATGTCGACTCCTGCGAGACGTGCCATAGTGGCTCTCCTCTGTAACTGGTGGAGGTATGGCGCGCATCGGGGGTTCGGGCCTCCGTCCCGAGGTGTCCCCCGCGATCCTCATCGGTGCTCGACCGATGCGGGCGCAGGTTCTTCGATGCGCTATTTCAGATATTGAGTTGTGAGTGGTACTGCGAGCGCAACCGCGCCGGGCCTTAGCCCTGGCGCTGCTTGTGACGCGGGTTGCTCTTGCAGATGACCATGACTCGGCCGTGGCGACGGATGACCTTGCAGTGATCGCAGATCGGCTTGACGCTGGGCTTAACCTTCATGATGTTCCTCTTGGGGGGTTCGCTGTCCTCGTACCCGCGGGGTGCCGCGGGCCGTTACTTCCCAGCGGATTACTTGTAGCGGTAGACGATGCGGCCGCGGGTCAGATCGTACGGGGTCAGCTCGACGATCACCCGGTCCTCCGGGAGGATCCGAATGTAGTGCTGACGCATCTTGCCCGAGATGTGCGCGAGTACCTTGTGCCCGTTGGTCAGCTCAACGCGGAACATCGCGTTGGGCAGAGCCTCGAGAACATGGCCCTCGATCTCGATGACGCCGTCTTTCTTCGCCATAGCCTCACTATCGCTCAAGTAAATGGAATGCTGGTCGTGCGAATGCCTGCCCGATTTCGGGAACCCCGAAATAGGGCGCAAGGCACCAAGGAGCAACTCTACCCTTCAGGGCAAAGTTTGTAAAGGCGAAGGTACTGCGTCAGGGAATCGGCACCGGCGTGACGCCGAGCGGTTCGAGACCCGCAGCGCCGCCGTCTTCCGCGGTCAGCACCCAGATACCGTCGCGATGCACGGCCACTGAGTGCTCCCACTGCGCGCTCATCGAGCCGTCCGCCATCGTCACGGTCCAGTCGTCGTCCTGAACGACCGTGTCGATACCGCCTGCGGCGATGATGGGTTCGATGGCGACCACGAGCCCCGGCTTCACCTCGGGCCCGCGACGCTGCACCGGGTAGTTGAAGACGGGCGGATCCTCGTGCATGCGCCGTCCGATGCCGTGACCGATGTAGTCCTCGAGAATGCCGTAGTCGCTATTCGCATGCACGTACTCGGCGATCGCGTCACCGACCTCATTGAGGTGCGACGCACGCGCCAATCGGGCGATGCCCCGCCACATGGCCTGCTCTGTCACATGGCTGAGGCGCTCGTTGGCGTCGGTGAGGTCGGGTCGCTCAGGATCAGGCAGCACGACGGTGATCGCGGCATCACCGTTCCATCCATCGATGATCGCGCCCACATCGAGGGCGACGATGTCGCCGGGCTGCAGCGGACGATCGTCAGGGATGCCATGGACCACGTGCTCGTTGACGTTGGCGCAGATCGTGTGCCGGTACCCGGGCTCGAGAGCGAAGTTGGGTGCTCCCCCGAGTGAGCGGATGGTCTCTTCGGCGATCGAATCGAGTTCGAGCGGGGTCATTCCGACCCGCACTGCGTCGCGCATCGCCGCAAGCGCTGCGCCGGTCGCGTGACCGGGCGCCTGCATGAGGCGCAATTGCGCGGGCGACTTGTAAATCGAGCGCCGCAGCAGACCACGGGCCATTTAGCGGTCGCCCAATTTCGCATCGAGGGCCTCCGCGATGCGCTCGGCGACCTCTTCGATCGAACCCAAGCCGTCGACGGCGAGCAGGTTGCCGCGTTCGGTGAACAGTGCGATGAGCGGAGCCGTCTGCTCGGTGTAGACCTCCTGGCGATGACGAATCACCTCTTCGGTGTCGTCTGCTCGCCCTTCGATCTCGGCACGCTTGAGCAGGCGCGCAACGACCTCATCCGTGTCCGCGTCCAGCAGTACCACGGCATCGAGTCCGCCGCCCGACGGTGCGAGCATCGCGTCGAGCGCGTGCACCTGCTCGACCGTGCGCGGGTAGCCGTCGAGCAGGAAGCCCGATGCCGCGTCCGACTGGGCCAGGCGATCCTCGACGATCTCGTTGGTGAGCGAATCCGGTACGAGCTCACCCCGCTCGATGATCGCCTGGACGCGCTGACCGAGCTCGGTGCCGCCCTTGATGTTGGCACGGAAGATGTCACCCGTTGAGATCGCCGGGATGCCGTAGCGCTCGGCGATTCGATTGGCTTGGGTACCCTTGCCCGCCCCCGGAGGGCCGATGATGAGCAGTCGTGTAGCGACGCCTGCAGCGTCGGAGCGGTCGGTGGTCATTTGAGGAGTCCTTCGTAGTGGCGCTGCTGCAACTGCGCGTCAATCTGCTTCACGGTTTCGAGTCCGACACCGACGATGATCAGAATCGAAGCTCCGCCGAACGGGAAGTTCTGGTTCGCGCCGAAGAACGACAGCGCGATCAGCGGGATCAGCGCGATGACACCGAGGTAGAGCGAGCCGGCGCTGGTGATGCGGTTGAGCACGTAGTTCAAGTACTCGGCGGTCGGACGGCCTGCACGGATGCCCGGCACGAATCCACCGTACTTCTTCATGTTGTCGGCGACCTCTTCAGGGTTGAAGGTGATCTGCACGTAGAAGAAGGTGAAGCCGATCGTCAACAGGAAGAAGACCAGCATGTAGAGCGGCTGATCGCCCTGGACGAGGTTGTTCGAGATCCAGACGACCCACGGCTTCGGTTCTTCACCGACGCCGGGCTGGTTGAACTGCGCAAGCAGCATGGGCAGGTACAGGATCGCCGACGCGAAGATCACGGGGATCACACCGGCCATGTTGACCTTGATCGGGATGTAGGTGCTGGATCCGCCGTAGGTGCGGCGTCCGACGACTCGCTTCGCGTACTGCACCGGGATGCGACGCTGCGACTGCTCCACGAATACGACCGCGGTGACGACGACCAGGCCGACGGCCAGTACGAGGGCGAAGACCTCCCAGCCGTTGGTCTCCTTGATGATCCAGAGCGCACCGGGGAAGGTCGCGGCGATCGACGTGAAGATCAACAGCGACATGCCGTTGCCGATACCGCGCTCGGTGATGAGCTCGCCGAACCACATGATGAGGCCGGTACCGGCGGTCATGGTGAGGATGAGCACGAGGATCGCCCACCATTCCTGCGAGATGAGGTTCTGGCAGGCAGAGTTGGCGGATGCGCCGAAGAGCATGCCCGAACGGGCGACAGTGACGAGCGTGGTCGCCTGCAGCACCGCGAGGGCGATCGTCAGGTAGCGGGTGTACTGCGTGAGTTTCGCCTGGCCGGCCTGGCCTTCTTTATGCAGCGTCTCGAAGTGCGGAATCACCACACGCAACAGCTGGGTGATGATCGAGGCCGTGATGTACGGCATGATGCCCAAGGCGAAGATCGAGAGCTGCAGCAGCGCGCCGCCGCTGAAGAGGTTGATCATCTCGTACAACCCGGAGGTGCCCTGATTCGCGACCAGACACGCTTGCACGTTGTTGTAGTTCACGAAGGGCCCCGGCACGAATGAACCGAGCCGGAACAACGCTACGATCGCAAGCGTGAAGAGGATCTTCCGCCGCAAATCGGGCGTTTTGAAGATCCGTCCGATGGCGCTGAACAAAATCTGCCTCCTGAAGGCTACATTGAAGGGCTGCGCGATACGCGCTGACCGAGAACCCAGCCTACACGCCGACCCCTGATCATCTGAACTTTGAGCGCAAATTTTCGTTGCGTGCGGCCCATACAGCGAAGACGGGGGCCAGTTGAGTCTGCTGTGAAGCAGCTACTCCCCCGGCCCCCGTCTCAGGGCTGCACGTCGAACGCGCTACTTGATCTCGCCGCCTGCGGCGACGATCTTCTGCTCTGCAGCCGCGGAGACCTTGTCTACCGCGACGCTCAGCTTGACCTGCAGGTCACCGTCGCCCAGCACCTTGACGGGCTGGTTCTTGCGCACTGCGCCCTTTGCCACGAGATCCTCGACCGTGACCTCGCCGCCCTGCGGGTACAGCTCGGCGAGCTTAGCCACATTGACGACCTGGTACTCGGTGCGGAACGGGTTCTTGAACCCGCGCAGCTTCGGAGTGCGCATGTGCAGAGGCATCTGCCCGCCCTCGAAGCCGGCGCGAACCTGGTACCGAGCCTTGGTGCCCTTGGTACCGCGTCCGGCAGTCTTTCCCTTCGAGCCCTCGCCGCGACCCACGCGGGTCTTGGCGGTCTTCGAGCCCGGCGCGGGGCGAAGGTGGTGAGCCTTCAGCACCGGCTGGCGCTCCTCGTTGTTCTCGCTCATGCGTCGATCTCCTCAACCTCTACCAGGTGAGCAACCGCGCGGATGTAGCCGCGGTTCGCCTGCGAGTCCTCGCGCACGACCGACTGACCGATCTTGCGGAGGCCCAGGCTGCGCAGCGTGTCGCGCTGGTTCTGCTTCTCACTGATGACGGACTTCGTCTGCGTAATCTTCAGAGACTTGCTCATTACGCACCTGCCTTCGCCTTGGCTGCAGCGTCGGCCGCGGCCTTCGCCTCGGCACGCACAATGCGGGCCGGAGCGACGCGGTCGAAATCGAGGCCGCGGCGAGCTGCAACGGAGCGGGGCTCCTCGAGCTGCTGCAGCGCCTCGACAGTCGCGTGCACGATGTTCAGAGTGTTCGACGAGCCGAGCGACTTGCTCAGAACGTCGTGGATGCCGGCGCACTCGAGTACGGCGCGCACGGGGCCACCGGCGATAACACCGGTACCGGCAGCAGCGGGGCGCAGCAGGACAACGCCTGCAGCGGCCTCACCCTGCACCGGGTGCGGGATGGTGTTGCCGATGCGCGGCACGCGGAAGAAGTTCTTCTTCGCCTCCTCGACACCCTTGGAGATCGCGAGGGGCACCTCCTTCGCCTTGCCGTAGCCGACACCGACGGTGCCGTTGCCATCGCCCACCACGACGAGCGCGGTGAAGCTGAAGCGACGGCCGCCCTTGACGACCTTCGAGACGCGGTTGATGGTGACGACGCGCTCGAGGAACTGGCTCTCCGAACGATCGCGGCCGCCGCGCTCACCGCGGGTACCACGGTCGCGGCTGCCACGACGCTGCTCGCGGGGTTCGTTGCGGTGATCCTGAGCCGGGGCCTCGGTGGTCTGAGTCTCAGCAGACACTTCCTGCTCCTTCGTTTCGTTGCTCACAGGGCAAGTCCCCCTTCGCGAGCGCCGTCGGCGACGGCTGCGACGCGGCCGGCGTACTTGCTGCCGCCGCGATCGAATACAACAGCCTCGACGCCCGCGCTCTTCGCGCGCTCCGCGACGAGTTCGCCGACCTTGCGCGCCTTCGAGGACTTATCGCCCTCGAGCGAACGCAGATCCGCTTCCATCGTCGACGCCGAGGCCACGGTGAGGCCCTTGGCATCGTCGATGATCTGGACGAAGACGTGACGCGTGGAACGAGTCACGACGAGACGGGGACGAGCCTCCGTACCGACAATCTTCTTGCGCAGACGGGCGTGGCGGCGGATGCGCGCTGCCGAACGGCCCTTGGCACGTGACACTGATGCGGCCATCGCTTACTTACCAGCCTTTCCTGCCTTGCGGCGGACGTTCTCACCCGCGTAGCGAATGCCCTTGCCCTTGTAGGGCTCCGGCTTCTTCAGCTTGCGAATGTTCGCGGCGGCCTCGCCGACCGCCTGCTTGTCGATTCCGCGAACGGTGATCTTGTTGGCGCCCTCGACCTCGAGCGTGATGCCCTCAGGGGCCTCGTAGCTCACCGGGTGCGAGAAGCCGAGAGCCAGCTCGAGGCCGGTTCCCTTCTGCTGCACACGGTAGCCGGTGCCGACAACCTCGAGCTCCTTCGAGTAGCCCTCGGTCACACCGATGATGTTGTTGTTGATGAGCGTGCGGGTCAGACCGTGCAACGCTCGGGAGTCGCGCTCGTCATCGGGGCGCGAGACCTGAATCTCGCCCTCCTCGAGCGCAATGGTGATGGGCTCGGCGACGACGAGCGACAGCTCGCCCTTCGGGCCCTTGACCGTGACCGCCTGGCCGTCAATCGTGACGTTGACCGAACCGGGGACGGTGATGGGAAGCTTTCCAATACGTGACATGACGAATTACCACACGTAGGCGAGGACTTCCCCGCCGACGCCCTTCTGCTCGGCCTCGCGGTCGGTGAGAAGCCCCGAGGAGGTGGACAGGATGGCAATGCCGAGGCCGCCGAGCACGCTCGGGATCTCGACGGAGCGTGCGTACACCCGCAGACCGGGCTTGGACACGCGCTTGATGCCCTCGATCGAGCGTTCGCGGTTCGGACCGTACTTCAGGGACATGGTGAGGGTCGTGCCGACGCGTGCGTCCTCGACCTTCCAATCCTTGATGTAGCCCTCGCGCTTGAGGATCTCGGCGATCCGCTCCTTCAGCTTCGAGCCGGGGAGCGAAACGTCGTCATGATGCGCAGAGTTGGCGTTGCGCAGCCGGGTCAGCATATCTGCGACCGGATCAGTCATCGTCATGAGTGACTCTTCTTTCTCGCCTGGTATCGCTCGGCCGTTACACGACCGGCGACCTGGGTGACGCGGCTCAGGGCGCCTCGGGATTCCGAGGCGCCCCTGCCACTTGGACTATTCAGTTATTCCGACTTGAAGGGGAATCCGAGCGCGCGAAGCAGCGCACGGCCTTCGTCATCAGTCTTCGCGGTGGTCACGACAGTGATATCGAAACCACGCACCCGATCGATCTTATCCTGATCGATCTCGTGGAACACACTCTGCTCGGTCAAACCGAAGGTGTAGTTGCCGTTTCCATCGAACTGTCGATCTGACAGACCGCGGAAATCGCGGATACGGGGCAGCGCCAGGTTCACGAGGCGGTCGAGGAACTCCCACGCGCGGTCACCGCGAAGGGTGACGTGCGCGCCGATGGCCTGACCTTCGCGGAGCTTGAACTGCGCGATGGACTTACGAGCCCGCGTGACCATGGGCTTCTGACCGGTGATCTTGACGAGGTCGGCGACCGCGCCCTCGATCACCTTGCTGTCGCGCGCGGCTTCGCCGACACCGGTGTTGACGACCACCTTGACGAGGCCGGGCACCTGGTTGACGTTCGCGAAGCCGAACTCCTCGCGCAGAGCGGGCACGATATCCGCGCGGTACTTCTGCTTGAGGCGAGGCTGAACCTTGGTCTCAGTCATTTAGAGGTCCTTCCCGGAGGTCTTCGCGTAGCGCACGCGAACGGTCTTCGTCACGCCGTCCTTCTCGACCTCCTCGAGACGGAATCCGACGCGAGTCGGCTTCTTCGTCTCGGGATCAACGATCGCGACGTTCGACACGTGGATCGGGGCTTCGTGGGTCTCGATGCCGCCTTCGACGCTGCCGCGTGCCGACTGGCCGCGACGCACGTGCTTGGTGACGTAGTTGACGCCCTCGACGATCACGCGATCGCTATCGGTGAGCACCTCGATGACATGCCCCTGCTTGCCGCGGTATCCGCCGCGCTCCTGGGACGGGCCCGAGATGACCTCGACGAGGTCGCCCTTCTTGATCTTGCTAGCCATGGACTAGATCACCTCCGGTGCGAGCGAGACGATCTTCATGAACTTCTTGTCGCGAAGCTCACGGCCGACCGGCCCAAAGATACGGGTGCCGCGGGGCTCCCCGTCGGCCTTCAGAATCACGGCGGCGTTCTCGTCGAAGCTGATGTACGAACCGTCGGCACGACGGGTCGACTTGCGGGTGCGAACGACAACGGCCTTGACGATGTCGCCCTTCTTCACGTTGCCGCCGGGAATCGCGTCCTTGACGGTCGCGACGATGGTGTCGCCGAGACCGGCGTAACGGCGCTTCGACCCCCCGAGCACGCGAATCGTGAGCAACTGCTTGGCGCCGGTGTTATCGGCCACCTTGAGTCGGGATTCCTGCTGAATCACTTGCTACTCCTTCTTCCGTAAGCCCGGAGGCTTACTTCGCCTTCTCGAGGATCTCGACCAGGCGCCAGCGCTTCGAGGCGCTCAGCGGCCGGGTCTCGTGGATGAGCACGAGATCGCCGATACCTGCGGTGTTCTGCTCGTCATGAGCCTTCACCTTGGACGAGCGGCGCATAACCTTGCCATAGAGCGGGTGCTTCACGCGATCCTCGACCTCGACGACGATGGTCTTGTCCATCTTGTCGCTGACGACGTAGCCGCGACGAGCCTTGCGGTAGCCGCGCTGTTCCTTCTCGACCTCAACAGCCATTCCTAGGCCTCCTTCGTTTCGGTCTTAGCCGAATCACTAGCGGCGTCCGCCTGCTTCTTGCTCTTCTTGGACGAGGCCGGAGTCTCGGTCTCGGGTGTGGCCCGGAGGCCGAGCTCGCGCTCGCGCAGCACCGTGTAGATGCGAGCGATGTCGCGCTTCACCTGACGGACGCGGCCGTGGCTCTCCAGCTGGCCGGTGGCCGACTGGAAGCGAAGGTTGAAGAGTTCAGTCTTCGCCTTCTTCAGCTCCTCGGCCAGACGCTCGTTCTCGAAGGTATCGAGTTCGGTGATGGCCAGTTCCTTGGTACCGATCGCCATTACGCGTCGCCCTCCTCGCGCTTGATGATGCGGGCCTTCAGCGGCAGCTTGTGGATCGCGCGGGTCAGCGCCTCGCGCGCAAGCTGCTCGTCGACGCCGGCGACCTCGAAGAGGACGCGGCCCGGCTTAACATTGGCCACCCACCACTCCGGGGAGCCCTTACCGGAACCCATGCGGGTCTCCGCGGGCTTCTTGGTCAGGGGGCGGTCCGGGTAAATGTTGATCCAAACCTTACCGCCACGCTTGATGTGACGCGTCATGGCGATACGAGCGGACTCGATCTGACGGTTGGTCACGTAAGCGGGGCTCAGCGCCTGGATGCCAAATTCGCCAAAGACGACCTTGGTGCCACCCTTCGACTGGCCGCTACGGCCCGGGTGATGCTGCTTGCGGTACTTGACTCGACGGGGAATCAGCATGCTTACTTCTCCGCTCCTGCTGCGGCGGGCGCAGCCTCGGCCTGCGCGCCACGAGGCGCACGGCGGCGGTCGCCGCGTTCGCGGGCCGGCTTCTGCGCGGCCTGCTCACGAGCGAGTTCCTTGTTGGTGAGGTCGCCCTTGTAGATCCAGACCTTCACGCCGATGCGGCCGAAGGTGGTCTTCGCCTCGTAGAAGCCGTAGTCGATGTTCGCGCGAAGGGTGTGCAACGGCACACGGCCCTCACGGTAGAACTCCGAACGGCTCATCTCGGCGCCGCCGAGGCGGCCGGAGACCTGGATACGGATGCCCTTGGCGCCGGCGCGCTGAGCGCCTTGCAGCCCCTTGCGCATCGCGCGACGGAACGCCACGCGAGCAGCGAGCTGCTCGGCAATGCCCTGAGCGACGAGCTGAGCATCAGCCTCGGGGTTCTTGACCTCGAGGATGTTCAGCTGGATCTGCTTCCCGGTGAGCTTCTCGAGCTCCGAGCGAATACGCTCGGCCTCGGCACCGCGGCGGCCGATGACGATACCCGGGCGAGCCGAGTGGATGTCGATGCGGACGCGATCACGGGTGCGCTCGATCTCGATACGCGAGACTCCCGCGCGATCGAGCGACGTGCTCAGGTGCTGACGGATCTTGATGTCTTCGGCGAGGTAGTCGGCGTAACGCTGACCCTTCTTCGTCGAGTCCGAGAACCAGCGCGAGACGTGGTCGGTGGTTACCCCGAGGCGGAAGCCGTAGGGATGAATCTTCTGGCCCATACCTTAGGCTCCCTTCTTCGAGGCTGCGAGCTCGTCGGCAGACTGCAGTACGACGGTGATGTGGCTGGTCCGCTTGTTGATGCGGAACGCCCGACCCTGAGCCCGCGGGCGGAAACGCTTGAGCGTTGCGCCCTCGTCCACGAAGGCACGAGCGATGACGAGATCGTCTTCGTTGAAGCGAAGGTTCTCGTTATCGGCCTTCACACGAGCGTTCGCGATCGCCGAGGCGACGAGCTTGAATACGGGCTCCGACGCGGCCTGCGGGGCGAACTTCAGGATGGCCAGGGCCTCCTGAACGTTCTTGCCACGAACCAGGTCGATGACGCGACGGGCCTTCTGGGGGGTGATGCGGATATGACGCACGCGTGCGATCGACTCCACCATTTCTCTTCCTCCTTCACGTCGCCGCGTTAGCGGCGACGGCCCTTCTTGTCGTCCTTCACGTGACCACGGAAGGTGCGGGTCGGAGCGAACTCGCCCAACTTGTGACCGACCATGGTTTCAGTGACGAACACCGGGATGTGCTTGCGACCGTCGTGCACCGCGATGGTGTGACCCAGCATTGCCGGGATGATCATCGAGCGGCGCGACCAGGTCTTGATCACGTTCTTGGTGCCAGCTTCGTTCTGGACAACCACCTTGTTCAGCAGGTGGTTATCGACGAAGGGGCCCTTCTTGAGACTACGAGGCATCTTCTAGTTACTCCTACCTGCCGACTAACGCTTCTTACCGGTGGGGCGGCGACGCACGATGAGCTTGTCGCTTTCCTTGTTCGGATGACGCGTGCGGCCTTCCTTCTGACCCCAGGGGCTGACCGGGTGACGACCGCCCGAGGTGCGGCCTTCGCCACCACCGTGGGGGTGATCCACCGGGTTCATGACGACACCGCGCACGGTCGGGCGAACGCCCTTCCAGCGCATGCGGCCGGCCTTACCCCAGTTGATGTTGGACTGCTCGGCGTTGCCGACCTCGCCGACGGTCGCGCGGCAGCGCGCGTCGACGTTGCGGATCTCGCCCGAGGGGAGACGCAGCTGCGCGTAGGGGCCGTCCTTCGCAACCAGACGCACCGAGGCGCCGGCCGAACGTGCCAGCTTCGCGCCACCACCGGGCTTGAGCTCGATCGCGTGGATCACGGTACCGGTGGGGATGTTCTTCAGCGGCAGGTTGTTGCCCGGCTTGATGTCAGCCGAGGGACCCGACTCGACGGTGTCACCCTGCTTGAGCTTGTTCGGTGCCAGGATGTAGCGCTTCGAGCCGTCCGCGAAGTGCAGCAGCGCGATACGCGCCGTGCGGTTCGGGTCGTACTCGATGTGCGCAACCTTCGCGTTCACGCCGTCCTTGTCATTCCGACGGAAGTCGATGACGCGGTACTGGCGCTTGTGGCCACCGCCGATGTGGCGAGTGGTGATCCGGCCCTGGTTGTTACGGCCACCGGTCTTCGGCAGCGGGCGGAGCAGCGACTTCTCGGGGGTCGAACGCGTGATCTCGGCGAAATCGGCGACGCTCGAGCCGCGACGACCCGGAGTCGTGGGCTTGTACTTACGAATAGCCATGTGTGTCTTCCTCTTCGCTTCCGAGCTACAGCGCAGCCGTGAAGATGTCGATGGAACCCGACTTCAGGGTGACGATGGCGCGCTTGATGTCCTTGCGCTTGCCCATGCCGAACTTGGTCCGGCGCGTCTTGCCCTTGCGGTTGAGCGTGTTGATCTTGTCGACCTTCACCCCGAAGACCTGCTCGATGGCGAGCTTGATCTCGGTCTTGTTGGCATCCGGCTGCACCTCGAAGGTGTACTGACCGTTGGCATCGATCAGACCGTAGCTCTTCTCAGAGACGACGGGGCGGATGATGACGTCGTGCACGTTCTTGTTGATGCTCACTTCGTCTCCTCCTGGGCGGTACGACCTGCGACGAACGCGTCGAACGCGGCCTTGGTGAACACGACATCGTCGCTGACGACGACGTCGTAGGCGTTGAGCTGATCCTGCGGAATGACGTGCACGTTCTGGAGGTTGCGCACGCTCAGAACCGTCAGTTCGTCCTCGCGAGTGGTGATGACGAGCACGCGCTTGCCCGGCGCGACCGAAGCGAGGAACTCGCGTGCGGTCTTGGTGCTGGGCTTGTCGGCGATGCCGAAGCCCTCGACGACGTGCAGGCGGTTCGCGCGAGCGCGATCCGAAAGCAGGCCGCGAAGCGCTGCGGCAATCATCTTCTTCGGAGTGCGCTGAGCGTAATCGCGGGGCACGGGGCCGTGCACGATGCCGCCGCCGCGGTGCTCGGGCTGACGGATCGAGCCCTGGCGCGCGCGGCCGGTGCCCTTCTGCTTGAAGGGCTTGACACCCGAACCGGAGACCTCGCCGCGGTTCTTGGTCTTGTGCGTGCCCTGGCGCGCTGCTGCGAGCTGGGCGGTGACGACCTGGTGGATCAGCGGGACATTGGTCTCGGCTGCGAAGATCGACTCGGGCAGATCAACAGACCCGGCCTTGGCGCCCTTCGCGTCGAGGACCTCGAGCTTGGTAGCGGTAGCCATGAACTACGCTCCCTTCACTGCGTTGCGGACGAAAACGAGACGACCACGAGCACCGGGAACCGCACCCTTGACGAGGATGAGGCCCTTCTCGGCGTCGATCGCCTGCACGGTCAGGTTCTGCACGGTGACGCGGTCGCCGCCCATGCGGCCCGGCATGCGCTGGCCCTTGAAGACGCGACCGGGGGTCGCGGCGCCACCGATGGAACCGGGCTTGCGGTGGTTGCGGTGCGCACCGTGCGAAGCCGAGACACCCTTGAAGTTGTGACGCTTCATGGCACCTGCGAAGCCCTTGCCCTTGGAGGTGCCCACGACGTCGATCTTCTGCCCCGCTTCGAACGTGGCATCGACGGTGAGCTCCTGGCCGAGCTCGTACTCGGCGGTGTCGGGGGTGCGCAGCTCGGTGAGGTGACGACGCGGCGTGACGCCGGCCTTCGCGAAGTGACCAGCAGTCGGCTGGTTCACCTTGCGGGGGTCGATCTGACCGGCCGCGATCTGCACGGCGCTGTAGCCGTCGACCTCGGGGGTGCGGATCTGGGTCACCACGTTGGGGGCCACCTCGATGACGGTGACAGGGACGACATTGCCGTCCGCGTCCCAGACCTGGGTCATGCCGAGCTTCGTGCCCAGGAGACCCTTGATGTTCTTGTTGTTCGACATCTTCGGAATCCCCCTTACAGCTTGATCTCGATGTTGACGTCGGCCGGCAGGTCGAGACGCATGAGCGAGTCGACGGCCTTCGGGGTGGGATCGACGATGTCGATCAGGCGCTTGTGCGTGCGCTTCTCGAAGTGCTCGCGGCTGTCCTTGTACTTGTGGGGCGAACGGATCACGGCGATCACGTTCTTCTCCGTGGGGAGCGGCACGGGGCCGATCACGGTGGCACCGGCGCGGGTGACCGTGTCGACGATCTTGCGCGCCGAGTTGTCGATGACCTCGTGGTCATATGACTTCAGTCGAATGCGGATCTTCTGTCCCGCCATGTGACTCTCTCTTTCTCTTGCGTCGTACCGCGGGATCGTAAGATTCCGCGGCATTGGACGTCTTGCGTATCAGCGCCCTGATCACCCCTGAAGGCTCTCGCTCGCTGTTCACCTGTCAACACCACCGGCCGAGCGGTGGCCCCGCACACGAATAGGGCCAGGCGTGGCCCGGCCGCTACGAAGTGTGAGGGTCGTGTTCGCTGCCAGCGGCACGCACCCGCCGAAGCGAGTCGTCATGCACAACCTGGCAGTGATCCTCAACGAAATGAGAAGTACTGAACCTGACTATTTTGACACAGGCGCCGCGAACTCTGCAACCCGGGCGTGTCGCGTGTCGCGAGCTCTCGAGAATTGATGATGCGGCGACCTATTCGATTGGCAGGTTTGCAGAGCTGCGCGGCGGCAGAAGCGCCGGAAGCAGCAGATAGAAGACGAGCACCGCGAGGCCGCCGATGAGCAACGCGAGTGTGCCGAGGAGTCCGGTGAAGAGCGCAACGAGGCCGAGCCCCGAGGTCAGCAGCGTGCATGCGGCGGTGATCGCCGAGGCCTGCACGTGCGAGTAGCCGAGCTGCTGAATCCGCTGATAGACGTGCTCCTTGTGCGGTTCGTCCCAGCGCTTCCCCGCCCGAACCCGCTTCACGAGCGTGACTCCGACATCACCGAAGTAGATCACCATCGGGCCGATGGTCGCAAGCAACGGCACGCCGTAGAGCAGAGCCGCGAAACTCGTGATCGCGGTGGCGCCGCCGAGCAAGTAGCTGCCGACGTCACCGAGAAAGGCTCCGGGCTTCGTGAGGTTCCAGGGCAGGAACCCGCCGAAGCCCGCAGCGAGCACCAAGCCCGCTGCGACGAGCCAGGGCTGGGAGACGAGCCAGCCGGCGGTCGCAAAGGTGGCACCGGCGATCACTCCGTGGAGCCCGCTGATGCCGTTGAGTCCGTCCATGAAGTTCGCGACGTTGATGTAGCTCGAGATGAACAGCACCGCGTAGAGCACGAGCAGCGCCGATATCCCGAGCGGCAGCGCGTCGAACGGGGCATTCGCCCCCCAGCCGAACGTCGCCGCACTCCCCCCGCGGTCGAAGTCGATCGCGTCGTCCGACGAACGTACCGCGAGCAGCACCCCGATCGCCGAACCGGCGGCGATGAGCAGCAGCGCAGCGCTGCGCACCACCACACTCACCCCGCGCAGATCTTCGACGAGGCCCAACACGCCGGCGAGCAGCGAGCAGCCGACTACTACGAGCAGCACGTCCCAGACGCCGTGCCCCGACCAGCCACGCAGCGCGAAGAGCGCGACACCGATGCCTCCGCCGCAGGTCATCGCGATGAGCACCGCGAGCCCGAGCCCGCGCAACACGGGCCGCTCGTGCGAGGAGCGCTCATTCGGAACGTCCATAATGCCGAGCCGCACGAGCAGCGGCTTCACCGCGAACGGAAGCAGCAGGCTCAGCAGCAGCGTGAGACTCCCTGCGAGCAGCGCCACACCGTATGCACTCACTGCACGCGCTCCTCGGCTTCAGCCGTGAGATCCATACGCGCAACCCATCCTTCGTGGTCGAGCACTTCAGGACTGATGGTGTCGACCTGTGCATGCGAGATCTTCGGATGGAATGGACGCTCGTCGCTCTCGCCGATACCGATCAGCTCCTCATGCAGCTTTTCACCGTGACGCAGCCCGGTGAAGACGATCTCGACCGGCTTGCCCGACTGAGCGATCATGCGTTTCGCGACGTCGAGGATGAGCACGGGCTCCCCCATATCGAGGATCAGCACCTCTCCCGGCCGCCCGATGCCACCAGCCTGGATCACGAGCTGGCTGGCCTCTGGGATCGTCATGAAGAAGCGTGTCGCCTCAGGGTGAGTCACCGTGACCGGACCGCCCGATGCAATGAGAGACCTGAATGTCGGAAGCATGGATCCACGACTGCCGATCACGTTGCCGAAGCGCACCGACAGGTACCGCTCATCGGTTTGCGAAGCCATCCAGGCGGTGAGCTTCTCAGCGACTCGCTTCGAGTGCCCGAGCACGCTCGTCGGATTCGCCGCCTTGTCAGTGGATACGTTGACGAAGGTTCCGACCTCCGCCGCTCGTGCAGCGTTGAGCACGTTCAGCGTGCCGAGCACGTTCGTCTTCCATGCCTCATCGGGGTACTGTTCCAGCATGGGCAGATGCTTGAGCGCCGCCGCGTGGAAGACGACGTCGGGCCGGCGTTCCAAGAAGATCTTCTCGAGCGTCGCGGCATCACGGATATCTGCGAGCACCACGTCCCGCGTATCGAGCAGACCGTGCCCGCTGATCGAAATCTGCGTCTCCTGCAGGGCCGTCTCGTCACGATCCAACATGACCAGCTCCCGCGGCGCGAAGTGCACGAGTTGGCGGCAGATCTCAGAGCCGATGGATCCACCCGCTCCGGTGACCAGCACCGAGCGATCCTGCAGATAGCCGGCTATCGAATCGGTCTCGAGGCGCACCGGGTTGCGTCCGATGAGGTCCTCGATAGTCAGCTCGCGCACCTCACTGATCGCCGACGATCCCTGCAGAATCTGATCGAGGGGCGGGAGCACCATCACGCGCAGGCCAAGCTGCTCCGCTTGGCTATCGATACGACGCATGAGCGCGGCGTTCGCATCGCCGATGCACACCATGAGCGTCGTAGCACCGGTGCGGCTCGCGCACTCATCGAGATCTTCGAGCCCGCCCAGCACTTTCACCCCACGGACGGAGTGATTGCGCTTCGTCGGATTGTCGTCGAGGAATCCGACGGGCAGATACGCGGCAACCGGGTCGGTCAGGAGGCGCTTCGCAGTTTGGCCCCCGAGATAGCCCGCACCGTAGAGCAGTGTGCGCTCGGCGCCTTCCCCTGGCTTCAACTGATGCTCAGCCATGAGCCTCACGAGGTAGCGCAATGCGCCCATGAAGCTGAACGCGATTGGCGCCGCGATGACCATGGTGCTGCGCGGGATGCCCTGCCCGTAGGCAACCAGGTAGGCAAAAATCCACGCGCCCGCCATCACCGCGGTGATCTCGAGAACAAGGGCGCGCACCTCATCGAAGCTGCCCACCTCATAGCGGTTGCGGTACAACCAGAACACCCAACCGCCGATGAGCTGGAGCAGCGCCACCAGCCCGATCAGCGCGAACGTGTATCCCCACTGAATGCGTGCCGTATTGAACTCGAAGCGCAACACCAGTGCGGCGATGATAGCCACGCCCCACGCGAGTACGTCGAGCAGGTAGAGCACACCGTACTGACGGCAGAAGTGGGCGAGGCGGCTCGGCAGGGTGTGCTGCACGTCTCCTCCGTACCCGAGCGCTGCGCGCCACGGGCCTCTCGATCGATGGACAGGGGTCGTCTTCGAGGATACCGCGCTCGGCACGAATGAAGCGACGCGGCACGGAACGCGAAGAACCCCCGAGAGCAGGGCTCTCGGGGGTTCTCTCGGTGTTACGTCGGAGACTTACTCCACGACCTTGGTCACCGTGCCGGCGCCGACGGTGCGGCCACCCTCACGGATCGCGAAGCCGAGACCCTCTTCCATGGCGATCGGCTGGATCAGCTCGACGCTCATGTCGGTGGTGTCGCCGGGCATAACCATCGGCTTCTCCTCCGGAAGGGTGATGACACCGGTCACGTCAGTCGTACGGAAGTAGAACTGCGGACGGTAGTTCGTCTCGAACGGGTTGTGGCGGCCGCCCTCTTCCTTCTTGAGGATGTAGGCGGTGCCCTCGAACTTGGTGTGCGGGGTGATCGAACCCGGCTTCACGACGACCTGGCCGCGCTCGACGTCCTCGCGCTTGGTGCCGCGGAGCAGCAGGCCACAGTTCTCGCCGGCCCAGGCCTCGTCGAGCTGCTTGTGGAACATCTCGATACCGGTGACGGTGGTCTTCTGCGTCGGGCGCAGACCCACGATCTCGACCTCGGAGTTGATCGCGAGGGTGCCGCGCTCGGCGCGACCGGTAACGACGGTGCCACGACCGGTGATCGTGAAGACGTCCTCGACGGGCATGAGGAACGGCTTGTCCTTGTCGCGCACCGGGTCGGGGATCGAGTTGTCAACGGCGTCCATGAGCTCGACGATCGAGTCGACCCACTTCTCTTCGCCCTGCAGAGCCTGGTAGCCCGAAACGCGCACGACGGGAGCGTTGTCGCCGTCGAAGCCGTTCTTGGTGAGCTCCTCACGGACCTCCATCTCGACGAGCTCGAGGATCTCCTCGTCGTCGACCTGGTCGCACTTGTTGAGTGCAACGAGGAGGTAGGGAACGCCGACCTGCTTCGCGAGGAGGATGTGCTCCTTCGACTGCGCCATCAGACCGTCGGTTGCGGCGACCACGAGGATCGCGCCGTCCATCTGGGCGGCACCGGTGATCATGTTCTTGATGTAGTCGGCGTGGCCGGGGGCATCAACGTGCGCGTAGTGGCGCTTGTCGGTCTCGTACTCGACGTGCGAGATGTTGATGGTGATGCCGCGCTGGCGCTCCTCGGGAGCCGAGTCGATCGTGTTGAAGTCACGCTGCACGTTGACCTCGGACGGGAACTTGTCGGCAAGCGTCTTCGAGATCGCTGCGGTAAGGGTAGTCTTACCGTGATCGACGTGACCGATGGTTCCGATGTTTACGTGCGGCTTGGTCCGCTCGAACTTGGCCTTCGCCACTATGGTCCTCCTCAGGACATCGATGTACCGCTTCCTCTCGACGGTTTCGAAAGGCACGCGTACAGGGTGTGTATCAATGTTACAAGCTCAGATCAGTGATCGCGACCCGAGCGGGGTGCTCGGTGGCGGGATTCACGCCCGCCACCGAGCTCTAGGCGGATGTTACTCGCCCTTAGCCTTCTGAACGATCTCATCGGCCACAGCCTTCGGCACCTCAGCATAGGAGTCGAAGACCATCGAGAATACCGCGCGACCGCTGGTCTTGGACCGCAGATCGCCGATGTACCCGAACATCTCGGAGAGCGGGACAAGGGCGCGCACGACCTTGACACCACTCGCGTCTTCCATGGACTGCACCTGACCACGACGGGAGTTCAGGTCGCCGATCACGTCGCCCATGTACTCCTCGGGGGTGCGAACCTCGACGGCCATCATCGGCTCGAGCAGCACGGGCTGGGCCATGCGTGCGGCCTCCTTGAAGGCCATCGAACCGGCGATCTTGAACGCCATCTCAGACGAGTCGACGTCGTGGTACTGACCGTCGAGCAGAGTCGCCTTGACGTTGACCACGGGGAAGCCTGCGAGGATGCCGTACTGCATCGCATCGCGGATACCCGCGTCGACCGAGGGGATGTACTCGCGAGGAACGCGACCACCGGTGACCTTGTCCTCGAACTCGTAGGTCTTGTCGCCGCCCTCTTCGACCTCGAGCGGGCCGAGCGCGATCTGCACCTTCGCGAACTGACCGGAGCCACCGGTCTGCTTCTTGTGGGTGTAGTCGTACTTCTCGACCGTCTTGCGAATGGTCTCGCGGTACGCGACCTGCGGCTTGCCGACGTTCGCCTCGACCTTGAACTCGCGCTTCATGCGGTCGACAAGAATGTCGAGGTGGAGCTCGCCCATACCCGCGATCACGGTCTGGCCGGTCTCTGCGTTGAGGCTCACGCGGAACGTGGGGTCCTCTTCGGCGAGCTTCTGGATAGCCGTTCCCAGCTTTTCCTGGTCACCCTTGGTCTTGGGCTCGATCGCGACCTCGATCACGGGCTCCGGGAAGGTCATCGACTCGAGAACAACCTGGTTGTTCGGGTCGGAGAGCGTGTCACCGGTGGTGGTGTCCTTCAGACCGATGACCGCGTAGATGTTGCCCGCGGTCAGCTCGTCGACCGGGTTCTCCTTGTTGGCGTGCATCTGGAAGATCTTGCCGATGCGCTCCTTCTTGCCCTTGGTCGAGTTCACGACCTGAGCGCCCGACGGAGCCTTGCCAGAGTAGACGCGCACGTAGGTGAGACGCCCGAAGAACGGGTGCACGGCAACCTTGAATGCGAGTGCCGAGAAGGGCTCGTCGGCGTTCGGCTTGCGCTCGATGATGGTTTCCTCGTCGCGCACGTCGTGGGCCTCGATGGCGCCCACGTCGAGCGGGTTCGGAAGGAAGTCAACGACCGCATCCAGCATCGGCTGGATACCGCGGTTCTTGAACGCCGAACCGCAGTAGACCGGGTAGATCTCGTTGTTCACGACGAGCTTGCGGATGCCCGCCTTGAGCTCGTCGATCGTGAGCTCTTCGCCACCGAAGAACTTCTCGAGCAGCTCGTCGTCGCTCTCGGCGACGGTCTCGACCAGCTGAGCACGGTACTCCTCGGCCTTCGCCTGGAGCTCGGCCGGGATCTCTCGGGTCTCGTAGGCGGCGCCCAGCGAGACGTCACCCTTCGAGTCGCCCTCCCAGACGAACGCCTGCATCGAGAGCAGGTCGACGACGCCGATGAAGTCGCTCTCCGAACCGATGGGGAGCTGCATCACGAGCGGCTTCGCACCGAGACGGCTGATGATGGTGTCGACCGTGAAGTAGAAGTCGGCGCCCATCTTGTCCATCTTGTTGACGAAGCAGATGCGAGGAACGCCGTACTTGTCGGCCTGACGCCAGACGGTCTCGGACTGGGGCTCGACGCCCTCCTTGCCGTCGAACACGGCAACCGCGCCGTCGAGCACGCGGAGCGAGCGCTCCACCTCGACGGTGAAGTCGACGTGACCGGGCGTGTCGATGATGTTGATCTGGTTCTGGTTCCAGAAGCAGGTCACCGCGGCACTGGTGATCGTGATGCCGCGCTCCTTCTCCTGCTCCATCCAGTCGGTGGTCGAGGCACCATCGTGGGTCTCGCCCAGCTTGTGGTTGACACCCGTGTAGAACAGGATGCGCTCGGTCGTGGTGGTCTTGCCGGCATCGATGTGCGCCATGATGCCGATGTTGCGGACCTTGCTCAGGTCGGTGAGCACGTCTTGTGCCACAGGGGTCTCCTCCGTACAGGGGGTGAAAAGTTTGCTTGTTGGGGCAGGATCCGCCCCGTGCTGTCATCCCGGGCCGTCTCCGCGACCGCACCCGTGAGGTTCGCAGCAACTCGACTCGAGTTTCTACGATGCACCTCGAGGGCACGGTCAGGACGGCCCAGGGATGACGAGCGGCGACTACCAGCGGTAGTGAGCGAACGCGCGGTTCGACTCGGCCATCTTGTGAGTGTCTTCACGACGCTTCACAGCGGCACCCAGGCCGTTCGAAGCATCGAGAATCTCATTCGTGAGACGGTCGGTCATCGAGTTCTCGCGACGAGCCTTCGCGTAGCTGGTCAGCCAGCGGAGCGCGAGCGTGTTCGCGCGGTGCGGCTTTACCTCGACGGGCACCTGGTATGTGCTGCCGCCGACGCGACGCGAACGAACCTCGAGGGTGGGGCGCACGTTATCGAGCGCCTTCTTGAGGATCGTCACGGCGTCCTGTCCGGACTTCTCGGCCACGTTCTCGAGCGCACCGTAGACGATGCGCTCGGCGAGGCCCTTCTTGCCGTCGAGCAGGATCTTGTTGACGAGCTGGCTCACGACGGGCGAACCGTACACCGGATCGGCGACGACGGGGCGCTTGGGAGCGGGACCTTTACGAGGCATTACTTCACCTTCTTTGCACCGTAGCGGCTGCGAGCCTGCTGGCGATCCTTGACCGCCTGCGTGTCGAGCGCGCCGCGCACGATCTTGTAGCGGACACCGGGGAGGTCCTTCACACGACCGCCGCGCACGAGCACCATCGAGTGCTCCTGCAGGTTGTGGCCCTCACCGGGGATGTAGGCCGTGACCTCGGTACCGTTCGAGAGCTTCACACGAGCGACCTTACGCATCGCCGAGTTCGGCTTCTTCGGGGTGGTGGTGTACACACGGGTGCACACACCGCGCTGCTGAGGGTTCGCCTTAAGCGCGGGAGCCTTGGTCTTGGAGACCTTCGGCGTCCGGCCCTTGCGAACCAGCTGCTGAATAGTAGGCACTGATTCTCCTATGTAGTCCTGCACGGTGACAGGAATGCTTTCATGGTCAAGCATGTGCGTCCGCTTGCGCGGCCGCGAAGCTGCTGCTGCCCGAACACGTGCGCGGGCAACCGAGTGCAGCTATGCCGTGGGGGTGTCTCACCCACTGCGAACGCCGCGGATGGAGTGACCCGAGAGGAGTTCTCCGCCGTGAGGTCCGCGCCGAGGCACGGTGCTTCTCGGTGGAGCACACCAACAGACAACTTTACGCCGCGGAGCCTGCGAGCGCAACACGCCCGGGCGCGTCGCCGATGCCCCGCCGGCTCAGCTCGGCGGTTCGAGGTGACGACTCAGCTCGGCGAGCAGCGCTTCGATCTGCGGTTCGACGAAGCGGCGGATCGCGGCCTGGATGCGCGGCCGGTGCTCGGCAAGCGCGAAGCAGACCTGTCGCCCGGCTTCGGCAGCACAGCGATCGGCGAGATCGATCTCCATCCGAATCCGGCGCTTCTCCTCGGGGCTCAGCGGGGGCCTGGGAAGCGGGGGCTCCGGCTTGGTCTCTTCGGCGAGGCCGGCAAGCGTGAAGAGGAAGGGCTGCGTCGGCTCGTCGACCTCGGGATCGAGATCGATCCCGTCGTACTCAGGATCAAGACCTGCGGCAGGATCAAAGCCGCCGCTCTCCCAAAGCGCGGCTTCCGAAAGTTCCGAGTGGAGGGCGGGAAGCTGCTCCGCCGTGAACTCGTCGACGCGTCGGTCGATGATCCGCTGCATCCGGGAGACGAGCCCATGCCCGACCTGGTGCGGAACACCATCTGTGATACCGGCCGCGGCGAGGATCGGCGAACCGGTGCATCTCCGGCAGAGCCTCGCGCGCACACGCTGCGTGCCGGGGCGCCATTCGGGGAGTCGGAGCAGCCACGCAGCGACCGCATGGTCGACGCGCTGCTCGATGTCCTCTCCGGTGGTCACGCTCACCCCTCGTCGCCTTCGCGCTCCCACGGCCAGCGCGGCACGCCCCGATCGGTGTACACCCGCCTGAGCAGAACGGCCCAGCATGCGAGCGAGGAAACCGCCCAGATCGGCACCAGTAGTCCGGCATATGGACTGAGCCAGGTCTCATCGACCGAAGCTCCCGCGGCCATGCCGCCCACGCACCAGATGAGATAGGAACCGACTGAGAGCACCAGGAGGTGCGTCCAGGACGGACTGCGTCGTCCGCGCAGCAGCACGATCGACTGGGCCCAGAGGCCCCACGCCAAGGCCCCCAACGCGACCGCGAGAATCAGCGGTGCCGCCCACCGAGGCACGCCATCGGTCTCGATCGGTTCACTGTCCGCGAGGAGCGATAGCATTCCCCACGAAGCCACGACGAGCGACGCCGCAAGGATGGTGCATGCGGCGATGAGCGCACCGACGTAGCCTCGCGTAACTCCGCGCCGACCCGGTTCGCTCACCGCTTCGCACGCACCTCGGCGAGGGCTTCTTCGTAGTCGGCGAGGGCTTCGGCATTCCGTTGGGTCACCTTGCGCCCGCGTCGACCGATCCAGGCCCCGAACCATGCGGTGACCTCACGCGCGATGAGCGCAGCACCGAGCGCGGGGACGGTCAAGCCGAAGGTACTGATAATG
Organism: Leucobacter sp. GX24907; assembly: GCF_053567335.1. Lineage (NCBI taxonomy): Bacteria > Bacillati > Actinomycetota > Actinomycetes > Micrococcales > Microbacteriaceae > Leucobacter > Leucobacter sp. GX24907. The sequence continues at coordinate 212,681 of NZ_JBSGPD010000003.1, read as the reverse complement.
GTCTCGTAGTTCCAACCCGTGCGCACCGCCCCGAGCACCTCGGGTGAAAGTGCGTACCCCACCGTCGTGGCCGCCCAGACGATGATGGCCACCGGGAGTCCCCCGATGACGTAGGCCCACCAACCAGCACGGCCTGAAATGAGCACGAGCAGTATGAGTGATACGAAGAAGGACGCGACGGCCGCGATGAACCCCCAAGAGGTCAAAAACGGCAGCAGGCCATCGGTCAAGAACGTCGAGGGCGGGTAGAGGGAGGAAATTCGCAGCGCGATCAGGCCCGCGTACAGCACGGCGAAGACAACCGTCGCGAGCAACGAGATCAGCACACCGGCGCCGCGGTTGCCACGAAATTCTGGGGGCATGGGCGTCTGCATGTAGAGCGCGGCCATCGGATGGTCTGCGCTCACGCGAATCTCTCCGTCGCGCGGCTCACCGAGCAGCGCTTCGGTCTCGGCCACCGAGAGCGCCGCAGTCTGCTCGCCCTCGGGCGAATCTGCCTCAGCACGCGCGCTGGAATCTCGCACCGGACGTCGGCTCGCAGGAGTGCGGGTAGGCGCTGCGGGCAGCACCAGCGGACTCTCCGGCTCGTCGACGTCGCGCGCATCGTTCTCGGGTCCTGCGCCATCACTTCCCTCGTCTACAGAATCGACGACGACAGTCTCTTCTGCGTCGGTGGAGTTCGCGAGGGCGGCCGGGTCATTGGTGTCCCGCGCGCGCTCAACGGCTGCGAGCACCTCGGTCTCCGTCGCCTCGCTCTCCTCGACGGGGGAACCGGCCTGCTGCGTCTCGCGATCCTCGCTCATCGCCTCACCTCTCATCGCGCCCGAGCACGTCTCCGGGGGCACCGCAGACGTGAATTGCTCGCCAATCTACAAGCCTCAAGGGCGGAAACCGCGGAACGACGCGGCAAGGCGTGAAAAACACGCAGGGTGAATAACGGTACGGCGAGTAACGTGAAGGGCGCCCGCACCTCGGAGGAGGTGCGGGCGCCCTTCACATGGGAACCAGATCGATCAGCTGTAGTTGCCCGGGTTGAACTCGTCAGCCGTGAAGCTATCGAAGTCCACGAAGGAGAGGTCGTTCTCATCGAACGTACCCTCGCTGGCGAAGAGGCGATTCGGGTAACGCTCCGCCTTCGCCTCCTCGGTCGCCTGCACGTCAACATCGCGGTAGACGTTCAGGCCGGTACCGGCCGGAATGAGCTTACCGATGATGACGTTCTCCTTGAGGCCGATGAGCGGATCCTTCGATCCCTCCATCGCAGCCTGCGTGAGCACGCGAGTGGTCTCCTGGAAGGAGGCCGCCGACAGCCAGGACTCGGTCGCGAGCGAAGCCTTGGTGATACCCATGACCTCGGGGCGCGCGGTCGCCGCACGCTTGCCGTCGATGACGGTCTCGCGGTTGATCTGCTGGTAGCGAGCGCGGTCGACGAGCTCGCCCGGAAGCAGCTCGGTCTCGCCGTGATCCACCACCGTGACCTTGCGCAGCATCTGCCGCACGATGACCTCGATGTGCTTGTCGTGGATCGGCACGCCCTGCGAGCGGTACACGCCCTGCACGCCCTCGACGAGGTACTTCTGCACGGCACGCTCACCCGGGATGTGCTTGCCGCCCTCGGTCGAACCGACCTGCAGAATGTCCTTCGGGTCGAGCGTGCCCTGGATGAAGGGCTGGCCGAGCTCGACACGATCGCCGTCCTCGACGAGCAGCGTGGCGCGCTTCAGCACGGGGTACGCCTTCTCCTCGGATCCATCGTCCGGAGTGAGCAGGATGCGGCGACCCTTCTCGGTGTCCTCGATCGTGATGCGGCCGGCGGCCTCAGCGATCGGCGATGCACCCTTCGGCGTACGGGCCTCGAAGAGCTCCTGCACGCGGGGCAGACCCTGCGTGATGTCGTCTGCCGAGGCAGAACCACCGGTGTGGAAGGTACGCATCGTCAGCTGCGTGCCCGGCTCACCGATCGACTGCGCAGCGATGATGCCGACGGCTTCGCCGATATCAACACGCTGGCCGGTCGCGAGCGAACGGCCGTAGCAGGTTGCGCACACGCCGACTGCCGACTCGCAGGTGAGCACCGAACGTACCTTGATCTCGGTAACGCCGGCTGCGACCAGCTGCTCGATGAGCACATCGCCCACATCCGACCCAGCAGTCGCGACGACGGTGCCGTCCTCGGTGGTTGCGTCAGCCGCGAGCGTCCGCGCATAGACCGAGTTCTCGACGTTCTCATCGCGCACGAGCACGCCGTTCGCGTCGGCCTCGGCGATCGGCATGTCGAGACCGCGCTTAGTGCCGCAGTCCTCTTCACGAATGATGACATCCTGCGAGACGTCGACCAGACGACGGGTCAGGTAACCCGAGTCGGCCGTACGCAGAGCGGTATCGGCAAGACCCTTACGAGCACCGTGGGTCGCGATGAAGTACTCCGCCACCGACAGGCCCTCGCGGTACGAGTTGATGATCGGTCGAGGGATGATCTCACCCTTCGGATCGCTCACCAGACCACGCATACCCGCGATGTTGCGGATCTGCAGCCAGTTACCACGAGCACCCGACGACACCATGCGGAAGATGGTGTTGTCTTCGGGGAACGCGTCGCGCATGGCCGCAGCAACCTCGTCGGTCGCCTCGGTCCAGATGTCGACCAGCTCACGGTGACGCTCGGCGTCAGTGATCAGACCCTTGTCGTAGTTCTTCTGCACGGCGCCGGCGCGCTTCTCGTGCTCGGCGATGATCTCGGCCTTGTTCGTCGGCGTGACGATATCGCTCAGCGAGACCGTGACACCCGAGCGAGTCGCCCAATAGAAGCCTGCGTCCTTGATCGCGTCGAGAGTCGCAGCGACCTGCACCTTCGGGTAGCGCTCGGCCAGGTCGTTGACCAGGGTCGACAGGCTGCCCTTGTCGGCGACGCGCTCGAAGTACGGGTAGTCGGCGGGCAGCGCCTCGTTGAAGATCGCCCGACCGAGCGTGGTCTCGACCAGCACGGGACGCTCATGCGTCGTTCCGGACTCGTCGGTGTAGCCGACCAGACGGATCTTCGCCGGTGCGCCCAGGTCGAGGGTGCCCTCGTCCATGGCGAGGATCGCCTCGGCGATTGAGCCGAAGGCGCGGCCTTCGCCCTGAACACCCTGCTTCACCGTGGTGAGGTGGTGCAGGCCGATGATCATATCCTGCGAAGGCAGGGTCACCGGGCGGCCGTCAGACGGCTTCAGGATGTTGTTGGAGGCGAGCATCAGGACGCGAGCCTCGGCCTGAGCCTCTACCGACAGCGGCAGGTGCACAGCCATCTGGTCGCCGTCGAAGTCCGCGTTGAAGGCGGTGCAGACGAGCGGGTGCAGCTGAATGGCCTTACCCTCGACGAGCTGCGGCTCGAAGGCCTGGATGCCCAGACGGTGCAGGGTCGGTGCGCGGTTGAGCAGCACGGGACGCTCGCGGATGATCTCCTCGAGCACATCCCACACCTCGGAGCGCGCGCGCTCCACCATGCGCTTCGCAGCCTTGACGTTCTGCGCGTGCGACAGATCGATGAGACGCTTGATGACGAACGGCTTGAACAGCTCGAGCGCCATCTGCTTCGGCAGACCGCACTGGTGCAGCTTGAGCTGCGGGCCGACGACGATGACCGAACGGCCGGAGTAGTCGACGCGCTTGCCGAGCAGGTTCTGACGGAACCGGCCCTGCTTGCCCTTGAGCATGTCTGAGAGCGACTTCAGCGCACGGTTGCCCGTACCGGTCACCGGGCGGCCACGGCGGCCGTTGTCGAACAGCGCGTCGACGGCCTCCTGCAGCATGCGCTTCTCGTTGTTCACGATGATCTCGGGGGCTCCGAGATCGAGCAGACGACGCAGACGGTTGTTGCGGTTGATCACACGACGGTACAGATCGTTGAGATCCGAGGTCGCGAAGCGTCCACCGTCCAGCTGCACCATGGGGCGCAGCTCCGGCGGAATCACCGGGACGACGTCGAGCACCATGGCGGCCGGGCTCGCGCCCGTCTGCAGGAAGGAGTTGACGACCTTCAGACGCTTGATGGCGCGGATCTTCTTCTGCCCCTTGCCCTCGGCGATCTGCAGGTGCAGCGACTCGCTCTCGGCTGCGAGGTCGAAGGACTCGAGGCGCTTCTTGATCGCCTCGGCGCCCATGTACGCCTCGAAGTAGTCGCCGTAGCGATCCATGAGCTCTGCGAAGGTTGCGTCCTCGGGCTTGAGGTCTCCGACCTTGAGGTTGCGGAAGTCCTCCCACACGCGCTGCAGGCGAGCGATGTCCTCGTCGTATCCCTTACGGATCGCGGTGAGCTCCTTCTCGGCGGAAGCTTCTGCGCGACGGCGCTGCTCGGCCTTCGCACCCTCCGCCTCAAGCGCGGCGAGATCGGACTCGGCCTGCTGCTGGCGACGGGCGATCGAGAGATCGCGCTGCTCCTCCAGGCTCTTGAGCTCGAGCCGGAGCTCCGACTCCAGCTCCGCCATGTCTTCGTGGCGGCCCTCTTCATCGATGTCGATGATCATGTACGCGGCGAAGTAGATGACCTTCTCGAGGTCCTTCGGCGCCATGTCGAGGAGGTAGCCGAGGCGCGACGGTACTCCCTTGAAGTACCAGATGTGAGTCACGGGAGCGGCGAGCTCGATGTGGCCCATGCGTTCGCGGCGCACGCTCGACTTCGTCACCTCGACGCCGCAGCGCTCGCAGACGATGCCCTTGTAGCGGACGCGCTTGTACTTGCCGCACGCGCACTCCCAGTCCCGGCTCGGACCGAAGATCTGCTCGCCGAACAGACCGTCCTTCTCGGGCTTCAGCGTGCGGTAGTTGATGGTCTCCGGCTTCTTGACCTCGCCGAACGACCAGCTGCGGATGTCTTCGGCGGTTGCCAGACGAATCTGCAGCTCGTTGAAACTCGTACCCTCGAGCAAAATGTTCTCCTTGGTAACTGTAAGAATTCGTCTGGATCAGATCTCGTCGACGGACGAGGTCTCGAAGCGCGTGGACAGGTTGATTCCGAGCTCCTCCGCGGTGCGGTGGGCCTCGTCATCGTTGTCGCGCAGGTTGACCGCCTGGCCGTCGGCGCCGAGCACCTCGACGTTCAGGCAGAGCGACTGCATCTCCTTCATGAGCACGCGGAACGACTCGGGCACGCCCGGCTCCGGAATGTTCTCGCCGCGCACGATGGCCTCGTAGACCTTCACACGACCCAGGATGTCATCGGACTTGACCGTCAGGAGCTCCTGCAGCGCGTAAGCGGCACCGTAGGCCTCGAGCGCCCACACCTCCATCTCGCCGAAGCGCTGACCGCCGAACTGGGCCTTACCGCCCAGCGGCTGCTGCGTGATCATCGAGTAGGGGCCCGTCGAACGCGCGTGGATCTTGTCGTCGACGAGGTGGTGGAGCTTCAGAATGTACATGTAGCCGACCGAGATCGGGTACGGGTACGGCTCACCCGAGCGTCCGTCGAAGAGCTGCGTCTTGCCGCTCGAATCGATGAGTCGCTCGCCGTCGCGCGTGACCAGCGTGGAGTCGAGGAGCCCTGCGATCTCTTCCTCGGTCGCACCGTCGAATACCGGCGTGGCGACCTTGGTGTCGGGAGCCGCTTCGCGGACCTCGTCGGCGAGACGGGCGGCCCACTCGGGAGTGCCCTCGACCTTCCAGCCCTGCTTCGCGATCCACCCCAGGTGAATCTCGAGCACCTGGCCGAAGTTCATTCGACCGGGGATGCCGAGCGGGTTCAGGATCACGTCGACCGGGGTGCCGTCTGCGAGGAACGGCATGTCTTCGACAGGCAGGATCTTCGAGATGACGCCCTTGTTGCCGTGACGGCCGGCGAGCTTGTCGCCCTCGGTGATCTTACGCTTCTGAGCGATGTAGACCACGACGCGCTGGTTGACGCCCGAGCCGAGCTCGTCGTCGTTGTCGTTCTCGGCGTCGAAGACCTTGACCGAGGTCACGGTACCCGAGACGCCGTGCGGCACCTTGAGCGAGGTGTCGCGCACCTCACGACTCTTCTCGTTGAAGATCGCGCGAAGCAGACGCTCCTCGGCGCTGAGCTCGGTCTCGCCCTTCGGGGTGACCTTGCCGACGAGGATGTCGCCGGGCTCGACCTCGGCACCGATGCGGATGATACCGCGCTCGTCCAGATCCTTCAGCGCCTCCATGCTGGCGTTGGGGAGGTCACGGGTGATCTCCTCCTTGCCGAGCTTGGTATCGCGGGCGTCGACGTCGTACTCCTCGATGTGGATCGAGGAGAGGGTGTCGTCCTTCACCAGGTTCTGGCTCAGGATGATCGCGTCCTCGAAGTTGTGCCCCTCCCACGACATGAATGCCACGAGCAGGTTCTTGCCGAGTGCGAGCTCGCCGTCCTGGGTCGCGGGGCCGTCGGCGATGACCTCGCCGGCCTCGATGCGATCCCCCGCCTTCACGATGACACGGTGATTGTAGTTCGTGCCCTGGTTCGAACGATCGAACTTGCGCAGGTAATAGCTCTTCGAGCCACCGTCGTCGTGCTGCACGGTCACGACATCAGCCGAGACGTCTGCAACGATGCCGGACTTCTCAGCGGCGACAACGTCGCCCGCGTCGATTGCCGCGTAGCCCTCCATACCGGTGCCGACGAGCGGGCTGTCGCTCTTGACGAGCGGCACAGCCTGGCGCTGCATGTTGGCGCCCATGAGCGCGCGGTTCGCATCGTCGTGCTCGAGGAACGGGATGAGCGAGGTCGCGACGGAGACCATCTGGCGCGGCGAGACGTCCATGTACTCCACGGCACTCGCGGGGAACAGCTGCACCTCGGAGCCGCGGGGACGCGCGAGCACCTGCTCCTCCGCGAACTCGCCATCAGCGGTCAGCGGGGCGCCGGCCTGCGCGATGAGGAACTCGTCCTCTTCGTGGGCGGTGAGGTATTCGACCTGATCCGTGACCTTGCCGTTGATGACTCGACGGTAGGGGGTCTCGATGAAGCCGAACGCGTTGATGCGCGCGAACGTTGCGAGCGCGCCGATCAGACCGATGTTCGGGCCTTCAGGGGTCTCGATGGGGCACATGCGACCGTAGTGCGACGGGTGCACGTCTCGCACCTCGACGCCGGCACGGTCGCGGCTCAGGCCGCCGGGGCCGAGCGCCGAGAGACGGCGCTTGTTGGTCAGGCCCGCGAGCGGGTTGTTCTGATCCATGAACTGCGACAGCTGCGACGTGCCGAAGAACTCCTTGATCGCAGCCAGCACGGGGCGGGTGTTGATCAGGGTGTTCGGGGTGATCGCCTCGATGTCCTGCGTGGTCATGCGCTCGCGCACCACGCGCTCCATGCGGCTGAGGCCGGTGCGCACCTGGTTCTGGATCAGCTCGCCGACCGCGCGGATGCGGCGGTTGCCGAAGTGATCGATGTCGTCGGTGTCGAGCCGAACCTCGACCTCCTTGCCGTCGCGAACGCCGGGAAGGGTCTCGGTGCCGGCGTGCAGGCCGACGAGGTACTTGATCGTCGCAACGATGTCTTCGAGCGAGAGCACCGAGTCGGTGATCGGTGCGTCGATGCCGAGCTTGCGGTTGATCTTGTAGCGACCGACCTTGGCGAGGTCGTAGCGCTTCGGGTTGAAGTAGCTGTTGTCGAGCAGCGCACGGGCTGCCTCGATCGCGACCTGCTCACCGGGACGCTGCTTGCGGTAGATGTCCTTGAGCGCCTCTTCCTGCGTGAGGATGCCGTCCTTCTCGAGGGTGGCGGCGATCGACTCGTAGCCGGCGAACTCCTCGAGGATCTCCTCGCTCGTCATGCCGAGGGCCTTCAGGAAGACCGTGACCGACTGCTTGCGTCGGCGGTCGATGCGGACGCTGACCTGGTCGCGCTTGTCGACCTCGAACTCGAGCCATGCGCCACGGCTCGGGATCACGCGTGCGGTGAAGACGTCCTTATCGGAGGTCTTCTCCTGGGCGCGCTCGAAGTACACGCCGGGGCTGCGGACGAGCTGCGAAACGATGACGCGCTCGGTGCCGTTGATGATGAAGGTGCCCTTGTCGGTCATGATGGGGAAGTCGCCCATGTAGACCGTCTGGCTCTTGAGTACCTGAGTCTCGGTGTTGTAGAACGCGGCCTCGACGTAGAGCGGTGCCGAGTAGGTCTTGCCCCGCTCCTTGCACTCCTCGATCGAGAACTTCTGCTCGTCGAGGATCGGGTTCTCGAACGACAGCTGCATCGTGCCTGCGTTGTCTTCGATGGGTGAGATCTCGTCGAAGATCTCCTCGAGCCCGCTCTTCAGGGCGATGTCATCGCGCCCCTCTGCCTGGGCCTCGGCGACGCGCTCTTTCCACGCGTCACTGCCGACGAGCCAGTCGAAGCTCTCGAGCTGCAGTGCCAGAAGGTTCGGCACCGACAGCGTGTCGGAAATCTTGGCGAAGCTCAGACGCGAGTGGTCGCGTCCGTTCTTCGGTGAATTGGTGGAAGATGCGTTGCGCGCAGCAGCCAAGGAACTACCTCCGTGGGCCCCGTCGGGCCGGTTGACCTGAGTCTTGCGGTGAGTTGCTTCGGCACCTGGAAGGGGTCCTGACGAGGGATCCCCAGGCCTACCGCTATATGAAGGCATACTGGTGTCCGGAGTGCAGCTATCTACTGTAACGGATCCTCTACCACAGGTCAACCGCCGCACTCAAGCCGAGAGGCGAAGGCGGAAGTAGCAGGTCGGGCCGACCACCTCCCCTGCCGCTTCACGGCGTTACTGCATGAGGTTCTTTATAGGGTGGCCGCATGGATCGACACCGTGAGATGCTGCGCAGGCTCGGCCCGTGGGCCGTCGCCGCCCTGCTTCTCGTTGCCGCCTGCGGCGCCTTCTTCGTGTTCGTCGATTCTTCCCCGTTCGGGATCGACCGATGGTGGCACGGCGTCGTCTCGACGTCCCGAGGCACGGGACCCTACGCGGTGGCGGTATTCTTCGCCGATATCGGCGGAGGGATCGGTGCTGCAGCCTGCACCGGTATCGCTGTCGCCGCCCTGCTGGCGCTGCGTCGCCCGCGGGATGCTGCGTCGGTGGGTTTCGCCCTGATACTGGGCATCGCGGTCTCGGAACTGCTCAAGGGGCTCGTCCTGCGTCCGCGTCCTTCGGATCCGCTCTACCCGACATTGGGATCTTCGTACCCGTCAGGCCATTCCATGGGAGCCGCGGCCCTCGCCGTGTCGGTGCTGCTCGTCATCGCGGGGCTCGAGCGCACCGGGGCCCGCACCACGAGGGTCGCCGCGTTGATCGCTGCGCTCTGGGTGGTCGCGATGATGTGGAGCCGCACAGCACTGCATGTCCATTGGCTGAGCGACACCATTGCCGGTGCACTGCTCGGCGCCGCCGTCGCGATCCTCTCACGCAGACTCTGGTTCGGATCCTCCACGCCGGGAAGATCCCGCTGACAGAACCTACTCGCAACGAGCCCCCCATCAGCGCGATCACCTCATCAGCGCGATCACCTCATCAGCGGTCGAGGAGATCCTCAGTCGTCGTCCCCGGCACCGAGAGCGTGACCTGAGTGCCCCAGGGGTCATTCACCACGATGGATCCGCCGGTGTCGGAGAATTCGAGTCCGCGTTCCCGCAAGCGCGCGGCCAGAGCGTCAAGATCGTTTCGACTCGGCAGCACGATAGCGACGTCGCCGAGCCCGAGGCGCGCGGCACGGGGTCCGGCTCCGTTGCTGTTCCAGGTATTCATCGCGACGTGGTGGTGGTACCCGCCCGCTGACGCGAAGAGGGCTCCGGGGTATCCGGTGACGGTCGGTTCGAAGCCGAGCGCATCGACATAGAACTTGCGGGCCGTCGGGAGGTCACCGACCTGCAGGTGAACGTGACCCACTGTTCCGGGAAGCGCATCGGTGGCAGCCAGGCTCTGCTCGGTGACATGGGTGCGAATGTATGCGTTCGGATCGAGGAACATCGTATCCATCTGCAGGTCGCCGTCGACGAACTGCCACTGTTCCCGTGGCCGGTCGCGGTAGAGCTCAATGCCGTTGCCTTCGGGGTCGGTGAAGTAGAAGGCTTCGCTCACCAGATGATCACTCGAACCGGCGAAGCGGCTCCTCGGGTCGTTTCCTGCCCGATAGGCAGTTGCGGCAAGCGCTGTCTGATCCTCGAAGAGAAACGCCGTGTGGAACAATCCGGCATCTGTCGGGCGCAATGCCGGCAGGTCGGGGGTGTGCACGAGGCGCACGAGCGGCGTTGTCCCCCGGCCGAGTACGCGATGCACCTCACGCCCCCGGCTCCGCTCCTCGAGCGGATCAAGTGCGAGAGCCTTGGCATAGTAGTCGGACATCGTCTCAAGATCACCGACGCGGAGGGTGACCGCATCCATGGCGAGTTCTGGGCTGAGCACGCGCTCATCGGGCGCGAGGGTGGCGTCTTGCTGCATTGGTCTACCTCTCAGATGGATCGGAACCACGCGATGACATCCGGGACGGGCGCGCTTCGCGATTCCGCATTTTAGTTTTATGTACAACTAAATAGTACTCGATGAATACTTAAAGATGCAACTAACCGGTACCCTGGAGGCATGAGCACTCCGCTGAGCCACCCCGAACGCGTCGCGATCGCCCGGTTGCACGCACTACTCGAGCTCCTGCCCACGGCACTCGACCGTCATCTCACCCCAGCAGGAATCACCTCGTTCGAGTACACCCTGCTCGAGGCGCTCGCCGAAGCCCCGGAACACACCCGTCGCATGAGCGCGCTCGCCTCGAAGACCAACGCGACGCTCCCCCGACTGTCGCGCGTGGTGTCATCGCTCGAGAAGCGCGGACTCGTCGAGCGGTCTCGATGCGCCGAAGACGGCCGTGCCACGAACGCAGTACTCACCGAAGCAGGACTCGAGGTGCAGCGCGAGAGCGCCCCCCTCTACGCAGACGGCGCTCGCACGCTCATCCTCGAGGGACTCCGCTCCCTTTCCGGCGATGGCGTCGCGCAGCTCACCGATGTCTCCTACGCAATCCTCAGCGCACTCGATCCCGAACAGCGTCTGGCAGTGACCGCGTCGACACCGCCCTGCACAGCGGATCCGGCTCCGCCGTGCTCAGCAGACCCTGCGCCGAAGCCCACGCCGTGCGCAGCCGATCCTGACGCGAACCCAGCGCCGTGCGCCGCTGATCCGGAACCCGATCCTGCACCATGTGCCGCAGACCCCGCGCCGAAGCCCGAAGCACCGTGCGCTGCCGACCCCGATCCTCTGGCAAGATTCAAGGCATGAGACTCCCGGAACCGGTCGTGCTCTCCTCCGGTCTGCTCGCTGAATTTCAGGAGGACCGTTTCGTCCCAGGCGCAGTGCAGCTCGTCATCGACGGCACACCGCAGTCGCACATCAATCTGCGCGATCCCTCCGACCTGTTCTTCGAGTACGTGCGGCGCATCGGACACGTGATCGACCTCTGCCGCCCGCCGGGCGCCCCGATCTCGGCGCTGCATCTCGGCGGCGGCGCCTTCACCCTGCCCCGTTACGTCGAAGCCACGCGCCCCGGGAGCCGTCAGCAGGTGATCGAACTTGAGGGCGCACTCGTCGACCTCGTCAGAGAAGTGGCGCCACTGCCCAGGCGGGCCAGCATTCGCGTGCGACGCGGAGATGCCCGCGACGTCGTCGGACGACTCCCCGACGGCATGCGCGGCGCAATGGACCTCATCATCGTCGACATCTTCGCCGGCGCGCAGACCCCCGCACACGTTTCCAGCACGGAGTTCTACGAGCTCCTCCGCCCGCTGCTCACCCCCGACGGCATTATTGCGATCAATGCTGCCGACGGCACGGGCCTCCCGTTCGTGCGCGGACAGGCCGCCACACTCGCAGCACTCTTCCCCGCGGTCGCCGCGATCGCCGAGCCGCAGGTGATCAAAGGACGCCGCTTCGGCAACGTTGTACTCATCGCCTCCGAGAGCGAAGCCGAGTGGGACTGGCTGCCTCGTCTCCTCGCCGGCGGCCCCCACCCGGCGAGAATGCTTGCTGGGCGCGAATTCTCCGAGCTCGTACGGGGAGCGAAGCCCATCACCGACGACACCGCGTTCGACTCCCCCGCACCCGCGCGCGAGCTGTTCGAGTAAGGCTGACCGGGCATGTCCGACCTCGACCGCGTCCGCGTGTGGGCGAATGCGCTCATCCGCATGCACCTCGATCCGCAAATCTGGAGCTTCGGGTTCGACAACGCGAAACGCCGCGCCGGACTGTGCAACTTCACCGAGCGGCGCATCACCGTCTCGCGCTACCTCGCCGCACGCTTCGACGACGACGAGATTCACCAGGTGCTGCTGCATGAGGTCGCGCACGCCATGGCCGGGCCACGGGCCGGGCACGGCGCCGAGTGGAAGCGCATCGCCGCCGAAATCGGCTACGTCGGTGGACGTACGCACGACGGCGAGATCGCGAGTGAACTCGCGCCGTGGGTAGGGCACTGCCCGGCCGGGCACGAGCACGTCCGTTTCAGGAAGCCCGGATCACGCCCGGTGTCGTGCGGCAAATGCTCGCGCGGATACTCAGACGCCCACCGCATCGAGTGGCGCAGACGATAACAGGCGCAGAGCTCGGCTGAACGCTCCGCGTTCAGCTTCCAAAACTCCCGGGCTGGTGAGCCCGGCGCGGAGTTCGGCTGAACGCTCCGCGTTCAGCTTTCAAAACTCCGCGCCCACTCGCGAACGCGCTCGGCGCTCTGCTCCTCAGAAAGATCCTCGACCCGTGTCATGATCGACCACCGGACCCCGAACGGATCGCGAATGCTCGCAAAGCGATCCCCCGAGACGAAATCGCTGGGCTTCTCGCGCACCGTCGCGCCTGCGTCGACCGCGCGCTCGACCGTCGCGTCGACGTCGGGCACGTAGAGTCCCATCGAGTAGCAGTCATCCTCACCCTCGGGTGCGGCCACGAGATGGTACTCGGGAACCGCCTCCCCGAGCTGCAAGTGCCCGGTACCGAAGTCCAGGTCGGCGTGCACCACGAGACCGTTCATCTCGGTCGTGTCGATGACTCGGGCGCCGAAGACATCGCGGTAGAACTCGATCGCTCGCGCCGCATCAGCGATCGCAAGGAAGGGGGTGAGGCTCGTCGAGCCATGGGGCATGCCGTTCGTCGTGTGGGCACCGTTGGCGGCGCGGGTCTCGTTCGCGTTCATGCCCCCAGCGTAGACTTCGGCGCAGGCCTGCGGCTTGCAAATTCGCGCCAGGTCGCGCGAAAGACGAAGGCAACGGGGCAACATGAATCAGGATCGACGCGGCGTGCTTTACCCAGGGCGCCTACCCGAGTTTCACCGCTTGGAGCCAGCGCCCGAACTCTCCCACGCCCTGCGCTGGTTCTGGATCCCGGAGTGGGACCTGCCGGAAGGCGCCGAGTCCCGGCAGGAGCTGCTCCCCTTCCCGGCCTGCAACCTGGTCGTGGAACCGCACGGCATCCATCTCTTCGGCCCCGCCACACGGGTCTCCGAACAGACCCTGCGCGGCCGGGGCTGGGCCGTTGGGGCTCTACTCCGGCCGGCCGCCGCGGTCGCGCTTGCCGAGGAACCGTCACAGTTACGCGACAGCTCCACACCGATCCACGCTCCCGACATTCACCGCGCAATCGTCGAGACCATGGACGATTCGCAGACCCCGGCCGCAGCCCGGAGATCGGAGTCGGTGCGGATCCTCGGAGCCTGGCTGAGCGACCGCATCCCCGAACCCGCCGAGGGAGCGGAGGGGGCGCTCGCGAACGAGCTCGAGCAGCTGCTGGCAGACCCTGGGATCGTCAGGGTCGATCAGATCCCGGCGCTCCTCCACATGTCGATGCGTTCGGTGCAACGGATTGCCGCGCGCTGCTTCGGCCTCTCAGCACGTGCGATGATCCAACGCCGTCGACTGCAAGAAGGGGCCGAACGCCTGCGCGAAGACCCCGCACTCCCCGTCGCAGTACTGGCCGGCGAACTGGGCTACACCGATCACGCCCACTTCACGAACGATTTCAAGTCACTGCTCGGGGTGACTCCGAGCGAATATCGCAGCAGGGCTGGCGCTTGACTCCGCCTCCGCCGTCATCAGGTCAACAACCAACGGAAGCCAGCGCCTGACGCAGCAGGACACCGCGGCCCGCCCCTCGCTTCGCTCCGTGGGCTGCCGCCGTGGGCGGCACCGGCCGCGGCGGCGAAGGCTCCGCCTCCGCCGTCATCAGGTCAACAACCAACGGAAGCCAGCGCCTGACGCAGCAGGACACCGCGGCCGCCCCCGAGCTCGGCAAGAGTCGATTCCGCGAGGGCATCCTCGGGCGGCATCCAAGTCACCTCGAGCGCATCCTGACGGGGATTGCAGCTGCCCGTAACGGGCACGACGTACAGGAGCGAGACGGCGTGCTGGCGTTCGTCGTGGAAAGCCGAGATGCCCGGCATCGGGAAGTACTCGGCCACTTGCGCGGGAACCGGTGACGCTGGGATCTGCGGAAACGCCATCGGGCCAAGATCATTCTCGAGGTGGCGGAAGAGCGCCTCGCGCAACGGTTCACCGTGCCGCACGCGACCCGAGACGAACGCGCGGGTCATGACACCGTCGGGTGTGCTCCGCAGCAATAGCCCGACCTCGGTCACATGACCGTGTCCGTCGACTCTGACCGGCACGGCCTCGACGTAGACCATCGGCACCCGGCCGCGTACGAACGCGAGTTCATCGTCGCTCAGCCACCCCGGGTACTGTCCCGGACCAGGGCGATCCTCGGGGTCGGGTGGTTCAGGACGATCTGCGGTGTCGATGGCCATACCCTCATTCTGGCACCACGTCCTCAAGAGCGCGGCCCCTCCCCTATGGTGGAGGGCATGAGTACCGAGAGTCCGATCCTCAACCCCGACAGCATCCCGAGCGGCGAGACTCAGCGCATCGCTATCGTGCAGGTCGCGAGCCCCGACGACGAGTCGCAGGCCGACCGGATCGCACGGGTCGAGACTTTGCTTCGAGCGCAGCACGACGTCGACTTCTTCGTGCTCCCCGAGCTGTGGAGCGCCGGGTACTTCTCGTTCGACCGGTACCGCGAACTCTCGGAGACGCTCGATGGCCCGACTGTCGAGATGTGCCGGCGGGTGGCCCGCGACCTGGGTGCTTGGGTGCACGTCGGAAGCATCGTCGAACGCATCGAGAACGCTGAAGCCGACGACGTCGATGCGGTGCGACTGCACAATACGGCAGTGCTCGTCGATCCCCAGGGGCGGATCGCACAGACCTACCGCAAGATCCACGTCTTCGGCTACCAGTCGCTCGAATCCGAGCTCCTCACCCCCGGTGACACGCTCAGCGTCGTCCCGAGCCCCGTGGGCTCTCTCGGCAGCACCACGTGCTACGACCTCCGTTTCCCCGGCCTCTGGCAGCAGCTGAGCGCACGGGGCGCCGAGGCGGTCGTGGTTCCCGCGGCCTGGCCCGCCGCTCGACGGGAGCACTGGCGACTGCTCACGCAGGCCCGCGCCGTCGAGCACCAAGTCTGGATCCTGTCATGCAACGCGTGCGGTCAGCAGGGCGGTGTTGAGCTCGGCGGGCACAGCCGAGTCGTCGACCCCACGGGAGCAATCATCGCCGAGTGCGGGTCAGACGAGGAGGTACTCATCGTCGATCTCGACCCGAGCCTCGTGCACCGGGTTCGCACGGAGTTCCCGGTCATCGCCGACCGTCTCGACGACTACGCCGGCATCTCAACGGCAAGCGGAGCGGAGTAGCCGCAACGCCCGTGAGAAGCTGGTCGCATGGATCAACTCGTGACCCTGCAGCAGCTCAGATACTTCGTCGAAGTCGCAGCCGAGGGATCGATCACCGGCGCGGCCGCGATCCTCTATCTCTCGCAGCCGAGCTTGTCGGCATCGATGAAGGAGCTCGAGTCCCGCCTCGGCACCGAGCTCTTCATCCGCTCGTCGCGCGGCATCACCCTCACCGCTGATGGCACCGAGTTTCTGGGGTACGCGAGGCAGGTCATCGAGCAGGCCGATCTCCT
The DNA here is from genome assembly GCF_053567335.1 of Leucobacter sp. GX24907. Classification (NCBI taxonomy): domain Bacteria; kingdom Bacillati; phylum Actinomycetota; class Actinomycetes; order Micrococcales; family Microbacteriaceae; genus Leucobacter; species Leucobacter sp. GX24907. Next base: position 196,767 of record NZ_JBSGPD010000003.1, on the reverse strand, counting down.
CGAACGGCGCTACGGCGACCGCACTCCGTCGAAGCGGCAGATCGCAGTCTCGACGCAGCACTATGCGTTTGCGGTCAACGCGTTCGTCAACATGGTGCAGGCCGAGCAGGTCGAGGAGTACGAGTTCACACTGCGCGAGACGCGCACGCATGACCTCATCGAGGACGTACGCACGATGCGCTCCGAGATCGGCATCCTGTACCGCAACGACTTCAACCGGCGAGTGATCGACAGTCTGCTGCGCGACGCCGGGCTCACGTTCCATCCCCTTTTCATTGCGAAGCCGCACGTCTTCGTCGGCAGCGAGAACCCTCTGGCGCGAAAGCCGTTTGTGACGCTGCAAGATCTCGAGCCCTATCCTCGCCTCTCCTACGATCAGGGCCAGCAGAACTCGTTCCATCTCGCCGAAGAGATTCTGAGCACGGCACCCGCGGCCAAGCAGATTCGAGTGAGCGACCGTGCAACGATCTTCAACCTGATGATCGGCATCGGGGGCTACACGATTTCGACCGGCATCGTGAGTGAGGATCTCAACGGCCCCAACATCGTCGCCATTCCATTGAGGATCACCGAGCGCATCGAGATCGGATGGATCGCCCACTCCGGCATCGCACTATCCAGGCAGGCCACCCGATATCTCGAGGAACTGCGCACGGTCGTGGCGGGCTTCGACGTCGAACTCGCGGATGCCCCGCCGCAAGCTTCGGCATACTCGTCCAAGCCATAGCCTGAGACTATGTAAACCTATCGTCGAGAGCACTTACCCGATGGCGAATGGTTCAGAGGAACATGGTGTGAGAACGATCGGCGCGCAGACGACGCCGGTCGCTGAACTGCGCAGGGCCACGATCCTGCCCCACCATTCTCGAAGGACACACCATGACCGCACGTTTCCAGCTCGTCGGCAGCCTCCTGCGCCCGCAGGAGCTCCTCGATTACAAGGACCAGATCCAGGTCCGCGATGACGTCACCTACCCGTTCTACGAAGACGTCCCCGGTTACCGCGACACCGAGATCAAGGCGACTGAAGGCGTCATCACCGAGCAGATCGCGCACGGCATCGATGTGCTCACCGACGGCGAGTACACCAAGTCGCTCTGGCACACCGACTTCGTGTGGGGCCTCGGCGGCGTCGAGCGCGTCATCGCCGACAACGGCTACTTCTTCCGCGACCTCGACGGTGAGGGCACATTCGAGACCCGCCGCGACGTCGGCACCAAGGTGGTCGCTCCGCTCAGCGGCAAGAACCACCACTTCATCGAGTGCTGGCAGCGCGTCGCCGCCGCGGCCGACGGGCGCGACACCAAGCAGTGCATCCCGTCGCCTGCCCACATCTTCGGGGAGCTGTCGGGCATCCTGTCGGGCGCTCCGCACGCGGGCAGCGAAGAGGGCGTCTACGCGGCTCGCGACGAACTCAAGGCCGGCCTGCTGAGCGCGTACAAGGAGTTCGCCGCAGAGTACGCCGCCGCAGGCGGACGCATCCTGCAGCTCGACGATTGCCTGTGGGAGCTGTTCGCCGACGACAACGCTCACTCGCCGTTCTCGAAGGGGGCACCACTCGAGAACGCCGGGCGCGAGATCGCCGAGGAATTCATCGCGATCAATAACGAGCTCATCGACTTCGCGCATGAGCTCGGCCTGACCGTATGGACCCACAATTGCCGTGGCAACTACGCCTCCCGCAACATGGGCGACGGTTCGTACGACGCCATCGCCGACCTCTTCCTCAGCCAGCAGCGCTACGACCGCTTCTTCCTCGAGTGGGATGACGAGCGTGCGGGCTCCATCGAGGCGCTGCGCGCCTTCGAGGGTCGCGACGATGTCGAGGTCGTTCTCGGCGTGCTATCGAGCAAGACGACCGACCTCGACGACGAGGCGCGCGCACTGCGCCTGCTCGAGCAGGCCGCGACGATCATTCCGAAGGAGCGCCTCTTCCTCTCGCACCAGTGCGGCTTCGCCTCCTGCGACAACGGCAATGCTCTCGCGATCGACGAGCAGTGGGCGAAGATCGACCAGGGCCGCGAGCTCGCCACGAAGTTCTGGGGCTAATCCAGGCCTGAGTGCTGGACCGAGTTCTCGTGCTGGGCCGAGGCGAGTGATCGCCCGGTCCAGCGCTGCTCGGCGGGCAGCTCATCGGTCGCGGCGGGCACGAATCGCGCCGCGACCCAGGTCGTGATCGGGATCGCGAGCATGAGACCGATACTGCCGCACAGCGTGCGCACCACCTCAATGGCGATGTCTTCTTGGGAGAGCAGCAGGAAGAGCGGTCGATCGTACAGGTAGAGCAGGATGAGCACGCCCATCGCCGCGCCGACATACGAGAAGAACACCGTGTAGACGGTGGACGCGAGATGGTCGCGGCCGATCCTCATCGCGCGCGCGTAGATCTCACTGCGCGGCATATCGGGAGCAGCCGCACGCAACTCCCACACTGAAGACGCCTGGGTGATGGTCACATCGTTCAGGATCCCGAGCCCGGCAATGATGATCGCGCAGGTGAGCAGCCCTCGGAAATCGATGTGCGACGCCATCGTCGAGAGCTGCCCCGACGCCTCATCGCCGATGCCGCTCAGTCGCGTCGCGGCCACCGCGATCAGCGAGATCCCCGCCATGATCAAAATGCCGCACAACGTTCCCACGAGCGCAGCAGTCGTTCGCATATTCCACCCGTGCACGAAATACAAGATCACGAACATGATCGCGCTCGACCCGACCAGGGCGACGAGCAGTCCTGGCTTCCCCTCGACCAACGCCGGCAGCACGAAGGCCAGGAGCACGAACGCCGCCACTCCGAGGGCGATCAGCGCGAGGAACCCTCTCAGGCGACCGATCGCAATCACGACCGCCGCGAAGACGAGGGCGAGGATCGCGAGCGGCAGACCGCGGACCACGCCTGACACGGTGTAGGTCGAGCTGATCTCGTAGCTGTTCGATGCCCCGGTTTCAGGCTCCGCCTCCGGGGCCTCGGTACCCGGTGATGCTTCATCTGCGTGTGCATCGCCTGTGCTCGCCTCGCCTGCATCGTCGCCGAGCTCGGGAGCCGGCGCGCTCGGCAGCGCGACGAGCTCGATCGAGTCTCCGACCTGCAACCCGGCAACGGCGTATGCACCGCGCAACGTAACATCCACCATCCGGCCAGCGTCGGGGCCTGACCGGAGCCCAACACTCGCTACTTGGCACTCCCCCGAGGCCTGCTGGGCTTCGCTCTCGGCGCCGGCTTCCCCGGTGCCGACTTCCCCGGATCCTGCCCCCGCCTCATCGCAGCCGTCTTCAAGACCCAGAATCTCGCCGCGCTCGTAGGTCACTCCTTCAACCGCGTAGACGCTCCCCTCGGCCACCTTGCCGACAGCACCGTAGTCGGGCCACAGCAACGCCAGACCGGTCAACGTCACCGCGGCAAGCGTCACGAGAACAATCGCGGTGACCATGCGGGTCAGGCGGCTCGTGACGACAGCTCCTGCCGGCAGATCATGCGTGTGCGGAGTCGGGCGCCGATCTTTGATGAACACGATTCTCAATAGTAGCCGGAGAGTCGGCCCATGGGTCGGAGGCACCTCAGGCTCGTTCGGCGTGCACCGCGGCGATCGCTTCGGCCCGGGATCCGACCCCGAGCGCGTGCAGAATGCGCGAGACATGGAACTTCACCGTGTTCTCGCTGATGTTCAGCTCCGACGCGATGGCCCGGTTCCGGTAGCCGGCAACGAGAAGCTGGAGCACCTCGACTTCACGAGGCCTCAGGTCTCCCGTAACCGACGCCGCAACGAGCGTTCGGGGTGGATCGAGCGGAATCGCCATCGACATTTCGGTGCCCCACCCGGCTGTGTGCTCCACCGAAAGCTCTGCGGCGAGCGCGTGCATGCGCTGCTGCACCGACTGCTCCAAGGCTGCGGCGTCTTGCTCACGCCCCGGCCCGTCATCACGGATATTGATCAGGAGGTGCGTGCCGTCGCAGTCCCATTGCACGCGGACGCGTGTGACGCCGGCGAGATCCGCAATCGCAAGAATCACCCCCCGCACCGCCGCACGGGCGCCACGCGCAACCTCACCCGGCAATGGACGCCCATCAAGCGGAGGTTCGACGAACTGCACCGCGATATCACGGTGCCGCATGACCGGACGAAGCTCATGCTGCAAGCGAACGAATGCCGTCGCGACAGGTTCCTCGGACAGGGTGCGCACCCGGTCGCCGGCGGCGCGCAGCTCCACAAGGCCTTCGGTCGCGAGGGCCTCCGCCTGCCGTCGCGCTGCCCGGTCATCCACGTGCGATGACCGGAGCACTGCCAGCACCGATTCGAGCGTCGTCGAGTACTCATCAGCCAACGCTGTGAGCGCGCTCAAACGCTCGCCGGCCGAGACCCTCGCATCGTGCAGATAGGCCGCCGATGCCTCGTCAGCTCGACTCTGCACCTGAACTGCCACGATGTTCCAGATATCGAGCACCAGCGCATCGGCATCAGCGGGCCCCGGATCAGCGAGCACCAGGAGTGCACCATTGCGCGAGACGGCCTGGAGCACCGCGCGACGATGCCCTCCAGTGTTGAGCACCTTCCTCGTCACGGTCTGCGCCTCGGGTGCTTCCCGGCGCAACCGATCGAGCTCGAGTCTGCTGAGTTCGTCGGGAAATCTGCGCTCACCGTACCAGCTTGTCCAGCCACCGCTCGCATCGGCCGCGAGCAGCGCAAGAGTCCGATGCTCGAGCACCGATGCGAGAAGCGACGACAACTCTTCGGCCAGACGATCGCGGGGCGCAGACACGACGTCAGCAATGCGGCAGAGCAGATCGTGGTGATACTTGCCGAGCTCCATGTCGCAGACCTCCTCCGCGGGAACGGACCACCTGTCTACGAGGCTATTCGAAAGTATTGCTCGAGCACCACGTCCGAGCCGTTGAGTCGCACCAATGGACGGCACAGACTGAACGTGACGCAGCCCGCGCCGACGGGATCGTCTGTGAACGCACATACATCCGCCTCAGATCGAGGCGAGCAACGAAAGGATCCACCATGTCAGTCACCCTTGAAGATGCACGTCGCGTTATCGCTGCCGCGGAACGGCGCGCAGATGAGCTCGGTCAGCCGATGAACATCGCTGTCGTCGATGCCGGAGGCAACCTCGTCGCACATGTGCGCCAGGACGGCGCATGGATCGGTAGCGTCGAGATCTCCATCAGCAAGGCATGGACCTCGCGCGCCTTCGACATCACGACGAAGGATCTCGGAGACAACTCGGGGCCCGGTCAGCAGTTCTTCGGTATCCACGCCACGAACCATGGTCGAGTCGCGATCTTCGCCGGCGGCATTCCCCTGCGCCGGGACGGACAAGTCGTCGGTGCGGTTGGTGTGAGCGGCGGCTCGGGAGAGCAGGACCACTCCACCGCAGAGGCCGGCGCCGAAGCCTTCTGAGCGAAGCAGCACCCACAAACGAAAATCGGCCTGATCAGAAATAGCTTCTGATCAGGCCTTTTCGTCGGGATGACAGGATTTGAACCTGCGACACGGTCATGTCTATCGCCAGGCGATTTGAGGTGAGCCGGATGACAGCCTAGGAGAAGCTCGCTTGCTCGCTCCTTTCGGTTGAGCAGCCTCGTGAATTAGGTCGGTGCGCTAACTAGATATGGAGTTCCTCACCGCAAACGCTGCCTCCTTGACGGCCGAACCTGTACAGGCGCTCATCCAAGGCAGCGAGAGAACGAGGGGTGCCTCAGATAGCAATTGAACACGAAAGAGTCGGATTTGCGAACGGCGAGATAATTGCATCCGGGCAGGAATCATGATCGCCTACCAAGATCTAGAGAGGATCGTCAACACCGGCAAAAAAGGCGATAGCTTCCGTAGCCGACGCTACGAAGTATTGACGCCGCAACGGCAACTCAAGTCGTACCTGCGCCCCGAAGCCCGAAAGGACTATATGACCTTAGGGATCGGGCAGTGAAGCACGTTCGCGGGGACGGCCAGAACTGGCTTATCTCGGGCCGTCGTAATCGTCGTAGTAGCGCCGCTTCGGTGACGTCGTAGCCTTGAGGTAGAGGCGCACGAGAGACTGCTTCTTCTCGAAGTAGGCGTGCTTCTCGATCTCACCCCGCGCATACTGCTCTTCGAGTTCACGCATGGTTTCCTCGGCGCTGCTCGCATTGAACCGAGACTGGCCGGAGTCCATGCCTCCTTCTTCGCGAATCTTCACGCTGGGTAGTCGTCTTTCCGCCAGTAGAGCACCTGCGCACCCTCCGGGATACGTGTGTCAGCTTCTGCACCCACTTCGGGCCAGGCGGGGTGATCCGTACTCGAGGCTTCGGCGACGTTGCCGTCTGTGACGCGGTAAGTGACTCGAGTTCGCATACGGGCCAGCCTAGATGAGCGGCGGCGGCTCGTCCGACGCCGGCAGGTCCGTCGTGACCGCGCTCGGGATCACCGCCGACTCCGCGACGGTCTTCTCGACAAGGTCGGCTCCGCCGGGCGCTCGGGGTCGAACCACTCGTCGTGCAGCTCTCGGGGCAGTCCGAGGGTCATGCGCGAGTCGCCGCGGAACGTCATGACGGTTGAGGCTTCTCCGGCACCTTCGCGGGTCACAAGTGAGTCGCTGATAGTCGTCTCGTCGCCGACGGTGCGGGGCGACAGGATCGCCGCCATTCCAAACAACTGGCCGTTGGGAAGCACCCATCACTTTTTTCCCGCGACGTATCACGTGGTGAGAAGAATCGCCCGGTGCTGGAACGCGCCACGCCACTTCGCCATCGGCGCGAGTGTGTCGGGCAGGGGCTTCCCGAGCCCGCTGAGTCCGTGGGCTTGCGCACGTTTCGTCTTAGCAAGTTGCACGGTACTGTCTCGAACATAGGAGGTGCCGAGGTGATCGATCTCTTGATGTTTATTCCGGCGTGTTTTGCATTGAACATGGCCTTTGGCCCGAACAACCTGTTGTCAGTGACCTATGGGGCGCAGAGAGGCATCGGTTTTGCGAGCCTTGCCGGGACCGCGAGAATCGCCGCCTTCGCTCCGATGATCATCGTGAGCGCACTGGGGCTGGGCTTTCTGCTGAGTGTGTCTGCAGTCGCGTTCAACGTGCTCAAAGTCATCGGCGCGGTGTATCTCGTATACCTCGGCATTCGTCTCCTGCTGAGTAGCGCCCACCCTGAATCCGTCACCGAAGTGCGTTCACTGAGGCTCAAGGACGCACTTCGAGCAGAGGCCGCTGTGGCACTGAGTAATCCGAAAGCAATCCTGATCTTTGCCGCATTCTTCCCGCAGTTCGTCGATGCTCAGAACTACTGGTTAAGCTACGCGATTCTTGGGGGCCTGTTCCTCCCGCTCGAAGCAGTCGCGATTCTCGCCTATGGCGCATTGGGGCGCTTGGCTCTCAAGTTCGCGGCGAAGCGACTGCACTGGTTGCAGCGTGGTTCTGGGGTCGGAATGATAACCTTTGGTGGGCTCTTGCTCTTTGCCAAGCAGCCGTCTCAGGTCTAGTGCTCCTCTTGACGATTTACGACCGACGCCGCGGGTACCCCTGTCCAAGAGGTGAAGGACCGACACCCTTAAGGGCACGAAACTCCCATGACACAGACTGGTTTGCTTCCTCGAGCGAGTCCCAGCAGGCCGAGCAAGAGTCACTGGTGATGCAGCAACGCCCTCTCCCGGTCAACGTACATTCGATTGCCCTCACAGTCGTCGATGTGCGCGATGATCGCGGCGGGGTAGCCCTTCGGTTTGCGCATCACGCCCCACCGATCGATGTCGATCTGGATATACGGCGTTCGGTCGCGTTCGGTTTACTTGGTCACGGTGGCTCCTCTCGATGAGGTGAAGCATAGATCCGGCAACCGACATATGGAGACCTGCGGCGGAGGAGTCCTGACTCGCAATCGTCTCTGAAACGTGTCCGCAGCGAGATTCGTTCTTCAGTGACAATACAGAAGACCCGGAACTTTCGCGTGATTCTGCGATAGTTCCGGGTCTCGTGGTCGGGATGACAGGATTTGAACCTGCGACCCCGTCGTCCCGAACGACGTGCGCTACCAAGCTGCGCCACATCCCGATTGCGCCATTGGCGCAAGGAACACTCTAGCGCCTCGAGTGCGGACGGCGCAAAACGATCCGGCGCTCACGCACTCCCGGGATCCTGCGCTCCGGCTATGGCAGAATCGAGCCGTGCCGACCCTGCCAGATCTCGTCGCTTTCGACCTCGACGACACCCTCGCCCCATCAAAGTCGCCGCTCGATCCTCGCATGGTGGAGGTTTTCACCCGACTGCTGGAACGCACTGCGGTCGCGGTCATTTCTGGCGGCAATTTCGAACAGTTCGAGGCGCAGCTCGTTTCGCGTCTCGGCGGGGTCGACGAAGCCTTGCTCGAACGCCTGCACCTCCTCCCGACCTGTGGCACCCGCTACGAACGTCGGCAGGGCAGGAAGTGGGTCACGGTCTATCGGGAGCACCTCACCCCCGAGGAGCGCGACGCGTCGTTCGCGGCGCTTGAGACGGAGGCGAAGCGGCTCGGGCTGTGGGAGGCCGATCCGTGGGGCGCGATCCTCGAGGATCGCGGATCCCAAGTCACCTTCTCCGCTCTCGGCCAACGAGCACCCGTTGCAGCGAAACAGGCCTGGGACCCGGACGGAGTGAAGAAGAACGCGCTCCGAGCGGTCGTCGCAGAGCGCCTCCCCACGCTCGAGGTGCGCAGCGGAGGATCCACCTCGGTCGACATCACCAGGCGCGGAATCGATAAGGCGTACGGTATGCGCAAGCTCGTCGAGCACACCGGCATTTCGCTCGACCGGATGTTGTTCGTCGGCGATCGTCTCGATCCTGACGGCAACGACTACCCGGTGCTCGAACTCGGCGTCGAATGCCATGAGGTTGGCGGGTGGCAAGACACAGTCGAATATCTCGAGGCGTTACTCGCCGACTGAGACTCGACTACTCTTCGGCCCCGCCACGTATCTGGCGGCCGGCCTCAGGCGGTCGATGTTACACGGCCGAGGTCAAGCAGTGACTTCGACGGCCTCAACAGCGGCCGGGACCAGGCCAAGCACCTCAGCAGTCTCAGCGAGTGTCGCCTCCGCCGCTGCGCGGTCGTGGTTCACGCCGACCCCGAAAGCCGGAACTTGCTGCTGGATCTGAGCCTTCCAGCGTGACGCGAACTCTTCGGGGAAGCAGTCTTCAAGCACACCGAGCATGGCGTGCACCGCCGTCGATGCGCCGGGAGAAGCACCCAGCAGGCCCGCAATCGTGCCGTCGGCACCGGTGATGACCTCGGTGCCGAACTGCAGGACGCCACCCGCTTCAGGATCCTTCTTCATCACCTGGACGCGCTGGCCTGCAGTGATCATGGTCCAGTCCTCGGAGCGAGCGCTCGGCAAGTACTCGCGCAGCGTGTCGATCTGCTTCTCACGGCTCGCCATGAGCTCACCCAGCAGGTACTTCTCGAGAGCGAACTCGGTGAGACCGACTTTCAGCATCGGGCCGAGGTTGTGGGGCCGGATCGAGCCTGGAAGATCCCACCACGAGCCGTACTTCAGGAAGTTCGGGCTGAATCCGGCATACGGGCCGAAGAGCAGACTCTCCTTGCCGTCGATAACTCGGGTGTCGAGGTGCGGAACCGACATCGGCGGTGCACCGACCGCAGCCTTGCCGTACACCTTCGCGTGATGCTGGGCCACGACCTCGGGGTTGTCGCAGCGGAGGAACTTGCCGCTGATCGGGAACCCCCCGAAACCCTTGATCTCAGGGATGCCGGAGGACTGCAAGAGCGAAAGCGCACCGCCACCCGCGCCCACGAAGACGAAGCGCGCGTTGACCTTGGCGCTGCCGAAGCCCACGCGGTTACGTACGAACACATCCCAGGTGCCGTCTTCGAGACGCCGCAGCTTGCGCACCTCATGCCCGGTGTGCAGCTGGGCGCCGTTCTGGCAGAGATGAGCGATCAGCTGGCGCGTGAGTTCGCCGAAGTCGACATCAGTACCACTGACCGAGCGTGTCGCGGCGAAGACTTCTTCCTTGTCGCGCAGATCGACGAGCAGCGGGGCCCACTCGGCGATCGTCTCGACGTCTTCGCTGTACTCCATATCGGCGAAGAGCGGTTCTTCGCGCAGCAGTTCGTAGCGTCGACGGAGGTACTCGACGTTCTCCTCACCACGCACGAACGTCATATGCGGCGTCGGATTGATGAAGCTGGATGGATCAGAGAGTACGCCCTGTCGCACGAGCTCGGACCACCACTGGCGGGAGAGCTGGAACTGCTCATTGATGGACACAGCCTTGTCGACCGAGAGGGATCCGTCTTCGCCCTCTGGCATGTAGTTCAGCTCGCAGAGCGCTGCGTGGCCGGTTCCGGCATTGTTCCAGCCGTTACTGCTTTCGACTGCGGCCTGTTCTCGGGACTCGAAGATCTCGATGGACCAATCCGGTTGCACCTGCTTGATCAAGGTGCCGAGCGTGGCGCTCATCACGCCACCACCGATAAGAACGACGTCTACAGTGTTTTCACTCACGGGGATCTAGTCTACCGCGCTTCTCCGAAGAGAGAGTGCGGCCTCCGCGACGCGCGCCAGCGTCGCGAGCTCAGCGCCGAGCACACGCGTGTATCCGAGACGGGAGGCCTCGCCCGCACGCAGCTCGCTTGCCATGACTGGCCGCACTTCACCTGCGAGGCTCAGCTCCCCCACCGCTGCTACGCTGTGTGGGATCGCACGATCCGACGCCGCGGAGATCACTGCGAGAGCAATCGCGAGATCCGCCGCGGGTTCTGTAAGCCGCACCCCTCCGACCGTCGAGACATACACGTCTTGGTCATGCAGACGTACGCCTGCTCGACGTTCGAGCACCGCGAGGATCATGGCGACTCGAGCCGAATCAACACCACTCGTCACTCTGCGCGGGTTGGGTGTCGCACTCTTGGCCACCAGAGCTTGAACTTCGACGGGCATCGCCCGACGCCCTTCGAGGGCGACCGTTGCGCACGTACCGCTCACGGGTTCTGCATTGCGACTCAAGAAGAGACCGCTGGGGTCGGGCACCTCCCTGATGCCACTCCCCGACATCTCGAAGCACCCGACCTCATCCGTTGGACCGAATCGGTTCTTCAAGCTGCGAAGGAAGCGAAGTGCACTCTGCCGATCCCCCTCGAAATGACAGACGACATCAACAAGATGTTCCAACAACCGGGGACCGGCCACGGTGCCGTCCTTGGTCACGTGCCCAACGAGAACGACCGGGATCCCGCGCTCCTTCGCCACCCGAATGAGCGCTGAGGCGACCTCCCGCACTTGGGCCGGGCCGCCTGCACCGCCCTCGACCCGGTCACTCGCGAGCGTCTGCACAGAATCGACGATGAGCAACTCGGGCTGCACCGCATCAATGTGACCGAGCACGGTCGCCAGGTCATTCTCGCTCGCAAGGAAAAGGGTGTCGTGCAACGCCCCGGTGCGTTCGGCTCGCATGCGGATCTGCCCTGTCGACTCTTCTCCGCTCGCATAGAGCACGCGGCGACCGCTCTCGGCAGTGCGGGCGGCGACGTCCAACAGCAGTGTGGACTTGCCGACACCTGGCTCACCGGAGAACAAGATCGCCGCACCGGGAACCACACCGCCACCGAGCACACGGTCGAGCTCCGAGATACCTGTCGGACGATGTGCCGCGACCTCACCGCTGAGCTCGGTGATGGGTCGCGCCTCCCGGCCGGACACCGGAGCCGCTGCCTGCACCGTGCGCGCGAGCCCGGCCCGCGCCGCTCCGCGAGCCTCAACCGTTCCCCACTGCTGACACTCGCCACAGCGACCGACCCATTTCGGGGCCTGCCACCCACACTCGGTGCACGCAAAGCCATTGCTCGATCTCGCCATGCTGGGGAGCCTAACGGCAGCATGCGACATCGACGAGATCCGCAGCGACACGCCGTTACCCAGAAGCCGATTCGCGTTCACCAACCCAGATCACGTATTCTTTTTCGCGGTGACGTGTCCGAGCGGCCGAAGGTGCAACACTCGAAATGTTGTGTAGGGTAACCCCCTACCGTGGGTTCAAATCCCACCGTCACCGCCATGAAAACCCCTGATTATCAGGGGTTTTCTTCTTTTCTGCGGTACTCGCAGGGCCGTGTTACCGAGGTCGCCGGCCAGAAACAGTCGATGACACCGATCTCTGGCGGTGCAGCATGAGGGCACCAACAAAGATGCGCCTCCCTCGACCCGAAGGACGAGAGAGGCGCAAACCGAAAATGGTTCTACTTTGTACGCCAGGAGAATTGGGAGTAGTAGCTTCCACCGACCGCCGCGCACGTGGCCCGCACCTTGAGGTAGGTCACCTTCTGCTTCTTGAGTGCCGCCACCTTTTTCGCCGTCTGGGAGTGGCAGGTGGCCTTGGAATCCCACATGCCGCTCCAGCTGTGGTTCATGGCGTACGCCGGGCTCGCCGTGAAGACCCCACCGATCACGAGCGCGACGGTAGTTCCGGTAGCGGCGAACTTTCTGCGGATCGACATGGGAAGGCCCTTTCTTCAGATGCGGTCGACTTCTTCCACGCTATGGGAGGGCGCAGTTACGTGTCCACCTATCACGTGTCGAGTAGCGAGACCGCATCCCACTGATCTCTTCAGAGGCCCCACAACGAGAGCGCCGAGAAGAGGCCTGCGATCGAGAGCACGATACTGACGACTGCCACGATTCGGGCCGGCCGGTCGGTGGCCCGATTGAGCGCGGCTCCGGCAAGAGTTGCCAGGATGAGCCCACCGATCGGTCCAAGAGTGCCGACCACGAGCACGGCGCCCCAAAGGGATGGATCCGTGCGGGGCATGAGCGTGATCACGAACCCGAACAGGGCGAGTACTCCGGTGACTGCAGCTAAGACGAGGCCTCGATGACTTCGCGGAGTATCCACGCGGACCACCGTAGCAGGGCCCATACTTCAGTACCTTGAGAGCCCGCGCCGACATCGGGCCACTAGTGCTCCGAGACGGTTTGCCCGACGACTTCTCCCTCGAGAATGCTCGAGTCGGCCTTGGTCTTCCGCTTCATCAGGTTCTTCCTGACGAACGGCCAGCACACGATGAGTACGACCGTGGCGACGAGGCTCGTCCACACCTGGGTGCGCCCGGTCTCAGACGAGAGCATGACGATGAGCACGCCGACAATGGCCGCGATCAGCAGAATGTTGAGCCAGGGATGCAGCCACATCTTCAGCTTCAGGCCCGACACTTCTTCGGGTGACATCTTCTGCCGCAGACGCATTTGCGTCAGCGCGATGAAGACGTAGACGAAGAGCGCGACGAGGCCGGCCGAGTTCATGATGAAGTCGAAGATGCCTGAGCCGGCCGCCACGAAGTTGACGATCGTCGCTGCTACTGCGCCGCTTGTCGAGGCGAGCAGCGCCCACATCGGCACGCCGTTCTTCGAGCGCTTTGCTATGAATTTCGGAGCGAAGCCCTGGTCGGCGAGGGCGGCGAACATTCGCGAGGCCGAGTACAGTCCCGAGTTCAGCACCGAGATCACCGCGGTGAAGATGATCAGCTGCATGACCATAGCTGCACCGGGCAGACCGAGCAGCGAGAACACGTAGGTGAAGGGAGCTGCCGCGACGTTGACGGGCTCGGGAAGCTCGTCCCACGGCACCACCATCGTGATGATGAGCACCGCTCCCACGAAGAAGAGCAGGATGCGCCAGATCACCGTACTGGTGGCCTGTCGGATTCCCTTGGCCGGGTCCTCGGATTCCGCAGCGGCCATGACCGCGATCTCCGTGCCGAAGTAGGAGAAGATCACGAGGGCGACGCCGGTGAACGCAATCCCGTAGCCGTTCGGCGCGAACCCGCCGTGCTCCCACAGATTCGGAACCGAGAATGACGCGGTGGGCCAGAGGCCGAGAGCGAAGAGCAGGCCGGCCCCGAGGAAGACCACGATGGCGAACACCTTGATGCTTGCCAGCCAGAACTCGACTTCGCCGAAGGTGCGCACCGAGATGGCGTTGACCACGATGAAGATCAGGATGAGGGCGAGTGACCAAGCCCAGGACGGGAGGAACGAGAACCACTCATGCAGGGTTTCGCCTCCGAGTACGGCTTCGTAGGCAAGAACGCCGACCCAGAAGTACCAGTACAGCCAACCCACGAGGTAGGCGGCCCAGTTGCCGAGTCCCACGCGTGCATATTCCATGAAGGATCCGATAGCCGGACGCGCGGCGGCCATTTCGCCGAGCATGCGCATGGCCAGGAAGACGAGGAGCCCACCGATGAGGTAAGAAAGGATCGCGGCCGGCCCGACCGAGCGGATGACATTGCCGGATCCGACGAAGAGGCTGGCTCCGATGATCCCTCCCAGCGTGATCATCATCACGTGACGGGAGCGAAGTTTCTTATGAGTCACCGTCTGACCGGCCGAAGTCTCGGGTGAGACTGGCTGAGAATAGTCGGGGTTCTCGGCTTGCGTAGTAGAGGTCATAGATAGTCCTGGATTTCGGCGCTCTGAGGCGCGTAACTCGATTCAGGGGCAAAAAGCCCGGACCAAAGTTACTCGCAACATCATCGGATGAAAAATCCGTCCGCAATAGAAGCACGGTGGCTCTGCGGATGCATCGCGACGTGTGCGGCAGGGTCAGCTCATCGGAACGTTGCGAGCCCGCACCTGTCCACCGGCACTCTCAGGCGGTTCCAGCCGGTACGGCCGCCCGCACTCTCCGGAGAGCCTTCCATCTTCGCTCACGCACAGCTGCGAAACCCGCTCGCCACGAGGAATCGCGGATGAAGATCATATCTCCCACGATCATGAGCAAAGAGAACCATGGCAGCGCCAACAGAATCGCAATCGACGCGTGCATCCCGGTGACGAGCACCAGCCCGATGATGCGGGTCGGCTTGGTCAGCAGCATCGCCGGGAACAGCAGCTGACCATAGACGCTCAACCAAGAGGCGACGAACACGAGCGGCGTGATCTGCCAGGCGAGGTGGTTGAGCCACGGGAAGAGCGTGAGTTCCTCGATCTGCAGCGGATAGTACGAGGCCACTCCTGAAACCCAGGTGTTGCCCTGCAGCTTCCACAGCGCACTCGAGACGTAAATGACGCACAACTGGTAACCGATGAGGATCACGGCGACATTGTTCGAAAGCATCGGCACCCATCGCGGCAATCGCCAGCTCCCCCGTCCGAGTGCGGGATCCTCGCCCCTGTGCTTCCGCCGGCGTGCGTCGAGTGACCAGCGACGGGAAGTATCAGCGAGCAGGAGGAACAGTAGGAAGATGCGGAAGGTCTGATAGTGACCAGTGTTGAAAACGACCGGGTTCAGCGTCGTGAAGCCGAGCCACATCATGGTGAACACGGGTGCGGTGATCCGCATCCGCCATCCTGCGGTGTACACGACCGCCACGGCCATGAGCAGGATCACCTTGGTGAGCCGAAGGGCATCCGGCTCGTCGCGAGAGAACAACGCCGTGATCGGCTGAGCAAAATCGTTCACCGACGAAGTCCGGAACAACGCCTCACCCCAGCGCGACGCCTCGCCGAAGGTGTACGAGAAATTGGGCAGATACATCGCCAGGATGATGACCGTCATCGCTCCGATGCCGATCCGCATCAGCGCAAGGCCGTAGGTCGAGCGGCGTTCATCGAGCAGCCAGTGAAGGAAGCGCGCAGGGAGCGAGCCCACCGGCCCGGGCGTCTTCAGCGTTGCTTCATGCTGCGCGCCGTTCATCGCCCGCCCTCCTCGTTCTGATTCTGCGCTTCCGCGTTGTTCGCCGGCGACCCGCCCGATGCAGCATCCTCGAGCTCAGGGGCGACGCCCGCGTTGTCGGCCCACGAACGGAAGGTCTTCCCGAACGCATCGCGATCCTGACCGTGCCATTCGAGTACCGGAACCCACCCGAGATCCGTGTACGACGCGGCCGGGCGCTCCGCATCGGGATCCTTTCGATCGTTCCAGCGCACCACCGGGTCATACACCGCCCGGGTCTGGACCGCCAGCACCTCTCCCTGGTCGCCCCAGAGCGCCTGCGACACCTGTGACGCGTAGGACGCGGCGAAGTTGTTCGCCCTGATGAACGCGTCGACCGCTGCGACGTTGGAATCGTCGGCGGCGAGCATCGCATCGCGAAGCGGATAGAGCGCCTCGCCGTCGAGGTGGTTCACCGCGGCCGCGTCGCGGTGCGCATCACCGAGTCTGCTGTACGCAGCCATCAGACGCTCCGCACCCATGATCGACAACTGCTTCCGCAGCACCTTTCTATGGAAGGCGGAGAGTTCGACTTCAGTCGAGTTCACCCATTCGGATCGCACCCGATCGCCGCCGGGCGTCTCGATCCAGGCGCGGACCCAGAGCTGGTGATCGGAGTCAATGGGTTCGGGAGCGAAGATCTTGTAGTCCTGCACGAGATAGGGCTGGACGTACCTGTTGGACAGACCCCAGAGCGCACTGCTCCTGATCTCCTGGGACGGGGCATTGAAGACAGCCGTCAGCACCATGTGGATCGCGAGCAACACCACTGCAACACCGGCAATGATCTTCGCCGGCCGAGAAATCGGAGATCGCGAAAATTCAGGCCTGCGCCGCTGCGCTTCAGGATTCGGCTCCTGCTGCGACCGCTGCTCCGCATCGGTCATCTCGACGGTGGTACCCATTGTCATCCCCCAAGAAAAGAAACTCGGAAATCGCGATAGCCGTGGCGGCCCGGAGAGGACTCCGAACCGCCACGGCTACATCACGCGACGCGATCAGACGCTGCTCACGTCCGATCCCTTCCTCCGCGAGGCGAGGAAGACTCCGGCGCCCATGAGCAACAGGAGTGCGCCCAGCGGAGCGACCGCTCCCAGATCGACGCCTGTGACCGCGAGCTTGGATCCGCTACCGCTGGAACCCTCCCGGGTCTGATCGGCGCCGACGGGATCCGACCCTCCGAGACCGCCCTTGACCAGCACCGTCACGCTCGCATCGGCCGTGCGGCCACTGCTCTCACCCTCCGCGTTGAAGGTCGCGAGACCCGCAGCGTGGCCGGCCGGGACCTTCCACGTGGTGGTGAAGGCGCCCGAATCATCGGCGAGGACGTCCTGCTTCGACCCGTTAGGGACTGTCAGCACGACATTCTCATCTGAAGCAAAGCCAGTGCCCGTCAAGGTGACTGTGTCTCCCGAGTAGACCTCGCCGGGGCTTGCGCTCAGCTCAGCCGTGACCTCATTGGGGTCGGTACCCGGGTCAGTGCCGGGATCATCACCAGGCTCAGTGCCCGGATCGGTACCTGGATCAGTACCAGGGTCATCGCCGGGATCGGCACCAGGGTCCGTTCCCGGATCAGTACCAGGATCGTCACCAGGCTCAGTGCCGGGATCAGTACCAGGATCCGCACCCGGGTCTACTCCAGGATCCGTGCCCGGATCAGTACCAGGATCGTCACCAGGCTCAGTGCCGGGATC
>NZ_JBSGPD010000003.1:0-179339 GCF_053567335.1 Leucobacter sp. GX24907 | reverse complement strand
CCCGGATCAGTACCAGGATCGTCACCAGGCTCAGTGCCGGGATCAGTACCAGGATCCGCACCCGGGTCTACTCCAGGATCCGTTCCCGGATCAGTACCAGGATCGTCACCAGGCTCAGTGCCGGGATCAGTACCAGGATCCGCACCCGGGTCTACTCCAGGATCCGTTCCCGGATCAGTACCAGGATCGTCACCAGGCTCAGTGCCGGGATCAGTACCAGGGTCCGTGCCCGGATCAGTACCAGGATCGTCACCAGGGTCGGTTCCCGGATCTACTCCAGGATCGGTACCCGGGTCAGTGCCGGGCTCCGCACCCGGGTCAGTACCGGGATCCGTACCCGGGTCAGTACCAGGATCCGTGCCGGGATCATCACCAGGCTCAGTGCCCGGATCGGTACCTGGATCAGTACCAGGGTCATCGCCGGGATCGGCACCAGGGTCAGTACCGGGATCGGTACCCGGGTCAGTGCCAGGGTCTACTCCAGGATCCGTTCCCGGATCAGTACCAGGATCCGCACCCGGGTCTACTCCAGGGTCCGTGCCGGGATCAGTCCCAGGATCGGTTCCCGGATCTACTCCAGGATCGGTACCCGGGTCAGTACCAGGCTCCGCACCCGGGTCAGTGCCGGGATCGTCACCAGGCTCAGTGCCCGGGTCGGTACCGGGATCAGTACCAGGATCCGCACCCGGATCTACTCCAGGATCGGTACCCGGGTCAGTACCAGGCTCAGTGCCTGGATCAGTCCCAGGGTCATCGCCGGGGTCGGCACCCGGGTCAGTACCGGGATCCGTCCCAGGGTCCGTACCCGGATCTACTCCAGGGTCAGTACCCGGGTCAGTGCCAGGCTCCGCACCCGGGTCAGTACCGGGATCCGTACCCGGGTCAGTACCAGGATCCGTGCCGGGATCATCACCAGGCTCCGTGCCCGGGTCTACTCCAGGGTCCGTACCAGGCTCAGTGCCCGGGTCGGTACCGGGATCCGTCCCAGGGTCCGTACCCGGATCTACTCCAGGGTCCGCACCCGGGTCAGTACCGGGATCCGTTCCTGGGTCGGTACCCGGCTCAGTGCCGGGGTCATCGTCCAGCGCATTCGGGCCAACTGTGGCATTCGCAAGGTCGATCGTGACCGCCGCGGCCGAGGGCAGCACCGTCAGACGCAGGGCGGTCTCCGAGAAGACGCCCTCGGAGGGGGTCTCCTGAACGTTGGCGTGCAGCGTGGCGGCCAGCGGCAGAACGTCGTTGAGCGCGGGAGTGAGCACGCTGTTGACGGGCGCAAGTACGGCTGCGGTTAGACCGGTGATCTCGGTCACGATCGCCTGCAGCGGCGAAGTGAGCGTACTCAACACGGATTGCAGTCCGCCCGGCAACTCGGCCGCCAGACCCAAAAGTTCAATGCCGGAGGTATCTCCCGCGAGCAGCGCTCCCACGGTAGTGTCAACGCTGAGCAGCTGAATTCTTGGCGTCACAAGAATCGGAGGAATGCTAACCCCACCGCTGACAGCAAGCGATTCGAGCGAGGAGATGGCACTGCTCGTCACGTCGGCAAGCAGCCCATTGATCAGCGCGAGCACGGCGGCCTCGATGTACTCAGGGGTGGCACCCGTCAGCACGTTCGTGTTCGGCTGGAGGTTGTTGAGATCGACGATCTGCTCCAGATCCACGATGATCGAGCCCGTATCGAGGTTGATCGTGACTCCGGGGTACTCAGGGTCTGTGAGCTCGCCGGCGACGAGACCCTTGGCCGCGTCGAAGACACCATCCACGTTCACCGTCAGGTCCGCTTCTACAACCCCGAGGTAATCGAGAAGTCCGAGCACATCACTGTTGAGCGTCGACTGCAGTCCGTTGACCAGGGTCTGCGCGCCGCCGAGTTCACTCTCGACAGCATCCGACAGGCCCGCGACAGTCTCGCTACCGATCACCAGCTGTGCACCGGCGATCTCATAATCGCCGACCGCCTCGCCGGGAGCTGCCTGCGAAGCCTGCGCGCTCACCGCGCCGACCGTGAGGTCGAGCGTGGCGATCTCGTCGACGAGATTCGCTGCGACTGTGCCGGCGAGCGATTCGACCGCGCTTCCGAGATTGACGTGCAGAGGCCCGGGAGCGACTCCGTCAATCGGCGTGACTCCGGTGCCGATTGCACCTGAATCACCGACAAGACCGGAAGCTCCGATGGACGAGCCGTCAGGAAGGGCGCTCGCATATTGGCCGACGACACCGGCCTCGGCAAAACTGAGCGGCAATTGCACGCCGCCGGGAATGGTGACGTTCACCGCCGAAAGCGCGGTCAGGTCGAGCGTGTTCGCGTCAGTATCGGCGGGATTGTCCGTCCCGTCGTTCGTCGCGGAAGCGCCCGCAATATTTGCGACAGCGTCTAAGTCAAGGATGTCGAGGATTGACCCGCCCAGGAACGTTCCAGTCGCATTCGACGTGTCGCCCGGCGCGGCGTATGCCGTTGGCGCGGCAATGCCTGCGAGCGATACGCCCACGGCTGCAGCCGTTCCGATCGCCAACGAGCGGACGACGCGTCTGCCGCGTCTCACCTTGCTCGTCACTTTCTTGGTTTCCAAAGGAGCTCCCCCAAGTCGTCTCAATTGGTACTTCTGTCTGTGTCCGTCGGGATCGGGATGACTCGACGTACGCGGTAGGTGTAGACACCCGATCTGAGGTTTTCAGCAAGCGTTCAGGCAGTCCACGAACATCCGTGGCATTACGAGAGCCTCTCCGTAGCGGACACCGCAACCCTCAGTACTCCGGAGACGCTCTCTCCTTCCCACTGATATGACATCCTCCGAATACTGAGAAGAAACAGATGCTCCACTGGATGCGAGAGTCGTGATTCGTAACGAAACGGCGACCCGTCCGAGAAAGAAAATGGAGGGCCTGTCTCCGCTCCCCTAGAGTGAGAGGTGGGGAATGATGCACAGCACTCGGAACACTTGATCCGGGCTGCTGAGGGGGGCTCATGAATAACGTTATAGACGCGAATATTGCGGACCTTCCGCAGGTCCTGCTGGATGGAATCGGGGATTCTCGCCCGGTGCTGCTGCTCGGCCCGAGCGGGAGCGGCAAGACGTTCGTACTCCGAGCTCTCGCGGCGTGTCTGGAAGAACGCGGCATTCCGCATCTCCGCATTGACGCGTCTTCATCCGAGTCGATTCGAGCTGTGGAATCGGCCCCTGATCGTGCGGTACTGCTGTTCGACGATTATGAACGGGCTCCGGAAGACGTTCTGCGAGCGATCGCAGCGCATCTCCGGTCAGGTGCAGCGGGCGTCGGCGCAGTGACCGAAGACCTGTTCGCCGCGGACTACGGCAGTCCCCTCGGCGGAATGTACGATCGCTTCCCCGCAATGGAAGAGACGCTGCGCGTGGCTCGGTTCGTGCGAATCCAACCCGCCGACGACGAACAGATCGCGCGCATCCTGCACTCGTCGACTTCAGAGCGGCTCGATGCAGTCACTGTGTCGACGATCCAGCACCTTGCGTGGGGGCGCCCCGGATGGGCTTTAGACATACTCCACCTCTACAGCAATGGATCTATCACGAGCACGCCTCTGCCGGGAATCCGGCGACCATACGCAGGCAACCTCCAGCTCTCCTCACTGCGCAACCCGGCTCGCGTCGCCGCTGCGGAGCTCTCAGCCGCCGACGTGGCTGCTGCCATCGCTCTCTCGGAGCTCGGCCCGCGCAGCAAGAACGGTGTGCTCGATATCGTCGGCTCTTCGAGCTACCGCCGTCTGCTCTCCTGCGGACTCCTGATCACCGCCCCCACCTCGACCGAGTCGTACGGGGTTCCCGAGCTCTACGCCGCGGCGATTCAAGGTTCGACAGATCCCGAGCTGGTGACGTCGGCGCGGCGTCGGGCCGCCACGCACCTGCTCGCCCAGGAGGTCTTCGGCATCCCGCTCGCTGACCGCGAAGCAATCTTCTGCTCCCGAGTGCTCACCCGCCACGGCGACGAGGAAGACGAGGTCGACACCGACCCGTCACTCGGTGAGCATCACGCTCGTTTCCAGAAGCGCTTTGTCTGCGATCTCATCTCATTCGGCGAGGGCGAGCGCGCCCGGGATTTACTCCTCCAGCTCGGGCGGCACGGGCCCGGTCTCAGCAATCTCGTTCGTACGCGCTTGACCGCTGTTCTCCACGACGCCCACACCGGGCTCCAGTCACTGATGGTGAGGAACCCGCCGCAGGGGAACTGCGATCTCCCCTCCACTGACCCCAGCACGAGGTTCGCCACACTCCTGCTGCAATCACGACTCGCGGCCCAGGCGGGCATTCTCATCGAGGATGACCCTGATACTTCTCCCGACGACGAGCAGTGGAACGACGCTCAACTCGTCGCCCGTCGTTGGAACGACGACAGGCCGTTGGGCTCCGACGCTCCCGCGCTCCTGCGCATCGCCCGCACCCATGTGTTCCCCGAAGTGGCAATGCTCGCGGAACAGCTGCTCTCCCTCGACGCAACCGTCCTCGGTCTCCGCTACCGCTCGTTCGTCGGCAGCCCGATTGACCAGCAAGTCTCGCGTCTCGCGATCGGCGCGTCTGATGCCCAGCGTGACGCACTCGAGTGTGTTGTCATGGCGCGGAGCATCATCCGCTTCTTCTCCTCAGACCACGGCGGCAACGAGACTCGCTCGATCAATCTCGTGGACTGCCTCCCCGGAGCCTCGCGACATCGGCTTTGGGCCACTCACCTCCACGCGGCACGTGTGGCGGTGCTCTGCGGCGACCTCGACCGCGCGCAGTTCGAGTGGGAGCAGTTCTCGAACCGGATACCCCGGTTCATCCCATGGCGCCTGCACTCACTCATCGCGCGGCTGAAGCAGATGGCCTCCGAGCAGAGCACTGCGCTGGAATCGCTGGGCGGCTACAGCAGTCACCTGCTCGCCTACTTCGCAGGCAGGCTCGATGAGGTGAACCCGGCGGTATTCGCCGATCCGGTCGCAGAGCTCGCACGTCTCGGGGCTCTGCCGCCCGGAGTCGATCCCTCAGAATTTGAGGGTCTTCCAGAACGGACGTCCATCCGCATGCATCTCGAGGCTCTGAAACAGCAGAATCCGCTCGCGCTCATGCGTGCCGCCGCTGCGCTCGAAGCCAGCGGATTCTGGGCACCCGCCGCCTACGCGATGCAGGAGGCCAGACGAATCTTCCTCCGCCGAAGGGCTTCGGGCAGCGTCACCGCGGCAGATGCTCGGATCGCCGCGCTTCAGGCTGAAACTGCAAGGCGAGTAGCCTGGTTCGATCCGGAGTCCCTGACGAGCACACCCAGGGAGCGGCTCACTCCTCGCGAGAACGAGACCGCTCAGCTCGCGGCAGAGGGGCTGAGCAATCGCGAGATCGCGGAACGCATGAACTGCAGCGTGCGGACGGTCGAGTCACATCTTTCGCAGGCACGAGCCAAGCTGGGGGTTACCAACCGCGAGGATCTCGGCGCACGCTTGCACAGACTCGCCGCCCGGACGTTCCCGCCGATCGACCAGTCGCCGCGATGCCCGGAGACGACGACCAACGATCGTTCGCCTGTGGCGCTCCCCGATCGAAGACGCTCCAGGCGCCCCTGACCGAGGCGAGGCGCTGCTTCGACGCCCGTTGCACTGCCGGGCCGTAGAGCGCGAAACACACAGATCAGACGCGCAAGTGTTCGTCCCAGAAACGTCGCAGCTGGGCGCTCTTTCGGTGCACGATGGTGTCCCAATCTTCGCCGCTCGTCGCACTATCGGCGAAATCCGACGGCACCTTGAATATCTGCAGCGGCACGCCGAATCTGCGGCACACACTCGCGTATGCGTAGCTCTCCATGTCGACGAGGGTTGCGCCGTCGGCCGCAATGCTGTGCCGCTGCGCATCGTTCTGCACGAAGGTGTCTCCGGTTGCGATTCGCGCACCGGGTGTTTCGGGCAGGATCAGCGTCTCGTCGAGCCGCAACTCGGGCGACGGCAGTGAGAGGTCGTGCTGCAGCGCTCCCGTGATCTGACATACCGTGTCGAGGGTCGGCGCGTCAGGTCCATCGACGACGAGCCCCGCGGTGCCGAGCACGATGACGCGGTCGTAGCGAGTATCGCTCTCGGCGGCAGACTGCGCCGGATCCGCCACTCCCCCGCTCTGGCTCGGCGCCTGCATCTGCCCCGACGGCTTTGCCGACGCGGACACACCGTCAGGTGCCGTGCTCGCTGTGCCGACCGCGGCGAGGTCGGGTGCCATCGCTGCGGCCCCTGCGACGTTCCGACCTGCGGCGAGCGCCTGCGCGAGTGCTGCCGCGGCGTTGACCTTGCCGACTCCCGTGACGAGGTGCGGCACATCTCCGAATGCATCGGCTTCATCACGGTGGGCGAATACCAGCAGAATTTCCATCTGGCCATTCTCTCAGGTCTGTGTCATACTGTGTTCTTCAGTGAGCGACGACCCATTGCTCGCGACCCATCCGGGATTCCGGCTCCGCGGTTCAATCCACACCGCCCAAGCCCTTGGCAGGATCCCCGTCGACATCGCAGCTGACGCATGGATGGGCACTTCCACTCGGCAGTGCCACCCGCGGTACCGTACACGACGGCAACCCGGTGAGCACAGCATCGGGTCACACTCCTGAACGCTCCGTCGAACCATTCCAGGCACTCGAGCACACTCAACGGCCTCGCACCGGAGCACACAGTGAATCACACCCGCGTACCCGTAGACGTCGTAAACGACGCGCAGGGGTACGCCTGATCCGCAGCGGCCTCCCGCGAGCGGATCGGCACCAACGCACCGGACCAGTGCATCGCCCTGAAAGACGCGCCACACCGCGCACACTCGCAGGGCTGGCACCGCGCTCCGCGAAAGGAAGACCATGATAAACGCCAACCGAATCCATACCCCCTACCACGACCTGAACGGCTCCACGCGGGGCAGCACGCCGACCGACGCTTCGGTCGGCGCATCGATCACCGCGCCGCGTGTACCCGCGTGGGTGCAGCACCGCGCGGTGTACCGCACCGGCGGTCGCACCGTGTACGTGGTCGAGACTGACCGCGTGCACGCGGCACGCCCCGACCTGGAGCATCTCGAACGCGCAGGCTGGGACGTGCACATCGATCGCGTCCCCGCTTCGACGCATGCCCGCATCACGCTCACGCAGCGCGAACTTGCGAAGGCGGCGTAGGGAACACTGCGAGGCGCGTCTCGTAATGTCATACGACATCACGAGACGCGCCTCTCACGTTACCATCAGGAGGGATCAGACCTGACCCGAGCAGAACTGATCACTCTCACACACTTTCGGTCAGTCCGACCCGCATCGATTCGACAGACCGAGCACCGCCCACCCCGAGGAGTCGTCCATGAGCGAAGTCGAACTGGCAGAAGTCGAGAGCTTCAGCCTCGACCACACCAAAGTGCAGGCCCCCTATGTGCGCCTCATCGGCATCGAGCACGGGCCGAAGGGTGACGCAATCTCGAACTACGACATTCGGCTCGTGCAGCCGAACGGCGGCGAGATTCCGACCGGAGGGCTCCACACGATCGAGCACACGATCGCGGCCCTGCTGCGCACCCGCCTCGACGGTCTGATCGATATCTCCCCCTTCGGGTGCCGCACTGGTTTCCACATGATCGTGTGGGGCGAGCCGCAGCCCGCAGA
Source organism: Leucobacter sp. GX24907 (assembly GCF_053567335.1). Classification (NCBI taxonomy): domain Bacteria; kingdom Bacillati; phylum Actinomycetota; class Actinomycetes; order Micrococcales; family Microbacteriaceae; genus Leucobacter; species Leucobacter sp. GX24907. The sequence continues at coordinate 171,719 of NZ_JBSGPD010000003.1, read as the reverse complement.
GGTTGCGGCCGCCATCAAGAGTTCGCTTGAAGACATCGCCTACCGGGTGACCTGGGACGACGTGCCCGGCACCGACGCGGTGAGTTGCGGCAATTACCGTGACCACAGCCTCTTCTCCGCACAGGAGTGGTGCCGCACCGTACTCGAGCGGGGCATCAGCATCGACGCGTTCGACCGCTCAGTGATCGCGTAGCGCCGAGACAGGCTCCGCACCGCCCGCTGGTCGCCGTGCCCTACCCGCCGTACCTGCCGTCGCCATGCCGGCAATGGGGCTCAATGTGTTCCTATTTCCGCGTTGAAGGACACATCGTGCCCCATTGCTCGCGCCGGCCGCCGCTCACACCCCCGCTGCGCCACGCACTCGGGCCGTCGCAGCGCGGGCACGCTCGCGAACCGCATCCGCGTCGAGCGTGAGATGTCGCCCGTCGGCGTACACCTGGCGCCCACCGATGAACACGTCGCGCACATCGCTGCCGCGGGCGGTAAAGGCGAGGTGCGAGACGAGCCCAGCGGTGCTCAGCGGCAGTGCAATGAACTGCGCCGCGCTCGTCCCCGAAACGTCAAGCGCCACAATGTCAGCCTGCTTCCCGACTTCGAGCGCTCCCGTCTCAGGAAACCCGATAGCCTCAGCGCCACGCGCGGTCGCGATGTCGAGTACGTCGGCGGCCCGCACCACAGCAGGATCCTCCCGCGAACCCCGGTGCAGAATCGTGGCCGTCTTGATCTCCTCGAACAGGTCGAGAGTGTTATTGCTCGCGACCCCGTCGGTGCCGAGCGTGAGGCGCACACCCGCAGCCAGCATCTCGGGCAGCGGGGCTATACCATTGCCGAGTTTCAAGTTCGACACGGGATTGTGGCTCGCAGATGCGCCTGTGCGGGCAAAGAGCTCGATCTCGCTTTCGGTGAGATGCACGCAGTGCGCGGCGAGGAGCGCGGTGTCGAACAGTCCGAGCGATGCCAGATGATCGGCCGGGGTCGCCCCATAGCGTTCGCCGATCTGAACGATCTCGGCCGGCGACTCTGACACGTGGGTGTGGATCGGGATCTGGAGCCGCAGAGACCGCGCAGCGATATCGCTGAGAAACTCGGGCGGGCAGGTGTACGGTGCGTGCGGACCGTACGCGATCCTGATCTGCGCATCGCCACGGAATCGCTCGGCGAGCTGCTCCGTCAAATCGGTCACCTCGGCCCCGGTCATGGGGCTTGCGCTCGGAAACCCGACGGCCTCAGGGGTGAACGACGCGGGCGCAGCGAGCACACGCATCCCCGCGTGCCGTACGCATTCCAGGAGCGCCTCATCCCAGAAGTACATGTCAGCAAACGCCGTCGTACCGGTCTCGATCATCTCGAGCATTGCGAGCTGCAGACCGGCCTCGATGTCGTCGCGGGTGAGGTGCTGCTCGATCGCCTGCACCGCCGCGAGCCACGGCATGAAGCCCTCATCGTCTGAGACGCCGCGCTGCAGAGTCATCGCGGAGTGCGTGTGCCCGTTCACCAACCCGGGGATCAGGAGGCGCTCGCCCAAGTCGCGCGGGCCCTCGGTCTCCGGTCGATGCGCGCCGACATACGTGATCACGCCATCCGCCCCGAATGCGACCTCGGCGTCAGCGATGGCACCCTGCGGGGTCAACGCGGCTCGTGCACGCAGGACGGTCTCAGCGGTCTCTGCGGTCTCGGTTCCAGCGGCTGCGCCCATGTCGGCAATGCTATCCGGCATGGTGTCATTCCCCGAGAGTCGAGCGTTCAGACGGTCGATCCTCACCCGCCCAGACGGCGTTGACGAGTGGAGTAGTCGCGCAACGCGCGCAGAAGATCGACCTCGCGCAGATCCGGGTAGAGCGCCTCCACGAAGTAGAACTCGGAATGCGCGGACTGCCAGATCATGAAGTCCGACAGCCGCTGCTCCCCCGACGTACGGATGACGAGGTCAGGATCGGCCTGCCCGCGCGTCCACAGATGCTCGCCGATGCTCTCCGGCGTCAGACGATCGGCGAGAGTGTCGATCGTCCCTCCACTCTCCCGGTGCTCCTCGATGACGCTGCGGACCGCAGCGGTAATCTCGCTACGTCCGCCATACCCGACCGCGAGATTGACATGCAGTCCCTCGTGATCTTCGGTAGTCCGCTCCGCCTCTTCGAGCGCGGCGATGAGCTCGGGTGCCAGACCCTCCGTCGCACCGACATGTTTGACACGCCACCGAGGGTTCTCGGCGATCACGCCGGCAACATCAGCGATGATGCCGAACAAATCCTCGAGCTCCAGTCGGTCACGCGCGTTCAGATTGTCAGCGGAGAGGAGGTAGAGAGTGACTACCGCCACCCCGGACTCCTCGCACCACCCCAAGAACTCAGGGATCTTGCGGGCACCGGCGCGGTGACCGAAGGCAGCACGCTCTTGCAGTCGCTGCTTCGCCCACCGGCGATTCCCGTCAACAATGACCGCGATATGGTGCGGCACTTCAGCACGGTCGATCTCGCGCCGAAGACGCCGCTGGTAGAGCCGGTACAGCAGTCCGGGTCGCGGCTTCGGTGGTACATCGGTCACGCTCAGAGTCTAGCGGCGGCTCCCGGCCGAGTACGGGCTCCGCTCAGCTTCGGAACCGGGTGCGAAGGGCCAACATGGCATGCATACTGGGTTGTCTGGCATAGACATTCCGGGTGCCACTCGGTGGGGGGCGTACACTCGCGGCATGGCAGACTCCCGTTCCGCAGCGAGCTCCGAGAGGCCGTCGCGAGATGGTTCTTTCCCGGAGCCAGACTCGCTCTCGATCCCTCTTCTCGCCGACGCACTCGACCACGCCACGCCTGCTGACTCGGCAGTACCGCGCCCGGACCCCGAAGAGGCGAGACCGCTGTGGCGCGGCTGGATTCACGCAGGAACCTTCCCGGTCGCCATCGCCGCCGGGATCGTACTCATCAGTCTCGCCGAGGGGGCCGTCGCGAAATGGGCCTCAGCGGTCTTCATGGCCTCGAGCATGCTGCTGTTCGGAGTATCGGCTCTCTACCACCGCTTCGACTGGCGGCCGAAGACGAGGCAAGTGTTCCGACGCCTCGACCATGCGAATATCTTCCTCCTCATCGCCGGCACCTACACGCCGATTGCGCTTCTCGCGTTACCACGCGAAAAGGGCCTGCTCCTGCTCGTGCTGGTGTGGGCCGGTGCGCTGCTCGGCATCGGGTTCAGGGTGTTCTGGATCGGCGCTCCGCGCTGGCTCTACGTTCCCCTGTACGTGCTCCTGGGCTGGGCAGCGGTCATGTACGTGGTCGATATCGCGAACGCGAACCTCGCCAGCATGGTGCTCGTGGTTGTCGGCGGACTGCTCTACACAGCAGGCTCGGTGGTCTACGGGATGAAGCGGCCCAACCCGGTGCCCGGTGTGTTCGGGTTCCACGAGATCTTCCACTCGTTGACGGTGCTGGCGTTCCTGTGCCACTGGACGGCCGCGCTACTCGTCGCGCTCGATCCCGTGGCGCTGCGCTGAACGAGTGCTCGGCCTCGCGCCACCGGCTCTGCTCTCCCCGCGGCTTCCATCCACGTCCGCCGTACCCTGCGGCCTTCCCTCCCCCGTCCCCTGTCCCCGTCCCCGTCCCTGTACCCGGCCGAGATAAGCCTCGTTGTTGCTTCGCGCGCCGGCAAGGAACCACAAGGCTCATCTCGACGGGCAACTCGAGGTCGGATCGGGGCGCCGTTCCTCGATTCGAGGCACCGCGCACGAGCACCGCGCACGAGCACGAGCACGAGGCACCGCGCACGCGCGCTGCTGAGTCCGGACTCGAGGTCCGGCTCCTTCACTCCAGACCGAAGCGGAGAATCGTCGAATGGATCCAACGCTCCATCAGCTCGTCTCCGTGGCCGGAAAGGTCGACGCCGAGTTGCCCGAAGACCTCAGCGCTCACCAGTCCGATCATCGAGCACCAGGCCTCGACCGCGGCGGCGGCGAGCGGCGGAGCGGCATCGATCCCGAACTCTTCCGAAGCTGCGACGAGTTCATCCTCGAGACCCTGCGTAAGGTCCCGCCGGCCGTGTTCAGAAGGGACTGACCCACTCGCGAGGATCTCCAGAAACAGGTGCATCACTCGGGTCCCGGGGCCCGTCGTACGCTCCGCGGGTGCCCGGTAACCGGGCACCGGAGACCCGTAGGCGAGTGCCCATCTCGACGGGCTCGCGATCGCCCACTGTCGCAGAGTACGGACCAAGTTCTCGAATCGAAGATGAGGAGCTGCCGTGGGTTCATCCTTCGCATGCACGGTGTCTGCCAGATCCGTGTAGGCATCGACGAGCAGCAACGTCAGCAGATCGTCACGGTCCGCAACATGACGATAGATCGCTGAAGAGGCGACCCCGAGCCCTCGCGCGATCTCCCTGACTGAGAGCGCCGCCGCACCGACAGCGGCGAGCTGTTCATTACCGAGGCGCAGGATGCCCGCACGCATCTCGGCGCGCGCTTCGGCATGTGTGCGACGGGGGCGATCCATGCATTCAGTCTGGCACCCGGCGCAGATTGTGGCAATTCAGAGATCACTGCTCTTGTTTTCTCGAATCATCGCCGGTAACGTTATCTCAACATTTAGAGATCACTGATCACAAAGTTGGGAATCCCATGCGTTACCTCATCACCGGAGCCGGGCAGATCGGCGCACAACTCGTGCAAGACCTTTCCGCTGCCGGGCACGAGCCGATCGTCTTGCGGCGCCGAGCGGCTCCAGTACCCGGTGCCGCCATGATCACGGGTGATGCCGGCGATCCGACAACCCTCCGAGAGGCCGCTGGAGGTGCCGCAGCGATCTTCCACTGCATCCACGCTCCGTACTCCGCGTCGGCGTGGCGCAGGGAGCTCCCCACCCGCGAACTCGCCGTTATGGACCTCGCAGCCGAACTGAACATCCCCGTCGTATTCCCGGAGTCGGTCTACGCGTTCGGCATCGGCGCCCGAGAACTCGATGAGAACTCGGATCCGGCTCCCGTCTCCCCACTCGGACACGTGCGTGCAGAACTGCTCGCCGCGCGCGCCGAGCACCCGGCCCGCACCGCATCGGTCATCGCCTCAGACCTGGTCGGCCCGACTGCGGACCCGAAGGCATCGGTCATCACTTCGACAATCATCACGCCGGCGTCACAGGGGCGGCAAGTCTGGGTGCTGGGAGATCCGGATGCCCCTCACGCGGTCACCTACATCCCGGATCTCACACAAGCCATGATCGCCGCAGTGTCCTGGGCTCGACGCGGTGGAATCACACTCAACGCCCCGACGAACGAGGCCACGTCGCAGCGGCACCTGGCGGAGGCCATCGCTTCCGACGCCGGGCACAGCAGACCGACTGTCCGCCGCATTCCGGCTGCCGCCTTCGCGCTGTGCACCCCGTTTTCTCCGACATCGCGCGAACTGTTCAGGCAACGCTACCTCTGGGAACAGCAGAGCGCTCTGCTGCCGGGCCGGCTCAGTACTGAGCTCGGTCTCCGCCCCAGCCCCTGGAGCGAACTGCTCGGCACGGTCGAGCGGCGCGGCTGATTCGCCTGTCAGCCCTCGGGGCTCGGACCACCAGGACCCGAGGCATCAGCATCCGAGGCATCAACATCCGAGGCGCCAGACTCCGAAGCATCGGAATCCGAAGCACTCGAGGCGCCAAGATCCCCGACCTCGACAGCAGCACCGTCCGCGAAGTAGCGGGCCTCACGCTTCAGAATCAGTCGCTTCACGCCCCACACGATGAGCAAGAAGACCGCGATCGCTCCGACGAACACGTAGCCGGCCCCGTGCAGCTGTCCGCTGAGTTCTCGGAAGCTGCCCGCCGCCAACCAGCCGACCGCGGTGTAGGCGACCGCCCAGATCACGCAGGCCGGTACGGTCCATGCGAGGAACCGTCGGTATCGCATTCCGCTCATTCCGACGGCGAAGGGCACGATCGAGTGGAGCACGGGCAGGAAGCGCGAGAAGAACACTGCTGGGCCGCCACGAGTACTGATGTAGTGGCGGGATCGCTCCCAGTTCTCCTCACCCACACGTCGGCCGACCCTCGACGCAATAATGCGCGGCCCGAAGAACCGCCCCAGGAGGAACCCGATGCTCTCCCCCGCCAGCGAGCCGGCGAGCACGGCGACCATCATCGCGAACCATTGGCGGGGATTTTCAATCGCGGTCGAGGCGACGAGCACGATCGAGTCGCCTGGCACGAGGAGCCCCACGAAGATGGAGGTCTCGAGCATGATCCCGATCCCGGCGAACAGGGTGCGCAGCACGGGATCGATGCTCTGCACGAGGCCGAGCAGCCATTCGACGAAGACGTCCATCCCGGCTACTCCGCCGCCAATACGTCGAGCACGGCGTCTCCGTAGCGCTCGAGCTTGACTTGACCGATGCCCGGGATAGCGGTGAGCGAGGCCCGTTGTGTGGGTTTTGCCGCGGCGAGCGCTGCGAGCGTCGCGTCGCTGAACACGACGTAGCCCGGCACGCCCTGATCTTTCGCTTCGGCGGTGCGCCACTGCCTGAGGCGCTCGAAGATCTCGGTCTGCGCTTCGGTGAGGTCAGCCGTCGCGGCCGCACGCTTCGGAGCCGACGATCGCGTGCCTGATGAGCGAGCGATCACCTCTTCCCGCATCATCACCCGCTCTTCGCCGCGCAGCACCGGTTTGGCGGCTTCCGCGGGCACGAGCACGCCCCATTCCCCCTGTGATTCGAGCAGACCCGTCGCCAGCAGGTGGCGCACGACTCCCCGCCACTGCGCGACGGAGAGATCGGCGCCAATGCTCCAGGTCGAGAGTTCGTCGAGGCGCATCTGGGAGACGCGCTCAGACATCACCCCGCGCAATACATCGATGTGCTGCCCTGCGGCGTAGGTGCGGCCCCGCTCCTTTTGGGTTCGGATCACGGTCGAGAGCAGCTTCTGCGCGGGCACGGTCGCGTCCCAGAGCTTCGGCGGATCGAGGCACACGTCGCAGTTGCCGCACGCTTCGGCCGCCTCCTGGCCGAAATATTCAATGAGGTATTTCCGTCGGCAGCTCGTGCTCTCGCACAGTTCCAGCATCTGGTGCAGGTGTCGCAGTTGGTTGCGTTGCGCGGCGGCGTCACCGTCGGAGTTCTCGATGAACTGGCGCTGCTGCACGACGTCTGACAGCCCATAGGCCATCCACGCTTCCGAGGGCAGTCCGTCTCGCCCCGCACGTCCGGTCTCTTGGTAGTACCCCTCGACCGACTTCGGGAGATCGATGTGGGCGACGAAGCGCACATCGGGCTTGTCAATGCCCATCCCGAACGCGATCGTCGCAACCACGACGACACCGTCCTCACGGAGAAAGCGGCTCTGCGCTTCGAGGCGCTGCTCGCCGGGAAGCCCCGCGTGGTAGGGCACCGCATCGATGCCGGCCTCGCGGAGCGCCTCAGCTGTCTGTTCAACGCGCTTGCGGCTGAGCGCGTACACGATCCCGGCTTCACCCGCATGCTCGCCTCGGATGAAGTCGATGAGCTGCTTGCGCACCTGCCCTTTGGGTGCGATGCGGTAGCGGATGTTCGGCCGGTCGAAACTCGATACGAAGTGCCGAGCGTTGCCGAGGTGCAACCGCTCCGTGATCTCACGGTGTGTTTCAGGGGTCGCCGTCGCGGTGAGCGCGATCCGCGGCACGCTCGGCCAGTGCTCGGCGAGCGCCCCGAGCCGCAGATAGTCGGGGCGGAAGTCGTGCCCCCACTGGGAGACGCAGTGGGCCTCGTCGATCGCGAAGAGCGAGATCGTGCCCTGTGAGAGCAGTTCGACCGTGCCGGGAGCGCTGAGACGCTCCGGTGCGAGGTAGAGCACGTCGAGTTCACCGGCGCGGAAGGCTGCTGCGGTCTCGGCACGCTCGTCCGCACCCATGGCCGAATTGAGCGCGCCCGCACGAACTCCGGCGAGGCGCAGGGCCGCAACCTGATCGTGCATGAGCGCTACGAGCGGCGACAGCACGACCCCGGTGCCTTCTCGCACGATCGCCGGAATCTGGTAGCAGAGCGACTTGCCGCCGCCCGTCGGCATGAGCACGACTGCGTCTCCTCCTGAGACGACGTGCTCGACGATCTCCCGCTGCGCATCGCGGAACGACTCGTAGCCGAAGACCTCGGAGAGGACCTGCTCGGGTGTCACTTCAGCGCTCTCATCTCTCAGGTCGGAGATTGGACGCGCTCAGCCGCGCGCCTCGTCGTCTCCGGCGCTGGTGTCTCCGGCACTTGCGTCGCCACCGTCGTCATCGGCCGAGCCGCGGTCACCGTCAACTGCTCCGCCGGCGCTGGTTCCGCGACCAGCAGTGCCACCGCCACTGTCCGACCCGTCACCGTCCCCCTCTAGCGCAGCGAGCTCCGCGGCGATCTCCTCACGAATCTGATGCCGGTAGGCGTTGCGGCGCAGCCGGCGCACCAAGCTGATGCCGAGAAAGATTACCGCTACCGCGACCGCGGCGGTCCAGATGAACCCCTGCACCCCCGGCGAGACGATCGTCGGGTCGAACTGCTCTTCGCTCTCAGCGAGAAATGCGACGAATCGGTGGGGTGCGAGCATCATGCGGTCTCCTCATCGTCGTGCTGGGCGTCAATGCCTTGGAACAGATCTGCCTCGAATTCGGTCGTCGCGACCCGTGAGGCGGCCAGTCGGTAGTCCTCGAACGGCCAGGCCTGGCGCTGCAGCTCGTTCGGCCAGAAGAAGAAGGGGCTATCGGGTGGCACCTGGCTGGCGTGCGCTCGCAACGCCTCATCGCGCCGCTCGAAGAAGCGGCCGACCTCGATACGGGCCGTGCTGTAGTTCGTGCGCGTCACCGCGCGCTCATTGAGGTAGGAGAACTGCTCGAGCAGTGGCGACTCCGGATCCTGATCGACCAACCATTGATACACGGTGCGCACGCGCTCGGGGTTGAAGATCTCTTCGTAGTAGAGCTTCGATATTGCCCAGGCCGGGCCCGCATCCGGGTACGCCTGCGCGTCGCCGGAGAGCTCCCAGGCGAGGCGTGAAATCTCGTGGCACCGAATGTGGTCGGGGTGCGGGTAGCCACCGTTCTCGTTGTAGGTGATCATGACGTGCGGTCGGAACTCACGCACAATGCGTACGAGCGCTTCAGCCGAGACTTCCGCCGGGATGTCTGCGAAAGATCCCCGGGGCACCGCTTCGCCCTCTCCCGGCAGCCCGGAGTCCTCGTAACCGAGCCAGCGGTGTTCGAAGCCGATGATGCCCTGGGCCCGTTGCATCTCGCCGCGGCGCAGCCCTGCCAGGTCTCGCGTACTCTTCGGATCGCGGGCGACGAGCTCATTCAGCACGTCTCCGCGCTCGCCGCCGGTGCAGCTGACAATGAGTACCTCCGCACCCCGGTCGAGGTAATAGGCGTACGTTGCTGCGCCCTTGCTCGACTCATCATCGGGATGCGCGTGCACCGCGATCAATCTGAGCGTCATTCGAGTCCTTTCACATATGCCGCGCGGGTCACCCCGATACGCTGGCACTCGAGCTTGTATTCTACTCAGCCGAACTTCGGAGGATTCCGTGCCGAGCCCCGCACCGACAGAGCCGCCGCTTACCGACGGTTCCGCCGACACCGAGCGTGCGGCGCTCGAAGAGCGTTACGGCACCTCCCGCAGGAGGGGCATCGACCGGCGCTTCGGGTGGATCACCGCGGGCGTTCTGGTCGTCGCGGGGCTTGCTTTCTTCTTCTTCGCCGGCTGGCAGCAGTCGAGCACCGTCGAGGTTCGTGACCTCGATTACTCCGTGGAGTCGGATTACGGCCTCACGGTCCGTTTCGAGGTCACCGCCGATCCGGAAGCCCGTGTGGCCTGCGCGGTCGAGGCGCTCAACACCTCCAAGGCGGTGGTCGGATGGAAGGTCGTGGAGATCCCCCGCAACGGCGAGCGCTCCCACACCGTCACCACCTCCCTCACCACGACAAATCGTGCCACGACCGGTCACGCGAAGACGTGCTGGCTCGCAGAGGAGTGAAGGCGACTGATATCCTCGCCGTGTTCGCATACGGAAATGAGGATCGACGATGGCTGAGCCCGCACAGACCTGGCTGACGCAGGAGGCATACGACCGACTCCAGGCCGAACTCGATCATCTGACGGGTTTTGGCCGCCGCGACATCGCGGCGCGTATCGAGGCCGCCCGCGAAGAGGGCGACCTCAAGGAGAACGGCGGCTACCACGCGGCTCGCGACGAGCAGGGCAAGATGGAAGCCCGCATCCGCGACATCGAGGCGCTGCTGAAGGAGGCCGTCGTCGGCGAGGCCCCGGAAAGCAAGGGCATCGTCGAGATCGGCACCGTCATCACCGCTGAGATCGTCGGAGACGAGGAGCGCTTCCTGCTCGGCAACCGGGAGCTCGCGGATGGATCAGATCTCGACGTGTACAGCGCCGAAAGCCCGCTGGGGGCTGCGATTCTCGGGCTGAAGGTCGGCGAGAGCACCACCTATGCCGCTCCCAACGGCAAGAAGATCGAGGTGAAGGTTCTCGGCGTCGACACGTACAGCGGCTGAGGCGTACTCGCCGATCCGCACGACGCGGTGATGGGCCCGGGCTCTGAGGAGTCCGGGCCCATCACATTCCGCCGCCAATGGGTTATTTGAGTCCGCGCTGCACGGCGAGCACCTCGGTGACCGTTCCCCCGTCGTGCAGACGAGGATCCGGTTCGTCGTCCGGCCCCGCTGCAGCTACGGCACGCGCCTTGGGCGACTTGCCCATGCGTATCTCGAGCCACTTCGCGATGCCCGACAGGATCAGACACATCACGATGTAGATGCCGCCGATGACGAAGGCCGACTGCAGGAGCGGCCGCCCGGCGTTGCTGCTCATGATCTTCGCGAGGGTGAGCAGCTCCGGATAGGTGATGATGAAGCCGAGTGCGGTGTCCTTCATCGTGACCACGAGCTGCGCGACGATGACTGGCAGCATCGAGCGGATCGCCTGCGGCAGCAGAATCAGCCGCATCACCCCGCTCTTACGCAATCCGATCGAGTAGCCGCCTTCTTTCTGCCCGCGTGGCAGCGATTCAATACCGGCTCGGAGCGTCTCGGCGAGCACCGATCCGTTGTACAGCACAAGCCCGATGACGACTGCCCAGTAGGGCTCCATCTTGATGCCCACGCTCGGCAGACCGTAGTAGAGCAGCATCATCATGACGAGCACTGGCACGGCTCGGAACGCCTCGGTCACGATCGTGACCGGCACCCGCACCCAGGCATGGTCGGAAAGCCGCCCGATCGCGAGCACGAACCCCACCACGAGGCTGAAGACGGCGGCAACTGCGAAGGCTGCGAGGGTCTTCCCCAGAGCTTCGAAGATCTTCTCCCAGACCGCGGTGTACGTGAAGATCGACCATTTCTCAGGTGAGAACTGTCCAGACACCGATAGACGGTAGACGAGGAAGCCGATCACACCGCCGACGAGGATCACCGTCAGCACCGCGAGGATGCGGTTGCGCAGGATTGCCCGAGGGCCAGGCACGTCGTAGAGTACAGAGGTCATCGCACGATCCTCCATTTCCTTTCGAGTCTGTTCTGCACCAGGCTCAGGATCAGCACGAGTACGACGAACACGACTGCGACCCAGAGAAGCACTTCCATCGGATTGCCCGGTCGATCGGGCGCATCGTTGATCGTGGCCCGCAACGCCGCGAGCTCGGCGACCGAGAAGCCGGCCGCGATCGTGGTGTTCTTCAGCAGTGCAATGAAGACGCTCATCATCGGTGGCACGACGGACCGGAAGGCCTGCGGCATCACCACCAGACTCATCGATTGCCCGAATGGGAGCCCGATCGCTCGAGCCGCCTCCGCCTGCCCAACCGGCACCGTGTTGATGCCGGCCCTCAGTACTTCGGCCACATAGGTCGCGGTGTAGACACCGATCGCCAGTACACCGAGTACGAGTGAATCAAGCTTCGGCAGACCCAACGCGGGATAACCGAGCACGAAGAAGAAGAAGACGAGCGTGAGCGGGGTGTTCCTGATCAGATTGACGTAGAGCGTACCGACGCCTCGGGCGATCGGTACGGGTGAGACACGCATCGCGCCGACGATGCTGCCGAGCACGAGCGCGATGACTCCTCCGCCGAAGAATACGATCAGGGTGTTCCTGATCGCCTGACCCCAGAGGTCGAGGTTTCCGAAGATGACGTCCATGCGTCTTCCTCTCTCCGCAGTGTCCAGGTGAGGGGAGGCGGCACCGCCTCCCCTCACCGACGGTTCTAGTAGGCGTCGACCTCGGGCTGCTCCACCGAGATGCCGGAGGAGCCGAGGTTCTGATCGAAGATGGCCTGCCAGACATCGCCGCCATCGGTGAAGAGGTCATCAATATGACCACGGAGCACGTCATCGCCCTTGCTCAGGCCGACGCCGTAGCGCTCCTCGGTGAACAGTCCGCCAGTGACCTTGAGCTCGTCAGGATACTGGGCCGCGTATCCGAGTAGGATCGCCTGGTCGGTCGTCACTGCGTCGACCTGCCCGTTGATGAGATCCTCGACGCAAGCCGAGTACAGGTCGTACTCCTGGGTCTTGATCTCAGGGAAGTTCGCCTTGATGTTCTGGATCGGAGTGGAGCCTGTCGCAGAGCAGACCGTCTTGCCGTTCAGCTCTTCGAGTTCCTCGACGTCGTCGTCATCGCTGCGGATGAGGAGGCCCTGACCCGTGACGAAGTACGGACCGGCGAAGTCGATATCTTCCTTGCGCTTGTCATTGATCGAATAGGTGCCGACGTAGTAGTCGATATCACCGTTCATGATGGCCTGCTCGCGGTTCGCAGAGGCGATCGCCTTGTACTCGATGTCTTCTTCGTCGTAGCCGAGCGAGGCTGCGATCCAGCGCGCGATATCGATGTCGAAGCCCGAACGCTCATCGGTGGTCAGATCGAGATACCCGAGACCAGGCTGATCTTCCTTGACGCCGATGATCACACCGTCGCGCTTCGTAATATCGTCAAACGTGGGGCTGCCGTCAAGAGTGACCCCCTCTGCCACCTCCCATGGCGTGCCGGAGCTCTCTCCCCCACCGTCCGTAGTCGAGTCGCCGCCGGGGCTGCCACTATTGCAGGCCGTCAGTGTGGCTGCCAGTGCCACGACTCCGAAGCCGGCGAGCAGTCGTCGAGTGTGCTTCATGATGTTCCCTTTCGTTTCTTCGGGGTGTGCCGCAGCCGGAGTTCCGACCAGACACGGCACTCAGTTGGTGATGAGCTTGGAGAGGAAGTCCTTGGCCCGGTCGCTCTTGGCGTTGGTGAAGAACTCCTCGGGAGTGGCTTCCTCGACGATGCGCCCATCGGCCATGAAGACCACGCGATCTGCGGCGCGCCGAGCGAAGCCCATCTCGTGGGTGACCACGATCATCGTCATGCCTTCTTTGGCAAGGCCGACCATCACGTCGAGCACCTCGTTGATCATCTCGGGGTCGAGCGCACTCGTCGGCTCGTCGAAGAGCATGACCTTCGGGTGCATCGCGAGTGACCGAGCGATGGCCACGCGCTGCTGCTGGCCACCTGAGAGCTGGGCCGGAAGCTTCGATGCCTGCTGGTCGACGCCGACGCGGGCGAGAAGCTCCATGGCCTCACGCTCCGCGGTCGCCTTGTCGATGCCGCGTACCTTGATCGGGCCGAGCGTCACATTCTCCAAGATCGTGAGATGCGCAAAGAGGTTGAAGGACTGGAACACCATGCCGACCTCCGCGCGCAGTTTCGCGAGAGCGCGACCCTCGGCAGGCAGCTCCTTGCCGTCGACGCGGATCGATCCACTGGTAATGGTTTCCAGACGATTGATCGATCGGCACAGCGTTGACTTTCCGGATCCCGACGGGCCGATGATCACAACGACTTCGCCGCGATCCACTCTGAGATCGATATCGGTCAGCGCTTGGAAATCGCCGTAGTGCTTCTGCACGTTCTCCACGACGACAAGCGATTCGCTCGTTCCCATCTTGTCTCCACCTCTGAATCGTGACCTGCGGCACGAAGGACGTTCCGCAGGAACCTTGCTTGTTCGAAGCGGTTCAGGGCGGAACTCCCGAAGAAGTGACTCGGGTGTTCGAAGCGTTCACCGTTGAACCGAACTGGCTCAACGGTAGGGATGAATGCGATCTTCACTCATCCCTCTTGAGGGCTTCTTGAGCGTTCTCTTGAGCGGATCTTGAGCTTCGCGAAGAACGTCACTCGGAACGGGCTAGTGGCGACTCTCGACGTAGAACTCGGCAGCCCCGGGATGCAATTCGACGGGCCCAGTAAAGATCGCCTGTCTGATGTCGAGGAACTCCGCCGCACGAACCTCTCGCGCAATCTGCGGGCGAGCAGCGAAAAGCACCTGCACCACCTTTCGGATGAGTTCGGGCGGCGCTTCCGATGATGCGACAAGGTAGTTCGGAACGGTCATCGTGGTCACCTGGTTCGGTGCCCCATAGGTTCCCGAAGGAAACTCACCTGATCGATAGACTCCGGCGTGGCCGGCGTTCACCCGATCCACAGTCTCCGGCTTGATGGGCAGGAGACGGAGCGGCATCTCTTCGGCCAGGCTCTCGATACTCGGGGTCGGAATGCCACCGACCCAGAAGAATGCGTCGATCTCACCGTCGCGCAATGCAGAGATCGACGCGTTCAATCCGAGCTGCGGATCATCCACGTCAGCGATATCGACCTGCGCCGCCGCAAGCACCCGGGTGGCGATGACCTGAACTCCTGAGTTCTCCGCACCGAGCGAGACGCGACTCCCGGCGAGCCCCGTGACATCTTGCACATCCGAATCTGCCGGCACGACCAGGTGCACGTACTCGTCGTACACTCGCGCGACAGCCGTCACCGGCAGGGGATCCTCGAATGCGCCCGATCCGGCGACAGCGTCCGCTGCGGTGTCGCCCTGTGCGAAGCCGACCAGCGCTGCTTCTTCGGCGACGAGCCTCAAGTTCTCGACTGATCCCTGCGTCTCAGCGACCATGACGTCGATTCCGACCTCTTCGTGCAGTGCCTCGGCCAATTGCTCGCCGTACGCGTAGTAGACCCCGGCGGTGCCCCCTCCTGCGATCGTGAAGAGCTGGTCAGGCACGGCCGGTGCCGAGCTGCATCCGATAAGAGCGGACGCAAGCAGAATGACGGCCGCACCGCGCGCTCCTCGCGCGGTGCGACGTGCCCTACCTGCGATTCGGGATCGCCGACGAGTCATTGCTCCTCCTCCGGCAGCATGAGTGTCACGCGCAATCCGCCGCCCGGCGGCGAATCGACGGTGAGACGGCCGTGCAGCGCCCCGAGCAAGTCGTTGGCGATCGCAAGACCGAGCCCCGAACCGGGGACGTTCTGATCTCTCGGGCTGCGCCAGAAGCGTTCGAGAACCCGCTCGAGCTCTTCGGGTTCGAGTCCCGGGCCACGATCCCGAACCGAGATGCGGAGCTGCCCGTCTGCCCGTCGAACAACCACATCTACTGTCGAGCCTCGCGGCGCGAACTTCAGGGCGTTGTCGACTACCGCATCGAAGGCACTCTCCACTGCGGTGCGGTCGGTCGTACTCACGAGCGAAGCGTCACCGCTGAGCGCCAGCTCGACACCACGATCGGCGGAGACTTCGCGCCACGCCCGCAGCCGCTCATCCACCAGCTCAACCAGGTCGACGGGTGCGAATGAGGAGTCTTTGCGCTGAGACCTCGCGATGCTCAGCAGCGTATCCAGGATCCGCGCCATGCGGCGCCCCTCCTCCCGGACCTCCTCTACCTCCGCCTCCCAGGACTCGTCGAGCCCGGTGGCGATGTATTCCACACGTAGCAGCAGCGCGCCCAGAGGGTTGCGCAGTTCATGCGACGCGTTCATCGCGAACTCCTGCTGCCTCGAGACCACGCGCTCGATCTCATCGGCCATGCTGTTGAAGATCCGGATCATGCGCTGCATTTCAGACGGACCGGTGTCATCAGCAATACGCGCATGCATCTCGCCCTGCTCGATCGCCGCCATCGCCTGATCGACGCGCAGCATCGGGCGCAGCACCCAGTTCGCGAGACGCGATGTCGCGAAGGCCAGCAATCCGATGAGCGCAACGGCCGACACCGCGAGCAAGGTCCACCGCACCGCGATCTCGGCTCGCGGTGCCTCGAGGCTCTCGGAGACCATGACGGCCCCGATCACTCGCCCACCGTCGAACACCGGGTCGACAAGCACCGAGTCACCCGACACCCAGGGCAGCAGCGCATGCTCCAGCTCCGCACGACGCCCCGACAGCGCCAGAGTGATCCGTGCCTCGACCGCTTCGCTCACGCCCGCACTCGGCAGCCCGCCAGAAGCCACGAGCACCCCATCGTGATCCACGACCGCGACCTGGGCCCCGTACAGCTCGCTGTACCGCTCCATCTCGTCCTTGACGAGAGCTGCGTTGCCAGTCTGCAGCGCCTGCCGCGATTCCGTGAGGAAGTACCCGAGGTCGTCAAGCTGCTGCCGTGAGAAGTCCTGCTGCAGGCCACGGGCCGAGCTCCAGGCATAGGCTCCGCCGAGCACCAGCAGGATCACGATCAGCGGACCGAGGAAGACCGCCATCAGGCGCGTGCGCATCTCAGCCTCCGGTCAGTCGATAGCCGACTCCACGCACTGTCGCGATGATGGACTCTCGGCCGATCTTTCGTCGGATCGCAGCGACGTGCACCTCGAGTGAGCGGCTGTACCCGTTCCAATCGGTGCCCCAGACCTCTCGAATGATCCGATCGCGCGGCACCACCACCCCCGGGTAGCGCGCGAGCACCGCGACAATGTCGAACTCCTTGGGCGTGAGTTCGATCGGGAAGCCTTCGGCGAGAACGATCCGGCCCCCGAGATCGATGTGCACGCCATCGATCTCGAAGCTGCGCCCACCTGCATCATCCGCAGAAACCGCACGCGTACGCCTGGTGACCGCTTCGATCCGCGCCACCAGCTCCCGAACATCGTAGGGTTTCACCACGAAGTCATCGGCGCCGGCATGCAGACCTTTGATCCGCTCCTCGACCTGGCTGCGCGCGGTCGCGATGATGATGGGGACGCCCGAGAGGCCGCGAATGCGTCGGCACACGTCGAGCCCGTCCATGTCGGGCAGTCCGAGATCGAGCAGCACCGCTTCCGTATCCGATCCCAACGATTCAAGCGCTGAGGCTCCATCGGCGACGCGCGCAGTCGCATACCCGGCCCGCCCGAGAAAAGCGACGAGCGCCTCCGCGACACGGTCGTCGTCCTCGACCACCAGAATCCGCATGTGTCTCCTTCGATACGCTGCGTACGACTCTAGCGCCCCACGGCTCGCCGCTCAGTCCCCGCCATTCAGACCCACGGCATTGCTCCTGCCACGCCGGGTTCCTGTTCGGCTTCAGGTTCAGAGAACATGCGGCGTTACGATCGTGAGCACGCCCTCGCCACCGAGATCGCTCGCGTACCCGTGCTCCCCAGCACTTGACCAGGTGAGGGATTCACCTGCAGCGATCTCCTCCGTGCTGCCAACCGGTCCGAGTCGCAGTTTGCCTCGAGTAACGAAGAGGTGCTCCGTGACTCCCGCGCCATGCCCTGCGGAGACGTGACTGCCACCAGCGGGCACGTCAAGCAGAAACACTTCAACGGTGTGTTCGGGATCCCGCCGAACCGACAGCAGCGTCGTGGTGATGCCTCCTTGCGAGACAGATGAGGCGCCCGGGGCGTCGCCGACGATGGCTGAGAGCGGTACGCCCAGCGGCGTGCAGAGCGCGTACAGGGTCTCAACTGTCGGATTTCGCTTGCCCGACTCGATTTCCGAAAGCGTTCCCTTGCCGATACCGGCCAGTCGAGCGAGCTCAGAGAGCGAGAAACCGTGTTCGGCGCGGAAGGCACGCACTCGAGCACCGAGGCTATACGAGGTCATACTCCTCATGATACGTTCTAAATATGGAACGTTCTGTAAACAGAACCCTGCGGGCATCCCTCTTCACTCCGATCGGGGCCGGCGTACTGTGCGGCGTGGTCGGCTTCACCGCAACCTTCGCCGTCGTGCTCACCGGGCTGCGTTCCGTAGGCGCAAGTGAGTCTCAGGCAACATCAGGACTCATGGCAGTCACGGTGTGCGCCGGGGCAGCATCGTTGTTCCTGTCAATACGACACCGGATCCCCATCGTTGCCGCATGGTCAACCCCCGGGGCTGCGCTACTCATGAGTCTCGAAGTACCTACCGGGGGTTGGGCTGCTGCCGTCGGCGCGTTCATCACGTGCGGTGCGATGCTCGCAGTCACCGGCCTCTGGTCTGCACTCGCCGAACTCGTAGGCCGCATTCCCGCCCCCATCGCACAGGCAATGCTCGCCGGTGTGCTCCTGCCGCTCGTCATCGCACCCATTGTTGCGCTCCCGAGCGAGCCGCTCGTCATCGCACCAGTACTGCTCACGTGGCTGATCATTGGCAGGTGGTGGCCGCGCTGGGCGGTGCCGGCTGCTCTCGTCGCAGCAGCAGCGGCACTCATCTCGGGTGCGGCACTTCCTGATTCCGGCATCACCCTGCCAAGCGTTGCCAGCTTCGCCCCACACCCTCAGTTGACTACTCCCGCATTCGAGTGGTCTGCGATACTCAGCATTGCACTTCCGCTCTACCTCGTCACAATGGCCTCGCAGAACGTACCAGGAACAGCGGTACTCGCAAGTTTCGGCTACATGACCCCCTGGCGCCCCGCACTGCTCACCACGGGCATCGGCAGCATGCTGGGAGCCCCACTCGGAGGCCACGCCATCAACCTCGCCGCAATCAGCGCAGCACTCGCCGCCGGGCCCGATGCCGGAGCGCACAACCGACGATGGATCGCCGGCGCCACGGCTGGCGGCACGAACCTGGCTCTCGGAGCCATCAGCAGTGCATTGGCGGCGCTCATGCTCACCGCACCTGCGGGGCTCATCACAGCGATCGCCGGAGTCGGTCTGATCGGCACACTGATAGCGGCAATCACAGAAGCAGTCGCAACTACCTCCCACCGCGAAGCTGCCGTCGTAACGTTCGTCGTGGCAGCATCAGGCATCGCTCTGTGGGGCGTCAGCTCAGCATGCTGGGCTCTGCTCGCAGGCCTCACCGTGCACGCGGTCCGGAGACACCGCCGATTGCGCGTCCGCTAGTAGCGTTCCACCCCGCGCTTCGCTCCGTGGGCTGCCGCCGTGGGCGGCACCGAACGCGATAGCGAACGCTGCGCGTCCGCTAGTAGCGTTCGCCCACCCGCACGGTGTAACCGGCGTCGCGCAGCGCCTGCGCGACGCGATCGCCATGATCGTGCCCACGCGTCTCGATGTGCAACTCCAGCTCGACCTCACTGATCGGCAGTTCTGTCGCATGCCTCGTGTGCAGCACCTCAACGACGTTGGCATTCTGTTCGGCCACGATCGACGCAGTGCGCACCAACTGGCCGGGAACATCGGGCAGCAGAATCCTGAGCTTCAGGTAGCGAGCCGAGGCCGCGAGACCGTGACCGATGACGCGCTGCAGCAGCAGCGGGTCGATATTGCCCCCCGAAAGAACCGTCGCCGTTACGTTGTCCGACCGCACCTTACCGGCGAGGATCGCCGCCACGCCTGCCGCACCCGCGGGCTCGACGACGAGCTTGGCGCGCTCGAGCAGCATCACGATCGCCCGCGCAATATCGTCATCGCTGACCGTGACGATCTCGTCGACATACTCGCTGATGAGCTCGAAGTTGAGGTCGCCCGGGCGTGAGACGGCGATACCGTCGGCGATCGTTGGAGTGGTCTTGATCGTGACTGGTTCTCCCTCGGAGAGCGAGACCGGGTACGGCGCTGCGTTCTCCGCCTGCACCCCGACGATGCGCATCGGGCGCCCCTCGCGTGCTGCAACCTTCTTCGCGGCGGTTGCGACGCCGGCGATCAGCCCGCCTCCACCGACTGGCACGATGATCGTCTCGATCTCGGGCGCCACCTCGAGCATTTCGAGGGCGATCGTCCCTTGGCCCTCGATGACGGCCCGATCATCGAACGGCGGGACGAAGTGGGCCCCGGTCTCACTCACGAATTCTTGGGCCGCCGCATTGGTCTCGGCGAAGGTTTCGCCGTGCAGGATCACCTCAGCCCCGTACTGGCGGGTCGCCTGCAGCTTCGGCAGAGCGACTCCGAGCGGCGTGAAGATGGTCGCCTTGATGCCCAGTTCTCGTGCCGCAAAGGCAACGCCCTGAGCGTGGTTGCCGGCAGACGCAGCGACAACACCGCGAGCGCGCTGCTCCTCACTGAGGCGAGAAATATGGTTGTACGCGCCCCGCAGCTTGTAGGCGCCGGTGCGCTGCAGGTTCTCGCACTTCAGGAACACCTGGGGGGAACCGAGCACCTCGGCAAGATATCGCGATGATTCGAGCGGCGTCCGCTGCGTAATACGGTGCACGGCCGCCAGTGCGCGTTCGAAGTCTTCAATCTCGGGTGCTGCGGGAGAGCTCATCAGTTTCCTTCCTTGCGTCGCTGCCGAGCGACTCGTCGTACTCGTGCACGCACGAGCTGATGCTTCTTCGAGGTCGCGAGATAGTCCGCGACGGGATCCGCCCCCGGATCCCACCTCCGCTCCATCAACGAATTGACGATGGCATTTGCCGACGCGGCGAGCGGCACTGCGAACAATGCGCCCGGGATGCCTGCGAGCAGCGCACCGGCAGAGACGACGAGTACGACGCCCAGCGGGTGCACGCGCACCGCGTTGCCCATCACAAGCGGTTGCAGCACATGCCCTTCGATCTGGTTGACGAGGATCACCACGCCCAGCATCATCAGCGCGTTCACCGGACCGTTGTACGCCAGCGCGATGAACGCCGCGAGGGCTCCGGTCGAGATCGCACCGAGGAACGGGATGAATGAACCCATGAACACGAGCACGGCGATCGGGATCGGGAGAGGAACCCCGAGCAAGAACGCTCCGAGCCCGATCCCCACGGCGTCGACGAACGCGACGAAGATCTGCACTCGCACGTACTGCCCGACGGAGACCCACCCGGCGACACCGGCCGCATCGAGCGGAGCATGGGCTTTCGCCGGTGTGAAGCCGAGCACCCAGTACCAGATCCGTTTGCCATCGATGAGCAAGAAAATCAGGGAGAAGAGCGTCAATAATGTACCCGCCGCAACCTGGCCAGCGGTCGTAGCGATCCCGAGCGCTCCGCTCCAGATCGCGGACTGATGCTCTTCGACCGTCTGCATGATCTGCGCGACGAACGAATCGAGCTGATAGGCGGAGATATCGACGAAGTCGAGGTCGCTCTCGGCCCATCGCAAGAACTCCTGCCAGACCTCCGCGGATCTGACAGTAAGGTCGTCGAAACCGCTGCGGAACTGCGTGATGATCAAATGGATCAGGATCCAGACCGCTGTGACGAACAGTGTGAGCGCCGCGATCACCCCTGTCCACTTGGGCAGCCCCATCTCGACAAACCACTGCACCACCGGGGCAAGCAGCGCTGCCAGCAAGATCGCGACGAGCAACGGGATCACGATGATCCGCACTTGGACGATGAGCCAGATGAACCCTGCAAGGGCGATGCCCACGATAATGAGCCGCCACGACCAGGCCGCGGCGATCCTCATACCGAGCGGCAGTTCCTGCGCCGCGTCCTTGACCTCTGTCGAGACGGGGCGGGCCGGTTGCTCACGCTTCTGGTCGTCCACGGGATCATCCTAGCGACGGCCACTGACCATCAGTGCATGCGGGCTGATCCGATGACAACGCACGCCGCACTGTTCTCCCGCGGCGTCAGCTTGCAGCAGGCTCCGCAGAAGGCTTCACGACTGTGCGCTATCCGTGGAGCGCGGGCACGATCAGGTAGATGCCGACGAGCACGCAGATCGCTGAGAGCCCGAAGCAGACATTCGCCGCCACGGTCGCCCACACGGGGCGACCCGCGTCGTCGACATCGTCGTCCTCGTCATCGCGCGAGGGGCCGTTCGGCTCGAACGTCCCGTCCTCTCGCGGAACTGCGGGAGCCGGCACTGCCAGGAAGCGAATACCGAGCGAGTACAGCGACACCACCACGCCGGCCGCGATGATCGAGGTGACGAAGACGATGACGAATGCCATCCAGTCGATACTCATCGGGCTTCTCCTTCGCTCGCTTCGTCGGCGTGACGCTCCTGCTTCTCGGCTTCACGCTCGGCCTTCTCGGCCTCGCGGGCGGCCTTCTCGGCCTCGCGAGCCGCGAGATCATCGCGCACCGCACTTTGCGCGACCGCGGTGAGCGGAGGCACGGTGCCGGTCTTGGTCTTGATCTTCCGCACTTTGCCCTTGCGGATGCGCACGGCGTACCCCGACTCGGCGACATCGGGAACCGGAATGGCGTTCGAATGGTCGACCTTGTTGCGACGCGAACGCCAGAAGATGAAGATGATGAACCCGAGTCCGACGACGGCGTCGATGATGATTCCGGCGGGGCCGATGTGCGCGATGAGCGCGGCGAGTGCTCCGACGGCCGCCGACGCGGGAAGCGTGAAGAGCCAGCCGAGCCCGATACGTCCGACGGCGCGCCAGCGCACGCTCGAACCACGACGCCCGAGGCCCGAACCGATCACGGACCCCGAAGCAACCTGCGTCGTCGAGAGCGCGAAGCCCAGGTGACTCGAAGCGAGGATCGTGGCTGCAGTGGAAGTCTCCGCGGCGAACCCCTGCGCCGGCTTGACCTGCGTGAGTCCGGCTCCGAGCGTGCGGATGATGCGCCAGCCGCCGGAGTAGGTGCCGAGCGCGATGGCCAGCGCACACGAAGCGATCACCCAGAAGTGCGGGCCGGTCCCGGGGTCCTGCAAGTTGGCGGCGACCAGGGTCAGGGTGATGACGCCCATGGTCTTCTGCGCGTCATTCGTACCGTGGGCGAGCGCGATGAGCGAGGATGACGCGATCTGCGCATACCGGAATCGGCCTCGACCGTCCTTCTTCCCATCGTGACGGCGCGTGATCGAATACGCGATCTTCGTTGCGGTGAAGGCGACGAGACCCGCGGTCAGCGGGGCGGCGAGCATCGGGATGATGATCTTCGAGAGGAAGACGCTCCCATTGATCGCGGCAAACCCGGCGCCGACGATCGCAGCACCGATGAGACCGCCGAAGAGCGCGTGCGACGAACTCGACGGGAGACCGTAGAGCCAGGTCACGAGGTTCCAGACGATGGCGCCGATCAGGCCGGCGAAGATCATCTCGGGCGAGATGAGCACTCCCCCATTTCCTTCGTTGATCAGGCCTCCGGAGATCGTCCTCGCCACCTCGGTCGACAGAAATGCGCCGATGAGATTGAGGATCGCGGCGAGCAGCACCGCAGTCCTCGGCTTGAGCGCGCCGGTCGCGATGGGGGTGGCCATCGCGTTCGCCGTGTCGTGGAAGCCATTCGTGAAGTCGAAGAAGAGCGCCAGCACGATGACCAGCAGCACGATGAGAGTGAGTTCCACCGGCATCTTTCCGTTCGGGAACAGAGGATTCTAAGGGTGCCCGCCACTGCTATCGAGCATCGCCGAACAGCCGATGAGCACACCGCCGTTCGACGCACGCGCGCCACACGTTTATGTTTCCACCTCGCTACCGGATGGTCAAGCTGCGTACACCCCGTTTACCCGCTGTTCACGATCTGCGGATCAACCGAAGTTCAGGCGCACTTCCTCGTACCTTGCCCGAGGCACGGTTTTCAGCTGCCGTACGGCATCTGCAAGCGGCACGGGCTCGATCCGATCACCGTGAAGCCCGGCCAATGTGCCCCAGCGCCCCTCGTGCACGGCATCCGCAGCGGCGATCCCCGTACGGGTCGCGAGCACTCGGTCGAACGCGGTCGGCGAGCCTCCACGTTGCACGTGTCCGAGCACGGTCGCGCGGCTCTCGATCCCGGTCATCTCCTCGATTCTCGGTGAAAGCACTTCGGCGATCCCCCCGAGACGGGGGCGCCCGAGCGTATCGGTGCCCTCGCGCACCACGGTCCGTTCATCGGCAAGCGCGAAGCCTTCGGCGACGACTACGAGTGCCGAGCGCCCTCTGCGGTAGACGCTTCGAACCCACTCCCCGACCTGCTCAAGAGTCTCGGGAAATTCTGGCAGCAGCATGGCCTGGGCGCCGCCGGCGATGCCGGCGTGCAGAGCGATCCACCCGGCGTCACGCCCCATCACCTCGAGTACCATGCAGCGCCGGTGAGACTCCCCCGTCGTACGCAGACGGTCGATCGCCTCCGATGCAATCGAGACGGCGGTATCGAATCCGAAGGTGTAATCGGTACCGCCGAGATCATTGTCGATCGTCTTCGGGAGACCGACGACGGGCACACCCGCCTCGTTGAGAGCGAGTGCGACGGTCTGGGTCCCGTTGCCGCCGATCAGCATCAAGCCGTCGAGCCCATAGCTGTCCATGCGAGCTCGAAACGCCGCATGGTCAGCTTCCGTCGCGCTGCTGACATCACCCTCGAGACCCGGGAACGGCGGCACCCTGCTGGTGCCCAGAACGACCCCGCCGAGAGGAGAGAGCCCGCGCACCGCCGGGCGGTCGAGCGGCATGAATTCGCCCTCATGAAACCCGCGCCACCCGTCGATGAACCCGACCATCTCGTATCCGTGGACATCGACACCGCGGAGCACCGCTCCACGGATGGCCGCATTCATGCCGGGGCTATCACCACCTGAACACAGCACTCCGATACGCATAGCCTCAGCCTAGCCCGCCTCCGAAAGCAGACCCAGGAGAGGGGCAGGCGGCTCCGGGGCCTCAGGAGGCGAGCGCGGACTGCAGCACCGCCATGAGCGCCCGCAGCTGCACCGATTCCTCTTCTCCGGTCGGGCCCGCGGCCCCGTCGAGTGCGCGCGCCGCGAGACCGGCCTTGCCATCGATGAGCTCGGCGATCTTCGCGTCGATCGTCTGGGCGGCGACGATGCGCCAGGCGGTGACCGGCTCATCTTGCCCGATACGGTGGACGCGGTCGATTGCCTGCGTCTGCTCAGCATCGGTCCAGCTGAGCTCGGCGAGCACGACGTTCGAGGAGGCCTGCAGGTTCACTCCGACGCCGGCGGCGGTCAGCGAGCACACGGCAACCGACACCTCGGGGTCGGTGTTGAACGCGTCGATCTGACGCTGACGGAACTCCGCGGTCTGATCGCCACGAATGGAGATGGTCCCGAGACCCTGCTCGGCGAGCTGTCGCTCGACCCGATCCATGACCTCGATGTGCTTCGCGAAGAACACGACCTTCCCGACCGAGCGGGCGAGCTGCGCCGTATAGTCGGCGGCGAGCCCGGCCTTGGCAAGACCGATCTGCCTGACCACTGTGAAGACGTTCATCCCATCGGCCGACGCATTCGATTCCTCGAGCTCCTGCGCGCACACCATGCGGATGATCGCTTCGTCGTCGAGCTTCGCACCGAGCTTGCCGCGCTTTACCGCACCGAAGCGCTCCACGAGCTTGCGGGCGAGCTTCTGCTCCGCCTCGCGCAAGCCACGGCCGGCCTCGTCATCCAGCTCGACAGGCAGATCCACCACCCGCTTCGACGGCAGGTCTGCTGCGACATCGATCTTGCGGCGCCTCACAACGCCCATGTCGACCACGGCCTGCCGCGCCGCCGGATAGAACGCCGAATCGACCGGCGTATAGCCGTTGCTCTCGAGTTTCGCGAGCAGCTCAGCGCGGGGCTTGTCTGCATCCGTCCACCCGAGGAAGCGCCAGATGGCACGGAAGTCATCGATGTCGTTGATGAGCGGCGTACCGGTCAATGCGATGAGCAGCGGACCGCCCGGAGTGCGTTCGCGGATGCGGTCGGCGATCGTGAGCACGTTGCGCGACCGCTGCGATTGCACATTCTTGATCATGTGAGCCTCGTCGACGACCATGCCCTTGAACCCGAAGCGTGAGATCCAGCTGAGGTGCCTGTCGAGGATCTCGTAGTTCACGATGAACACGTCGGCGAAGGCGTCGATGTCTTTGCCGTCGCCATGGATCACGGTCACTCGTCGCTGCGGTGTCCACCGCTCGACCTCGCGCGCCCAGTTCATCTTGACGACGTTCGGCACGACGACGAGCAAGGGGTAGGCATCGGCGACCGAGGCCGCGATGACCGACTGCGCGGTCTTGCCGAGGCCCGGTTCGTCAGCGAGCAAGAAGCTGCGATGGCCCTCGCCGACCGAGGCGAGGAAACGCGCCTGGTGCGGCATCAGCTCGCGGTCAGCAGGGGCCAGCCGGTCGACAATGGGCGCAGGCGGAAGGTGCATGCAGGCCGATCCTCCACCGCCCTGCTCGAACGACTTCAGCAACGGACCCAGCAATTCCCAGTTGGCGAGACGCACTACGGGCGTCGGACGCCCGATGTGTTCGAGGTCGGGCTGCAAGAAGGGATTCGCCCGCAGGCGCGCCTCGATACCGCTCGGTTCGACCTGTCGCTCTGCGAGCTCGGGCGGCACGATCTCGGCCGCCGGCTCAGGGGTCGCCGGCTCTTCGGGCAGTTCGACGCCGGCCTGCTCGAGCATCTTCCGCTTGAGTGCGCGTGTCGAGTCCGTGATCGTCGCGGCGGGCTCGAGCAACGTGATGAGCGACGTATCGCGTGCCGCCGTCTTCGCAAGGATCGCTGCGACGCCGTCAAGTCGCTTCAGCGTTTCAGCTCGCTCGACGTCGCTCACCGACTCGTCGGTTTTCACGCGAGCACGCTCCTCGCGCATGAGCAGGGCAATCACCTGGAATTTGGTGCGGTTCGCGGCAGTGGCGCGGCCGCGCTGAGCAGACGCCTCGACCTCGCGTACGGCACGCGCAAGCAGCGGGATGATGCCCTCGTTGTGTGAGTGCTTTCGACGCGCGCGCGATGAGCCGGCACGCTTCGAGGCGGACTTCGCGGGCACAGAGTTTGCAGGCGCGCTCGACGCGGACGTGCTGCGCACGGCAGTGGTGGTTGCCAATTGATCTCCTGATCGGCTGGTGCATCTCGATGGGCCTGGCAACGCGCAGAACACAGAGGCCACTACGCGGAGGCCGTTAGCACAACGGCTCGAGAGGCGGGTTCGAATAACCCTGAGGAGATCTTAGCACCCTCACCTCAGTGAGAGAACAGCTTCCTGGTCTCTTCGACATCGAGTTGCATGCGAGCGATCAACGGATCGATGCCGGTGAAGGCCTCCATCCCCCTGAGTCGCGCTACGAACCGCACATCGATTCGCACACCGTAGATGTCGCCATCGAAGTCGAGCAGGTACGCCTCCACGCGCGACTGACCGTCAGGCGTGAATGTCGGATTCGTTCCGACCGAGATCGCGGCGACGTGCTCGACACCTCCGACAATTGCACGACCGGCGTAGACGCCGTCGGCAGGGACGAGCCCCTCGATCTCTCCCCCGAGATTGGCTGTCGGAAACCCGAGGTCGCGTCCTCGGGCATCACCGTGCACAACGTCGCCGATGACCGAGACTTCTCTGCCGAGCATGCGACCGGCGGCTTCCACGTCTCCTCGTTGGATCGCTTCACGGACCCGTGTTGACGAGATCCTGCCCAGTTCGGGATCCACGACCGAGTCCACGACCGAAACCTCGTATCCGTGCTCGGCTGCGCGCTCCCGCAACAACGCCACATCGCCGGCGCCGCCACGACCGAAGCGGAAGTCGGAGCCCACGATGAGGTGTTCGGCATTCAACTCACCGACGAGCACGCGTGAAATGTACTCCTCGGCGGGAATCGAGGCGAGCGCCTCGTCGAAGCGAACCATGACGCAGGTGCTCACACCAGCGGCTTCAATGGCGGCGAGGCGCTGCCGTCGGCTCATGAGGGGCTGCGGGCAGGCATCGGGGCGCAGATGACTGAGCGGGTTGTTCGCGAAGGTGAACACCACTGACTCGAGATCGCGCCGATCGGCCGTTTCCATGAGGCAGTCGAGCAGCGCCCGGTGCCCCAGATGCACGCCATCGAACTTGCCGATGGCGATCGCCGTGCCGCGCTGCCGACGGTGCGATGAACCCTCGGCATCTTCTCTGGCGAAATCGGAGCAGTCGCTGAGCACTCTCATCGCGCATCCTGCCCGGCAAGACTCCGCCGTCGCAACCAGATGAGGCCCAGAATCGGCAGCACGAGCGGAATGCAGAGATATCCGGCGCCGAACCATGACCAGACGCTCGGATGAGCGAACCACTGCGGCACGACAAAGCTGAGCGTTCCGACGACCAGTACGCCGACCAACTCGAATACGAGACAGATTCGGGCGATCCGCGCCCACTTCGCTCCGCGTCGTGAGAGCGCGATAGTGGCGAAGATGTACACGAGACCCGCTACCGCGGAAAGAACGTAGGCCAGTGGCGCCTCGTCGAACTTCGTGAGGATCTGGTAGACGGACCGAAAGGTCGCGGCGATCGCGAGAATCCCGTACACGACGATGAGCACTCGACCCGCACCGCTGAGACGATCATCGGCGGGCACGGTGGAACGGTCGGAACGCTCCGTCGAGGCGGAGAATCGCGTCATTCGGTCTTCGTGTGGCACGCCGATCAGTGTACCGCTCCGTTCCGACCGACGCGGTCGCAGCTCACGCCCCCCAGATCACCAGCATCCGATAGACCATGACCGCAACCGAGAAGTGGACCACCCCGAGCACCAGGTTCGCCCAGCGCGTGCGATCGATGAGCGCCCAAAAACCGGCCCCGAAAGGCAGCAGCAGCGCCACGATGAGGTACATCCAGAATTCAAGAGGATCGCCCGTCGCCGAGTTGCCAACCGCCGGCTGCACGATCGACACGACCACCTGACCGACGAGGAGCAGCCCCACGAGCAGCGTCGCCCCGAGCGTGTAGTCGTTGGGTCCCTGCTTGCGGGCCGCCGTAATGATGCACAGCACCATCGCGAACAGGGCGACGATCATCTGCGCAACGGCATACCAGAGGATCATCGCCGTCCACTCTCGGTCGCTGCAGCATCGGGGGTGGGGAAATTCGTCACCACACGCGCCCGCCCCCGCTTCACCTTGACCAGGCCGATCAGACGACCGTCCGGTGAGAGCGCGGCGACCAGCGGTGCCTCAGGTTGCGCCCACTCCGAGTTCTGTCCCTCTTCGAGATCTATGCGCTTCCCGTGTCCGAGATCAATCGCCTGCTGCTCGGTGAGGCGAAGAACCGGGAACAGCCGTGCGGCCACGTCGGACGGCAGAAGCAGCGGACCGACATCGCCGTCGACGATGCGTTCGGTACTCACGGCATCGTCGACGCTGAAGGGCCCAACCTCCGTTCGCCTGAGCGCGGTCAGATGCCCCCCGATTCCAAGCGCTGCTCCCAGGTCTCGCGCGAGCGCACGAACGTAAGTACCCGAGGAGCAATGAATGACCGCGTCGATATCAATCACGTCGGTCTCGACGCCGTCGACACCGAGCCCTTGAGCCGCTCGAGGTTGGCCGAGCTCGAAGCGATGCACCGTCACCGACCGCTTCTGCAACTCAACCGCTTCCCCGGCGCGCACACGGTCGTAGGCGCGTCGGCCATCCACCTTGATCGCACTGACCGCGCTCGGCGCCTGCTCAATCGCGCCGGTGAGCTCGGCGACTGCGGCGCGCACTCGATCGGGGTCTCGCAGCACGTCTGCGACGGCCTGCGCATCGGCCGCCGCCACGACCTCTCCTTCCCGGTCGTCGGTCACGGTCGTCGCGCCAAGCCGGAGCGTGGTCGTGTACACCTTGTCGAGCCCCACGAGATGGGTGAGAAGCCGGGTGGCCGGCCCGGCGCCGAGCATCAGCAATCCCGTAGCCATGGGATCGAGGGTGCCCGCATGCCCGACTTTGCGGGTGCGGAGGGCTCCCCGGGTCTTCGCGACGACGTCGTGGCTCGTCCAGCCCTCGGCTTTGTCGACCAGCAGGATCCCGCCCTGCGGCGGCAAATGTGACTCGTGACTCATCCCCATCAGCCTAGTCAACGGACGCCTCCTACACTGATGGGGTGGACACGACTGGACTCTCCGAGGCACTCGGTTCCTGGTATCGCTCCGAGGCGAGAGACCTGCCGTGGCGCGCCGCCGATGCCTCACCTTGGGCGATCCTCGTCTCTGAATTCATGCTGCAGCAGACACAGGTCGACCGCGTGCTCCCCCGCTGGGAAGCATGGCTCAAGCGTTGGCCGCAACCGTCGGCGCTCGCGTCCGAGGACCCGGGAGAGGCCGTACGCATGTGGGATCGCCTCGGCTACCCCCGCAGAGCCCTCTGGCTGCACCGAGCCGCCGTCGAGCTTGCCGAACAGCACGCCGACCGTGTTCCGTCGGATGTCGAGACTCTGCTCGCTCTCACCGGCATCGGCCCCTACACGGCCCGAGCTGTGGCCGCATTCGCATACGGCGAGCGGCATCCCGTCGTCGACACGAATACGCGGCGCGTCATCGCCCGTCTCGTGCACGGTCGAGCCGCTGCCGGGATGCCGGCCGCGAGCGACCTCGACGACATGGAGAAGCTCCTTCCCGAGGCTCCCGCGGAGGCCGCCGTATTCAACGCTGCAGCGATGGAACTCGGTGCGATCGTCTGCACCGCACGCTCCCCTCGCTGCTCCGACTGCCCGATAGCCGCGTGGTGCGAATGGCGCGGTGCGGGCTACCCCGACAACGCGCCGGTCAAGCGCCCGAAGCAGGCGAAATTCGCCGGCAGCGACCGCCAGGTCAGAGGGAGGATCATGGCCCTGCTTCGGGAGACCTCGGAATCGGTGCCGGTGGAAGAAGCGCTCGCCGCGGCAGCGAATGGAGGCGTCCGTGATCCGGAGCAACCGCGACGCGCCTATGATTCCTTACTCTCGGACGGGCTCATCATCGAGTTCGAACAGCACGTACGCCTGCCCTGACCGAGGGCTCAGCCGGTCGTCAGATCGAAGGATCAGTCCTCGTCGTCGCGAGGTTTGACGTAGGGATCCTCATCGCCCGCATACCGCGCGTCAGCCGCGAGAGCAGCCGACTCCTCATCGCGCCGCTTCGCCTCAGCGAGCAGGTCGCTCAGATGCTGAGCACTCTCAGGCAGCTCGTCGTGGATGAACTCGAGCGCCGGCGTCAACCGAGTGCCCAATTGCTTCCCCACCTCGCTCCGCAGCATTCCGGTGGCAGCCTTGAGCGCTGCCGCGGAGTCCGCGAGCTCCTCCTCCGTGCCGTACACGGTGTAGAAGACGGAGGCGTTCTGCAAGTCCCCGGTCACCCGCACATCGGTGATCGTGACGAAGCCGAGCCGCGGGTCACGCAGCCCCTTCTCGAGTCGCCGCGCGATGATCTGCTGGATGCGCTCGGCAACTCTTCCTGCGCGTGGATTACTCATACCGACCACCTTATCGCCACATCCACAAGCGTCGACTTCTAGGTAAGGCGACCCTTTCCCCCCTAGGCTGTATATGCAATCACCAGAGGGTGACGCCGAATAACCAGCACACAGAGAGGCGATAATGACTCTTCCGCCCAACACTGATGGTCCGGAGCAGAACGGAAACCCGGGCAGCCCCAACCCTGAGAGCGGCGCTCCCCAGCCGCCCGTGCCTCCGGTACCGCCCCAGGCACCGAGCGCACCTACGTCGAATTCGCAGCCGCAGCCTCCCCAGGCACCGCAGCAGCCGCAGCAGCCACAGGCTCCCCAGCAGCCGCAGGCACCGCAGCAGCCGCAGTACGCCGCACCCGGCCAGCAGCAGTACGCCGCACCGGGAGCCGCACCCCAGTACTCGCAGCAGGCAGCGGGTGGCTTCGTCGGCGACCCGGGCCCCGGAGGCGCATTCAACGGCGCATCCGATGCCGATGACATGACTCGCCCGCTCTACGGTGCGAGCTTCGGTCAGGCCATCCGCCGCTTCTTCAAGGGTTACGCGAAGTTCGACGGCCGCGCATCGCGCAGCGAGTTCTGGTTCGCTTACCTGTTCCAGTTCCTCGTCATGCTGATCCCGGGCATCTTCCTGATGATCGGTCTCTTCGGCGTGATCGCCTCGGCCGCCTCCTACGACAGCTACGACTACGGTTACAGCTCCGGCCCGACCGCCGGCTCCGTTGCCATGCTGGTCATCGGCGGCATCCTGTACGGCGTCATCGCGCTTGCGCTGTTGATCCCGTCGATCGCCATCGGTTGGCGCCGTCTGCACGACGCCAACTTCCCCGGCACGCTGTGGCTCATCAACATCGCCGGAATGATCCCCTTCCTCAACTACATCGGCTGGATCGCGAACATCGCGTACATCGTGCTCACGATCATGCCGTCGAAGCCGGAGGGCCGCCGCTTCGATCGTCAGTAATCAAGCGCAGTCCCACCCCGAGGGCCCGGCATCATCGATGCCGGGCCCTCGGTCTGTTTTCAGGAGGCCCCTTCCAGACACCTCGTCTATGCCGTATCTGGCTTGCACCGCATCCGGCTTGCGCCGCACCGTCCTCGTTGTGCCGTCACCAGCTCGCATTGCAACGGCTGTGCACCGCCGTCCTTACTTGACTGGGCAACGAAAAGGGGGACCGGCCGAAGCCGATCCCCCTCAGTCGTCGTAGCGAAGCCGCACTAGTCGCGGGGCTTCTCCACCATCTCAGTCGTCTCGATCTCATCGCCGATCTGGATGTCGTTGAACTTCCCGAGACCGATACCGCACTCGAAGTCGGTCTTGACTTCGGTGACGTCGTCCTTGAAGCGACGCAGCGACTCGATCGCCAGGCCGTCGGCGAGCACCACGCCCTCGCGGATCACACGCGCCTTCGCGTTGCGTGTGATGGTGCCACTGCGAACGATGACACCAGCGATGTTGCCGAACTTCGACGAGCGGAACACCTCTCGGATCTCCGCCACACCCGACTGAACTTCCTCGTATTCCGGCTTGAGCATGCCCTTGAGCGAGCTCTCGATGTCATCCAGCGCGTTGTAGATGACGTTGTAGAACCGGATGTCGATTCCCTCGCGCTGTGCGCGCTCGCGGGCTTTGACGTCGGGGCGCACATTGAAGCCGATGACGATCGCATTGTCGATCGTCGCGAGATCGATGTCGCTCTCGGTGACGGCACCGACGCCACGGTGCAAGATACGCAGCTGCACCGACTCGTCGACCTCGATCTTCATGAGCGACTCCTCGAGCGCCTCCACAGCACCCGACACGTCTCCCTTGATGATCAGGTTGAGCGACTCGACCTTGCCATCCTCGAGCGCCTTCGTGAAGTCCTCGAGGCTGATGCGCTTGCGCGCCTTCGCCAGGAGTGCGTTGCGCTCCGCGGCCTCACGCTTCTCAGCGATCTGACGCGCGGTGCGGTCCTCGGAAGTGACGATGAAGTTGTCACCGGCGCGGGGCACCGTTGACAGACCCTGCACGAGCACCGGCCGCGAGGGCAGCGCCTCGGCCACGGCGTCGCCGTTCTCATCGCTCATCGCACGCACGCGCCCGTAGGCGGTACCCGCAACGATCGCATCGCCGACGCGCAGCGTTCCCGACTGGATCAGAACGGTCGCCACTGCGCCGCGTCCCTTGTCGAGCTTCGCTTCGATCGCGACACCGCGAGCATCCTTGTCAGGGTTCGCACGCAGATCGAGACCCGCGTCAGCGGTGAGCAGAACAGCATCGAGCAGTTCGTTGATGCCGAGGTCGTTCTTCGCAGAGACGTCACGGAACATGACGTCGCCGCCCCACTCCTCAGCGACCAGCCCGAACTCGGTGAGCTGCTGTCGCACCTTCTCCGGGTTCGCGCCTTCTTTATCGATCTTGTTGACTGCGACCACGATCGGCACACCAGCCGACTGGGCGTGGTTCAACGCCTCAATCGTCTGCGGCATGATGCCGTCGTCAGCCGCGACCACGAGAATCGCGATATCCGTGACCTGCGCACCACGGGCACGCATGGCGGTGAACGCCTCGTGACCCGGGGTATCGATGAAGGTCAGGGCGCGATCCACACCGTCGTGCTCGGTGTGCACCTGGTATGCGCCGATGTGCTGCGTGATGCCACCGGCCTCGCCGCCGCCCACGTTTGCCTTACGAATCGCATCGAGCAGTCGGGTCTTACCGTGATCGACGTGACCCATGACTGTGACGACCGGCGGACGAGGCTGCAGGACGTCATCGCCCTCATCCTCGAGCTCGCTCTCGATGTCGATGTCGAAGCCCTCGAGCAGCTCGCGATCCTCGTCTTCAGGAGAGACGATCTGGATCTTGTAGCCGAGCTCGTCGCCGAGAATCTCGAACGTCGCCTCGTCGAGCGACTCCGTAGCCGTCGCCATCTCACCCAGGTGGAAGAGGATAGTCACGAGGTTCGATGCACTCGTATCGATCTTGTCCGCGAAGTCGGAGAGCGATGCGCCGCGGCGCAGCCGGACCGGGGTATTCCCGTCACCGCGAGGTACCTGGACGCCGCCAATCGACGGAGCCTGCCGCATCTCGAATTCTTGCCGCTTCGCCCGCTTCGACTTGCGTGCCTTGCTCTTGGAGCCGCCTCGGCCGAATGCACCGGCCGTTCCGGCACCACGACCACCGCGACCGCGACCTGCGAAGCCACCACCCGGGCGCGGAGCACCGAAGCCTCCACCCGGAGCACCGCCACCGCCGGGACGACCCGGGCGACCCGGGCCTCCGGGACGACCTGCGCCACCGGGACGACCCGGAGCACCCGGACGTCCGGCACCTGCGCCCTGCGGGCGCGGCGACGGCCGCGGGATGTTTCCCGGGTTCGGACGGTTGCCGCGACCCATGCCCTGGCTTGCGGCGAACGGGTTGTTACCCGGACGCGGCGGGCGCGGAATTCCCATGCCCTGGCTCGAGGCGAACGGGTTGTTACCCGGACGCGGGCCCGAAGGCTTCGGGGCCCCGGGCTTCGGCGCTGATCCACCCGGCTTCGGCGCAGCGGTCTTCGCTGCGTTCGGCTTCGGAGCTGCGGGGTCCGACTTGGCGTCGGCGCTCTTCGACTCAGCCTCAGCAGCTGGAGCCTGCGGCGCCTCATCCTTCTTCTTGGCGGGCGCCTTGGGCCCCGGCTTCGGGGCAGCAGCGCCCGGCTTCGGGCCTGCCGCCTTCTTCGCCGCCGGCTTCGCTGAATCATCGCTTCCGCCCGCGGGCTTCGCGACGCCTTCAGCCTGCAACGCGGCCTTGACCTTGCGCGCCACGGGAGGCGCGATTGCGGAGGAGGGCGCCTTGACGAACTCCCCCATCTCCTTCAGCTTGGCCAGAACGACCTTGCTATCGACACCGATCTCCGTAGCGATCTCGTGTACGCGTGGGTTTGCCACATTTCTCCTGTCTGGGTTCACGCCAGACAGGCGAGAACCATAGTTATCGGACGGGCCTCATTTTGAGCCGCTCATTAGTTGTCCATGAGTGTTTTCAGCCTGTTCTCTAGTGGGCTGGCATCGGGCTTCCCCGATACCTTGAGCGCCCGCGAAAATACTCCGCGCGACACTGCTCGTTCCAAACACTGCGCCGTGGGATGCACCCAGGCTCCCCTACCCGGCAGCACCTTGCGATCGTCGGCGATGAGCCGACCATCTCGCAGCACTACTCTCAGCAGTTCAGCACGCGGCGCGCACACGCGACACGCAACGCAGGTTCGAAGCGCAACCATCCTACCAGCTTCCCTCTTCCCAGCGTCTCCTCGCCGTGTCGTTCGCGGTGGGGTGCGGATCATGCCGCACCCCACCGCGAACGATGAGACGTCAATCGTTCATGATTGAATCGGGCTGGATGTCGATCTTCGCGCCGGTCAGCTTCGCAGCGAGTCGAGCGTTCTGGCCTTCCTTGCCGATCGCGAGCGAGAGTTGGAAGTCGGGAACCAGCGCCCGCACCTGCTTCAGCGATTCGTTCAGCATGAAGACGTCGGTCACCTTCGCAGGCGAGAGCGCATTCGCGACGAAGGCCGGCAGTTCGGGCGCATAGTCGACGATGTCGATCTTCTCTTCACCGAGCTCACTCATGACCGCGCGTACGCGGCGCCCCATCTCGCCGATGCAGGTGCCCTTGGCGTTAATGCCCGGCTGCTTCGCGCGCACCGCGACCTTGGTGCGATGCCCGACCTCGCGTGCCAGCGAGACGATCTCAACGATGCCCTGGTTGAGCTCGGGCACCTCGAGCTCGAAGAGGCGTCGAACCAGGCCTGGGTGCGTACGGGACACCACCACCTGAGGCCCCTTCAGACCCTTGGAGACGCTGGTCACGTATACCCTCAGGCGGGTGCCGTGGGGGTACTCCTCACCGGGAGCCTGCTCCTCAGGAGGCAGAATCGCTTCGAGCTCTCCCAGGTCGACGTGCACCATGCGCGGGTTCGGCCCCTGCTGCACGACGCCGGAGACGATCTGCCCCTCGCGATCCTTGAACGACCCGAGTACCGCATCGTCGGAGAGGTCGCGAAGGCGCTGGTTGATGACCTGCTTGGCAGCACTGGAAGCGACACGGCCGAATTCATCGGCGGTTACATAGGCCTCTCCGATCACCTGTCCCTGCTCATCAACCTCGGGCACGAGAACCGAGATGTCACCGGTCTTTCGGTCGAGAGTGACGCGGACCTCATCCTCCTTCGGGATGGAGAGGTTCTGATTCTCGGCGTGGCGCAGATACGCGGACTGGATCGCCTGCTCGATGATCTCGACGAGCTCGTCGAAGGGGATCTCCTTCTCGCGCTCGATCTGTCGCAGCGTCACGAGTTCGATCTTCACAGTGGCCTCCTCGGTGGTATTGAGATGTCTATTCAGCTGTCTCGGCCCACCGCCCCAACGGGCAGCAGGCCGAGGCCTCAGAATACCCCACGTTCGGCGGCGCGCTCTCAGCCTGCGCGAGCGACGTGCACCGGCGTCGTCCGGCCGCCTTCGATCGCGAACCCACGCCCCGGAGGAAAGTCCGCACGCTTCACTCTACCGAGACTCTCGCGGAAGGGGCTCTGCGATTCGCCGTCGTCGGGTTGCAGCGAGAGCCCCCAGGTGGGTTGCTTCAGCGCCTGGTAGAGATCCCAGATCGCGCTCGCCGCGCCCATCTCGTACTCGAAGAGCACGAGAACGTTCGAGCGTCGGGCCGCCTTTGCGAGGGCAACAAGGTGCGACAGCGCCGCCGATCCTTCCGCTTCGGCCGGCCGTTCGACGACGATCACTCCGGTGGCCCCAGCCGCGGGAAACTCCAGCTTGTCCCCAGAGGCCGGATCGGAACTGTCGTCTTGCTTCGCGTTCGAGGGTGCGGGGCCGGGGTCGCCAATCAGACCGCCGCCGAAGATCCCATTGCTCCGACGAGCCGGTGGCCGTCCTCCGAGGGCGACCACCAGCTTCTCCGCGAGTCGTTCAATCTCTTCTTCGGATGCAGCGATGCGTCCCCATTCCCGGGAGCGCTGCAGGCCGTCGTCGACGAACGACAGCAGAATCGTATCGACTGGTTCCCCCTGTTCGGCAGCGAAGCGCTCCTGGGCGGCTACGCAACTCAGCATTCCCTGTGACAGACCCGCTCCGCTCGGACCGGCCACGACTCCGAGACCGCGGGTCGGCATGGAGATCGGATCGAAGCTCCGCACGTTGATCCCGTAGATCGGTCGACCGGCGGAGCTGACCGGCAGGTCGACGATCGGGATCTCAGCTGGCGCCTTCACGATCTCGGGCACTTGCGCGATCCCATCACGATGCAATGCCGCGGCGAGCGCTTCGATACCTCGTGCCTGAGAGGAGAGCTCACTCCTTCCGTCTACCAGCGCGAGATGGAGCTCACGCGTATCGCCTGCGGCGACTGCTCGGCCCGGAGGTGCGTCTTCCAGCGCATCGCTCTTGATCCCGAGTGCGCCGTAGTCGTTCGGGTTCGCGAGTCGCAGTGAGAACTGCTGCTGCAGATTCGCGGCCATCGATGCCGGGATCGCCGACGGGCGGTCGCTCGTGATGACGACGTGCACCCCGACCGCACGACCGTTCATCATGATCTCCGACAGTTTCTGAAGCGGCTGCTCAGTCCCGCTGATCGACTCGACCGACTGCCTGAACGCGGCGAATCCGTCGAGCAGCAGGAACACCCGGGGTTCTGCGGCGCCTCCGGGGGACCTCCGGTAAGCGGCCAGGGATCCCGCGCGCGCTGCGGCGTACCGCGGACCGCGTTCGGAGATGAGCTCGGTCATGTGCTGCAGCACGCGGTTCGCGAGTTCGGTGTCGCTCAGCTTGGCCACGGCGCCCACCGTCGGCAGCGGGCTGACCGTATCGAGTGCGCCGTTCGCGGCGTCGATTCCGTAGATGCGCACGGGATCTTCGGCCGCAGCGCTGCTGAGCGCCGCAGCGAGAGTCAGCAGCGCGCTGGTCTTGCCGGTGCCACCCGCGCCGATGATCGCCATGCTGCCGACCTCCTCGAAATCGATCGAGACCGGGTACTGCGTCTGAGCCTCCGGGTCGTCACGCAGACCGATGACGGGGCCTCGACCGTCTCCCATGCTGCGCATCTTCCGAAGGTCCTCCAGATTCAGCGCCGTCGGGAGCTCATCGAGCCACGGCCTCCGAGGCGATCGCAGACCGGCGGCGCGGTTCGCCTCGATGATGCCGTCGCGGAGGCGCTCGATGTCCCGGGCCTGCGCCTCGGTCGAAGCGGGCTTCGCGGATACCGCGGGTTCTGCGGGGATGGCCCAGGGCTCTCCCTCGAGGAAGCCGAGGGATCGCAGCTCGATCTCCGGCGCACGATCATGTTGTGATGCGCGCCCACCGAGGTAGCCGGTCTGGAAGTGAGAGATTCTGCCCGGTCCTACCTTGATGGCGCCTCGCCCCGGTGCCTCGGCGTCGAAGAATGCGGAGTCGACAACACCGATGACGTCTTTGCTATCGGATTCGTCGGCCATGCGCAGTGCCACTCGGAGATTGGTGTTCGCACGGAGGTTGTCCTTGATGACTCCCGCGGGGCGCTGCGTCGCCATAACGAGGTGCAGTCCGAGTGAGCGCCCGCGCTGCGCGACATCGATGACGCCGTCGACGAACTCGGGAACCTCTCTCGCAAGCGTCGCGAATTCGTCGATGACGATGATGAGCACGGGAGGCGCCGCGGGGTCGGAGCGTCGCTCCATCGATATGAGGTCTTTCGCTCCGTGGGCGGCGAGCAGTTCCTCCCGGTAGTGAAGCTCTGCTCTGAGCGACGTGAGCGCTCGGCGCACGAGGTGCGGGCTGAGGTCGGTGACGAGTCCGACGGTGTGCGGCAGGTCGACGCACTCTGCGAAGGCGGCGCCGCCCTTGTAGTCGACCATCAGGAAGGTCAGGCGATCCGGGCTCACCCTGGAGGCCATACTCATGATCCAGGTCTGCAGGAACTCGGATTTGCCCGCTCCCGTCGTCCCGCCGACGAGGGCGTGCGGGCCATGGATGCGCAGGTCGATCTCGGCGGGCCCGTCGGGGCCCTGCCCGACGACAGCTGCAAGCGACACCGGAGGGCGATCCTGCCCCTGTTGCCAGGCCGAGATAAGTGATCCCGTGCGCTCCCAGGATTGCAGGATGGGCCCGGCGCCGCCGAGCAGGTCGACCTCGTGCAGTTCTCGCAAATTCACGGCCTTCGGCAGATCGCTCTCGTCGAGCACGCGCGCGGCCGAATCCTCCACAGGGGCGAGACGGCGCGCGAGACCGTTGGCCACGAGCGAGTCCAGGTGATCGACACGGGTGAGCGGCACCCTGGATCCCGAGCGCACGAAATTCACGACTCCGTCGGCCGTTCCGAGTTCGACGAAGGTGCGGCAGGCTGCCGGGGTTGCTGCCCGATCTTGCGCGACCCAGAGCAGGTGGATGCCATGATCTGGGCCCGTCTCTCCCAACTCGATGAGCCTCGACTGGTCGACGAAGCGGTCTTCGAGCACGAGCACGACGACCGCCGGGATCGTGGGCAGACCGGTCACGGCGTCGCCCTGGCCGTCATCGTTGCGCGTGTCGACGTCGAGATGGGAGCGGGTGCCCGATCCTCTGCCGTGCGAGGCGGCACTGCGGGCTTCGAGCAGGCCTTCGAGCGCGATGAGCAGGCGCAGCGAGCTCTGCTCGGTGTCTGCGAGCTGCCAGGTCGGAATCGGGCTCGCCACCGGGTCGACGTGGGGCAACCATTTCAGCCAACCCCAGCTCTCGGCGTGCCGGGGCCCCGCGAAGCAGGCGAGCACCAACTCGTAGGGTGAATGGAGGCCCACGAGCTGGAGCACGAGTGAGGTCGCGAGACCCTCTGCCCAAATGCGGTCGCCGGCGACGCCGATCGACCCGCAGCGGTCGAACCGTTCGATGACGGGAACGGGTGAGACCTGCTCGAACGACTCGACCATGCTCTTCAGCATCTGCCAGTGCTCACGCGGGGATTCTCCTC
This sequence comes from Leucobacter sp. GX24907, assembly GCF_053567335.1. Lineage (NCBI taxonomy): Bacteria > Bacillati > Actinomycetota > Actinomycetes > Micrococcales > Microbacteriaceae > Leucobacter > Leucobacter sp. GX24907. Next base: position 131,622 of record NZ_JBSGPD010000003.1, on the reverse strand, counting down.
GCGTCGGAAGTTTGAGCACGGTTCTGCTCGGCAACACGCCTTCTCCGAATCGCACTTCGAGGAAGGCACGGTGCTCGGGGCGGCGGGTCCACAGGAGTTCGTCGCGGCGAGTGATCGCAGTTCTCACCTCATCGACGGTGGGGGTCTCCGTCGCGCGCACTTCGATCTCCCGCTGTCGCAGCTGCACGAGCTCCGTCTGTTCCTCCGCAAGGTCTTCAGCGAATCGCGCGGTGTCCTTCTTCAACCGGCGTTTTCCGTTCAGCTTGCCGTCGATCCAGGATCCGATCATCATCATCGGGGAGAAGGCGATCATCATGAGGCTCATCGGCGACCGGGTGATCGCGAACATGACGCCGCCGAGAAGCATCGGTGCGAGCATGGCGAGCATCGGAATGCGGCTGGGCTGGGCTGGTTTCGGAGGAGCGGGCAGCTCTCGTTCCGAGGACCTGAAGCGCGGCGCGATTCTCGGGGCACGAGTGTGCAGGATCCGGTGGGCGAAGCGGGATGTCTCGCGCGTGGCCGGGCCGGGCGTAATTCGGATCTCGGTTTCGCCGAGACTCACGGTAGTAATTCTCGTGACCAGGTATTCGCTGTAGCGCTCGCCGCCAATCAGCAGGCCGTTGGCTGATCCGGTGTCAATGATCGTCGTGTTTCCAACTTCGTCCACCGTGATCGTCGCGTGGCGGCGCGACACTCCGGGATCGTGCAGGTGCACCCGGCTCATACGATCCCGGCCGATGTGGTTGCTGCCGGTGATCAGGCTGAACTGCACGCCGCGCTGTTTGCCGTTCAGTACTTCGATGCTGCCCGCCAACGGGATCAGGCGTATGCTCTCCCCCTGCCCGGCGATCTCGAGGAGCGGTTGCAGGATCCAGCCCGACTGCAGCCCGGAGGCGCCGACAGAGGTCATCGGGTCGAGCATGACGTAGTGGTCAGCCGTTCCCGGCAGGGCACGCAGGGTGATCGGCGCGAGCCTCTCAGCTGCGATTCGGTCGAGTCGGGGGTCGCCGCTGAGGCCCGCACGGACGAGCGCGTGCGCGATGTCGGAGACAGTCGCGGTGACGTCGCACGAAAGCGTGATGTCGTGCGTCGTGCTCGGTCTGCCGTTCTGCGGCAGCACTACTGAGACCCGGAACTTCATGGTTCGCTATCGGTGTAGTCCGCGCTGTCGTTACCGCATTGCTGGAATGTCGGCCGGGGTCAACACCCAGTTGAGCACGATCATGAGGAGGGTCATCAGCCCCGCGATCGATACAAGCACTACGACCACCACATGCCACATTTTCATCGCAGGAGCACCAGCTCTCTCCGCACGCACGTGCAGGGCGACAACGAGTGTCGATATGCCCGTCGTCGTGACCACTAGACCGAAAATTAACGCAGGGATCGGTTCTGGGAGGACATGCGGGAGCGCGAGTAGACATACGGCTATCACGACCTCGATAAGGCTGGTAGCCACCCAACGTCGCACCATGACCCGGCGGCGGCTGTCGCTGGTCTCAGCATCTCTGACATGCAGCACCGACCACACCGCGGCCATGATCGTTGTGCCAATGAGAAAGACTGGACCGACGATATACCAGGCGAACATAGCCAACAAGAACATGCCCCATGCGGCTCCGTCTGAATCGGCCTGAAGCGCGAACGGGGCGAGAAACGCCACCAGAGTAAGTACCCCGAAGATAACGGCGAATGTCTTCACGACCTTCATGATCAGAATTTCCCACCGGGATAGATGCCCTCGGGGAGCGTGAAGCAGGCCGAACCGGAAGCGATGCGCAGCCGATCCGGCTCTAGATCTGCGACGACAATGTAGTTCTCGCCTTCGGTCGGGGGCAGGACCTGGATTCGGTAGTTTCCTTTAACGCTCCTCTTAGCAGAGACTTCAATATCGACTGCACTATAATGACCTTCGATGTCTTTCACGAGCGATTCAATATCGGCGCCGCCCACAAGGGTGACCGTCGTAGCTCCATTCCAGTTATGCCTTGTCTCGTCACAGGAGAGCATCATTCCCATTGACTCTTGATCCACACTCACCACCAGGTCTTTGGGGATAAGGTCAGCGATCTCGAGTTCTTTCTTCTGAGCGACTGCTTTCGCTTCTTCCCAGGTCAGTTCGTTCATTTCTTGCTCCTGCTGCGTTGACTCAGTCGGTCGTTCATCTGTGTCCTTCCCGAGCATGCTGCACCCGCTAGAAACTGCGATACCAGCGACCACGCACACAGATATGAATCTCTTCAAAACGTTCATTGCTCTGCGAGTTCCTTCATATCTTCTAGTGCGTCTTTGTTGTCTTCACTGTCGCGCGTGATGCGGTTGTGGTTGTCGAATAGCACGTCGAACTCCTCACCGGTATTGAGATAGTTCCCCTTGATGCGATCGTCGAAGTAGTAATGCTGCTCGAAGTCGGTGCTGTACATCGGGTTATTGCCCTTCCACACCACACCCTTCGTCTGCGCGTGGATCAAGACGTCGTAGTAGAACAGGTTGGAGTACTCGGTGCCCGCCTTGGGCTTCCATCCCTCCGGCATGCCCGCGCCCGCAAGCGAGATCACCTTGTCGTAGCGAACGCCGGCTTCCTCCGACGACACGACGTTCGCAAGACCCCAGCTGTGCCCGATAGCGACCTGTTCCACGTTGCGCAGGGCCTGGTCGGCTCGCATCCCGGCTTCGAACGCGGCAAGTTGCCTCCCTGCCTCCAACGTGTCGCCTTGGTTGTTGGCCTCAGTAATTCGGAAGTAGTTCGGGTCACCGAGTCTGCCGTGGTTCTCACCTGGAAAGAAACCATCCTTATAGACGAACGCCACGGTTCCCGGGAGGCTGCCCTCCAGGTAACTCGAGATCTGCTGCACACCGCCTGTGAAAAAGGAGTCCATGCCGGTGTACGTACCCGGCACATACGTGACGGCGCGGGCTGTTTCAGGGCCGGGAGTGCCGATCATCTCGATGATGCGGGATTTGCTGGGGTCGTACAGGTAGAGCTGCACATCACTCGAGGCGACTTGCTTCAAGTAACTGATCTCGTGCTCGAGGTACTCGATGACCTCAGGGTCAGCGCCGCTGGCATGCTCTGCAGCAAGTCGTGCCTCGGCCGCGCCTAGCAGTGCGGGTACGCGGTTTCGATTCGCTTCGATCCTCGCCATGATCGGAATCCCATCGAGCGCACCAAGAACATCGGCATAGTCGACCAGCAGCTCATCAGCTTTGTATTTGCCCGACTGGTCATCCAGCAGGTCCTGCCATGCGGCGGCAACCTGTTCCGGAGTAAGGTCTCCGCTGAGCAGTCTGGCGATCTTGGGGTCATCCGAATGGCTGGTGCTGCCCCACAGCTCACCTGAAACAGCGTGGGCGATAGTGCGCTTCAGGCCAGATGACCCAGGCGCTGCTCCGAGGATGATCAATTGACCAATCTCCGTACCCGCGAGCACAGTCAGTAGTGCTCGTTCCGCTGAGCGGCGCTCCGTGATGAGGTCTTCCCACTTCCCGCGATCCGACTCGATGCTGTCAGCAGCGGACTGCCACCGCATCACCGCCGCCTGCCAGCCCAGCGCATACGTGGTCTCGAGCATTTGCAGATGCCGCTCCTGCGCGTCCGTATCCATTTCCGGCGCGTCCAAGCCCAGCACTGGCGTCGGCATCGTCGGGGACGGCGGACCGTTCCAGGTCATCGCAACCGTGACATTGATCGCCTCGCTGATCTCTTCGATCGCGGTCGACTGAATTCGGATGTCATTGAGCGCATCCTGCACCCGCTCCCGGGCCTTCCGCGCATCGCCGTGAATGCGATCCACCTCGGAGGCATACGTCTTGAACCCGCCGGCTGCGTCATCCGCGCTCTGCGCGAGTCCCTTGTTACCAGTGCTGAGCGTCGTGTCGATCTTGCTCTTCGTCTTTGTGATCGCATCACTGCTCGACGAGGTCAAGCCAATCGACGCTTGCATGGTCGACATCTCGAACCAATGACAGTCACTCACGAGATCGTTCGCGAACGCCTTCGCGCTCTCGATCGCCTCGACGCTGCCCTTGATCGGAGACGGACTGCTCAACACACTCTCCGAACCAGCAGGCACATACACAGAATCACCTCCTCACCGCAAAGTCGGCGTCCAACGCTGCCCCCAGTTCCGCATCGAGCGTGGAGGCCTGATCCATCACTGCACGCACACTCCGGCCGGCGGTCACCGCCGCGTCGGCAAGCGCCGCGCGCGCGACCGACAGTCCGCGCAGATACAGATCGACATCACCGGCAATGCCCGTCAGGCTCTCGAACCCTGCGGTGGGTCGCGGCTTGTTGCCCGTGGTCATCTGAGTCGCCGCACTCACCAGAGAACTGATCGCACTGCTTGCTGCCTCGGAATCGATACGAAAATCGCCCATCTGAGCACCTCATCCATTTCGGGCAGGCCGAGGCCTCCGCTCGCACGCACGAGCTGAGACCCCGAACCGCGACGGGGGTGCTAGTTGATCTTCGAGGCGATCTGCGAGTCCATCTCCTGGTGCGCCGTCGCGACGTTCTGGATGAACTGCTGGATCTCGGTGAGCTTTTCGACCACGGTGTTCGCCGAAGTCGTGTACTCGTTATATGCAGTCTCGAACCGCTTCGACGCGGTATCGGTAACGAAGCCTGAGGAGACGAGCGACTGGATCTGCTGCTGCAGATCGCGCAGCTTCTCGATCATCTCGCCGCGCCCGGTGTTCAGCTTCGTCGCCGCAGCGCTGATTTCGTCGTAAGAGACAGTGATGTTTGCCATCGGATTGAGGTCCTTCTCGATGAAGTGATGACGCCCCAATCGCCATCGGGTGAACTTGAATGCTTCCCGCTCACGAAACCAACGGCGTCACCAAGACCAGTCGCTCCAACAACAGACTGTCTCGACTACACCTATAGTCGGATTCGCTGGAACAGACACTACAACACAGCGCAACCCGGGCACCGCCACAAAATCTCAATTGTGGAAAACTTGAGCTGAGACCGCCGCATTCACCGCACGTGAGGCGAGATCGGCACGCAAACGATGGAGCTGCGGCGCTACGAAGCTGCGGCGCTACAGCTCTCCGGCTCCAGGGATCTCCAGCGCTGGAGCGCACGCGAGCACCGGCACACGGGCGCGAACGAGCGCCCGCACGCACTCGGCGCGCCGTCCCTCGACCACGGGCCCGTCCCGATCAGGCTCCGAACAGCGCAGGAACGTCTGCGATCGCCACTTTCTCCTTGGTGCCGGCGGCACGATCCCACACCTCTGCGAAGCCATCAACCGCGTCGCGACCGACGACGACGACTCGGGGCACACCGATCAGCTCGGCATCACCGAACTTCACACCCGGCGATACCTTCGGACGATCGTCGAAGAGCACCTCGACACCGGCAGTGTCGAGCCCTGAGGCGAGCTGCTCAGCAATGTCGAAGACGGCCGGATCCTTGCCCGTGGCGACGAGGTGCACGTCGAACGGTGCGATCGCCCGCGGCCAGATCAGCCCGCGATCATCATGGTGCAGCTCCGCGAGGATCGCCATGATGCGAGTCACACCGATGCCGTACGAGCCCATGGTCACGGTGACGAGCTTGCCATTCTCGTCGAGCACCTTCAGCCCGAGCGCCTCGGCATACTTGCGGCCGAGCTGGAAGATGTGTCCGATCTCCATGCCGCGGGCGGTCTCGATCGTTCCGGTTCCATCCGGCGCAGGATCTCCATCCCGCACGTTCGCGATATCGGCGACGCCATCACCCTCGAAGTCGCGTCCCGCGACGAGGTACGCAACGTGCTTCTCATCGAGGTTCGCCCCGGTGACCCAGGCGGTGCCCGGCACGATCCGGGGGTCGAGGAGGAAACGGATCCCGGTCGTACCGTTTTCGCCGAGCACAGCCTGATCGCCGAGCACGGGACCGATGTATCCCTTGACGAGGCCCGGATGCTTCTCGAAGTCGGCCGGCGTCGCAGGCTCGACCTCGGCACCGCCGAAAGCGACCTCGGCACGCTTCATGTCGGCATCTCGGTCGCCAGGAATTCCGACGACGACGATCTCCCGCTCTCCCTCGGGCGTCGTCACCGCGAGCACGATGTTCTTCAGCGTGTCGGCGGCGGTCCACTCCCGACCGTCTTCACGCGGCAGCACGGCGTTCGCGTGCGCGACGAGCGTTTCGATGGTGGGCGTATTCGGCGAGTCGAATACCACTGCCTGTGGCTGGCCCTCGATCGGCAGAGCCTCGGGCACCGGAGTCTGGTAGGCCTCGACGTTCGCAGCGTATCCTCCGGAGGAGCGCACGAACGTGTCTTCGCCGATCTCCGTGGGCAGCAAGAACTCTTCGCTCCGCGATCCGCCCATAGCTCCGGCGTCGGCCGATACGATGACGTACTCGAGCTCGAGCCGCCGGAAGATTCGCTCGTACGCGTCGCGCTGCTTCTGATAGCTCGCGTCGAGCCCTGCGTCAGAGGTGTCGAAGGAGTAGGCATCCTTCATCGTGAACTCGCGGCCGCGCAGCAGTCCGGCACGGGGACGTGCTTCGTCACGGTACTTGCCCTGGATCTGGAACAGCGTCATCGGCAGATCCTTGTACGACGAGACGAAGTCCTTCACCATGAGGGTGAAGACCTCTTCGTGCGTCGGGGCGAGGAGGTGATCGGCGCCGTGCCGATCCTGCAACCGAAACAGCGCCTCGCCGTACTCCTCCCAGCGACCCGTCTGCTCGTAGGGCTCGCGCGGCAGCATCGCGGGGAAGTACACCTCGTGCGCACCCGAAGCCAGCATCTCCTCGCGGATCACCTGCTCGAGCTTCGCCTTCACCCGTAGCCCCAGCGGCATCCAGCCGAAGACGCCTGGCGATTGGCGGCGCAGGTAGCCGGCGCGCACCAGCAACTTATGGCTCATGACCTCGGCGTCGGCCGGATCCTCGCGCAGTGTTTTCAGGAAGAAGTTCGTCAGGCGTGTCAGCACCCGTCCATCGTAGCCCGGTGAGGCCGATCCCGGCGAGCATCGGGGACCCTACGGCCATAGGCTGGTGCCGTGATCTCCGTCGACGCCTGGCCACCGCCGCAGCAGCGCCGGCACCAGAGCCCGCATCGTCACGAGCGATACAGCCGACGTCAGCAGATCGTGCGCGTGCTGGCCCCCGTGCTGGTGCTCGCCGTCGCCGCGATCCTGCGCTTCTGGGCCCTGGGCCGCCCGGGCACACTCGTGTTCGACGAGCTCTACTACGTGCGCGATGCGATCAGCCAGCTCGCACACGGCTTCGCGACCACTTGGCCAGACAGCGATCCGAGCCTCGCCGGCGAACGCGCGCGGAGCTTTTCAGACGAAGCCTCGTACGTCGCCCACCCTCCGCTCGGCAAATGGCTCATCGGGCTCGGAGTACTGCTCTTCGGCCCCGACAACGGGTGGGGGTGGCGGTCGGCGGTAGCGCTCGCGGGTGTCGCAACCGTGGCAGTGACCATGCGGTTGGGCTGGCGACTGACTCGCAGCCTCGGGATCGCCTGCCTCGCCGGCTTGCTGCTCGCGCTCGATGGCGTGCACGTGACACTGACACGCGTGGCACTGCTTGACGGCTTCTTGACCCTCGCGGTCGTCACAGGAGCGCTCTTCGTGTGGCGAGACATCGAGTCTTCGCGAGCTCGTGCGAGGGTACTGCCTCCACCAGGCGCGGGTTCCGAACCGTCTCCGGCCGGGAATCTACGCCGGCGGATCCCGATTCTCTGGCGTCGCCCCTGGCTTCTCGGCGCGGGGCTCGTCTTCGGAGCCGCCGCGGGCATCAAATGGTCTGGGCTGTACCCGCTGGCGGCATTCCTGGTGCTGATCGTGATCCTCGACCTGTTCCGGAGACGCGCAGTCGCCGAACGGCTCGCACTGCTCCGCGCGTTCACTCAGGCCCTCGTGACCGCGGTCATCGCCTTACCTACGGCTGCGGTCGCCTACCTGGCCACCTGGACCGGCTGGATCGTCACCGCAGACGGCTGGGGACGACAGGCCGAGGGATCCTGGCCCGCCGCCCTCGCGAAGTACCACGTCGACCTCCTCCGTTGGCATGCCTCTCTCACCGCAGAGCACCCGTTCAGCTCCCACCCGCTCAGCTGGCCCCTCGCGTTGAGGCCCACCGCGATGTACGACTCGCGCTGGGAGGAAGGCTGCCAGGGGGTGACGGGCTGTGTCTCAGGGGTCTCCCCCTTACCGAACCTGCTCATCACCTGGGGCGGGGTCGCGGCGCTGCTCGCGCTGCTGTGGTTGCTGCTGCGCCGCACGCCGTGGCGTCTCCTGGCTCCGTCGCGGCTGCAAGGCGTGTCGCAGACGGGGTCGGATCGGCGCAGCCTGGTCGGTATCGATCCGCTTCCCGCGATCGCGGCCTTTGTGCTGGTCGGTTACCTTTCGGGGTGGATCCCGTGGGTACTGACGGTCTCCCGCTCGGCGGTGTTCCAGTTCTACACCGTGGTACTGACGCCGTTCTCCGCGCTGGCGCTGGCTCTCACGCTCGGGCTGCTTGCTGGCATCGTCGTCCGCGGGTCGCGCGGCTCGGCAGCGCTCGAACTCGATCCGGACCCTGAGTCAGTGGCGGCCCGCCGCGTCTCCGTCGGAGTGTTCATCGCCGCCGTCGTGCTCGTCAGCGCCTGGTTCTTCCCCGTCTGGTCGGCGATTCCAGTGCCCGAGTGGTTCTGGCGGGCGCATCTCTGGTTGCCCGGGTGGGCGTAGCTCGAGCGCGCACTGAGCAGCCCCGCGCCTGCGGGATTCCTGCGCCCCAACGACCCGCGCTCCCTCGCGTGCCCCGCACCCCCTCATAAGCCCGGCGAGACGAGCCTCGTCGTTGCTTCGCGCGCCGGCAAGGAACAACGGGGCTCATCTCGCCGCTCAGAGCAGCCGGCGAGCAAGCGCCCAAGCGGTGAGCTCGTGCCTGTTGGAGAGCTGCAACTTGCGCAGCACCTTCGACACATGGGTCTCGACTGTCTTGACCGACAAGAAGAGCTCGGCCGCCACCTCCTTGTAGGCGTAGCCGCGCGCGATCATGCGCATGACCTCCTGCTCTCGGGCCGTGAGGCGGTCGAGTTCATCGTCGGCATCGGCCACCTCTCCCCCGCCTGTGCCGAACGCATCCAGTACGAAACCGGCAAGCCGAGGCGAGAAGACCGCGTCTCCGCCATGCACGCGCACGACTGCGGCGGTGACCTCCGCACCGGTCGCGGTCTTCGTAAGGTAGCCTCGCGCTCCGGCGCGGATGACGCTGACGACGTCGTCGGCCGCGTCGGACACGCTGAGCGCGAGGTATCGGGTGCGTGCGATTCGCTCGGCACCCGCCCGGCGCAGCACCTCAGCACCGCCGCCTCCGGCGCCTCCCGGTAAATGGACGTCGAGCAGCACCACATCAGGATCGAAGCGCTCGATGCGATCAACGGCCTCCTCCACGGTCGCTGCCTCCGCTACCACTTCCAGCTCCGAGCCGAGAGCGGCCCGGAGTCCAGTGCGGAAGATCTGGTGGTCGTCGACGATGACGACGCCGATCGGGTGCTCACTCACCTGTGCTCCTCGTTCCGTTCTCTCGGTGCGTCGGGCACCGCCGCACCGCCGACAGCGACCTCATCGGCCGATACCTCAAATTCACCGATCTCGACGAGCGGAACCGACAACCGCACGGCGGTTCCGGCTCCCCCGGGGCCGGAACCGATCCTCGCCGTTCCACCTGCCCGGTCCATGCGTCCCCTGATCGACTCTCTCACACCCATGCGCCCCTCGGGCAGGTCATCGGCGTCGAAGCCGGGCCCGCGGTCGGTCACGTCGACGGACGCACGATCCCGAGCGATCTCGATGTAGACGGTGACCGTGCCCCCGGCGTGACGGGCGGCGTTGAGCATCGCTTCGCGCGCGGCTGCGGCGAGCGCCTCGGGTACCACGCGGTCGGCTCCACCGCCTACGACGACGAGCTCGAACCGGACGGCGTGGGTCTCCTCGAGCTCACCGGCGTGGACCCGCAGCTCGGCTTCGAGCTCGCGATGGCTCGCCTCCCCACCGTCTGCCGCTCGGAACAGCCACTCCCGCAGTTCGCGCTCCTGCCCGCGGGCGAGCCGGTCGACCTCGCTTCCCGGGTCGGCCCGCTGCTGGATCAGCGCGAGCGTCTGCAGTACGGAATCGTGCAGGTGCGCCGCGATCTCGGCTCGCTCAGCCTCGCGCTCGCGCGCCGCGCGCTCCGCAATGAGCTCGCGGTTGAGCCGCAGCAACCACGGCGCGAGCGCGAGGGCGATGCCGGCGAGCACCGCGAGCGCTGCGGCAACGACCGTCCAGAGATCGGGTTGCTTCGCGGTGACGAAGAACATGAGCACCCCGACCGCGACGAGGGCGAGCGCTCCGAGCACCCTCGGCAACTGATGCCGCTCGGGCCGCTCGCGGTCGGCGATCTGCCACCAAGTGAGTCCGACGCCCACGAGCACTGCCATGCCGGGCAAGATCACCTCGAGCCGCAGACTCACACCGAGGCGGTCGAGCACCAGAGCTGCTCCGGCGATCAGGAGCGAGACGCCCAACAGCAGTTCGGCGACGGGCCAGGAGCGCACGCGCCGCGTCTCGATCTGTGAGCTCGGTTCCGGATCCGGGGCGTCGGGCAGGGGAATCTGCGAAGCCGCGATTGAGGTATCAGGGCTCTGTCCTTCCGCAGCACGAGTGAGGGCGCTGCGCATCGGCACGATGCCCGCAGTCTCCCCCTCCCGTGGCGCGGTCGCCCACAACCAGAGGTAGAAGAGCGCGCCCGCACCGCCGAAGAGCGTCAGCACAGCCATCCCGACCCTCACTACGAGCACCGGGAGCCCCAGATGCGCAGCGAGGCCACCGCAGACACCGGCGAGCATGCGGTCATCCCGCGAGCGGTGCAGCATCGGTGTCGTCATAGCTCCATCCAAGCACTCGCACCGGTGATCGGGGAGACACCCGACGAAGTTCAGGGTTCGATCAGGGTGAACCCCCATCGTGCGGAGGCTCTTCGGGCGGCAGACTCGAAGCATGAACGATACGACCCCTCCCCACGGAACCTCGGGACCCGACGGATCCAGCACCGGGACTCCCCCGCACAACAATCCGCAAGGCGGTCAACAAGGCGGCCCGCAACCCTTCGGCAGCGGCTTCTTCGCTTGGCTCCGTCGCCTCCGCATCGTCCGCGGTCAAGAACGCTGGTTCACCGGCGTAGCCGGTGGCATCGCGGCCCGTGCCGGGATAGACCCGCTGATCGTGCGCGGCCTCTTCGTCGTACTGGCGCTCCTCGGCGGCCCAGGCCTGCTGCTCTACCTCGCCGGGTGGCTATTGCTGCCCGACTCCTCCGGACGCATCCACGCCGAGGAGGTCATCCGGGGGCGAGCGTCGACCGGGGTGATCGTGACCGCGGCCGTCATCGCAGGCCTCGTCGTCATCCCGGTCATCTTCGGCCTGAGTCTCGGGGGCGCTCCGATGCTCGGAACCCCGAGCTTCTGGGGATGGGATCTCTGGGTGGCCATGGGGCTCCCACTGTGGCTGGTCCGCACGGCGGCCTGGGTGTTCTGGATCGCCGTCGCCGTCGCCGCGTTCTTCATCATCAGGCACTTCGTTCTGCAGCGCGGCCGCGAGCACACTTCGAGGAACAGCGATTCGACCTCCTCGAACACCACAGAAACTCCAACTGCCGCCGCGACGTCGTCCGGCGCGGATCCTGTCTTCGAAGCCGGGTCGGGCACCGACACCGATCAAGCCGCCGGCGCTGAACCGCACCCCGGCACGGGCTCCGACATCGGCGCCCAAGCCAGGGCCTTCGCCGACCGGACGGAGGAGTTCGCATCCCGCACGAGCGAACAGGCGAAAGAATGGGGCACCCGCACCGGCCAGAAGGCTTCGGAGTGGAGTGCCGAGGTCGGCCGCCAGGCCGACGAGTGGAGCGCCCGGTACGCCGAGCGTCACGAGGCTCACAAACTCGGCGCGGCGCACACGGTGCTGACGCTCGCTCTCGCCCTGCTCGCAGGTGGCCTCTTCCTGTTCTGGTCCCTCGGAGTGGGTCTCCCTCAGGGCGAACCCACACGCCCGGCCCTGCCCTGGGTGCTGGCCGCCATCGCCATGCTCGCCGTTCTCGGTCTCTCACTGATCGTCGCGGGAATCCGCGGACGCAACACGGGATTCGTCGGATTCCTCGCGGCTTGCGGAGTCGTGGCGCTACTCTTCACGGCGGTACTGCCCTGGGGCACGCGCTTCCAGCCTTTCGGCGACATCGAGATCACCGGCACCAGGGACCCCGGCACCGTGGTGATCGCAGGGGATGCAGACATCGATCTGCGAGACCTCGACACCGATCCGTCGCAGGCCAATGACGAGATCGTCGTCTGGCAGCTCGCCGGCACTGCGACCGTCACCCTGCCGGATGACGCTCCCTCCTCGGTACTGGTCAGGGTACTCGCCGGGAACATCTCTGAGAACTCGGCAGCGCACGAGGGGTTCCGGGTCTCCGGCCCCTTCCTCAGCCACCGCTCCAGCAGCCCTGCCACACTCCCGGCGAGCACTAGGAACATGTCCGGAACCACAAGTGATGCGACTGCGGAGAGCGTCCCCCGGGTAACGGTGTACCTGCTGGCCGGCAACGTGCGGATCGTCGGCGGCGGATCCGCCCTCGTACAGGACGACCGCGCGGGAACCACTCGCGAACGCAGTGATCGGAACGCCCGTGAAGACTTGCAGCGACTCGAGGACGATCTCGCTCAGACCGAGTGGCAGATCGAGGAACCGGGCATCACTGTGCACGAACGCCGCGGCCTCGAAGATAAACGCGATGCGATTCAAGACGACATCGATGCGATCGAGAAGGAGCTGGCACGATGAGCACCGACGATAAGACCTCACAGCCCACGGACACAGTACCCCTCGAGAATGACCGCCCCGGCGGCGCAGCGCCTACGGCCACCGATCCTACAGAGACGCGACGGTCAGTGCCGCGCACCGGCCCGATCATCTGGGGAGTACTGATCCTCGCCTTCTGCGCCTACGTCACGCAGCGCTCGCTCGCCCCGGACACGGTGGACACCACAGTCTGGGCCACGGGCACGCTGCTCGGGCTCGGCGCGGTGCTGCTGCTGGTCGGGCTGGGTCTGCTCTTCCGCCGCAACCGGTGAGCGCTTCGGGTCGGCGCCGCATCTCGCGGTGTCGGCCCGAACGCGTCAGAGGAAAGCGTCAGACGACGACGCGCGGGAACTCGCTCGTCATCGTCGAGATCAGGTGCAGCGGGATGTCGATGTCGACACGCGCTCCGCCGCTGTCCGACGGACCCCAAGAGATCGTTCCACCGAGTTCACCCTCGATCAGGGTCTTGACGATCTGCGTGCCGAGCCCATCGCCGACGGCGCCTCCGGGCAGGCCGATTCCGTCATCGGTGACCACGACAGTCAGGCGTTCCTCGGTGCGGTCAGCGGTGATCCGAATCTCTCCTTCGCGCTCGGCAAGCCCGTGCTCGACTGCGTTGGTAACCACTTCCGTGAGGGCGAGAGCGAGCGGGGTCGCGTACTCCGAGGGGAGCTTGCCGAAGGTGCCCTCCTTGTACTGATGCACGGTGGTGTTGTGCAGACTTGCGACCTCGGCCGCGAGCCCGATCACCCGATCGAACACCTGGTCGAAGTCGACAATCTGGGAGAGCCCCGAGGAGAGCGTGTCGTGCACCACCGCGATCGCGGCGACACGACGCATCGCCTGCCCCATGACGTTCTTCGCCTCTTCGCTCTGTGCACGGCGAGCCTGCACACGCAGCAACGAGGCGACAGTCTGGAGATTGTTCTTCACTCGGTGATGAATCTCTCGGATCGTCGCGTCCTTGGTGATGAGTTCCTGCTCCTGCTGCCGCAGACCGGTGACGTCGCGGGTGAGCACGATCCCGCCGGTACGCTCACCATTTGTGACAACGGGGATCGATCGCAGCGTCACAGTGCGGCCGCGCGCATCGATATCGGCACGCTTTGCGGTCTTGCCCTTCGCGATGAGCGGCAGCGACTCATTCGTGTCGAACTGGCCCTTGACGACTTCGCTGACGACCTCACCGAAGTCTTCCCCCTCCAGCTCATCCCGGTACCCGAGCAGCATGAAGGTGGATTGCGTATTCGGGCTCGCGAAGGTCACCAGGCCTTCAGGATCGACACGGACCAGTCCGTCGGCCGCACGCGGAGCACCACGCTCACGGCCCGGCTCGGTGCCGGGCGACGGGAAGAGCCCGTTCTGAATCATGGCGAAGAGATCATCAGCGCACTCGCGGAAAGCTGCTCCGATACGTGAGGCGTTCTGGGTGTCGCCGACGCTCGTGTGCAGCGTTGCTACTGCGAAAGGCGGAAGCAGTTCGCCTGATTCGTCCCGGCGGCTCACGGAGTAAGCCGTGAGCTTCATCGGATTCTCCTCGTACCAGGCGGGCGCGGTCGAGGCCACGGGCTCACGCGTGGTCATCGCCTCATCGATGAGCTCGCGCCAGTCAGCCCGGAGAAACTCTCCGATGACATCGCGATAGAAGAGCGTGAAGGATCCGGCGGGCCGCGAATGGACGACCGCGAGGTAATTCCCGTCGTTACTCGGCACCCAAAGCACCACGTCGCCGAGCGCCAGATCAGCGAGCAGGGGCCAATCGAGCACGAGCATCTCGAGCCATTCGACCTCCTCTTCGCCGAGAGGGGAGTACTTGCTCACGAAGTTCCGCAGTGAAGACACGTCCGGTAGCCTACGGCCTTCAGCTGAAGACAAGCCGTCCCGTCCCGGTGTTCGCGCGATCACACATCTGCGCACTGGGCGCAGAAACCATTGACCCCAATTGACACTCGTTTCCTAATATGGGCAATCCACGAGAGAGACATGCAGCGCCGCAGTCCTGATGGGGAGGCGCAGTGGAAGCTGCTACTTGTTCAGAAAGATCAGCATCATGTCATCCACGATGGGTTCACCATCCCTTCCCCCTCGCCTCCGCCCGGTGCCGAATGTTCCCGAGAGCGTTGCAGCAACGACGCAGCCGGTCACCGGCGAGGTCGTACCGTTGCGACGCGGAACATCACCCCGAACGCACTCGATGTCGCTCGCGGGCAACGGCTCGCAGCACTCCCGAGATCATCCTGAGCGCGCCCCGGCGATTCATCCGGCGCTCGTCGCACGCCTCTCGGTGTTGGCCTACGAGGTGCTCGAAGGCGACCGCTCGCTCATGCAGTTGCACGGGATGATTACCGACGAGGTCGCCTCCGAGCTCAGACAGCGCAGCGCAGCGCGCGCCGAGAGCCGTCTCGTGAATCGGGATCACCGCCGCAGAGTCCCCCAAGTCACTCGCGTCACGCTCACCCGACCGGGGCCGCACGTGGTCGAGGCAACAGCCGTCCTGAACGCGGGAGCCCGGACTCACGCCGTTGCCGTGTGTCTGAAGTTCTGCGATGATCGCGGGCGTTGGCGGGCGCACTGCCTGACGGTGCTCTGACTGCATCGCAAGACTTTGCAGCACCTGCGACCGAAGCTAGTCGGCCGTGATCGTCGACGCGCGGGTCTTAGCCACCTCGTAGAGGGCGACACTCGCCGCGATGCCCGCATTGAGTGACTCGGTCACCGATGAGATCGGAATCGACACAACCGCGTCGCAGGTCTCTGTGACGAGTCGAGACAGACCTTTGCCCTCGCTCCCGATCACCAGGAGCAGCGGACGGTCGGCCAACTCGAGGTTCGGCAGGCTGACATCGCCATCGCCGTCGAGACCGACGACGAAGACCCCCTGCTTCTTGAACTCTTTGAGTGTCTGGGTCAAGTTCGAAGCCATCGCAACGGGGATGCGAGCCGCAGCGCCGGCAGAGGTCTTCCAAGCCGCCGAGTTCAGTCCGGTCGAGCGACGTTGCGGCACGATAACGCACTGGCCGCCGAACGCTCCGACAGAGCGGATGATCGCTCCGAGATTGCGCGGATCCGTCACCCCGTCGAGTGCAACGAAGAGCGGAACCTGCCCGCGGTCGATGACTCGGTCGAGTTCTTCAAGCGGGTGAGCGTACTCCATCGGAGGCACCTTCAAGACGACGCCCTGATGCACCGTGTCGCGCGGTGTCATTCGGTCGAGCTCGGGGCGCATGACCTCGAGCACTGGAATGTTCATCCGGACCGCGGTACCCAGGATCTCGCGCACCCGATCGTCCATTTCGACGCGCGCGGCGACATAGAGCGCCGTGGCCGGAACTTTGGTCCGTAGCGCTTCGAGCACGGCGTTGCGCCCGGTCACAAGCTCGACGTCATCGCCCTTCTTGCCGGCGCGCCCAGAGCGCTCCGGGCCTCGGCCACTTCCCGGGCGGCCGGCGCCATGTCGCTCGCGAGCTGCTTGCAGTCGCTCCTTCGCGGCCTTCGCCTTTCCTGCGGGATGGTAGGGCCGATCCTCTGCCTTCGGCGTGGGCTTGCGCCCCTCCAGGGCTTGCCGGCCCTGACCTCCCGAACCGACCGCTTTGCCACGGCTCTTCTTGCGTACGGCGCCGGGCCGCGCACCCTTGTTACTCATATCAAACTCCAGCGGGTCTCGTTCGGGCCGTCTTCCAATGCGATGCCGGCAGCACTGAGCCGGTCGCGAATCGCATCGCTCGTCGCGAAGTCCCGGTTCTCACGGGCTGTGCGCCGCTCGGCGATCAAAGCGGTTACCAGAGTACCCAGAGCCTGCTGGGCGGAGCCGCCATCAGCATCTCCGCGGGCTCCCCACACCGCGTCTCGCGGGTTGAGTCCCAGTACATTCAACATCGCCATCGTCTGCGACAGGTGGTTCTTCACTTCGTCTGCGCCGAACTCGCCGCGTTGCTCCAGCGCCGCGTTGCCAGCCCGCACCGTCGTGTGCAGCACTGCAAGGGCCTGCGGAGTCCCAAAGTCATCGAGCATCGCCTGCGAGAAGCTCTCAGGCAGATGTTCCGCGGTCACACTCGAATCATGCGAAGCCGTCACTTCGAACCCGGCGTGCTCCGCACGGTCGAGAAACGACTCGATACGCGAAAACGCGGTCTCGGCTTCGACCAGCGACTCGTCGGAGAAGTCGAGCACCGAACGGTAGTGCGCCGAGCCGAGGTAGTAACGCAGCACGATCGGCCGGGCAGCAGCCAAGAGGTCCTTCGCGAAGAGCGAATTGCCGAGCGACTTCGACATCTTCTGACCCCGAGTGTTCACCAGTCCGTTATGGATCCAGTGACGAGCGAACGGGTGCCCCGCCGCACTCGACTGAGCAAGCTCGTTCTCGTGGTGCGGGAATCGCAGGTCAAGACCCCCGCCGTGGATGTCGAATTCTTGTCCGAGGTATCGAGTGGCCATCGCCGAGCATTCGATGTGCCACCCCGGTCTGCCGCGACCCCACGGTGACGGCCAGGACGCCGAGAGCGGCTCATGGTCGCGATGGGCCTTCCACAGAGCGAAGTCCCGCGGATCCCGCTTCCCCACCGGTTCAGAATCCGCGGCATCTTCCATCTGATCGCGCTGCTGGCGAGTGAGCGCGCCGTACTCGGGCCAACTGGCCGTGTCGAAGTAGACGCTCGCGGAGCCGTCAGAGGCCTGATACGCGTGACCCCGCTCGATGAGGAGCTCGATCAGTTCGATCATCTCGCGGATGTTCGCGGTCGCCCGCGGCTCGTAGCTTGGCGGCAGCACGCCGAGCGCGTCGTAGGCGGCGGTGAATTCCCGCTCGACGCGGTAGGCGAGCGCCCACCATTCCTCGCTCTCACCGGCTTCCTGCGCAAGCCGCGCATTCTCGAGGATCTTGTCGTCGATATCCGTGACGTTGCGAATGAGCGTCACGCGGTGCCCCGTGGCCTCGAACCAGCGCCGCATCTGGTCGTAGACGAGTGCGCTACGCAGGTGCCCGATGTGCGGGGCAGACTGCACCGTCGGCCCGCAGACGTACAGACAGACTTCTCCCGCGGTGCGGGGTTCGAAATCGACCACGTCCTGTCGCCGGGAGTCGTAGATGCGCTGCTTCACGTGCTCAAGCCTAGAGCCTCTTCAACGCGAAATCGCCCGACCTGCGCACCGGCCCGGAACACCGAGCCCGACGCTCAGCTGAGTTCGCCGCTGAGGAAGTACTGCACCTGCTTCGCGATATCGACGGCGTGATCGCCGAAGCGCTCGTGGTAGCGGCTCGCGAGCGTGCCATCGACGACGCCGGTCGGGTTGTCTGCCAGCTTGTCGCTCAGCACCTTCTCAAACACCTTCGCATGCAGTTCGTCGAGCCCATCGTCAAGGTCACGGAGTTCGACGACCGTACGCGGCTGAGGATCGCGCAGCAGTGTGACGAGGGTTTCCGCCATCTCGCAGTCGATCTCACCCATGCGCGAGAAGGTCTTGCGAAGGCCGGCCGGAATAGCGCTCTCGGGATAGCGGTAGCGCGCGAGCTGCGCGATGTGCTGGGCCAGGTCGCCCATGCGCTCGAGCGAAGCGCTCATGCGCAGCGCGCTCACCATCAGGCGGAGATCGGAGGCGACCGGCTGCTGGCGGGCCAGAATATCGATCGTGAGCTCGTCAAGCGTGGTCGCGAGCGCCTCCACCTCGTCGGCGCTATCGATCACCGATTCAGCGAGCGCTACATCGGACGTGCGGAACGAGGTCGTCGCGTCCACGATCGCGGTGTGGACGAGTTCGGCGATCTGCACCAGGCGATCCTGCACCTCGCGCAGCTCCTGCTGAAATACCTCGCGCATGGGTTTCCTCTCGGTGGTGGCACGCGAATAATCGGCGCGCTCGTAGCGGGTCTTCCACTAGCGTGCCCGATGACGGTAAACCCCTCCCAGCCCGCAGGTGAACAGAAGCTGAACTCGCAGCGGTGCGAACACGCTCCCCATACGATGAAACCATGACTTCGTCGACGCTGGTGCTCCTCTCGATCGCGCTGGGCCTCATCCTCGGCACAGCGCTCACCGCGTCCATCTTCCTGACACGGGCGGCAAGCCGTCGTCGTGCCGCCGAGATGCGCCCCGAGCTTCCTGAGATCGCGACGTCGATCCTCCACGAGATGGACACCTTCGCTGTGATCCTCGATGCTTCGCTCTCCCCGGTCTATGCGAATCCTGTCGCGCAGCAAGATCAACGCATCAGCGGCGATGAGCTCGGCACCCCGGAGTTTCTCACGCATGCACGCATGGTGATGTCGACCGGTGTCCCCTACACCAGACACCCGAACTCCGATGACCCGACCGACACGTTGCGCGTGCATATCGTGCGCGTGCAGCCGCGGTTCATCGTGGTGCTGGCAGATGATCTCGGGGAAGAGCAGCGCGTGAACGCGATGCGCCGAGACTTCATCGCGAATGTGAGCCATGAGCTGAAGACCCCGATCGCGGCGATCGGATTGCTCGCCGAGGCGGTCAAAGAAGCCTCCGATCAACCGGAACTCGTGCGCGACTTCGCGAAGAGCCTCATGAAGGAGTCCAAGCGACTGGGCGAGCTCTCCCGAGATGTGATCCGCCTCTCAGAGGCGCAGTCGACTCTGATGCCAGAGGATCGCGAACCGGTGCTTCTCGCAGCGCTCGTACGCGACGAGGTCGAGGCCCATCGGGAGTACGCGGGAGGACGTGCCGTCGAGATCGCGTTTACCGACCCTGACGGGGAAGCCGCGGAGGCATCGATCATCGGCAAACCCGCGGCGCTCGGCGTCGCCGTCGCCAACTTGATCAGCAACGCGATCAAGTACTCTCCCGAGGGCGGGCGAGTCGGCGTCGGTACGAGCTGTTCCGGCCAGCAGTTCACGATCACGGTCACCGATCAGGGCCCCGGAATCGAAGCCGAGCACCTCCCGCGCATCTTCGAGCGCTTCTACCGCGTCGACGGCTCGCGCAGCCGGGAGGGCGGCGGCACCGGCCTGGGCCTGTCGATCACGCGCCATACCGTTCGTGCGCACGGTGGCGACGTGACCGTGTGGTCGCAGCCGGGTCAGGGGTCCACCTTCACCATCACGCTCCCCGTCGCAGTAGCCGGGCGCAACGACAAGAAGGTCCGCAAGCGTATCAAGCGTCTCAAGAAGCACCGCGAGCCGGCGAAGTCCGGCTCATCGCAGGAAGGCACCGCACAGGCATGACCACACAGCGCATTCTCCTCGTCGAAGACGAGGCATCGATCTCCGGCCCGCTCGCGTTCCTCATCGAGCGAGAGGGTTACAGCGTCACAGTCGTCGATGACGGTGCGGAGGCAGTGCACCGTTTCGACGAAGTGCAGCCCGACCTCGTACTGCTCGACCTGATGCTGCCGAGCCTCCCGGGAACCGAGGTGTGCCGTGCGATCCGCACGCACTCCCAGGTACCGATCATCATGCTGACCGCGAAGGACAGTGAGATCGACATCGTAGTGGGCTTGGAGCTCGGCGCCGACGACTACATCACGAAGCCGTACTCAACGCGAGAGCTGCTTGCCCGGGTACGTGCAGCCCTACGCCGTAGGGCCTCGGAAGCGCCCCAGGAGGGCGAGTCGGAGGAGATCCCCGTGCTCGAGAATGACGGAATCAAGCTCGACGCCGAGCGACACTCCGTGACCGTGCGCGGAGAAGAAGTCACCATGCCGCTGCGGGAATTCGAGCTGTTGGAGCTGCTCATGCGCCACGCGGGCCGCGTGCTTACCCGTGGGCAACTCATCGACCGCATCTGGGGCAGCAACTACTACGGCGACACCAAGACGCTCGACGTGCACATCAAGCGCATCCGCTCCAAGATCGAAGAGGTGCCTTCGAACCCGAAGCTCGTGACGACCGTACGCGGAGTGGGATACCGCTTCGGCTGATCTTCCCGCACAAGCGGTACGGCATCGGTCTGAGCGCGCATAATGGACCATGGGCACTCGGACTGCGGGATCTGCGGCGCGTACTCCGCAGGAGCGGATCTTCCTGCACGTCGTGGCCAACACCGCAGTCGCCGGCCTGACGACGAATTTTCTCTGGTTCGCGGTCGTCTTCTGGGTGTATCTCGAGACCCGCAGCATCTTGGCGACCGGTGTGCTCGGCGGGGCCTACATGATCTTGCTCGCCGCCTCCTCGATGTGGTTCGGCTCCATCGTCGACCGCACACCGAAACGGCGGGTCATGCTGCTCTCTGCTTGGTGCTCGCTCACGGCGTTCGCGGTGGGCATGGTGATCTTTGTTCTGGTGCCGCACGACTGGTTGCTCGCACTCGATGGGCCATGGTTCTGGATCTTCACCCTCATCCTGCTCGCAGGCTGCGTCGTGGAGCTCCTGCGCAGCCTCGCGCTCTCAACCACCGTCACTCTGCTCGTTCCGGTCGAACGACACGCCAACGCCAACGGTCTTGTCGGCACCGTGCAGGGCATCGCGTTCATCGCGACGAGTGTCTTCAGCGGGCTCTCGGTT
Source organism: Leucobacter sp. GX24907 (assembly GCF_053567335.1). Lineage (NCBI taxonomy): Bacteria > Bacillati > Actinomycetota > Actinomycetes > Micrococcales > Microbacteriaceae > Leucobacter > Leucobacter sp. GX24907. The sequence goes on along the minus strand of NZ_JBSGPD010000003.1, from coordinate 110,336 downwards.
GGTCTGCTCGGCATGGGCGCCACGATGCTGATCGCCACCGTCTTCACTGCTGTGCCCATCGTCCACCTCCTGCTGCTGCGAATCCCCGAACCCGAAATCGTCGCAGACCCGAACCGCTCTGCCGTGGACTTCCGTGGCGGCATGGCAGCGATACTCGCGGTGCCTGGCCTCTTCGCACTCGTACTCTTCACCACCTTCAATAACCTGTCGAGTGGGGTGTTCATGGCGTTGCTCGATCCCTACGGGCTTGAGATGTTCCGGGTCGAGGTGTGGGGCCTCGTCTTCGGACTCGCCTCAACAGGCTTCATCATCGGCGGTCTCCTCGTCGCGAAATTCGGACTCGGCGACCGGCCATTGCGCACGATGCTGACGTTGGTGGGCTGCCTCGGCCTACTCGGAGCAGTCTTCACACTGCGCGAGCATGCCTGGCTCTTCATCGGTGGCATTTGGGCATTCATGGTCATCATGCCCATCGTGGAGGCCGCAGAGCAGACCACGATCCAACGGGTGGTTCCGTACACCTCACAAGGCCGGGTCTTCGGTCTCGCAATGACCTTCGAAGCGTCGGCAGCGCCCGTCACCTCTCTGCTGATCGCCCCGATCGCCGAGTTCTGGATCGTTCCCTATATGAACTCGCCCGCCGGGCAGCAGCGCTGGGAACCACTGCTCGGCACCGGGTCCACCCGTGGGATCGCGCTGATCTTCGTGGTATCCGGCATCGCGATGATCTTGCTCGCTGTCGGGGCCGCCCTCACCCGCTCATACCGAAAGCTCTCCCGCAGCTTCGCCGAGGCGACGCCTGGTGCACCGCCTTCCGCCAACGGCGAAACCGACCGTTACAATGCATAATCCCGCGTGACCCATCGAATAACTGAACGGTATGCTTGAGTCGGTAGAGCCGCCCCGCGGTTCCCCGCACGCACTTCGGTCGCGTAGCAACGAGACACCACGACAGGCAAGGATGGCGCAAGCATGGCACGCACTTTCGACAACATCACCCAGGCGTTCGGCAACACCCCGCTCGTCCGACTCAATCGAGTAACCGACGGCGCCGAAGCCGAGATCTACGCGAAGCTCGAGTTCTACAACCCCGCAGGCAGCGTCAAGGATCGCATCGGCATCGCGATCATCGATGCCGCGGAAGAATCCGGAGCGCTGCAGCCCGGCGGCACCATTGTCGAAGGCACGAGCGGCAATACCGGCATCGCCCTCGCGTTTGTCGGTGCGGCACGCGGGTACCGCGTGATCCTGACCATGCCCGAGACCATGAGCATTGAGCGCCGCAAGCTGCTCGCCGCGTACGGTGCCGAGATCGTGCTGACCGAGGGCCCCCTCGGCATGAAGGGCGCCGTTGCGAAGGCTGAGGAGATCGCCGAGAGCACCGAGGGCGCCGTGCTCGCACGCCAGTTCGACAACCCGGCCAACGTCGCCGTACACCGCGCCACCACCGGCCCCGAGATCTGGAACGACACCGACGGCGAGATCGACATTCTGGTCTCCGGTATCGGCACCGGTGGCACCATCACTGGTGCCGGCGGATACCTCAAGGAGCAGAACCCCGACGTGAAGATCGTGGCCGTCGAGCCCATCGACTCACCGCTGCTCACCGAGGGCAAGGCCGGCCCGCACAAGATCCAGGGCCTCGGAGCAAACTTCGTGCCCTCGATCCTCGACCGTGAGATCTACGACGAGGTTATCGACGTGGCCCTGCCCGATGCCATCGCCAAGGCACGCGCGCTCGGCACCGACGAAGGCATCCTCGCGGGTATCTCGGGAGGCGCAGCCGTGTGGGCCGCGACCGAAGTCGCAAAGCGTCCCGAGAATGCCGGTAAGAAGATCGCCGTCATCGTCCCCGACTTCGGCGAGCGCTACTTCTCGACCGTGCTCTTCGAAGACCTCAACGTCTAAGCTCGTCAGCAGTCGCGGGGTTCGTGGCGGAGAGCACTCCGCTGCGAACCCCGCATTGCTGCACCCGACCCGCTCCGTCGGTCACCATGACCGGCGCCACCCGACAGAAGCTGGAACACTGTGAGCATCATCTCCCGCATTCGCGAAGACATCGGAGCCGCAAAGGCAGGCGACCCCGCCGCGCGCGGTGCCGTCTCCGTCTTCCTGATCTACTCGGGCCTGCACGCGGTGTGGTGGCACCGTCTGTCGCACCGGCTGTGGAAGCGCGGCATGCGTTTCCTGCCGCGCGCAATCTCACAGCTGCTCCGCTTCTTCACCGGCATCGAAATCCACCCCGGAGCGACAATCGGACGACGCCTCTTCATCGACCACGGCATGGGGGTCGTGATCGGCGAGACCGCGGTCGTCGGCGACGACGTACTGATCTACCACGGCGTGACCCTCGGCGGCACCGGTCACAGCCGAGGCAAGCGCCACCCGACCATCGGTAACCGCGTCGTCATCGGAGCTGGTGCACAGGTGCTCGGTGACATCGAGCTCGGCGACGACAGCGCGGTCGGCTCGAACGCTGTGGTCGTTCGCTCCTGCGAGCCCTGGACGACCCTCACCGGCATTCCTGCCCAGGGGCGCCCGCGGCGCGGCGCTCCGACGTCGCGTGAGGCCGAGCGTCCCGACATGGCCGACTTCTACGTCATCTGACGCTCCGGCGCACGCCCGGCCCATCGGCGCGGGCGCCCGACTACCGGAGCTTACGCCCGTGCTTGCGCATCCACGCCCCAGTGCGGCGACGCTCGATGAGCACCATCCCCGCTCCCAACGCCCAAAACGGGAGCTGCACGGCGAACGCCCATTCGAACGCCTCGAGCGAGTAGTGTTCGGGCGATCCGGCACCCTGCAGGTCGAGGACCAGGCCGATCAGCACGATCACGAGCAGGCCCGAGGTAAACCCGCCGGTGTTCACGAGCCCCGTACCGAAGCCGAGGAAGCTGCGGGGAGCGTGCGAACGCACCACGTCGAACGCGATCATCGAGGCGGGCCCACCCATCGGCACGACAATGACGAGTGCAATGAGTAGCCAGGTAGGCGGCACTCCCGGCCAGAGCAGCACCGCCGTCCACGCGCCGGCCATGACCCCGATGATTCCGAGGAACAGCTCGACTCGTCGCTCGACGAAACGGGAGGTCAGAGGTCCGAGCAGCATGCCGAACGTCATCGAGGAGACGACCATGAGGCTCAGCAGTCCGGCCGCGGCCTGCGGCGACATACCGATACCACCGGTGAGGAACGGGGTCCCCCAGAGCAGCAGAAACGCGTTGGGCGCGAACTGCGCGGAGAAGTGCACCCAGTAGGCGAGGCGTACGCCAGGCATGCTCAGCAGGCGGCGGGCACGGTCCCAGAACGAGGCGCCTGGCACGCGAAACCTGCGATCCGAGCGGTACACGGGCAGCATCTCGGTCGCGGGTGGCCCGACGACGGCATCCACCGGAGGTCTGATCTCGTTCTCAGCCGCGAGCTCGCGCTCCGCGCGCTTCGTCGCAGTGCTCACGAACAACGACTGGAAGATCGTGCGAGCCCTCGGGGAGTCGCGCAGCACGAGCACCGCCAGGATTGCCGCAATCGTCGCGACGGCGGCAACACCGAGGAACCCCCTGGCCCATCCGAAGACGCTTACCGCGGTTGCGAGCGGAATCACGGAGATCAGTTGTCCGGCCTGCCCGATGAGACCGGTGACCTGGCCCATCGTCGGCAGCAGTCGCGCGTCGAACCACTCCGGCAAGATGCGCATCACGCTGATGAACGTGCATGCATCACCGGCGCCGACGAAAATACGGGCGAGGATCGCGAGCTCGACGTTGGAGACCGTCGCCATCGCGATCTGCCCCGCGACCATGAGCAATGCGCCGAGCATGATCACGCGGCTCGGTCCGATTCGATCGAGCAGCACGCCGACCGGAATCTGCAGCGCCGCATACACGATGAGCTGGATCATCGGAAACATCGCGAGCGTGGTGGCGTCGATGCCGAAATGACTCTGTGTGGCGGGGCCGAGTGCAGACAGCGAGGACCGGTTGATGATCGCCACCGCATAGGCGAACACCGCGACTCCCCACACGAGCCAGGCGAGGTAGGGCTTGGCGGCGCGCGTCATGACTTCCATCGTATCGCTATACAACGGAGCCATGACCGCGATCCGAGGAGCTTACTGGCCGAGCGCCTTCAGCCGATCCTCTTCATCCATGCGAATGCACGACTCGATGACCGCATCGAGCGCACCGTTCATGACGTGATCAAGGTTGTAGGCCTTGTAGCCCGTGCGATGGTCGGCGATGCGGTTCTCCGGGAAGTTGTAGGTGCGAATGCGCTCGGAGCGATCCATGGTCCGGATCTGGCTGGAGCGGTGCGCCGACGCCTCCGCTGCGGCTTCCTCGGCCTGCTTCGCGAGCAGTCGAGCGCGCAGCACGCGCATCGCGGCTTCACGGTTCTGCAGCTGCGATTTCTCGTTCTGCATCGCGACGACGATGCCGGTGGGCAGGTGCGTGATGCGCACCGCCGAGTCCGTCGTGTTGACCGACTGTCCCCCGGGGCCAGACGAGCGGTACACATCGATCTTGAGGTCGTTCTGATTGATGTCGACCTCTTCGGGTTCGTCGACCTCGGGATATACGAGCACGCCCGTCGTCGAGGTGTGAATGCGACCCTGCGACTCCGTGACCGGCACGCGCTGCACGCGATGCACGCCGCCCTCGTACTTGAGGTGAGCCCACACGCCTTGCGACGGATCGGAAGCGTTGCTCTTGATCGCGACCTGCACATTCTTGTATCCGCCGAGATCGCTCTCGTCGGCTTCAAGCATCTCGGTCTTCCACCCTTTGGATTCCGCGTAGTGCATATACATGCGCAGCAGGTCAGCGCCGAACAGCGCCGACTCAGCGCCGCCCTCGCCGCCCTTGATCTCAAGGATCGCGTCACGAGCGTCATCGGGGTCACGAGGGATCAGCAGTCGACGAACCTTCTCCTGCGCCTCCGCGAGGCCTTCCTCGAGGCCCGGCACCTCCTCGGCGAAGGCTTCGTCTTCCTTCGCGAGTTCGCGCGCGGCCTCAAGGTCGTCTCCAAGCTGCTTCCACTGCTCGTACGCAACCTTGATCTTGCTCAGCTCGGCGTACCGCCGATTGACCTTCTTGGCCCGGGCAGCGTCGGCGTGCAGCTCAGGATCAGCGAGCTGATCCTGCAGATCAGCGTGCTCGCGCAGCAGCCCTTCGACCTGTTCGAACATCAGAACTTCCCGGAGCTGCGCACCTCGGCAAGCAGCGCCGTGTTCGAGGCAGAGCCGGAGAGACGCTTCGTCAGCACCGCTTCGGCATCCTCATCTCCGAGCTCGCTGCGCAGGCTCCGCACTGCGGCGGCTTCCGCTTCGCCGACAAGCAGCTCCGGACGCACCGCGAAGGTGCCCGTCGGATCGACCTCGGGCTGTCCTCCTTCGCCGATGAGGCGGATGCGGCTGTTCGCAGACGCCTGGATCTCGTTCAGGATCGCCTTGTCGAGCTTCGACCCGCTCTTCTCGAGGGCGGTCGCAATGATCGTCAGCGATCCGCCATTCTCGACATTGCGGGCTGCGGCGAGCAGACGCTTGATCGGCTGCAAGGCGGCAAGGTCAATGCCGGCTTCCGCACCGCGCGAGCTCGGCGTGCGCTGCAGGTGCGCCCGACCCAGCACCGTAATCGAGTCGAGCAGTACGACCACGTCATGCCCCAGCTCGACGAGGCGCTTCGCGCGTTCGACGGAGAGCTCTGCGACGGTCAGGTGATCTTCGGCGGTGCCATCGAAGGTCGAGGCCACGACCTCGCCCTTGATCGTGCGCTGCAGCTCGGTGACCTCTTCGGGTCGCTCGTCCACGAGCACCACCATGAGGTGCGCATCGGGATGGCTCGCGGTGACAGCGCTCGCGATGGTACGCAGCACCGCTGACTTGCCAGTGCCTGGACGCCCCACCACCAGACCTCGCTGGCCCAGGCCGAGAGGAGCAAGCAGATCTACGGCTCGAGCCGCGATCGAGGAGTCGGCATTCTCGAGGAGTACTCGCTGCTGCGGGTACACCGGGGTGGAGTCGGCGAACACCGCTCGGCTCTGGCTCTCCTCAGCGGAGCGACCGTTCACCGCATCGACCTTGACGATCGCGTTGTACTTCTGGCGGCCGCCGTCGCCCTCACGGGGCTGACGGATCGCTCCGACGACGGCGTCACCCTTGCGCAAACCGTGCTTCTTGACCTGGCCGAGGGAGACGTAGACGTCGCTGGTGCCAGGCAGGTACCCGCTGGTGCGAACGAACGCGTAGTTGTCGAGAACGTCGAGGATGCCCGCGATGGGCAGCAGCACGTCATCCTCAGTGATCTCCGGCTCGAAGTCATCGCCCTGGCCACGGCGCTTGCGGTCGCGCTGGCGGGTACGGCTCGAACGGTTGCCCGAATCGCCGTCCTGCCGGTCGCCAGAGCGATCGCTACGGTCGTTTCGGCCGCTTTCGTTCTTGTCGGATCCCTTGTCGTTCTGGCGATCCTGGTTCCTATTGCCCCGGCTCTTGCCCTTACGACCGTTGCCGTTGCCGTTCGCGTCATCGGCCTGCCTGTCACCGTTCTCAGACTGCTCCGGAGCGGTGTTCTGCTGCTCGGACTTGTCCGCCTTATCCGCGTTCTTCGAGGCGTTGTCGGATGCGTCGTCGACCGGGGCCTCCGCCTCGGCCTTGCGAGAACGCGAGCGACGGTTGCGCGACGTCGATGGCGCCTCATCGGCAGACTGCGCCTCGGCGGACTGCGCCTCGGCGGACTGCGCACCGGAAGTCTGCGCCGAGGCAGGCGACTCCGAACCGTGTGCATCGTCGGCGCCGGTCTGAGCTGCCGTAACAGCGCCGCCACTGGTGTCGCCGCCCTCGGCGGGTGCTTGCTCAGTCGCCTCTGCGGTCGGCTTCGTCGCCCGTCGGCTGGTGCGACGCTTCGTCGCAGACTTCTCGGCTGCGTTCTCAGCATCGGCATCGGTCGCAGCAGGAGCTGCCTCGGAGTCGCTTGCAGTGGCTGCAGGCGCCTCTTCGACCTTCTTGCGAGTACGAGGCGCACGCTTCTTCGGCGCCGCCTCCTCCGCAGGCGCCTCAGCAGCCGGAGCCTCTGCCGCCGGAGCCTCAGGGGCTGAAGCCTCAGCGCCATTGGCTGCGGTGTTCTCAGCGCCTGCATCGGCGGCCGGGGCATCTTCAGCCTTCTTGCGAGTACGAGGCGCACGCTTCTTCGGCGCTGTCTCCTCCGCAGGCGCCTCAGCAGCGGGAGCCGCTGCCGCCGAAGCCTCGGCAGAAGGCGCCTCAGCAGCCGGAACCTCAGCTGCGGGGGTGGTCACTCGACGGCTGGCGCGGCGCCGGGTGGCGGGTTTCTCCGCCGCCTCGGTGGATTCGGATGCGGCGCTCGCAGCACCCTGGGTCTCGGTGTTCTCTGACACGGTGTTCCTTTCGGAGATTGCGGGGCATCTCGCAGACAGTTCGTCCGCCTTCCCGCCTGATGCACGAGTGTGCTTGGGACTCACCGCGCAGCACGACTCGGGCACTGCACCGGTGAGGAAGATCGACCGACCACGGAAAGACTCGTCCCGGAAGCACGAGGCTCCGGAACCCGACCGCTGATCTCATAGATGAGAAGAGCGAGGTCGTATGCGCTAGAGCGCTTCGACCGCGGAGATCTCTTCCACTGTAGCACCCTTGATGTCAACGGCCAGGATCAGCGCCTGCCAATCGGGCCCCTGCTCGGCGACGAGCTCCGCGGCGGCGAGTCGCTCCCCCGGATCAGCGGCAAGCACGAGTATCGACGGTCCGGCACCGGAGACGACCGCAGCATGGCCGGCCGCTCGCAGTGCTGCGACGAGGTCGCGGGTCTGCGGCATTGCCTCGCCACGATAGTTCTGATGCAGGCGATCTTCAGTCGCGTCGAGCAGGAGCTCCGGACTCTGCGTGAGTGCGGCCACGAGTAGAGCGGATCGGGACACATTGAAGACGGCGTCTTCGTATGGCACCTGCTCCGGCTGCAGGCTGCGCGCGAGTTCGGTCGACATGGTGAAGCTCGGCACGAGCACGAGCGGCGAGACACCACGGTGCACGAGCAGGCGCTTGAAACGGGGGCCATCCTCATTCGTCCAGGCGATCGTGAGACCGCCAAAGAGTGCTGGGGCGACATTGTCTGGGTGGCCCTCGAGGTCAGTCGCATAGCCGAGAAGCTCGTCTTCACTGAGCACCTGCGGATCCTCAGGGTCGCTCTGCAAGAGCCCGGCCGCGATCATGACACCGGCGACGATCGCAGACCCTGACGAGCCCATGCCGCGCCCGTGGGGGATGCGGTTGTGGGCTCGCAGTTCGAGGCCGGGCATCGTGCGGCCGAGACGCGAGTAGACGTGGGCGACAGAGCGGACCACGAGGTTGCTCTCGTCGGTGGCCACCTCACCCTCACCGATGCCCGTGACGCGAACACTCGCACCGGGCTCGTCGCGGGTGACGGCTGTGATCTCGTCGCCGTAGGCGAGGGCGAGCCCGAGCGTGTCGAAGCCCGGGCCGAGGTTCGCGCTGGTCGCAGGTACATGCACCCGGACGGCGCGACGAGCCCCGCTCATTCTCCGCCCTCCAGACGCAGCACGCTCGTGACGGCGGTAACGACGTCGCTGTTGCGCAGCGCCTCGACCATTGCAGCGAGATCCCCTTCTCGCGCACGGTGCGTGCCGATGACGAGTGTCGCCGTGCCATGGGCGTCGGCGGGCACCGATTGCTCGACGCTCGCGGCCGAGACGCCATGCTCGGCGAGAATGCCCGCGATCGTCGCAAGCACGCCCGCCTTATCGCGCACATCGAGCATGACCTGGTAACTGGTGCTCACCTCGCCGACCGGCAGGATCGGAAGCTCAGCGTGCGATGAACCGGGTGTTCCCGGTCCACCGATGACATGGCGACGCGCCGCCGAGACGAGATCTCCGAGCACGGCCGACGCGGTTTCGACTCCGCCCGCACCCGCGCCGTAGAACATAAGCTCGCCCGCGGCCTCGGCCTCGACGAAGACGGCGTTCTTGCCCTCGTGCACGGCAGCCAGCGGATGATTGCGGTCGATGAGCGCGGGGTAGACACGGGCAGAGACACCCTGCGTACCGTCGCTCGCGGTCAGGCGCTCGGCGATCGCGAGCAGCTTGATCACGTGGCCGCTGTGCTTCGCGGCCTCGACCTGGGCTGCGGTGACATTCGAGATGCCCTCGCGGTGCACCTTGTCGACGGGTACCTCGGTGTGGAAGGCGATACTCGCGAGGATCGTCGCCTTCTGCGCGGCGTCGTATCCTTCAACGTCGAGCGTCGGGTCCGCTTCGAGGAACCCGAGGTCGCTCGCGACCTGCATGGCATTCTCGGCGCTGTCGCCGAAACGGTCCATGCGATCCAGAATGTAGTTGGTGGAGCCGTTCACAATGCCGAGCACGCGGGTGACATGGTCGCCTGCGAGACTCTCCCGCAGCGGGCGAATGATCGGGATCGCCCCGGCCACGGCCGCCTCGTACGAGAGCTGCGCTCCGACCTGCTCCGCGGCGTCCGCGAGCTCAGGGCCGTGCGCGGCGATGAGCGCCTTGTTCGCGGTGACGACGTCGGCTCCGGCTTCGAGCGCACGGAGAATCAGACTCCGCGCGGGCTCGATACCCCCCATGAGCTCGACGACGACGTCAGCTCCGAGCACGAGCGTCTCAGCATCAGTCGTGAAGAGATCACGCGGCAACTCGGCGTCGCGCTTCGCTTCCGTATCGCGCACGGCAATGCCTGTGAGCTCGAGGCGCGCGCCGATGCGCGCCGCCAGCTCGTCTCCGTGCTCCAGGATGAGCCTGGCCACCTGGGCTCCGACCGAGCCGCAGCCCAGCAGTGCCACGCGAAGGTTGCGGTAACCGTTCAAGTTGGTTTCTCCGTTCGTCAGTTCTTGATCGCCCTCAGGCGATGCTCTTCGCCAGCAGATCGTCTTCGGTCTCGCCGCGTACGATCACGCGAGAGGTTCCGTCATGCACCGCCACAACGGGGGGTCTCGGTACATAGTTGTAATTGCTCGAGAGCGACCAGCAGTAGGCGCCGGTCGCAGCGACGGCGAGGAGGTCGCCGGGGCGCACATCTCCGGGCAAGAGGTCGCGCTGCACGACGATGTCGCCGGCCTCGCAGTGCTTGCCGACAACGCGCACGAGCGCGGGCTCGGCCTCCGAGCGGCGGTTCGCGAGCGTCACCTGGTAGTCGGCGCCGTAGAGCGCAGGCCGGGCGTTGTCGCTCATCCCGCCATCGACGCTCACGTAGAGCCTGGAGGCGAAGTTTCGCTCCCCCGAATCCTGTGCCGCGCCCTCCGTGCTTGCGGCCTCCGTGCTTGCACTCTCCGTGCCCGCGAGCGCCACTTCCTTGGTCGTCCCGACCGTGTACAGGGTGACACCCGCCTGCCCGATGATCGATCGACCAGGTTCGAAAGCAAGCTTCGGCACCGGTACGCCGAATTCACGTGCGCTTTCGGCGACGATGTCAGCGAGTTCACGCGCGATGTCGTCGATGCGCGGCAACTCGGCTGCCTGTTCGCTCGTGTAGGCGATCCCGAACCCGCCTCCGAGGTTCAGCTCGGGAATCGGCCGCCCGGCGACCGCCGCGAGCTCACCGTACACGCCGAGCAGTCGGCGGGCAGATTCACGGAAGCCATCAGTGGCAAAGATCTGGGACCCGATGTGGCAGTGCAGACCGACAAAGTCGAGTACGTCATGGGCGAGGATCGCGGAAGCCAACCGCACCGCTTCGCCGAGCGGCTGCCCGAACTTTTGATCCTCGTGCGAGGTCGCGAGGAAGTCATGGGTCGAGGCATGCACACCGCTGTTCACCCGCAGCCGCACACGCGGGCGACGATCCGCTTCACGAGCAGCCGCGGCGATGCGCTCGGTTTCGATCTCGCTGTCGATGACGAGGGTGACGCCCGCATCAACAGCCCGACGGATCTCGCGTTCGGACTTGTTGTTGCCGTGGAAACCGATGCGAGCCGGGTCGACTCCTGCGGCGAGCGCGACGGCGAGCTCTCCCCCGCTCGCGACGTCGACGGCGAGACCTTCTTCGGCCATCCACCGAGCGACCTCGATGCAGAGGAATGCCTTGCCCGCGTAGTAGACGGTGGCCTCGGTTCCGATTCGACCGGCTTCCCGCTGCAGTGCTTCACGCACCTCACGGGCGCGGGTGCGAGCCGCTGCCTCATCGACAACGTAGAGCGGTGATCCATGCTGCGCCACGAGTTCAGAAGCGCGGATGCCGCCGATCTTGAGCTCTCCGCAGCCACGTCCGCGACGCGCGGTCGGAGGGAAGACACGCTGGTCGATCTCGTTCAGAGGTGTTTCGGCCGTCACCTCGGCGGTGACGTCGCAGGCGTCGGCCGCGGGCGCGGCGACGGCGGTCGGGCGGTCGGCGTCGTGGCTCATGACTTCGGGTCCTCGGAGGTTCTGATCATCACAGGGTCGGTGTGCGAGATTGCTCGGCTGAGACTGTCCGTCAGCGGGCGCTAGGCCGGCTGAGCAGTCGGAGGCGAGCGGACCCGGATTGGCCCCTGAAGCCGTGCGAACGGAGAACCTGTCTCAGAGCGAACCGTTCCAGCTTAGCGCGCCCTGCATAGCCGATTCGCAATGTTGCAATGGTTCAGGCGCAGCTGCCCGTCGCCTGCTCGCTTGGGTCGGAGAGAATTTTCGGCGAGAGACGTGCATCGATTGCCACGCTGCCGGTGCTCGATAGTGTGATGTCACGCAGTTCGATGCCCTTCGGCAGCTGGTCGCGCACACAGATCGTTTGCGGAGTGAGCACCGGGTCGAGCAATCCACCGGTGGTCTGGCGCAGCTGTTCGGCATCGAGGTCGAGACCGACGGCCCGCACTCCGGCGGGATCAATAACGACGTCTCCGTCTTTCACGGCGACGCGTACGGCGGCTGTGAGTGCAACTTCTTGCCCGAACACGGCGACGGTGCGACTGATCTCGATCGTGTCGCCCCGCACCTGCCCCGAATCAGCGATGCCTTGGGTCAGCATCGTGACAACGGGGTCGATATCGTCGGCCGGTATCGTCAGGCGGGCCTGCCCACCCGCGATCTCCCCGCTCGTCGGGTTGAAGGGAACCGCATCAGCCTGCAGTGTCACGTCGCCGGTGAGCCCATCCATGAGCGGGACGCTGTCGATGCCGACTTCGAGATCGCCGACCTTGCCGGTAAGGGTGTGCAGCAGCACCGATCCGCCGAGGTCGACATCGACATCATGGTCGGCGGTGAGATGCAGCGGGGTGCGGATCGCTGACGCTACCAAGCTCGGAATAATCGCGCGCAGTGCGAGTTCTGCGGCTCCGGCGAGCATCGCGATGACGACGATCACCACGACGAACGGCACCCATCGACGCCTCCGGCGCCGTGAGGTTTCCAGACCCGCAGTGTCTGATTCGGCGGTCTGCTGCACCAATGTCACGCCTACAGTCGCTCGGGTGCTGAGACACCCAGCAGATCCAGACCGTTCCGCAGCACCTGCCCCGCCGCATCGTTGAGCCACAGCCGGGTGCGGTGCAGATCCTGGACCGGAGCATCACCGAGCGGAGTGACCCGGCAGTTGTCGTACCAGCGGTGGTAGGCAGCCGCGAGCTCCTCCAGGAAGCGCGCGATACGGTGCGGTTCGCGCAGTTCTGCGGCTCCCGCAACGATGCCGGGGTACTGCTGCAGCTTGCCGAGCAGTTCCGTCTCGGTGCTGTGGGTCAAGAGCTCCGGGGCGAACGCGCCGCGATCCACCCCGCCTGCTGCGGCGTTGCGGTCGACCGCACACGTGCGGGCGTGTGCGTACTGCACGTAGAAGACGGGGTTGTCATTGGTGCGGCTGCGCACCTTCTCACCGTCGAGAGACAACGGCGAGTCGGCCGGGTAGCGTGCAAGCCAGTAACGGAGCGCGTCCGATCCCAACCACTCCAGCAGGTCATCGAGCTCGATGATGTTGCCGGCTCGTTTCGACAGTCGAGCGCCATTGAGGTTCACCAGCTGGCCGATGAGTACCGTGATATCGGTCTCGACATCGTCGCCGGCGGCGCCTGCGATTGCGGTGAGTCTGCCGATGTACCCGTGATGATCGGCGCCGAGCAGGTAGATCTTTTCGCCGAAGCCTCGGTCCTTCTTGGAGAGGTAGTAGGCGGCATCCGCAGCAAAGTATGTGTAGACCCCGTTGCCGCGTGTGAACACGCGGTCTTTGTCGTCGCCGAAGTCGGTGGTGCGCACCCAGAGCGCGTCGTCTTCCTCGAAGACGTGTCCCTGCTCGCGAAGCCGTTCGATCGCGGCCTCGATGGGGCTCGGCTCTCCCGACTCACCCTTGGCATGCAGGGTGCGCTCCGAGAAGAAGACATCGAAGTGCACGTTGAATCGCTCGAGCGAGTCTTTGATCTCCGCGAGCTGCTGCTGGTACGCGGCTTCCTGCACCTGCTCGAGGGCGGCGTCGCGGTCTTGCGCCGCGAGCTCGGCGAGGCGCGGCATCCTCTCCCGCACTTTGCGGCCGAGCTCCTGGATGTATTCACCGGGATAGGCATCCTCGGGGGCGTCTTCACCCAGGGCGGCGGCCAGCACCGAACGGCCGAACTTGTTCATCTGCGAGCCGGCATCGTTGATGTAGTACTCGCTCACGACCTCGGCCCCAGCGGCACGCAGCACACGAGCGGTCGAGTCGCCGAGCGCGGCCCAGCGGGTGTGCCCCATGTGGAGCGGACCGGTCGGGTTCGCGCTGACGAACTCGAGGTTGATCCGCTGTCCCGTGAGCGCATTGCCGCGCCCGTAGGCGTCGCCTTGCTCGACAACCCGTCGAGCAGTCTCCCCGGCACTCGCGGTGTCGAGGGTGATGTTGATGAACCCGGGCCCCGCGATCTCAGCATTCGCGACGCCGTCGATCTCGGCAGCCTGCCCGACGATGCGCTGAGCGAGCTCGCGCGGGTTCGTGCCCAGCCGCTTCGCGAACTTCATGGCGGCATTCGACGCCCAGTCGCCGTGCTCGCGATTCTTGGGCCGCTCCACCTGCGTGTCCTGCTCGGTCACGGAGATATCGGCACCGTACTCGGCGACGAGGTCCGTGAGAATGCGGGAGAGGGCGAGGGAGAGTTCCTGAGGCGTCACAAGGATCCAGTCTAGTCCGCTGTCAGCTGGCGAACTGAGCGCGGGGTCGACGGCCCCGACCCCGCGCTCGACCGCTATTCGGCGGCCACCTGTGACCGCTTGACTCGGTTCCACTGCACGGCCGCAACGACCGCACCGATGATCAACCAGCCGACACCGATGATCTTGGTCAGCGGACCGGTGCTCCACAGCGCGTAGGCCAGCACCGCGGTGCCGATGATCGGCGAGATCAGGTGGATGAAGAAGCTTCGGCTGCGCTGCGCGATCGCGAAGTGGCCGATCACTGCGATGTTGAGCAGGATGTACGCGGTCAACGCTCCGAAGGTGACGAGGGTCGTGAGCAGCTCCTGCTCCGCCGTGCCCACGACGCCGATGACGAGCGAGAGTCCCGCGATCAGCAGCATGGCATTGCGAGGCACCTGTCGTCCGCTCACGTATGACAGGAACTTCGGCAGCTGGCGGTCACGCGCCATGCTGAATACCAGGCGACTCGACGTCGCCTGCGACGCGATCGAGTTCGCGAAGATTGCGATGAGCGCCGACGTGAGGGTGATGAGCACCTGGAACCAACCGCCGACAACGTCTCCGGCGATGTAGTAGAACGCGTTGTTCGTGGCGTCGCCCTCGGCGAACTCGGTACCGACCGGCACGAAGATCGAGGCGAGGTAGACCTGGATCACAAATAGGAGGGTGACCGCGACCAGCACGATCATGGTCGCCTTCGAAACCGTCGGGCCGCCACCCTTCGCCTCTTCGTTGAGCGTCGAGATCGCATCGAATCCGATGAAGCTCAGAGCTGCGATCGGAATCGCGCCGAAGACGATCGCCCACGAGAACTCATCGGTTTGGAAGAATGGAGCGAACGAGAGCTCGGCCCGGCCCTGAGCGACGGCGACGAGCGCACCGACGACGAAGATCGCGAGCACGACCAGCTGGATGAGCAGGAAGATCTTGTTCATGCCTGCCGTCAGCGTGATGCCCCGCAGGTTCACGGTTGCGGCGAGCACGACGAAGACGATGACCCAGACGAACTCGGGGATGCCCGGCACGAGGCTCGTCATCGCGGCAGCGGCGAAGACCGAAAGCAGCGCGGGTAGCAAGAGATAGTCGAGCAGGATCGCCCACCCTGCGATGAACCCGACAAAGCGATTCAGCCCGAGTCGCACATAGGAATAGACGGATCCGGCGATCGGGAACCGCTTGGCCATCTCCTTATAGCTGATTGCGCTGAAGACCATGGCGAACGCCGCCACGACGTAGACGAGGGCGGGCGTGCCGCCCGAGAAGTTGTAGATGATGCCGAATACCGCGAGCGGGGCCATCGGCACCATGTAGATCAGGCCGTAGACCACGACGTCGGTCAACGACATCGAGCGTTTGAGCTCCTGCGTATAGCCGAGTTCTTCGAGCTGAGCCGAAGCTGCGTCGTTGCCGGGCTCGGGCGAGGGGTGGGTCATGACTGTGCTGTCTTTCTCATAGTGCTGGACATGTTGTGAAGTGAAGCGTCGCTAGTGTGCTGCTGGTTCGGGTCGATCCGCGCTGCTGAGGAACGCGCGGAGCGCACCGAGGTAGGGTTCGGGCTGCTCGAGGTGCACACAGTGGGTGCCGGGCAGCACCACGAGCTCGGACGTGTCGTTCATGTCGGCGAACTCACGCAGGGTCTCGGGTCGCGCCTCATCGTTGTCTCCGGTGATCCAGAGGTTCGGGATCCGCAATCCTGCAACGACGCCGACCTTGCTCTGCCCGGAGAGCGAACCGGTGTTCGTGAACTCGTTCGGTCCCCACATCGCCTGATACGACGCCGCATCCTGCCCATCGGCAGCACGTTGCAGCGGTTCCGGCCAGGGTTCGATGCTGCAGAAATGCCGGCGGTAGAACTCGGCCTCTGCGGCGGCATATCCGGGATCCTCAGCCCCGTTCGCAATGGCGTCACGGTGTTCCTCGGGAAGTCGAGCAATCAAGTCCCGGGCGTCGTCGACCCATCGCGGTACATCGACGAGCGGGCTGGAGAGCACGAGTGAGGCTACCCGTTCGGGGTGCGCTTCGGTGTAGGCCAGCGCGAGAAAACCTCCCCACGACTGGCCCAGCACGTGGAAGCGATCGAGGCCGAGTGCACGGCGCACAAGTTCCACATGCTCGACGTATGCGTTCGGGGTCCAGGCCGACGCATTGCTCGGCGGATCCGAACGGCCGGCACCGATCTGATCGAAGAACACCAATTTGCGGTCGGCAGCGAGCGGTGCCAACGGTTCGAGGTAGTCACTCGGGTACCCGGGTCCTCCGTGCAACAGCACGAGAGGCGGTCCCGCTTCGACCGTCGGGGTCAGCGTTCGAGTCCAAAGTCGTCCGTGCGGTGTGTCGACGAAGACCTCCTCGTCAACGATCTCCGCGGCTGAGTGGCTATCCAGCGTCATTGCTCCTCCTCAGGCTTGCTGGTCATATGTGCGCACCGTGTCTCGTATCTCGCCGAGACCTGGCCCGAACATCATCACACAAAAGGTATCTATATCAAACCTTTTATAGAAGCTCGGCAGAGTATGAGTTAATTGATGCATGGCTACCGGCTCGAGAACCTCGGGAAGCGTGCTCGCGAAGCCGCTCGCCGAGGGCGGCCCGAACCTGACGCTGCGCACCGAGGTCGCGAACCGCCTCATCACCGCGGTGGCACTCGGCGATTACATACCAGGGCAGCGATTCCCGCCCGAGCGGGACTTGGCCGTGATGCTCGGCGTCGCTCGCGTGACCGTGCGCGCAGCGATATCTGACCTGGTCGAGCGCGGGCTGCTCCGCAGACAGCAAGGTCGCAGCGGCGGCACCTTCGTAATCGAACCCGATACCCCCGAAGCCGGAGCTGCCGTAAAACAGGCCCTCTCCATAGCTTGGGACAAGCTCATCGACCAGCACGAGGCGGAATGCTGGATGCACGGAATGATCGCGGCCGCAGCCGCCGAACGCCGCAGTGACGACGACGTCGCGATCCTGCAAGAAAAGCTCGAGACGTACCGCCAGGCGGGGTCAGGCGCCCCGGCCCAGAAAGCCGATGAACAACTGCATCTCGCTATTGCAGACGCGGCCCACAGCCCCACCCTGCGGGAGTCGCTGCTCTCTCTTGAACGACAGATGCATCTCTCGGCGCCAGCCCACCCCTGGGGTGCGGAATCCAGCTGGAAAGAACTCGAACTACGAGCCCTCCGCGATCACGAGAAGCTGGTCGCGGCGATCACCGACGGCGACGTACTGGCGGCTCACGAGATCGGCCGCACACACGCCCGCATCAACCTCGAGATGCTCGAGGAAACGATGCTGCATGCAGAGCGCGCCTCAGAGCGAGCGGCGCGCGAAGACCCGCCGGAAGTGCGCTAGGCTGGTCGCTGTTGCACGATGCTCGCCTCCGTAGCTCAGGGGATAGAGCGCCGGTTTCCGGTACCGTAGGTCGGGGGTTCGAATCCCTCCGGGGGCACTGCAGCCAGGCGGGGTTTATCAGCTAGAAACATCTGATCAGCCCCGCTTTTTCACGACCGCAGCGCACCCGCCGCTCATCTGCGGGAGCGGCATCGTAGGCATGCAAGCGAACTCGTGTGAAACGATCTCGGAACCGTGGGCCAGGTTCAGGCAGCTTGACCGGCCGCACAGCTCAGTCATCATGTGAGTTCTTGTCCGTCCGGCGCAAGGCGACCCTTCGGTCGATGATGACCGCCGCCACCGCGGTCACGATGGAAATAATCGGGAACAGGTAATCGAAGACGACTGCAGGCATGGAAGGGACGCTTCCTAACCTGACGAGCGCGACCGCGAGGAAGTCTTGGACGAATAGCGCGAGCAGCACGCCGCCAACGAGACCGAGAGCGCCGACACCCAGCATGCGCATGACGCGAGGACGATGCAGGTGAGGTGATTCGTTCATCGCCGCGATCCTTCAACGGAGCTGCCGGGAACGAGGAATGAGAACGCTGAGTCCCCATGCAACGAGGCCGGCGATCGCACCGACGATGGCCCCGGTTACAAGACTCGACAGAACGGCGAAGGAGCGCAGAATGGCGGCTTGGATGGCCGGATCGATTCCCGCAAGGCTGCCTCCGAGCTGGGGCGAGTTGTCAGCGAAGGCGATCCCCCACATCAATTGATGCCCCAGTGCGAGGAAGATCCCGTAGCAGACGCCGATCACCAGGATGGTGACGAACGGGTTTGGCACCCTCGAAACGAGAGCGACGAAGACCCACACTGCCGGAGGAAGGAACACCAACAGCGCATTGAACACGGTTCCTTCGTGGATGATGTCGAGGTCATGGAGGACGACGCGAGGCACCGCGAGCAGCGCGAGCCCGATGATCGCTACGAGCGGCAGCCCGAGGCGTCGTCGCTTCGGCAGAGAGTCGGGAGCAGGCGGAAGTAACGGGTTGTGGTCGGTCATGCTTCGACACTATGAGCCGCCCCGAGGCTCCGACATCGGCCCCTGCTCTCGACCTGGATCGCTTCTCGACGTAGTCGCGATACGTCAGAGAGCGACCTCGATACGCGCAGAGCGGAGGATGTACCGCGGCTGATCCACCTCCTATCCTGGGAACACTCCGAACCTGGGAGTACGGACGATCAATAGGAGAACACCCATGAAACCCTGGGCCGTCGACGCGTTGCTCGCAGCGACCGTCACGGTCGTGCTTTCGAGCATCGTCGCGCTGTCGCAGGCCACGGCGGACGAGTTCCCGAACATCCTGGCCTACGTATTCACCTCGGGGTTCGGTGCCGTGCTCTTGCTCAGGCGGAGCATGCCGATCCCTGTGCTTCTGCTCAGCGTTCTGGGAACTTTCGGCTATTACATCCTTGACCTGCCACCCATCGGGGTCGCACTCCCGGTCGTCGCAGCACTGTTCTCAGCAGCAGAGGTCGGACTCACCCGCTGGGCTGTATGTGCAGGAGCCATGGTTTTCACGGTCTCCCTGTACTTCCGCCTCCGCGACGAACCGCCACCGCTCGGGTATCTACTCGGCTACGACACCGTATCCAACCTCGCACTCATCGCGGCCGGTATCGCACTCGGATACGGTGTGCGCATCCGCCGTATCCAAGCGGCTCAGCGTGCCGAGATCGCCCGACTCACCGAAGCGCAACTGGCGCGCGAGGCGGACTCGCGGATGCAGCACGAACGCGAGCGCATCTCCCGAGAGCTGCATGACACGGTCGGGCACACGATGTCCGTCATCTCCTTGCAAGCAAGCGTCGGAACCGAAGCACTCGGACGCGACGACCGCGCCGTGAATGACGCGCTCTCTCGCATTCGAACCGCCAGCACACGGTCGCTGCAAGAGCTCCGCTCCATGGTGCGCATCCTGCGCTCCGCATCCGCCCCAGACGAAGCGCGGAGCATCCTGTCGCTTTCGACGGTTCAGGAGCTGGTACACGCTGCGAAAGGCGCAGGTGTCGAGGTCACCACCCATATCACTGCCGCACCCGCCGACTTGTCCGCTCCGGTCGACGCGGCAGCGTATCGGGTGATCCAAGAGTCGATCACCAACATCGTCCGTCACGCCAGTGCGTCACATGCACGGATCACGGTCGGCATCCGGGACGAACAGCTCCACATCAGCGTCACCGACGACGGACACGGCGCAGCGCTCAAGAGCGACACGAAAGGCGGATATGGCATGGCTGGAATGAACGAACGGGTCAAGCTGCTTGGCGGCTCACTGACGACTCGATCTTCCGCAGGAGACGGATTCACCGTCGAGGCCACGATCCCCGCGAGGCTCTCATGATCCGGGTGGTACTGGTCGATGACCAGGAGCTGGTGCGAACGGGCCTGCGCACCCTCGCTGAACACGACGGCGACATCGACGTCGTCGCCGAAGCGAGCAATGGCCACGCGGGCATCGATGCGGTACGCGAACACCGGCCCGATGTCGTCCTCATGGACATTCGCATGCCCCAATTGGACGGCATCGCCGCGACGCAAGCGATCCTGGCCGATCAGGCACTCGCGAATGCCCGAGTCGTCATGATGACGACCTTCGATGAGGACGACAACGTACTGGCCGCAATTCGGGCGGGATCGGCCGGCTATCTCCTCAAAGACATCGCTCCCGCCGAATTGCGAAGTGCGATCCGCACCGTGGCTTCTGGTAATGCTCTGCTGTCGCCTACGATCACGCGAAAGGTGATGAACACGCTCGCCGGAGGCCAGACCTCCGCCGCGCGCCCGGCGCTGCTCGACGCGCTCACCGACCGCGAACGCGAAGTCCTCACTCGGATCGGCTTGGGTGAATCGAACGACGAGATCGGAGCGAGCCTCCGCATCAGCCCTGCCACCGCCCGCACCTACGTCAGCCGTCTCCTATCCAAGCTTCATGCCCGAGACCGGGCGCAACTGGTGATCCTCGGCTACGAATCGGGTCTCATCACGCCCGGAGACAGCACCCTGCCGTGACCTTCGGGCCGCAGGCTCCTCGATGACTCGATCGGCGTATCGAGGTCGTTGGCTGCTTGACGTAGTAGCACATCGCGCCTCCGAATCGAACGGCACCCCAACGGCGGGCGTCAGCGACCTCTGGGGTCCAAGGATTCCTCAGCGCCGTTTTGCGCAGTTCCGTTGGACGCGGTGCCATTTGACGTGGAGAGGCTTCAGAGCCAGGATGTACACGGCAGCCGCACTCCCCGTGTCATGACGCATGCAGTGTGGCCGGCTCAGCGAGCGGCCCCGAACCACCAACACTGCCCGAGGAGGACACCATGTGCCAGCGAGTCACCTGCAACCACTGCGGGAAACCCACCTGGGTCGGCTGCGGAGAGCATATCGAGGAGGCCCTGGCCGGCGTGCCGAAGCCCGATCGCTGCCACTGCGCGGCATAGGTCCTTGCGGTACGGCCACCTGAGCCAACACTGCGGCGCACACGGGCTGGCCCGTTGCACTCCCCTGCTCGCGCCTCCGCACTTTCTCTCGTCCGGCCTATCGAGGGAAGAATAATCGTTGCTCGATCAGAGTTCAGCAGCAGTTTTTCTTCCCTCGGCAGGGGTGAGCACTCATGCGCGACCATTCTGGGCTCACCTGCGTTCATCTGCGCGCACCTGCGCCTAGTCTGCGACCCGCCGGTAGCTCAGGTCGCGGATCGCGCGCCCCTTGTCAGCACCCTTCTTCTCGAATGCGGTGAGGATCCGTCCCTCGAATCGATCCGCCCACGCCCCCGAGAAGTCCCGTTCGAAGCCCTCCGCCCCATCGAGCACGTCACGCATATGCTCGGCGTACTCTTCCCAGTCGGTGGCGAGACGCAGCACTCCGCCCGGTCGCAACGCCCGATGCACGAGCTGCGCGAATTCGGCGCTCACAAGTCGGCGCTTGTGGTGGCGCGCCTTGGCCCACGGGTCGGGGAAGAACACCCAGATCTCATCGACCGACCCCGCCGGCAGATACTTCTCGAGAAGTTCAGGAGCGTTGACCTCTGCGAGGCGAAGATTCTCCAGGCCCGCGAATTCCGCCCGAATTATGGTGCGGGCGAGGCCCGCCCGGAACACTTCGACGGCGAGGAAGTTGGTATCGCGATCGGTCTCAGCGGCATGCAGGATCGCGTGTCCCTGCCCGGATCCGACTTCGACGACGAGCGGCGCCTTCCGTCCGAAGATCTGCTCAGGATCCCCCGTCACACCCTCGGCGACGCTCGTCGCAGCCGGCCCGTTCGGGATATCGAGCACATAGGTCTCGCGGTGATCTGCCCAGGCGCGCTCTTGCGATGGGGTCATACGTCCGCCCCTGCGCACGAAGGAGACTGGCTTCTCGCGGTATGTGGTGTTCTCGGGTCGGGGCTTTGCGGAGTGCTGCTCGGTCACTCGACAACGGTAATCGTCGCAGGGGTGTGTCGGCAAAGCGGGCGTGGACTCCTCAGCAGCAGGTAGATATGGGATCAGCGCTTCAATATGCCGTAATCGCACAGAATCCACATATCTACGTGCTGATCCGATATCTATGTGCTGGCCTCATACCCCTCTGCTGGCGCCACAGACACGCGCTGATCCCACAGTTCAGGCTGATCCCACAGTTCTGTGCTGATCCGCTTCCGGAGTCGCACGGCCGATCCTCTACTCTGGGTGCATGAGCACCGTGAAGCGCATCCTGCTGGTGAACGGCCCCAATCTCAACCTGCTGGGTACCCGAGAGCCCGAGATCTACGGCAGCGAGACTCTCGCAGACATCGAACGACTCGTAACTGAGACCGCCGGGGGTTTCGGCCTGTCCGTGCGGGCCGTGCAATCGAACCACGAGGGCGAACTCATCGATGCCATTCACACGGCCCGCGGCGATTGTGACGCGATCCTCATCAACCCCGCAGCCTTCACCCACACGTCGGTTGCGTTGCGCGATGCCCTCACCGGAGTCTCCCTCCCGGTGGCCGAGGTGCACATCTCCAATGTGCATGCACGCGAGCCGTTCCGGCATCACTCCTACGTTTCACCGGTCGCCGAGTTCGTGATCGCGGGCTGCGGTGTGCAGGGCTACGAGTTCGCGGTGCGCCGGATCGCTGCCCTTCTCGAGGGCTGAGGCAGTAAGGCCTGAGTCCCTCGGCTAGCATGGATCCGAGTATTCATCAGATGTGATCCGGAGGAGTTCTCCATGTCGGTTGTGAAGATCAATGCCCTGTCGGTTCCCGAGGGAGCCGGGTCGGAGCTCGAGGCACGGTTTGCTGCGCGCAAGCACGCCGTCGATGCCTCGCCCGGGTTCCAGGGGTTCCAGTTGCTGCGTCCCACCGCGGGCGGCGATCGCTACTTCGTCGTCACCACGTGGGAGAGCGAAGAGCACTTCGCCGCCTGGCGTGACGGTCGTTCCCAGGAGGCCCATGCCGGCGCTCCCGGCGAGGCGCCCCGTAAGCCCGTCGCCACCGGCGCTGAGCTCCTCGAGTTCGAGGTTGTCGAGCTCGACTGATCGAGCCGGGCGTTCAAGGGGTCATGGCGCCGTCGGAAAGATGTCGAAGAGCGTCGGATTGTGCGCGTGCACGAGCACTGCGAACACGACGGCGTCGAAAAGTAGGTGCACCGTCACAACGTATGAGAGTGATCGCGTGCGCAGATAGATGAATCCCTGCACGAGTGCGAAGGGGACCGTGAGCAGCGGTCCCCACGCCCGGTACCCGAGCTCCCAGAGAAACGACACGAATACGACCGCTTGCAACACATTCGCGATCCAGACCGGGAAGTGGCGTAACAGCACCGCGAATACGATGCAGATGAAGAAGAGTTCGTCCCAGATGCCCACTGCCCCGACACCGAGGAAGAGGCGCGCGATGAGATTCGGATCATCGACGACAGGCCAGTTGCGATATACCCCCGACGAGATGAAGTAGTAGGGCAGGATGATCCAGCCAAGCACGAGCACCCCCGCGAGCCAGCTCCAGTGCAGCAGTCCCCACCTGCCTCCCCCGCCACCCCGCGCTTCGCTCTGTGGGCTGCTGCCGTGGGCAGCATCGCGGGCGGCGTCAACGCTGCGCGTCGCCGCTGATCGCCCGCGCCATGGAAACTCGATCGCCCGATCCCGGTAGATGAACCGGGAGACGAGGTATGGGACGGCGACTGCTCCGCCGAGCGCGAGCGCGAAACGGATCATGGCCCAGTCGTCGAGTTTCGCCGCGAGTGGTATGAGTCGCACAATGACGAGGCCGATCGCGATGAGCGAGAGATCCCGGAGCAACGATGGCGAGCCCGCCTCTGATGAGGTTCGCGAAGCAGTCCAGGCGAGTGCGAGACCCACCAGAAGCAGGATTGCGCCGACCAGGATGCTCTCCGCGACGAAGAATGCGGGCGCAGCGAGCACCGTCAGCAGGGCCGCGACGGTTGGCCACAACCGTACGCTACTGATCGGAGTCGCTTGGAGTCGCACTCTCCCAGCGTAAAGGGGGAATCGAGCCGGGAAGGGAGTGCCCGTCAATTCCGATCAGGTTTGGAGAAGTGCGGCACAGCCTGCAGGCACTAGCCTGTCCCCATGAGCATCCATTCCAGCGCCGCAAGCTCGTCGGTCCACCCCGCAGATTCGCACGACCGCATCGTCGTCACCGGCGCTCGTGAACACAATCTGAAAGACATCAGCGTCGAGATCCCGAAGCGCCGCCTCACGGTGTTCACCGGTGTCTCGGGTTCGGGCAAGAGCTCACTCGTCTTCGGCACGATCGCCGCAGAGTCGCAACGACTCATCAACGAGACCTACAGCGCCTTCGTGCAGGGCTTCATGCCTTCGCAGTCGCGGCCCGATGTCGATGTGCTCGAGGGGTTGACGACCGCGATCATCGTGGATCAGGAGCGTATGGGCGCGAATCCCCGCTCGACGGTTGGCACCGCGACAGACGTGAACGCGATGCTGCGCATCGTCTTTTCGCGCCTCGGATCGCCGCGCATCGGCTCCCCCAACGCGTTCTCCTTCAATGTTGCCTCGATCAGCGGTGCAGGGGCGGTCACCTTCGAGAAGGACGGCAAGCAGGTCAAGGAGCGTCGCAGTTTCGAAGTGCTCGGGGGCATGTGCCCGAAGTGCGAAGGTCGCGGCAGTGTTTCAGATTTCGACCTCGATGAACTCTACGACGCTGACAAATCACTGAGCGAGGGCGCTCTGAAGGTGCCGGGCTTCAGCATGGACGGATGGTACGGGCGGATCTTCGGGTCCTTGCTTCCGATGGACGTACCAATCCGAGAGTTCAACGATGAACAGCTTCACGACCTCCTCTACAAGGATGCGATGAAGGTGAAAGTCGACGGCTCGAACCTGACGTACGAGGGTTTGATCCCCCGCATCCAGAAGTCAATGCTCTCGAAGGACCGCGAGGCGATGCAGTCTCACGTGCGCGCCTTCGTGGATCGGGCGATCGTGTTCCGCCCCTGCCCGGAGTGCGAGGGCACACGCCTCAACGAGAGTGCCCGCTCCTCGAAGATCGATGGCAAGAGCATCGCCGACGTCTGCGCGATGCAGATCAGTGATGTTGCCGAGTGGGTGCGCGGCATCACCGACCCCGGTATCGCCCCGCTGATCGGCAAGCTCAGCGACGCGCTCGACTCATTTGTGCAGATCGGGCTCGGATATCTCTCTCTCGACCGACCGACGGGCACGCTTTCGGGCGGCGAATCTCAGCGCACCAAGATGATTCGCCACCTCGGTTCGAGCATCACCGACGCGACCTACGTGTTTGACGAGCCCTCGATCGGTCTCCATCCTCACGACATCCGCAATATGAATGGGCTGCTGCAGCGGCTGCGCGACAAGGGCAACACGGTGCTCGTGGTCGAGCACAAGCCCGAGATGATCGGTATCGCCGACCATGTCATCGATATCGGGCCCGGTGCCGGCGTGAACGGCGGCGAGATCTGCTTCGAGGGAACCGTCGATGGTCTGCGCAACAGCGACACCGTCACCGGCCGCCACCTCGACGATCGCGCGCGTCTGAAAGACGAGGTCCGCGTACCGAACGGTGTGATCGAGATCCGTGGCGCCACGAAGCACAACCTCACAGACGTCGACGTGAATATTCCGCTTGGAGTATTGACTGTCGTCACGGGTGTCGCAGGTTCAGGCAAGAGCTCGCTCATCCACGGGCACGTCTCGCCGAAGCCAGAAGTCGTCGCCATCGACCAGGGAGCGATCAAGGGATCCCGTCGCTCGAACCCCGCCACCTACACCGGCCTGCTCGACCCGGTGCGCACCGCGTTCGCCAAGAAGAACGGGGTCAAGCCGGCGCTCTTCAGCGCGAACTCGGCAGGTGCCTGCCCCGAGTGCAAGGGCGCCGGTGTGATCTACACCGACCTCGCCATGATGGCGACCGTCGAATCAGTGTGCGAGGTCTGCGGCGGCAAGCGTTTCCAGGCCGAGGTGCTCGACTATCGGCTCGGCGGTCTCAACATCGCCGAGGTGCTTGATCTCAGCATGGCCGAGGCGCTCGAGTTCTTCTCCGGCAGACCGCTCCGACGGAAAGAGTCTCCTCTGCCCGATGAAGGCGTTGACGCCACGTCGGTATCCGCCGTGGGCGGAGCCGAGTCGAAGGTGCCGAAGGCAGCGAAGATCCTCACCCAACTCGTCGACGTCGGACTCGGATACATCACACTCGGCCAGCCGCTCTCGACACTCTCCGGCGGCGAGCGCCAGCGTTTGAAGCTCGCGATCAGCATGCTCGAAGACGCAGAGGTCTACGTACTCGATGAACCGACCACCGGCCTGCATCTCGCCGATGTCGAGAATCTGCTCGGCATGCTCGACCGACTCGTCGATGCCGGCAAGAGCGTCATCGTGATCGAGCATCACCAGGCCGTCATGGCGCACGCCGATCACATCATCGATATCGGCCCGGGTGCGGGTCAGTCGGGTGGCAAGATCGTCTTCGAGGGCACTCCTCGGCAACTCGTCGCCGACCGTTCGACGCTTACCGGAACCCATCTCGCAGAATACATAGCCACATGAGCAGAGGGGCGGGCCACCTGGCATGAATGCGGTTTTCGCAGGTCCGTCCAGATTCGGATCGTCCGCGAGTTACGTCTCGCTCATCTTGATCTGGGGATCCCTCTTCCTCTTCACTTCATGGGCGGCCGACACGGTCACTCCGCTGCAGGTCTCGCTGCTGCGCGTCGGCTTCGGCCTCATACCAGTGGCGCTCTTCGCGCTCTTCACGCGTTCGTTCCGGCTTGCTCATCTGCGGTATCTGCCGCACTTCTTCGTGATGTCGGTGCTGTCGAACAGCTTCTACTACTGGACACTCTCATCCGGGGTGTTCAGGCTCGATTCCGGGGTGGCCGGCGCCTTCACCGGGTCGATCCCGATTTTCACGTTCCTTGCTTCGCTGGTCTTTCTCCGCTCCGAATCGGGCAGTTGGTTGAAGCTGGTCGGCGTGCTGCTCGGAGCAGCCGGCGTCGCACTGCTCGCACGTCCGTGGGACGCCGGGGCAATCGACCCCATCGGCGTCATGTTCATGCTTCTCTGTGCATCGAGCTACGGGCTCTCGTTCGCGTACGCGCGCAGGTTCATCGCTCCGCTCGGTATCCCGGCCGCAGCAGGGGCGAGCTACCAGATGGTGCTCGCGTTCCTCACGCTGCTGGTGGTGACCCCACTCGACGGCATCGACGCGATCTTCGGGGACCCTCGCGCACTGTGGGGCGTCGTCCTCGGCCTCGGTCTCTTCGGCACCGGAATCTCAACGGTGCTCTACTACATGCTGGTGCGCGGCGTGGGCGCTGTCACTGCCGCGACGACGACCTACTTCACCCCGTTCACCGCGCTCACGATTGGCGTGCTGATTGCCGGAGAGTCCTTCCATATCACCGTGCTACCGGCAGTGATCCTGCTCCTCGCAGCGGCCATCATGACCCGCACCGCACCGCGTCGCCCGAACATTCCGCCGCCCGCCGCAGTGTGACGCGGCTTCTCCACAGTGAACGGGAAGATCCCTGCATACACTGGAGACGAGTGCGGTCGATCGAATCCCCATCCGCATCAGCGAAATATCGGGGTCGACTTGACTGGTGGCACTTGCACGATGCAAGGTTGTCGATAATGGATAACCAGGGATCACCCACGGCGCGGCGAGGCGCGAGGCCTTCGCCCGATAACGATGGAAGGCAGCTGATCGCAGATGAGTAATGGCAGGTTCCGAGGTTCGGAAGACGCGCTGCAGGCGTTCGTCGACATCCTGGGGAAAGGTCATGTGCTGACCTCTGCTCGGGCGACGGGTCCGTACGTGCGCGGAAACCGTTTCGGATCCGGGCAGGTACTCGCGGTGCTGCGTCCAGGAACGCTGATCGATATGTGGCGCGCGCTGCAGGTGTGCGTCGATAAGAACATCATCGTCATCCCGCAGTCTGCGAACACCGGCCTGACTGGCGGCTCCGGCCCCGGAGACCAAGACTACGATCGCGACGTCGTCATCATCTCGACGATGCGGATCGACCAGATCCATCTCATCAACGATGCCCGTGAGGCGGTCTGCCTGGCCGGATCACGCCTGTACGAGCTCGAGGATGCGCTCGCGCCGCACGGTCGTGAACCGCATTCCGTGATCGGTTCCACGTCGATCGGAGCTTCCGTGGTCGGCGGGATCGCCAACAACTCCGGCGGCAGCCAGGTGCGCAAGGGGCCCGCGTTCACCGAACAGGCGATCTATGCGCGTGTGAACGAGAACAACAGGGTCGAACTCGTCAACCACCTGGGTATCGAGTTGGGCGACGACCCTGCGCAGGTACTCGATAGGCTGCAGCGCGGCGACTGGGACGCCGCCGACGTCACGCCGCCTCCCGCGGATGCGATCGGCACCGATTACATGGACCATGTACGTGAGATCGCCGACTCCCCCGCCCGCTACAACGCCGACCCGAAGTTCCTGTACGAGGCATCCGGCTGCGCCGGGAAGCTCATGGTCTTCGCGGTTCGCACACGCACCTTCCCGAAAGACGAGCACACGACGACCTTCTACATCGGAACGAATGACCCGGCCGAGCTCGAAGATCTGCGGCGGGCGGTTCTCGGCTCTGATCGGCAGTTGCCCATCTCGGGCGAGTACTTCGACCGGTCCACGTTCAACCTCGCGGAGAAGTACGGCAAGGACACGTTCGTCGGCCTGAAATACGCCGGCAGTCGACAGCTCCGACGCATGTTCGCACTCAAGAGCTGGGCCAACGGAGTGTTCGCGAAACTGCCGTTCTTCGGCCAGACATTCGCCGATACCATCGCGCAGAAGGCGTTCGGACTGCTGCCCCAGCAGCTGCCGAAGCGGATGCTCGCGTACCGCGATCGATTCGAGCACCATCTCATCATGGAGGTCGGAGACACGCAGCGGAAGGAGACCGAGGACTTCCTCACCGCATTCTTCGCCGAGCCGAGCCGGGGCGGCGCATTCTTCGCCTGCACCGACAACGAGGCGCAAAGCGCGATGCTGCAGCGCTTCGGCGCAGCCAGCGCGATCGCACGCTATTTCAACCTGTACCGCAAGAACGTCGGCGGAATGGTCACATTCGACGTCGCGCTGCGTCGTAACGACGACGACTGGCTCGAGGTGCTCCCGCCCGAGATCGCCGATCAGCTCGAGGTGAGCGCCTATTACGGCCACTTCTTCTGCCATGTGCTCCATCAGAACCACGTCGCGAAGAAGGGCGTCGACACGGTCGAGCTCAAGAAGCAGATGACGAAGCTGCTGACCGATCGCGGGGCCGCGATCCCTGCCGAGCACAACTACGGTCGGCTCTACGAGGCGCCTCCCGCGCTCGAGAAGCACTACCAGCAGCTCGACCCGCGCAACGTCTTCAACGCGGGGGTCGGCAACACGTCACCGCGCCAGGATTGGAAATAGGCCGGATCGGCCCTCACGGGTGATCGCGTCGCGTGCGCCGCGGTCACCCGTGTGCACGCGCAGCAATCGCGCTACTTTCCGTCGGGGCAGGCGTAGTCGAGATGGCGCTGCATGAGCTCCTTCGCGAGCTCAGCATCACCCGCGATCACCGCCTCCGTGATGGCACGGTGCTCGAGCACGCTCTTATCAATGAGGTCGCTCTCGTCGTATCCGCCGTTGATGCGCGACTGGTCTCGAAGGTTCTCGACGATGGAGGTCAGCCGGCTGTTGCCGAGCAACGACACGAGACCGACGTGGAAGTTCTGATCGGCCTCGAGGTACTCGACGGAATCGCGCGATTCACCGACCGTGACGATCGCTTCGCACGCGTCTCGCAGATCCTGCGCCTGCTGCTCATCGACCCCATGAGCCGCGACCTTGCGCACCGCGTCGACCTCGATGAGCATGCGCAGATCGTAGACCTCGCGCCGATCGTGGTCGCTCATCTCGATGACGCGGAACCCTCGGTTGCGCACGAGTTCGAGCAGACCCTTGTCTACGAGCGTGACCATCGCCTCGCGGGCAGGGCTGTTCGAGATGCCCAGCTGAGCGGCGAGCGCGTTCGCAGAATAGATCTCACCCGGCTGCATGGTGCCATCGAGCAACGCTCGGCGAATGATCGCCTCGGTCGAGTCTTTGAGCGTCTCTCGCGGCAACCTTCGGTCGGCAACGTTGAACGCAGGCATGGCGGGGGGCGGGTTCGTCATGTCACTTCCGTAGGTGTCGATGCTGATGCGAGGCGGTTCCGTCGATTGTATGGCACCGCTCTGCTCGGTCTTCGCCGTCCGTTCCTGGATGTCTGCTCCGTGTCGACGAATACTTGCGCGCCGACTTGACGGATGGCATCCTCATGCTACAGGGTTATCGATAACGGATAACCCGCAATCGTCCGCAACGATCTGAACTCGAGAGGAGGGTCGGATGGCCGAGCACATCCTGGACCTCACCACCCCATACGACACGTCCAGCGTTCCCGCAGCCGCCGACGTCGTCATCATCGGCGGCGGAGTCATGGGCATCAGCACTGCCTGGCATCTGGCCGAATCCGGAGTGAAGAACATCGTGGTCGTCGAGAAGGGCGAACTCGGTGAAGGATCCTCCGCGAAGCCGCTCGGCGGACTCCGCGCCAACTTCTCCGACCCGGGCAACATCATCCTCGGCCAGCGGTCGCTCGAGGCTTACAAGCGGATTCCCAATGTCTTCCGGCGAGGCATCGGCCTGCACGAAGTCGGCTACCTCTTCCTCGCCCGCAACGAGGGAAGCCTTGCAGCCCTCGACCAGGCCACGGCCACCCAGAACGACCTCGGCGTCAACAGCCGCATGGTCACCGCCTCCGATGCCCAGCAGCTCAACCCATTCCTCGACCCGCAGGCACTGACCGGCGCCGCATTCTCGCCGGCCGACGGCTACGCCGAGCCCGCACTCGCGATCAAGGCCTACGCAGACGCCGCGGCCGAACTGGGCGTGACGATCCTCACACAGACTCAGGTGCAGCACATCGAGCGCACTGGCAGCACCATCGAAGCCGTCGTCACGCACCGCGGTCGCATCCGCACCAGCGCCGTGGTGTGCGCGGCAGGAGCCTGGAGCGCCGAGATCGGCCGCATGGTCGACGTCGATCTCCCGGTCGTGCCCGTTCGTCGACAGATCGGTTTCACCCGCCAGCAGCCGCAAGCGCACCCGATCGTCCCGTTCACACTCGATCTCGAGACGACGCTCTACTTCCACAATTACCGCAACGCGCTGCTCGTCGGCATCTCGCACACCCAAGAGCCCGGATTCGACCGCAACTTCGACTACTCCTGGCTGCCCGAGTTCAACGCCGCAGCTCACGTCTGCGTACCGTCGATAGAGAACCCTGATCTCGTCGGCGGCTGGGCAGGCCTCTACGAGAACACGCCCGACCACAACGCGATCATCGGCGAAGCCGACGAACTGCCCGGCTTCTTCTACGCGACCGGCTTCTCCGGTCACGGCTTCCTCCAGGGCCCGGCCGTCGGCGAGCTCGTCACAGACCTCTACCTCGGTCGCCCATCGTTCATGGATCACACCCAGTTCTCGGTCAACCGCTTCTCCACGGCTCAGCTCGTCATGCGAGAAGTCCACATCATCTAGTCGTTCCACCCACCACTCATCCAGTAAGGAAGGGTCATGTCAACAGTCAAGCAATGGGAACTCCGCGCCCGCTTCGCGATCGCTCTCTCGGAAATGTACGGCGAGGAGGTGCCCGCATACACCACGCTCGTAGACGTCTCGAACGAGGTCAACCAGCGCTACCTCGACCGCCTCGGCTCCGAAGCTGAACGCCTCGGCACGATCGACCGCATCACCGCCGAACGCCACGGCGCGATCCGTGTCGGCTCGCCGAAGGAGATCGGCCAAGTCGCCCGCGTGTTCGCCGCGTTCGGCATGTACCCCGTCGGCTTCTACGACCTCCGCGACGCCGCAAAGGCTTCGGTCCCGGTCGTGTCGACCGCGTTCCGCCCGATCGACGCCGACGAGCTCGCGAAGAACCCGTTCCGCGTGTTCACCTCGATGCTCGCCACCGACGACCCCCGCTTCTTCGATGCCGAACTGCAGCAGCAACTTCGGGACTTCATCGACCAGCGCACGCTCTTCCCCGAAGAACTCCTCGAACTCGCCGACAAGGCCGCAGCGGATGGCGGCCTCGACGATGCTGAAGCCGATCGTCTCCTGGAACTCGCAGCCCTCTCGTTCAAGTTGTCCGACGACCCCGTCGATCACGCCTGGTACCGCCGACTCGAGAAGATCTCAGCCGTGGCCGCTGATATCGGGGGCGTCACGACCACGCACATCAACCACCTCACCCCTCGCGTGCTCGATATCGACGACCTCTACCACAGCATGGAGGCCCGCGGCATCACGATGATCGACGAGGTCCAGGGACCGCCGGCGTGGGAAGGCCCGGACGTGCTGCTGCGCCAGACCTCGTTCCGTGCACTCGCGGAAGACCGCATGTTCCTCTACGAAGACGGACGTATCGCTCCCGGTGAGCTGCGCGTGCGCTTCGGTGAGGTCGAGCAGCGCGGTATCGCGCTCACCCCGAAAGGCCGCGACCTGTACGACGAACTCGTCGCAGAGGTCGATCGTCGCCTCAAGGCAGGCGAGGGCGACGGAGTACGTGTGAACGTGGCCCGTACCGTGTGGGAAGAGCGTCTGCCCCGCACCGAGCGCGAGCTCGCCCTGCAGGGCCTCGCGTACTTCGAGTACACCCTCAATGAGGGTGCCGCAGTCACCGCTGCGGATGCGGACAAGAGCATCGAGGAACTCGTCGAGGCGAACATCGCCGTCCCGAACCCGATCGTGTACGAAGACTTCCTGCCCCGCTCAGCGGCCGGGATCTTCCAGTCGAACCTGACTGACGAGGGAACCCGTGATGACGAGCAGACCGGCACGGTCTACGATCTCGAAGCGATGAGTCGCTTCGTCGGAGGCCGCGTCGCTGACCCCTACGAGCTCTACCAGGCACAGCAAGACCACTCGATCAACACGCTACGCGCACAGATCACAGCCGCATAGACTCGAGAACTGAATAGATTCCAGAAACCGCGGGGCCGGCCGCTCCCGAGCAGCCGGCCCCTCCTTCCCAGCACAGCTACCTCAGGGAGATTCGAAAGAACATGACTGAAACCGCACTCACCACCGCCGTTCGCGACGCACTCGTCGCCTGCGGTGTCGACGTCTCGACCCTCTCGGGCGAGGGCACCACCCGCAGCCCGCTCACGGGCGAGACGCTCTTCAGCGTTCCGAAGCACGACAAGGCGTACGTCGACGAGGCGATCGCCAAGGCCGACGACGCGTTCAAGTCGTGGCGCAACGAGCCCGCCCCGGTGCGCGGCAACCTCGTGAAGCGCTGGGGCGAGCTCCTCACCCAGCACAAGGAAGACCTCGCGGTCATCGTGCAGGCCGAGGCCGGCAAGATCACCTCCGAGGCTCTCGGCGAGGTGCAGGAGATGATCGATATCTGCGACTTCGCCGTCGGTCAGTCGCGCATGCTCTACGGCAAGACCATGCCGTCGGAGCGCCCGGGTCACTCGCTGCGCGAGACCTGGCACCCGGTCGGCGTTGTCGGCATCATCAGCGCCTACAACTTCCCGGTCGCCGTGTACTCCTGGAACACCGCGCTCGCGCTGGTGACCGGTTGCACGGTCGTCTGGAAGCCCTCGGGCATGGTTCAGCTGTCGGCCCTCGCGACCGACGCGCTGCTCGCTCGCGCAGTCGCCGAGGTCGGCGCCCCTGAAGACGTCCACCAGCTCGTGCTCGCGGATCGTCACGCCGGCGCTTCGCTCATCGAGGATTCCCGCGTCGCTCTCGTGTCGGCCACCGGCTCGACCCGTATGGGCCGCGAGATCGCTCCGACCATCGCCGCCCGCTTCGGCCGCAGCCTGCTCGAGCTCGGCGGAAACAACGCCGCGATCGTCGCCCCCAGCGCCGATCTCGACCTCGCGCTCCGCGGTATCGTCTTCGCTGCCGCCGGCACCGCCGGTCAGCGCTGCACGACCATGCGCCGCCTGATCGTGCACGAGTCGATCGCCGATCAGCTCGTAGACAAGATCGTCGCCGCCTACGGCACGCTGACGATCGGTGATCCGCGCGACGAGAAGAACCTCGTCGGGCCGCTCATCACCGAGAACGCCTTCAACGACATGCAGCAGGCACTCGCCGACGCCAAGGAGCAGGGCGGCACCGTCCTGACCGGTGGCAACCGCGTGCTCGCTGACGAACTGCCCGACGCCTTCTACGTCGAGCCGGCCGTCGTGCGCATGCCCGCGCAGTCCGAGGTCATGCAGCACGAGACGTTCGCACCGATCCTCTACGTGCTGACCTACTCGGACTTCGACGAGGCGCTCCACCTGCAGAACAACGTTCCGCAGGGGCTCTCCTCGGCGATCTTCACCCAGGATCAGGCCGAGGCCGAGATCTTCCTCTCCTCGCGCGGCTCCGACTGCGGTATCGCGAACGTCAACATCGGCACCTCCGGTGCTGAGATCGGCGGCGCGTTCGGTGGCGAGAAGGAGACCGGCGGCGGCCGCGAGTCGGGTTCCGACGCATGGCAGTCGTACATGCGCCGTGCAACGAACACGGTGAACTACTCGGGCGAGCTGCCGCTCGCCCAGGGCGTCGAGTTCATCTAAGACTCGGCTCACCCGACGCACGAACTGAGGGAGGCATCCGCAAGTCGGATGCCTCCCTCAGCGCATTGCGGCACAATATGCGCTAATTCGGCGCGCATAGCAGCAGATCGCGCCGCATTGCTTGTGAACCTTGCGGGCGCGCCTACGCGACAGTACTCACGCGACGGCGCCTATTCGACGGAGCCCACTCGGCGGAGCTCACTCGACGGCGGCGTTCAGCGCCCGGATGAGCCGGTGCAGCTCGCCGACTCGTCGCGGACGCGGCGTGAACACGAGACGGTGCAGGTCGAGACTGTCGTCATCTTTCACCTCAGGGCGCAGCGGCTCCGTTCGTTCGATCGTGCCGGAGTCGACAAGATCGGCGAAGTCACGGTTGATCTGCTCGAGTGCCGCATCGGAGAGAGCGGTGCGCATCCTCAAGACGAGTCGGCTGCCGACCCACCTCAGCGAGTCGTAGTTGCTCCAGAACCCCGCGACCTCGGCGACGGCCTCTTCCACAGAATCGGTGATGAGCACCCGGTCGAGATCACCCGGCGTCACCACACCCGCCCCTTCGAGCTCGTCGATCACGAAGCGCTCGAAGCCCCGCCAGAACGTGCCTCCGGGGCGATCGAGCAGCACGATCGGCACGGGCACCATCTTCCCGGTCTGCTGCAGCGTGAGCAGCTCGAACGTCTCGTCCATCGTGCCGAACCCTCCCGGCAGACAGACGAAGCCACTCGACTCCTTCACCAGCATGAGCTTGCGCGTGAAGAAGTACTTCATCGCGACGCTGCGCCCGTCGTTCTCGTCCACCATCTGATTCGGTGTCTCTTCGAACGGCAACCTGATCGATACCCCGAGAGACCGTTCGGACCCAGCTCCGACGGCTGCGGCCTCCATGATGCCCGGGCCAGCCCCGGTCACGACCATCCAGCCTTGATCGGCCAGGCCGCGCGCAGCCGATTCGGCGCGCTTCCAGAGCGGATCATGGCCCTGCGTTCGGGCCGACCCGAAAATGGTCACCTTCGGTGTCCCCCGGTACGGCTCGAACACCTTGAAGGCCGCGCGCATCTCTTCGACCGCGGCGGTCACAATCTTCAGGTTGAGCAGATCGGCTTGATCCTGACCCATGCCAATGCCCGCGGACACGATTCGCTCGATCAGTGAATGGTGCTGCGTGACCCCCGACGTCTCGGCCAGTTCGCGCACCGCGGCACGCAATCGAGTCTCGGCTTCTGACTCGGCGTTCACCTCCGCCTCGAAGTCGGCGCTCGCTTCGGCTACTGCCAAGGCTTCCAGTTCAACGTCGACGACCCGGTCCGCGGTACGGCTCTGATCAGGAGTACTCATATGTCCACCATAGCCAGAGGCTCGAAGCGATTCGCCCGCGTTCACTCGCCCGTCACTCGTTCCTCGCGATCTCGTAGGATCGAAGGCGTGACCGTATCCGAGTTCCAGCAGCCCGTGTCGCGACCGTCGGCGCCTGAGGTGCCGCGCCGTTCGTCGTGGAGTCTGAAACTCGCGGCTTGGAGTTGGGGGCTTTCCGGTGTGCTGCTCGTACTGGTGCCCGTTGCTGCGGTGCTGATGCTGCGGGCGCAGTATCTGGGCCTGCTCAGGAATGCAGAACGGACCAGCGACCTCCTCGACTTCGTGAACGGCAGCGGCTTGCTCGACACCACCGATGTCATTACCGCTGAGCAGCTCCGCGAGACGCTCATGACGATCGATCAGGCATTTTCAGTGACCCCGGTCTGGGTTGTTGTGGTGCTGGCCCTTCTCTACGCGCTGGTCGCCGCGATCACGCTTGTGCTCTACCTGCTCATCGCCAGGTGCACCGCCCGGGCCCAGCAATGGGCGCGCATCACGGGAACGATACTGGCCGTACTGTCAGCGCTCGCCATTCTCCAGCTGTGGGCGTTCTTCGCGGCCCTCGCCTGGTTGCCGATCAACGCGCTCCTCACGAACCATGTCGGTCTCGTGGTCATCGGATTGCAGATTGCAGGGATCGTGTTCGTCTGGCTTCCCGCTTCGAACCGCGCCGTGCGCGCCCGCGCGCAGGATCTCCGGGCACAGGCGATCCACTTCAGGACGGTCGCCGCGCAGCAGGTTCAGCAGCCGTACCCGCCCTCGTATCAGGGCCCTCCTGCTGGGCCGCCCTCCCCGAGGTGAGCGGCGAGGTTCGCCAGAGATGATGCCAGCCCGATAGCGTGCTCGGCGGCAGAGATGCCCGACGGCACATTCTCGGCCCGGATCTCGACCCGGCTGCCCCTGTCGCTCGGCATCACCCGCCAGGTCATGCGCATCGTGCCTCTGAACGCGGAGTCGTCCGATACGAAGTCGACCTCTTGCACGACTCGTTCGCCTGCGACGATCTCGACGAAGCGCGCCTCCACGAGGTCTGATGCTTCATCCGTTTTCCCCCGGTGCGCAGTGCCCGGCCCGTAGCTCAAGCGCATGCGGTACCCACCGCCCGGAGTCGGGTCGAAATGCTCGAACGCGCCGGTCATCCCTTCTGGCGGAAGCCAGGCGATCAGAGCTTCCTCGTCGACGAACGCGGCGTAGACCCGATCCGGTGCTACGGCGATCTCGCGCACGGCGGTGTCCGTCCTCGGCATACGGCCACGGTAGCACGCGCGGCTCGCGCCCGGTCGTCAGCCGGTGACGACCTCGGGCGCGCCGAGACTGGCGTCGTGTCCCATCTCGGCCGCGATACGGTTGGCCTCAGTGATCAAGGTCTCCACGATCTCGCTCTCGGGAACGGTCTTGATGACCTCTCCCTTGACGAAGATCTGGCCTTTACCGTTGCCCGAGGCAACACCGAGATCGGCCTCACGCGCCTCGCCCGGCCCGTTCACGACGCAGCCCATGACGGCGACTCGAAGCGGCACCGTCATGCCTTCGAGACCCTTCGTCACCTCTTCGGCAAGGGTGTACACGTCGACCTGGGCGCGACCGCACGAGGGGCACGACACGATCTCGAGCCGACGCTCGCGCAGATTGAGGGACTGCAGAATCTGGAGACCGACCTTGATCTCTTCAACAGGCGGGGCCGACAGCGATACCCGGATCGTGTCGCCGATGCCCTCGGACAGCAGGATCCCGAACGCCGTCGCGCTCTTGATCGTGCCCTGAAAAGCAGGGCCGGCCTCGGTGACGCCGAGATGCAACGGCCAGTCACCGCGCTCGGCAAGCAGGCGGTAGGCCTTCACCATCACGATCGGGTCATTGTGCTTCACCGAGATCTTGAAATCGTGGAAGTCGTGCTCTTCGAAGAGCGAGGCCTCCCACACGGCGCTCTCGACGAGTGCTTCGGGCGTCGCCTTGCCGTATTTCTCGAGCAGTCGACGGTCGAGCGATCCGGCATTCACTCCGATGCGGAGCGACGTACCCGCGGCCTTCGCGCGCTGTGCGATCTCAGCGACCTGATCGTCGAACTTGCGGATATTGCCCGGGTTCACCCGCACTGCAGCGCAGCCGGCATCGATTGCGGCATACACATAGTTCGGCTGGAAGTGGATGTCGGCGATGACGGGGATCTGGCTCTTCTGCGCAATGATCGGCAACGCCTCAGCGTCATCCCGGCTCGGGCAGGCGACACGCACGATATCGCAGCCCGCCGCAGTGAGTTCGGCGATCTGCTGCAGGGTCGCGTTGATGTCAGTCGTCGGGGTGGTCGTCATCGACTGCACCGAGACCGGAGCATTGCCGCCGACCTTCACCTTGCCGACGTTGATCTCGCGAGACCGACGCCGAGGTGCGAGCACCTCGGGCACAGTCGGCATTCCCAGATTGATTGCTGCCACGAAGCAGCAGTCTACCCGCGTCGTCTGAATATCGCGGCGCGACGACTACCAGCGGCTAGACTCGACCGCGACCGATATTCCCGAGCAGCAGTCGAGATACGATGCCCCCTCAGCCCTC
This sequence comes from Leucobacter sp. GX24907, assembly GCF_053567335.1. Lineage (NCBI taxonomy): Bacteria > Bacillati > Actinomycetota > Actinomycetes > Micrococcales > Microbacteriaceae > Leucobacter > Leucobacter sp. GX24907. The sequence continues at coordinate 71,872 of NZ_JBSGPD010000003.1, read as the reverse complement.
CGCACGCCAGCAAGCCCAGGATACGATTCCGGTGCTGCCTCCGCTGCCCGGCACCGGACTGCGTCGACGGCCCTCCCATCAGGTGCTCCGCCGTCGACGGCTGGCACTGTTCGCGGGTGCTGCTGCGGCACTGCTGTTGCTCACGGGTGGTGGAATCGCAGTCGCACAGGTACTCGCGCCCGATGCTTCCCCGGCGGCCGCACCGACTCCCGCTCCGGTCGCAACGCCGACACCGACGCCCACTCCGGAACCGACACCCACTCCGACACCCACTCCCACCCCCGAGCCAGAACCGGAGCAGCCGGACTACGATGTGGACTCGCCGTCATCGATCACGGTGGTCGTGAACAAGATGCGACCGTTCGACCCGATCGGTTGGGCGCCCGACGATCTCGTCATGCCCGAGGGCATCGAGAACACGAACGGTCAGCCGCTGCGCGCCGAGGCCGCAACCGCCCTGCAGAACATGCATGCTGAGGCAGTGGCAGCCGGCGTCCCCTTCTTCATCACCAGCGCATACCGGCCCTACGACATGCAGGTGGGTCTATTCGACAGCTACGTTGCCCGCGACGGGCTTGAGGCAGCAGAGACTTACTCCGCGCGGGCTGGCCATTCAGAGCACCAGACCGGGCTCGCGGTCGACCTCGATGACGGAGCCGGCTGCGCCTTCCAGAGCTGCTTCGGAGAGACGGCTTCGGGAATCTGGCTGCGCGACAACGCGTACCGATTCGGGTACATCCTTCGCTACAACGATGGCGAGGAACCCGTCGTCGGCTACATCTACGAACCGTGGCACTTCAGGTACGTCGGAGTCGATATCGCCACCGATATGCATGAGTCGGGCGAGAAGAACCTGGAAACATATCTTGGGCTCGATGCGGCGCCCGACTACCCCGAGGGACTGTACTAGACACTCCCCGTCCCGGAGTCAGCCGAACAGCGACACGGGCTTGACGAGGTCTGCGTAGGCGAGCAGAAGCGACATCGCGCCGAGCACGATCACGACGGCGAAAGTCACCGGGACCATCTTCGCGGTGTCGATGGGCCCGGGATCGGGACGCTTCCGCAGCCGTGCGAAGCCGCGCTTGAGCCACTCATAGATCGCACCCGCGATGTGGCCGCCATCGAGCGGCATCAGGGGAATCAGGTTGAACACGAACAGGGCGAGGTTGAGCGAACCGAGCAGACCGAACATGCTCTGCACCCGCGCCGCGACCGGGGCCTCATCCATACTCGCGATCTCGCCGGCGATACGCCCGACGCCAACGGGGCCGATCGGGCCATTGGGGTCGCGTTCATCGGATCCGAATGCCGCGTTCCACACGTCGACCATGCGTTCCGGAAGGCGAATCACCACGCCGACGACCTCGCCGGTGCGCTGAGCGACGAACCCCGGTATCTCGGTGATCGGTTCCCGCTGCAGTTCAGAGGTCGGCGTTGCACCGATCATGCCGACGGTCTCGACGACGGGATCACCTGATGCATCGGTGAGCGGGTTGCCCGCCTCATCGAACACCTGACGCGGGTTCTCTGCAGGGACGAGCTTTACTTCCTGCTCCGCCGCCGTGCCGTCGACGGTGCGTTCAACGACGACCGACAGTGTCTGCTCCGGCGAATCGGAGACGATGGATCGGAACTGCTCCCAATCAGTGATCGCAGTGCCGTCGACGGAGACGATCCGATCTCCGGGTTCGAGCCCGGCCGCGGCCGCAGGAGCGACCGGGTCGTCGTCCGAGCAGCTCGTCGCCGTACTCGTCGCGGGCACGAGGCACTCGCTGAGCGACCCCAGCGTGGTGGTGCTCTGCGGCATGCCGAAGCCCGAGATCACGATGCCGAAGAAGAGCACCGCGAGGATCAGGTTCATGACCGGGCCGCCCAGCATGACGACGATCTTCTTCCACGCGGGAAGTCGGTAGAAGGTCCGGTGATCCTCACCATCCAGGATCGTCTCAGCACTCGCCTGCCTGGCCTCGCCGACCATTCCCGAAAGGCCCCGCCCCGAAGCACCTGCGTCTGCAGCGTCTCCCGCAGAAACATCAGCGCTCGTGTCAGTCTTCTCAGGTACACCCTCCTGAACGACGGTGTTGAGGAACCCGGTCGTCGAGGGGCGCGGCGCAGCACCCGCCTTCGCGGGCGGGTACATGCCGGTCATCGCGACATAGCCGCCCAGCGGCACCGCCTTGATCCCGTACTCCGTCTCGCCGCGCTTCGTCGACCAGATGGTGCGGCCGAAGCCCACCATGTACTGCGTGACCCGCACTCCGAAGAGCTTCGCGGGCAGAAGATGACCGACCTCGTGCAGGCCGATGGAAACGGCAAGGCCCACCAGAATGATGAGGATCCCGAGGACATAGAGCAAGATGTCGAGCACCCGTTCAGGCTACTGCGCCGCCCTTGAGGGATCCTGCGATGCACACGGGCCCAGGCGTTCCTTCAGGATCAGCCGCCAGAGGCAGAGATGAACTCCTGCGCGAGGGCGCGTGCTGCGGTCTCCGCCTCGGCGAGCGACTCCAGCGTGAGCTGCTCCGGAGCTTCGTGCTTCTCGAGTACGCGACTCACCGTGTCCACGATGTCGAGGAACCCGATGCGCCCCTCGTGAAACGCAGCGACGGCCTCCTCGTTTGCCGCGTTATAGACGGCAGGATAGGTTCTCTGCGCCCGTCCGACCTCTTTCGCGAGAGCGACAGCGGGAAATGTCGCCTCATCGAGGGGCTCGAAGTCCCAGCTTTTCGCCGTCGACCAGTCGAGCGGAGCTCCGACGCCCGAGATACGCTCGGGCCAGGATAGGCCGAGCGCGATCGGCAGACGCATGTCGGGCGGTGATGCCTGGGCGATCGTGGATCCATCGATGAACTCGACCATGGAGTGGACGATGGACTGCGGGTGGACGACGACCTCGATGTCGCCGTATGAGACGCCGAAGAGCAGATGGGCTTCGATCACCTCGAGCCCCTTGTTCACGAGCGTGGCCGAATTGGTCGTGACGACGCGACCCATGTTCCAGGTCGGATGCGCGAGGGTCTCCTCCGGGGTGACGTTATGCAGCGACTTCCGCTTGCGTCCGCGGAACGGGCCGCCCGAAGCCGTGATGATGAGGCGACGAACCTCAGACGGAACTCCTGAACGGAGCGCCTGCGCAATGGCGGAATGCTCGGAGTCGACGGGCACGATCTGCCCCGGCTTCGCGCGTTGGGTCACCAGGTCACCACCGACGATGAGCGATTCTTTGTTCGCGAGTGCTAGCGTGCGGCCCGCGTCGAGAGCTGCGAGCGTCGGCCCGAGCCCGACAGACCCCGTGATGCCGTTCAGTACGACGTCAGCGGGCACGTCCCGTACGAGCGCCGACGCCTCATCGGATCCGAAGGCGATGTGCTCGACGTTGAACTCATCGGCCTGATTCGCGACGACCTCGCGTTGCGAGCCCGCAGCGAGCCCGACGACCTGAAACTGCGACGGGTTCTTCCGAACCACATCGAGAGCCTGCTCGCCGATCGAACCCGTGGACCCCAGAATGACGACGCGCCTCATGCATCCAGTGTGTCATGAGGCGCGTCGCCGTCGCAGCCGGTGCGCGGGGCCGGGCTAACGTTCGCTCAGGATCACTCCGCGCTGCTCGTATCGACGATATCCAGTACGAAGACCATCACGTCGTCGGGCTCGTGTCCCTGCGACTGCAATCCTTCCGCACCGTATCCGCCGTCCTCTGCCGGCACGATCGACATGATGGTCGAGCCGACCTTCTGCCCTTCGAGAGCCTTCTGGAACCCGCCGATCACGCCGTCCGTCGTGAACTTGGCGGGCTCGCCGCGGCTCCAGCTCGAATCGAATTCTTGACCCGTGCGCCAGATAACACCTCGGTAGTTCACCGTGACCTCGTCACCCGGCTGCACCTCAGCGCCGTCACCTTCCTGCAGCACATCGACTTCGAGCTTCTCCGGTGCCTCCATGCACGAGGGAATCTCGATCTCGGGTGCCTTGTCTTCGAAGGTTTCGACGTCGGGGTACTTCTCATCGCGCGGCGTCATGGTCTCGCACGTCTCGATCTCGGCGAAGTCCATGACGATGACGAAGGAGTCGTCAGCGGTCATGTCGGGCACGCCGGCCTCCTCCGGGCTGGCGCCGCCGAGCACGTCGGCCGCGGGAACCACAAGTGCGACGCGCTGGTCGGGCTGAGCACAGCGCATCGCCTCGTAGGCCCAACTGTTCAGCGAGTCCTTCGTCAACTCGAGCTCGCTCGCGGGAACATGCTGGATGACGTCGCCGCTCGCACCGTTGAAGGTCGTCATGGAGGCACTGATGGTGTCGCCCTCCTCCAACGCCTTACCTGCGCCTTCGGTCATGACCGTGCGCTCGAGCTCCTTCGATGAGACGGGAGTCTCGGAGGTGAGCTCGAGCTCTTCGCCGAAGTCGCCCGAGACGGTGACGGCCTCACTCGAAGTGCCACCGGTGGTGCATGCGACGCCGGCTGCGTCTTCGGAGAGGCCGGATTCGGATGAGCTGCCGCTACAGGCGGTTAAGAGAAGGGTGGTCGCTGCTGCGATCGCCAGCAGGGCACGCGTGCGCTTCACTGAATTCATTTCCTCACACTGAACGTTGGGGCCGTCGCAGGTTCGCAACTTCTCGATCCTGCCCCACCCACCTGTTCGCCACCTGAAGGTGAACTGCGATCAGGAAAGCAGGGCTCGCGTGCTCAGGGCTCGACAGAGCGAAGGATCGCCCGACCCGTTCCTGCAGCGATGATCACGAGCAGCACCAGGGTAGCGAGGTCGCAGGCGATGTAGACGTAGTGCCAGGGCGACTGCCCCGGGTCGGCTCCGGCCAGCACCAGATCGGTACGCGCGTTGAGCGGCGGTCTGACGGCGAGCACCTTGATGAGGAACACGACCGCGAGTGCCGCGAGCCAGGTCAGTCGGGCCCGGGTAAGCCGGGCCGCATTCGGGAGAAACGCGAGAACGGCAAGCGCTATGAGCAGCGCTCCTTCGACCGCGTTCAGAGCCGTGAACACGAGCCGGCCGATCCCGAGACCGAGCGGAATCGTGATGCCCGGCGCCTGGAACTTGAGGGGTGCCTCGATGAAGGAGATCGCAGCGACCAGGCCGATCCAGAGCACGACGAGCGCGATCCTCCACAGCTCGACGCTCACGATCGCGCGTTCGGCCCCGGCTCCTGTGGTCCGCTGCTCACTCATGACTTGACCCCTCTCTGCGGGACCGCGTCCGCCTTCGTCTCCCGCGCGGCGAGCGCGGCCTGGTACAGCTGTCTGCTGGAGAGCCTGGACGCTTCGGCGACGTCTCGCGCCGCATCTTTGAGCCGCTCACCCGATGCGACTCGGCGTTGCACCTCGGTGAGTGCCGCCTCCGGAGAAACCGACGCCGCCGCCGCACCGCCGACCACCACGACGATCTCGCCACGTACGCCCTCTGCGGCCCATTCCGCGAGTTCGCCGAGCGGCCCCCTTCGCACTTCTTCGTGCAGTTTGGTGAGTTCACGGCAGACGGCGGCCGGGCGATCGGCGCCGAACGATTCTGCGAGTGCTTCCAGGGATGACGCGAGACGGGTTGGAGCCTCGAAGAACACGAGGGTACGGCGCTCGCCCGAGAGCTCTGCCAGAGCGCGGGCCCGCTCCCCCTGCTTCCGCGGCAGAAACCCTTCGAAGGCGAACCGGTCGGTCGGAAGGCCAGCCACCGCGAGCGCCGTGATCACGGCGCTCGGGCCGGGGATCGCGCTCACTTCGACGCCGCGCTCAGCAGCGAGTTGCACCACCCGGAATCCGGGATCGGAGACGGTCGGCATGCCGGCATCGCTGACCAGGACGATGTCCTCCTGCGCAGCACGAGCGACGAGAGCTTCGGCGAGCTGCTGCTCGTTGTGATCGTGCAGCGCCACGAGTTCCGGCCGATTCTCGATCTCGAGCAGGCGCAGCAGCTGCGCGGTCCGTCTCGTGTCCTCAGCCGCCACGACGCGCGCTTCACTCAGTGTCTGACGGAGCCTGATCGAGGCATCGCCCAGGTTTCCGATGGGCGTGGCTGCGAGCAGGAGCATGCCTCAATCGTACTCTCGCAGGGCTCCCACCGTCCGCCCCACCGCGGCCTGACAGAATTGCACGTATGACCTCTGCGCCCTCTCCTCAACCGTCTCCACCGAACCGCGAGAGGAACTCTTCGAAGCGTCGCATCTGGTTCATCGCGGCGGTCGTTGCGGCGGCCTTCACCATCCTGGTCGTGGCGGTCGTGGCACTCCGCACCGGGGCGACGGATCTCAGCACCGGAGCAGCTGAGGAGCCTCGCGCCACGGATGAGAATGGCGCACTCGAGTATCCAGACGTCGTCTGGCCGCAGAACATGGTGAGCGGCGGAATCCTCTTCGAAGAGCGGGGTGGGGCACTCCTCCCCCGGGCCTCGGAAGCTCTCGACGATAACGAGCTGCCTCGCCCGTACGACGTCGACCGCGGCACCGGATCCTCCGACATCGTGCTCTACGTCGACTACCGCTGCCCCGTGTGCTCGCAGTTCGAGATGGTGAACGGCGACACCCTGGAAGAGGCAGTCGCATCCGGATCTGCGACGCTCGAAGTGCGCACCCTGACCTTCCTTGATCGCGTCGATGAGACCGACTACTACTCGTCGCGGGTCTCCTCAGCAATGGCGTGCCTCGCCGACAGCCGACCCGAACTCACCTGGGATGCGCATCGCGCCCTACTCGACCCCGAATTCATGCCGACCGAGAGCGCCCGTGGGTATACGAACGAGGAGATCGCAGACGAGATCGATGGGATCGCGGATGGTCTCGACGACGAGACGCGATCCTGCATCACGAACGAAACCTTCGTCCCCTTTGCCGCCGCAATCAATCAGTGGAGCTTCGCCACCCCGGTGCCGAACGCCGTCGACGACGAACTGAGCATTGAAGGAACGCCGCTCGCGGTCGTGAGCGGCGAACCCTATGAGGGCTCCCCCGCAGACGCCGAAGAGTTCAAGGCCTTCCTCGAACAGCAGGGTGTCGCAGTCGGCTAGAGTAGATCGGCTATGCCCCAGACACCTCCGCAGCCCGACGATCCGCTGCATTCCCAGCCCGACGCGAGCGACTCGTCACCCACTCTGTTCGGACTGACCGGATTCGCCTACTTTCCCCTCGCCCTCATCGCGCGGCTGCCCTTCGCGATGATGGTCGTCGGTGTGCTGACGCTCATCGTCTCGGCCCGCGATTCCGTCGGCCTCGGCGGTCTCGGTTCGGCGATGGTCGGCGTGGGGTCGGCGTTCATCGGCCCGCTCGTGGGTGCGGCGGCTGACCGCTTCGGCCAGCGCCCCGCCCTGCTTGTCACCGCGATCGTCAACAGCATCGCACTCGGCGCCCTTGCCTGGGTCGCCTATAGCCCGCTCCCATCGCTCGCACTCTTCGCGATCGCGTTCATCGTCGGCGCTTCGGGGCCGCAGATCTCGCCGATGTCGCGCGCGCGCCTCGTGACCACGATTCAGGCGAATCTGTCGCACGAGCGCCGACCCCGCACGATCAGCACGGTGCTTGCCTACGAGTCCGCCGCCGATGAGGTGGTATTCGTCTTCGGTCCCGTAGTCGTCGGACTGCTCGCCGTGCTGTTCGGAGCCTGGGCCCCCATCGCGGGCGCCGCGGCGCTCACGCTCATCTTCGTCATCGCGTTTGCGATGCACCGCACGAGCACGAGCGGAGTCTCGCAAGCAGAGCGGGCTGCCACGCTCGCGCCCGCTGCCGAGCTCGTGCTGCCACGTCTGCTCATCGTCGTCCTCGGAATCTTCGGGGTCGGCCTGGTCTTCGGTACAACGCTCACCGCGCTCACCGCGTTCATGCAGCGCGAAGGGTCTGCCGAAAGCGCCGGCCTGCTGTACGGGATCATGGGCGTCGGGTCAGCGATCCTCGCCATCTGCGTCGCCTTCTTCTCGCCCCGCTTCACGCTGCGGTACCGGTGGCTCGTATTCGTCGCGTTCGTGCTCAGCGGCGAACTGATCATCGCGGGCGCCGACGATACGATCACGGTCGCAATCGGACTCGCGGTCACGGGGCTCGGGATCGGCCCGTTGCTCGTGACCCTCTACAGTTTCGGCACCGCCCGCAGCCCGGAGGGCCGATCGGCGACCGTCATGACGATGCTCGGTTCGGGGATCGTACTGGGCCAATCGACGGCGTCCGCACTGACCGGGATGATCGCCGAGCACGCGGGTGTCGAGGCCGCACTGCAGTTGCCAGCGTGCGCAGCTGGAGTCGCCGTCGTCGCGGGTCTCGTCAACTGGGTGTTGACTCCCTCCGGACGGGAGCCGAAGGCGCGTACGGGTCCGATCCGGATCGCCTGACGTCGTCAGTCCTCCCGCTCGGAGAGGCGCGGGCGGGGCAGGTGCCATCCGTAGGCCACGGAGAGCAAACGCAGTGTGACGGCGACTGCTCCCCCGAGCAGCGAGGCTGCGATGGCAGCGCCTCCGCTCAGCATGACGATCACAACGATCAGCGAGCCCGCGAGCGCGGAGACGGCGTAGAGCTCGCGCGTCAGCACGGCGGGCACGTGGTTGACCAAGACGTCGCGGATGACGCCGCCGCCGACCGCGGTGAGCACGCCGACGATCACCGCGGTGAGTGGGCCCTGCTCATTGTCCATCGCCGCCGCCGAAACACTTGCCGAGAAGAGTCCCAGGCCGAAAGCGTCGAACATGATCTCGAATCGGCGGATTCGAGAGAGCGTCGGGTGGAAGAGGAACACGGCAAGCGATCCTGCCGCAGCAACCGCGAAGTTCGGCCAGTGCACGAATGACACGGGCGGGTGCACTCCGAGGAGCATGTCACGGATGATGCCGCCGCCCAGCCCTGTGGCGAGCCCGACCACGATCACCCCGAGCAGATCGAGGTTACGTCGCACCCCGACGAGAGCCCCGGAGATAGCGAACGCGAGGATACCTGCGAGCTGCATCACCTCGTAGACGATGTCGCCCCACACGATTCCGTGTCCCTCTCCGCTCAACTGTATGCGCCGATCACAAGATATCAGCATGCTCGACGCCGGACCCGACCTCGCCCATGCCCAGCGCGGCATCCAGAATCGGAGCGAGCATCGTGAGGTCGCTGGAAACGCGTGCGACTCGAGCGTGATGCGGGGTGGCGCGTTGCTAGATGTGGCTGGCGATGTTGATCGTGCGCCCTGACGGATCGCGTACGAAGAAGCGGCGGATGCCCCAGGTCTCGTCCCGCAACTCACGAACGATCTCGAGCCCCTCTGCCAGCGCCTCCGCGTGAGCAGCGTCGACATCGGCAACCTCGATCGAGACGTCGACGTCGAGCACTTCTGGGTCGACCGCGGTTGCACTCGGCCAGGTGACGATCAGCTGCGTGGTCGGAGTACTGGTCGACGCGAGCATGAGCATTCCGTCTTGGTCCATGGCGACGCGAAAGCCGAGGAACCCCTCGTAGAAGGCTCGGGCCCTCGTCGGCTCGGTCGTCTTGATGACGGGCATAGCGCGGCGGATCTCCATGCAGGAAGGATATCCGGTGGTGCTCAGCAAGATCGGGGCCTGTTCGTTACCGAAGGAGCTCAGTACATGCCCCTCAAACTCGAGGAGTGGGGCATCGCGTATTAGTCGGACGGCACCGTCCGAGGCATCGACTTGGTCGACGTGCTCGCATTCGACGAGAACGGCCTCCCGGAGATCTTCGCCGGCCGAGTTCGAATCGAAGCTACGAAGCAGGGCAATGGAGCGGAAGTGTTCTCGCCCTCGACCGGCCCGACCATGAACTGACCGAGTACATACTCGTCGGCCACCCTCATGTCAGAAGAAGACGAGCGACAAGGCGATCCCGGTGATCTCGAAGAGGCCGAAGCCTGTGGCACCGCATACGGCGAGTCTCATGATGGAGTCTGTGCCTGCTGTGCCGGGGACGGGAGTTGACCGGCGACCATCGCGGTCAGAGCGACGGCGAAGCCGAGGAGCTGCACCACGGTGAGGGCTTCACCGGCCACAGCGGCGCCGAGGATCGCGGCCACCAGCGGGGAGATCAGCCCGAGCAACGCGGTCGCCGTGACTGGCAGGCGACGAATGCCGGAGAACCAGACCGTGTACGTCAGGAATGCCCCGATCAGGCCCAGCCAGGCGTAGCCGAGCAAGGCCGTGCCGTCGATACCGAGCGGAACACCGTCGATGAGGAACGCAGGGAGCAGGAGTACGAGCCCCGCAGCGGTGAGTTGCCACCCGGCCAGGGTCACCGCGGAGACTCCCTCGGGGCGACCCCACTTCTTGGTGAGCACGACGCCCACCCCCATCGAAGCGGCCCCGGCGAGGCCCGCGCAGACCCCGGTAGGTGACATGGCCGCATCCGGACCGAGGACGACGAGCGCGACGCCGCCCATCCCGAGCACGCCCCAGCAGACACGCCAGACCGACAGTTTCTCGTGCAAGATCGCCACCGCCAGGAACGCGATGACGATCGGCTGCGCCGCACCCAACGTGGCTGCGACGCCACCGGGGAGTTCCTGTGCGGCGACGAACAGCAGTGGGAAGAACGCGCCCATGTTCAAGATGCCGAGCACAAAGCTCTTCCACCACCACGACCCGCGCGGCAGTTGCCAGGCGATGAGCAGCGCGATGAGACCCGCGGGGAGCGATCGCATCATCGCCGCAAACAACGGGTGGCCCTCGGGCAGCATGTGGGTGGTGACGATGTAGGTCGTGCCCCACACCATCGGCGCGATTGCGGTCAACGCCGTCCACCCCACACGGTTCGCAGTGATTCTCGGGGTGCTCGCAGGCACAGGTTGGGGCGTCGTGGTGTTCATGACTCCATCGTCGGACTGGGCTCATCTATGAGGCCAACAGATTATTGTCATACCAAGAATGAACTGAAACCATAGATGTATGGAATTGCAACAGCTGCGGTACGTCGTCGCTATCGCCGAGGAGAAGAACTTCACCCGCGCGGCGGAGCGGTGCTTCGTGGTGCAGTCTTCGCTCAGTCACCAGATCAAAGCGCTCGAACACGAGCTCGGGGTCACGCTGTTCGCCCGCAGCAGTCGACGCGTCGAACTCACCGCCGCCGGTGAAGCGTTCCTGGTACACGCGCGTGCGAGCCTCGACGCCGCCGAACTCGCTGTCTCGGAGGCAGCAGCGGCGAACGGTCAAATTCGCGGCTCCCTGACTGTCGGCGTGATCCCGACCGTGACCACGATCGACATCCCTGCCGCGCTCGGACGATTCCACCGCTCGCACCCTGCGGTGAAAATCAGGCTCAGGGGCGGCGGAAGCGACGAGTTCATCGCCGCGATCGGCGCGGGCAGCATGGATGTCGCCGTGCTCGGTCTACCCGAGAGCACATCACCAACGGGAGTGAGCACGCGAGCCTTGGCAAAAGAGCGGCTCGTCGCCGTCATCTCCGTCGATCACCCGCTCGCCGCTCGCCGTAGATTGCGGTTGGAGGATTTGGCCAGTGAGGCGTTCGTGGACTTCCCCGAGGGCACACCGGGCCGCATCCCCTCAGACCTCGCGTTCCAGTCCGCCGGTGTCCATCGCGAAGTCGCCTTCGAGGCCATGAGCACCAACCTCATCCTCGATCTGGTCGGGCAGGGCCTCGTCGTCGCCCTGCTCTCACCAGCCGTCATCCCCAGCGGCAGCGAAAACCTACGAACGATCCCGGTCACGGCGGGCCCCACCCGCATCGAGTACCTCGCATGGAGCAACTTCAACCCCACACCGGCAGCCAAAGCGTTCCTCGACAGTCTGCCTCGACCTCTGCACCGATGACGCGCGCCGCCCAAACGACACGAGACACCACACCCCTGCAGCAGACCCTGAGGGAGGTTCCAATCTATGCCGCAACATGCGCGACTGCAAAACAGGTCGAGCAGGATCAGGGTGCTCATGCTGCTCTGTCCAACAGGTGGTAATGGACATGCGCCTGTGCTGCCAATAGCGTGGAAAAGTCGACCGTATCCAACGAGAGGAACGCCCCATGTCGATCCGTAGAAAGCTCGCCGCCACTGGAGCCACCGCCGCGCTCGTACTCGGCGGGGTGTTTGCCGCGACCCCAGCGCATGCTGCCTCGTGGAGCCAGCTCTACGACACGAGGAATGGTTGTCTCTCGGGCACGGATAAGAAGCTGCACACGCTTAAGCTGCAGGGTGCCAAGAACATCAAGATCCGTTACAAGTGCAAGCAACAGAAGGCGCAGTCGGGTAGGTACATCTACGGGTCTGCGATGTCCTGGAAGTAACGCTGAAGATTCGTTCAGCATGCGTCTCTCTCGTCCTTCGGGCCGAGGGAGGCGTTTCCTTTTGGTCGCGCTCATGCCACACCGCCCTCTCGGGCTTCCGCAGCTTGCTCGTCCGAATGGCGTCCGTGGGTGCCCCAGAATTGCCCCACACCGACCCGCGGACTTCTTGATCCCACCCCTGAAACACGAAAGCGCCCGGCCAGAAATACTTTCTGACCGGGCGCTTTGCCGTTGGTCTGTGGTGGGCCCGGCGGGGCTCGAACCCGCGACCCGCGGATTAAAAGTCCGATGCTCTGCCAACTGAGCTACAGGCCCGCGACAAGTCTAGTGCCATGCAAGAGTGCTCCGTGCACCGGGGCATACCGCGGACTCGATGGACACGAGTGCCCGCTGAGACACCGGTGCACACAAGCGCGCTGCGGTGCTGTCGCGCGCCCGAGGTGCCGCAGCTCGGCTATGCGGCGTATACTCGCCGAGTCGTCCGAGTCACGAGAGGAGTCGCATGGCCCGCGAGCATCAGCGTCCTTTGCTGCAGCCGAGCTCCGATTTCGACTGGATCATCGGCTCCGACGAACCGGGTGCCGCCAGCCGTATCGCTCGTGACACGTCATGGGCGTTGCTCGACCGCGTGCGCAGCCAGTCGGATCCTGACATTGTCGAGCGCGTCGTCGGTCTCGCGGCGAGCGAGGGCATCGACGATATTGCGGAGCTCTGGGCAAGTGCCGACGCTCACTCTCTGGCCGGTGCGTTATGGCGCCTCTACCTGTTGCGTCGCGTGGCAGCGGTCGATCCCGCAGGCACCGCCGATCTTTTCGCCCGCGGCGTCGACACCGCGGTGACCATCGATCCGATTGTGGCCGGGGCCGGCGACCCGGTCTCTCCGGCGTCGATCGTGCGCTTGTGCGACACGATCCTGCGCGGTGTCTTCCAAGGCGACCTTGCCGGGGCGCTGGAGCGCTCCGCCTCATACTGCCGTGTCATGTTGCTCGGCGCTGCGGCACTCGCCGACGACCGCGATGCGCACGACGATGAGCATGCTCGTGAGCTCACGACGCGGGCACTGCGCTACTCTGCGTTCGCCCATGAACTCGCGGCAGCCGCCCGCAGGTGGCGCGAGGGGAGTCTCGAGTAGCGGTACACTGGGTGCCGCCGGGCCGCAGTAACCCCGGGCTCCAAAACTCGCCGCTTCGAGCGGCCTTCCGCCGAGAGGCGTTCTGCGGTCCGGTTCTTTCATGTTCCGGCCGCTGTTCCCGGACTACGGGAAGAGGCCGGTGCCTGCCCAGATCCCGAGCCCGGCCGCGGCCGTACCGACGACCACCACTCCAAAGCCATTGACCAGGGCCGCGAACCCAGCGACCCCGCCCTGTTGCAGCAGGCGGACGGTCTCGTAACTCGCAGTGGAGAATGTCGTATAGCCTCCGAGGAACCCGGTTCCGGCGATGAGAACGGCCCGTTCGTCGAGCAACTGCGCACTCGCGAGTCCGACGAAGAGCCCGAGCATCAGGGACCCACTGCTATTGATCAGGATCGTGCCCCACGGCAGCGCCCACCGCACCCCGTCGGCGGCCGATAGTCCGCGTGCGCGGCGCATCCGCCCCGTGCGGGTAGAGATTGCCCCATCAAGCACGAGTCGTGCGGCGGCACCGAGGCCTCCTGCGACGGCGACGAGCGCGAAGAGAATGGGCGTCACGACCGCTCCCCCGTCTTGCCACGTCGGATCGCCGCAGCGGTTGCGATCCCGCCCCAACTGGCGATGCCGCCGATGACCACGGTGCCGAGCGCGTAGAGGATCCCGGCCAGAGGCCCACCGACCGCTTCACCGCCACCGGCACCAGAACCACCACCGAGGAGCAACGCCGAGTCAGTCGCGAGCGCGCTGTACGTCGTGAATCCGCCGAGGAATCCCGTGCCGGCCAGCATGCGCACATTGCGGTGCCGTATCTCCTCCCCGCCGGCGCGCACGAGTGATTCGAGCAGCAGGCCGAGCAGGAACGCGCCGCAGACGTTGATGGTGAGGATCGCGAACGGGACGCCGTTGACCGGCGGGAAGGCCAGTGTCAGGGCCTCGCGCGCGGCAGTGCCGAGTGTGCCTCCGAGAATCACGAGACCGATGCTGCGCAGGTGCAGATGCGGGGGCCTGGCGGCAACCCCAGGCTGACGGGGACGGTTCACCCTCGCGATCCTACGCCGATGGATCGGCCCCCGCGAAGTAAGATTGTAGCCGCAGCGAACACGACGCAGAAGTCAGGCCGAGATTCAATCGCACACCCCGATCTCGGCGCTCCCGGAGTATCGTCGGGGGTATGAGCGAGCAGACCGAAAACGACCAGCAGGACGATCAGTATTCGACCCGCGGCGCGTACGTGCAGAGCGGTGCCGAGTTCAGCCGTGATACGAACTACATCGAGGATCGCATTGTGGCCGATCCAGCAGCCGTGCGTGGCCTCCCGGCGCCGCCGGCTTCCAAGGTCGGTTCGATCGGCTATGGCCTCAGCGAGGGCGCGGAGGCTTGGCCGGTCGAGGCCGGGCGTTACCGATTGGTCGCGGCTCCGGCCTGCCCGTGGGCAAACCGGACGATGATCGTGCGACGCCTGCTCGGGCTCGAGGAGGTCATCTCGTTGGGTCGCCCGGGCCCAGTGCACGATGTACGTTCCTGGACGTTCGACCGCGACGGCTCTCCCGACAACGCGGGCGACCGCGATCCGGTACTCGGCACCGAACGACTGCAGCAGAACTATTTCACCCGCTTCCCCGACTATCCGCGCGGCATCACGGTCCCGGCACTCGTCGATATTCCTTCGGGCGGTGTCGTGACGAACGACTACCCGCAGATCACACTCGACTTCTCGACCGAGTGGCGTGAGTTCCATCGACCGGGCGCCCCCGACCTCCTGGCAGGCTTCGGGGCCGAGAGCCAGGTGGCGGGTTTCGCAGAGATGCGCTCGGTCATCGAGCGGATCTTCACCGAGGTCAACAACGGCGTGTACCGTTGCGGCTTCGCGGGCAGTCAGGAGGCCTACGATTCCGCGTACGACAGACTCTGGGAGGCCATGGACTGGCTCGAGGATCGCCTCGCGACCCGTCGCTTCCTGTTCGGCGGCACGATCTCCGAGGCAGATGTGCGCCTCTTCACGACGCTCGTGCGCTTCGATCCGGTGTACCACGGACATTTCAAGACCAACCGCAACCGTCTCACGCAGATGCCGAACCTCTGGGGCTACGCTCGCGAGCTCTTCCAGACGCCCGGCTTCGGCGACACGGTCGACTTCTGGCAGATCAAGCAGCACTACTACGTCACGCACTCAGATATCAATCCGACGGGGATCGTGCCCGACGGCCCAGATCTCTCGGACTGGCTCGAACCGCACGACCGCGACCGACTCGGCGGCGATCCGTTCGGCGATGGCACCCCTCCGGGGCCGGCACCCGAGCACGAGCGTGTCGTGCCCGGGCACAGTCCGCTCGCCTCCTCCTAGCGACCTCAGGAAGCAATGTGTCGCGATGTGCTGCTATTCCAGTGGAATAGCAGCACATCGCGACACATCGCGACACATTGCTCGCGGGAGCGGCCGAGCAGCCGAGCGGCCGAGCGGCCGAAGCGCCCCGCTCAGCCGGCGTCGTTCACCATCGATACACGCTCCATCCAGCGGTCCGGCAACACCCGGATGAACGGCATGAGCATTCGGTAGCGCCAGTCCGAGACCACGACGCTGCGTCCGCGGTAGAGGCCGCGGAGGCCTTCGCGGGCTACACCCGTGGTATCCGCCCAGACGATGCGCGGCAGAGCGGGCAGGTGATCCTCACCCATGCGTTCGTGGAACTCGGTGTCGAGCAACCCGGGGCAGAGTGCGCTCACCCGCACACCGCGCCCGCGATAGCGCGCATTCAATGAGCGTGAGAGCGAGACGATCGCCGCTTTGGCCGAACCGTAACTGCCGGTCGGCGTGAACGCTGCGACACTCGCAACGTTCATGATCCAGCCGCGTCGGCGTGCGAGCATCCCGGGAATCGCCGCGTGTGCGAGCCGCAACGGCGCCCACGAGAGGAGCTCGTGCATTCGCCGCTCATCGTCGAGTGCGCTGCGCTCGAAGCCCTCGTATACGCCGAATCCAGCGTTGTTGATGAGGATGTCGACGGGCGCGATATCAACAGCATCTGCGCGGTCAGCAACAACACCGCCACCGTCAGCAGCAACACCGCCACCATCGCGGGGGCCACCAGCGCTCAGCCGACCGGCCACCTGTCCCGACGCCACCGGATCCGTGAGATCGGCCACAAGAACCTCGATCCGTACCCCGTGCTGCGCCTCCAGCTCTGCGGCGAGCGCTGACAGTCGTGCTTCGTCACGCGCCACGAGCACGAGGTCGACACGCATCGCAGCGAGCTGCCTGGCGAATTCGGCTCCGAGTCCGGTCGATGCTCCGGTGATCAGCGCGGTGTACCCCATGCGCCCAGTCTGACACCGGCCTCGCTTCCAGCGCATTCGCAGCACATCGCAGCGCGCCGCGTCGCACCGGCGCCGCATCGCATCGCATCGAGCACGAGCATTCCGGAAAACCCGAACGTTCTCTCCGGATTCCTGCCTGCCGCTTCTCGCGCGTCGCACCTAGCGTAGAGGCATGACCTCTCAGAAACCTCGTCTCAGGTTGTTGCAGTCGATCCTGCATCTCGCCCTGCTCGGCACACTCGGCAGTACCGTCCTCGGGCTGACCGTCGGGCTCATCGGCACCGGCCTCGGGCTGCTGTTCGCCTTCGGTGTCGGGGTGGTGCTGCTGGTCGGAGCGGTCTACGTGCTGTACGGGCTCGGCTGGTTCGAGACGGCGCGCGTCAGCGGCCTCTACGACCTCGATGTGCTGCCGCCGAGGTTACAACGCGGCGAACAGTCGGGCTTTGTCGGGTGGCTTCGATCTCTGTGGCGTCAGCTCGGCGACGGGGCGATGTGGCGGGCGCTCGCGAGCTTCGCGCTCTCGTGCCTGCTGGGCATGCTGCTCATGCCCATCGTGCGGATCATCGCGACCAGCATCGGGCTGCTGTTCGCCCCGCTCAGTGAAAGATCAGAGCACTGGTGGCTCGGCATCGAGGTGCCTGCGGGTATGGCACCGTTGTTCGGGATCGGCGGCATCGTGTTGTCGCTCGCCGCCGTCGTCGCGCTCGCACTGCTGCATCGCACGCTGAGCGTGGCGATCATCGCCTCGGCTCCGACCGAAGAGCGGCTCACGGCGGAGGCGCAGCAGTCGGCGGATCGCGCGCGACAGTCGGCTGAGCAGCGCGAGGGCGCGGTACGCGCGGCCGATGTTGAGCGCACGCGAATCGAACGGGATCTTCACGACGGTGTGCAGCCGCGGCTGGTGTCGATCGGAATGACCCTCGGTCTCGCGCAGCAGCGCATCGACGACGACCCCGCCGCGACGAAGGCACTCATCGCCGAAGCGCACACCTCCACGAAGGCGGCGATCACCGAACTGCGCCAGCTCGCTCGTGGCATCCACGCGTCAGTCCTCGAGGATCGCGGACTCGATGCAGCGCTTTCAGCATTGGCCGGGAGATCACCGATTCCCGTGCAGCTCGATGTGCGGCTTCCCGCGCCCGGAGGCCTCGGAACGCACGATGCCGACCGTGATGCCGAAACCGCCGTGTACTTCTGCATCGCAGAATCGCTGACCAACGCGGCGAAGCACTCCCGAGCGAGCTCTTGCCGTGTCACGGTGCGACGGCGCGACACCGATCTCACGGCCGAAGTCAGGGATGACGGCATCGGCGGAGCTCGCGTGGTGCCGGGCGGAGGTCTCGATGGACTCGCCAACCGCGTTCGTGCCGCCGGCGGTACTATTCGCATCGACAGCCCGCAGGGCGGGCCCACCACTGTGGAGGTGAGCGTTCCGTGCGCATCCTGATCTGCGAAGACTCCGTACTGCTGCGCGAGGGCATCGCCCGCCTGCTCGAGCATTCTGGTCACGAGGTGGTGGCGGCACTGCACGACGCAACCGACATCGATCGAGCCGTCACAGACCATGCGCCTGAACTGTGCATCCTCGATGTTCGTCTGCCGCCGACGTTCACCGACGAAGGCATCCGCGCCGCGCTCGCATTGCGATCGACCCACCCGAATCTTCCGCTGCTGGTGCTCTCCCAGTACGTGGAAGAGCGCTACGCGAGCGATCTGATCGCGGCGAGTTCATCCTCACTCGGCTACCTGCTGAAGGATCGCGTGGCCGATGTCGCAGAGTTCGTCGCCGACGTCGAGCGCATCGCAGCGGGCGCAATGGTGCTCGACCCCGAAGTGGTGTCACAGCTGCTCACACGGCGCAGTCAAGACGAACGCATGCGATCCCTCACCGATCGTGAGCGCACGGTGCTTGCAGCGCTTGCCGAGGGCAAGTCGAACCAAGCCATCGCCGCACTGCTGCACCTGTCGGAGGCGAGTATCGAGAAGCACATTACGGCGATCTTCCAGAAGCTCGGGTTCGAAGCCGACGAATCCGGCAACCGCCGAGTGCTCGCCGCGCTCGCCCACCTCGAGAGCAACCCAGGCCACCCGAGCGGCACACACCCCGATCAATCAGGAGCCCGACCATGAGTACCTCCCCTCCCCCAGCACACACGTCCGCAGGCACCGAATCACGTACGGGATCGCGCACCGCATCACGCACCGTCGCCATCATCGTCTCGGCTGTCGGCGGTCTCGCACTCCTCGGTATGGGTGCTTCGTCAGCCATCGCCGTCGTGGCCGGAAGCACCGGTGGATTCAGCACCCCGGGCACTTCCGGTAGCGGAGGCTCGCACTCGGTCGCCGTCGACGGCGTGACGTCGATCGACGTCGAATCGAACGCATCGGACTTCGAGCTGCGTTTCGACGACGTGCCGGAGGCTCGCCTCGAGGTTGTTGGCGACACCCGGTACCAGTGGGACATGGCGGTCGATGACGACGAGCTCGTCGTGACGAGCGGCCAGCCCTTCTGGGATTTCTGCCTGGGATGGTGCTCAGCTGGTCCCGCACGCGTCACGCTCACCCTCCCCGAAGAACTGAGCACTGGCAATCTCGACGCAGAACTCGAAGTTGCAGCCGGCAGCCTGCGTGCTGACGGCGACTTCCGCAGCCTTGACCTCGACATGAGCGCAGGAGCCGCCGATGTTGACGGATCCGCCCAATCATTGTCGCTCAGCCTGAGCGCGGGGCGCGTCGATGTGCAACTGGATTCGGTGCGAGAAGCGGTGTTCGACCTCTCGGCAGGGCGCGCGGACGTGCAGCTGACAGGTGACGCCCCTCGGCGCACCGGCATCGATGTGAGCGCCGGGAACCTCGACCTCGCGCTGCCCGACGAGGCCTACTCCGTGCAGAGTGAGGTGTCTGCCGGAAACATCGACAACCGCCTCCGCACCGATCCCGGATCCTCCCGGACGATCGAAGCAAGCGTCTCGGCGGGATCCGTCGTGCTGAAGCCCGGGAACCCCCAAACGCACTGATCCGGTTACAGTAGGGGCTCGTGAAGACTCGTCAGCAGCCTCCCAGTGCCTCCCCCACAGTCGGGGAGGCACTGCGCTCTCCGAAGTTGCTCACTCGAGAGGCCCTGGCTGGTCTTGTCGTCGGGCTCGCGCTGATCCCCGAAGCGATCTCGTTCTCGATCATCGCCGGTGTCGATCCGAAGGTCGGCCTCTTCTCGTCGTTCATCTTGGCGATCGCGATCGCGTTTCTCGGCGGGCGCCCGGCCATGATCACCGCGGCGACCGGAGCCGTTGCTCTCGTCGTCGCACCGGTCGCCCGTGAACATGGCGTCGACATGCTCATCGCGACGATCATGCTCGCCGGTCTGATCCAGATCCTGTTCGCCGTACTCGGCGTCGCCAAGCTCATGCGTTTCATTCCACGCAGCGTCATGGTCGGATTCGTGAACTCACTCGCGATTCTGGTGCTCCTCTCGCAGTTGCCCCACCTCATCGGAGTCCCGTGGCTCGTATACCCGCTAGTCGCCGCGGGAGTGCTGCTCATCATCGTGATGCCGCGCGTGACGACTCTGGTTCCGGCACCGCTCGTCTCAGTGATCGTCATCACCGCGATCGCCGTACTCTTCGCCCTGAACGTGCCGACCGTGGGCGACCAGGGCGAGCTGCCTCGCTCACTGCCCGAACTGTTCATTCCGCAGATTCCCCTGAGCTGGGAGACGCTCGGCATCATCGGCCCATACGCGGTCGGCGTCGCTCTCGTCGGCCTCATGGAGTCGCTGATGACCGCCAAACTCGTCGATGAAATCACTGATACGCACTCCGACAAGACGCGTGAGTCGTGGGCGCAGGGCGCAGCGAACGTGCTGTCTGGTTTATTCGGCGGCATGGGCGGCTGCGCAGTGATCGGACAGACGATGATGAATGTGAAGATCTCAGGTGCCCGCACGCGTATCTCGACGCTGCTCGCCGGAGTCTTCCTCCTACTGCTCGTCGTTGTATTCGGCGACGCAGTCGGCAAGATTCCCATGGCTGCGCTCGTCGCCGTCATGATCATGGTGTCGGTGGCGGCCTTCGACTGGCACAGCATCGCACCATCCACCCTGCGGCGCATGCCGAAGAGTGAGACGCTCGTCATGCTGACGACCGTCGTGGTGGTAGTCGCGACGCACAACCTCGCGATCGGAGTCATCGCGGGCGTGCTCACGGCTTCAGTGCTGTTCGTGCGTCGAGTGGCGCACTTCGTCGCGGTGGATCGACGCCTCGTCGATGACGGTGTCTGCTACACCGTCACCGGCGAGCTGTTCTTCGCGTCGAGCAACGACCTGACGACGATGTTCGCGTACGCGGATGACCCCGAGCGGATCATCATCGACATGTCGCAGTCGCACATCTGGGATGCGTCCACCGTTGCCGCACTCGACGCGATCATCACCCGCTACGAGCAGCGCGGCAAGCACGTGGAACTCGTCGGCATGAATGAGACGACGACGGAATTTCACTCGAGGCTGAGCGGGTCACTCGGTGGCGAGTGACCCGCTCACGCACTCACTGCGCGAAGCTAGCGGCCTGCGATGAGCATTTCGGCGAAGCCGGTCGCCCGCAGGCGAAGGTCTTCGATTCGTCGCTCTCGAGCCGCTGCCACGTCGAAGCCTTCGTAGGCCGGCGGCGGGTCGTTGCGCACGTTGCGTGAGCACTCGAAGTCCCGACAGATCAGCGTGCCGACCGTGTTGCCTCTGCGGCCAGCGGGACCGACGCGCTTCGCACTCCAGAACGCGACGTCGTTCGGCAGACGAACATCACGGCACCAATTGCACATGGGGCGGGATCGAGCCGACGCTTCCGTCTGCTTCAAGGCGATGCCAACAGGATCACCGTTCTCCCGTGGGAGTACGACGTATGCGCGTCCGGCGAACTTCGGGTCGCGCCATCCGAAGTAGTCGAGAGATCGCCATTTCGCTTCGGAAAGTTCATGGAACGAGGCGGGGAGCACGAGCTCCTTCGCCTCCTTACGCGATGCATTGATGAAGGACGCACGGATGAAGTCTTCGGTCAGAGGGTACATGGGTATGCCTTTCGCGAGCACACCGCTGCGGCGTGCTCGCTAGATATGTGAGATGAGGGTCGACGACATCGCCGTGCGGGCCTGAACGGCAGGCACGGCCGAGGCGGCGTAGCTACTCACCGTCGGCGAGCGCTTCGCCGACGACCTCCTGACGCTGGGAGTACAACTCTCGATAACTCACGCGACCAGTGTACGCCCTGCTGCGTCCCGTCAATGTGGCGCTCGGGTCTGTCGCGTCGATGTCTCGGCTGAGACTGCCTCGGTCCGGGGCCCAGTGCAATACTGGACGGCATGGAAACCCGCCTCACCGATGAGGCCGAAGCCGACCGTCTGCTGACCGAAGATCCGCTCGCACTGCTCATCGGCATGCTGCTTGATCAGCAGGTTCGTTAGCCATGGAGATAGCACTTCAATGCAGAACCTGCCCACTCTCAAAGGTAGGTGCCAATGACTGAAAAGATCGACTTCAAGAAAAAGCTGGACGGTTATCAGGCCAGAGAGGGTCAGTTTCGCATCGTCGACATTCCCGATACGCAATACCTTATGGTCGATGGACACGGGGATCCCAACATTGCTCCGGCTTACCAGGAGGCACTGGCTGCCCTGTATCCGGTCGCCTATAAGCTTAAGTTCATCAGCAAGCGAGAGCTTGGTCGCGACTATGTCGTTCCACCACTCGAAGGGATCTGGTGGGCCGAAGATATGGATACTTTCACGGTCGCGCGCGACAAGTCTCAGTGGGACTGGACAATGATGATCATGGTCCCTAGCTGGATCGACAGTACCTCATTCGCGCAAGCGGTCCGGCAGGCCGGCGCTGCAAAGAACCGGCCCGTCAGCCTCGACTCGGTGCGTCTCGAATCGCTCACGGAAGGACGTTGCGTGCAGACTCTCCACGTGGGATCGTTCGATAACGAAGGTGCCGTTCTCGAACAGATACACAATGAGTTCATCCCTGAGAACGGTATGCGTGTGGACGGCAAACACCACGAGATCTATTTCAGTGACTTCCGCAGGGTTTCCCCCACTAAGCTGCGCACCATCCTCCGCCAGCCGGTTATCGTGCGCTCGTGATCGAGGCGATCGAGTATGTCGTTTGCAATACTGAGACCATGCCTGAAATCCGCCTCACCGATGATGCCGACGCCGACCGACTGCTGACCGAAGATCCGCTTGCACTGCTGATCGGCATGCTGCTCGACCAGCAGATCACCATGGAGGTCGCATTCGTCGGCCCGCTCAAGATCCAGCAACGAGTCGGCGCGATTGACGCGCAGACACTCGCCGATGCGGATCCCGATGCGTTCGTCGAGGCCTTCCGGCAGACCCCGGCGGTACACCGCTTCCCCGGATCGATGGCCGGTCGCGTGCAGACACTCTGTCGGCAGATCGTGGACGAATGGGACGGTCGCGCCGAAGGCATCTGGACGCAGCCGACAGCAGACGGCGCGGAACCTGACGGCAAGACGGTGCTGAAGCGCCTGAAGTCGCTGCCCGGTTTCGGCGATCAGAAGGCGAAGATCTTTCTCGCCCTGCTCGGCAAGCAGTGCGGTTTCTCGGGTGCGGGCTGGCGCGAAGTATCGGCGCCGTACGGGGAGGAAGGCTCGTATCGCAGCGTGGCCGACATCGTCTCACCCGAGACCTTGCTCAAGGTACGCGACACCAAACGAGCGATGAAGGCAGCGGCCAAGCGCGGCTGATCGCCCGGCACCCAACGCACAAGCGGCGGGTCACGTCTGAACAGTAAGACCCGCCGCGCCGCCCGGAGCTTTGCGCTTAGCGCCCGAGAACCTCCTGCTCGAGTCGGGCATATCCGGTCTCCATGCCGTCAACCATGCCCGTCGCGAGCACGGTTTCGCGGATGTCAGCATCCGGATACGTGATGAGGTAGGCGAGCAGTGTCCCACCTTCGACAGGGGTGAGCGTCATCTCGTTGAGAGACTCCGGGCTCTCGGTCCCGTCAGGGTCCGCCGGAGAAATCATGCGCTCAGTAGTGACGAGTCGTCGGGGAGGGTCAGCTGCGACGACCTCTCCGACGAATCCGAAGCGCTCCCCCGACTCGTCGTTCTGCCACTCGGTGCGCAGCTTCTGGCCCGGCTTCGAGCTGTACTCGCAGACCGGCATGCTCCAGCCGTCGGGGCCGAGTTGCCAACGGTGCAACACCTCGGGGTCGACGTGGGCCCGCCACACCTCTTCGAGTGAGCCTCGGATGACTCTCGCAACGCGGACCTGGCGATCCCCGATGAGCTGCGCGTCAGTGTGACGATCGGCGGCAAATGCTCGTAGATCTTCGAGCACCGCGTCGATCTGTCCCATCGCAGCGCGAGTGCCCTCGATCATGCCCATCGCGGTGAGTTGCTCCAGCTCTTCCAGCGAGCGGAACTTAGTCGTAGTCGTGAGTCGCGAGCCAAGCGCGGTCTCAGTGAACTCGAACACCATGCGCATCGAGGGCAAATCGGTGTTCGGAGTTCCGTCGTCGTGCGCGAAGCCGTCGAGCACTTCGAAGGAGCGCAGGGCATCGACTGCTTCCCACTTCCAGTAACCGTAGCTGCGATCACCTTCGGGGCCTGTCATCCAGAAATTGGTGATTCCACCCGGGAAGCCGTCATGGCGCACAAAGGTCGCCGGATACTCGGGAGGCCCCCAGAAGCGCTCGATCTGACGCGGATCCAGGTAGGCGTCCCAGAGCCGCTGCACGGAGACTGGGAAGTCGGCGATGATGGTGACGGTGAGGGCCTCTGGGTCGGAGTTGATTTCGGTGACGGGCATGATGCAATCCTTTCGTTGGATCCGCGACGGTGCGGGTGTGGTGCAGTGATGCTGCGAAATGCGGTGGTTCTTTGATGCGCCGAAGCCAGTTGCGACGCGGGGTCAGGGCTCGGCGAGGAGCGCGTCGAGACGGTCGATGCGGCCGCGCCAGATCTGTTCGAAATGCCTGAGCAGCTGCTGCGCTCGGCGAATGGCTTCGGGGTTGCCTCTGATGATGCGCTCCCTTCCTCGGGGAATACGTGCGACCAGATCTGCTGCCTCGAGCACGCCGACATGCTTCTGCACGGCGGCGAACGACATGTCGTAGTCGCGGGCGAGCTCGGAGATGGAGGCTTCGGCCCCGAGTGTGCGTCGCACGATGTCACGCCTGGTGGCGTCGGCGAGTGCACGGAAGATGCGATTCACCGCCTCATCGCTGAGTTCGTGCCCGAGTACCGTGTCCATGTGCTCTGCACCTCCTTAACATACAACCAATTGGTTTCATGTTAGATGGCTGCGAGATCAGAGTCAATGCGTTTCGATGAATCGACCGCGATGAGAATCAGGCGCGGTGACGCGAGCGCCTCGCAGCGATCGCTCGCCACAGTTCGATGAGGATCGGGATACCCGGGATCAAGACGAGCACGATGATGAACACCTCGCTGTACTCCCGAACGAATGGAATCTGCCCGAGGAAGAACCCGAGGAGCGTGACACCGACTCCCCACAGCAACGCCCCGATCGCGTTGTAAGCAACGAATTGACGATAGTCCATCCGCCCCACTCCGGCCGCCGCCGGGACGAAGGCACGGAAGACCGGAAGGAATCGGGCGATGATGATCGCCTTCGGACCGTGCTTCTCGAAGAAGGCATGCGTACGAGCGACGTTCTCCGGGTTGAAGAACCGACTCCGCTCCCGTGAGAAGATCGCCGGCCCGAGCTTCCGACCGATCATGAAGCCGAGCTGATCACCCGAGAAGGCGAAGAGAAAGAGGAGCGTGCAGGTGATCCAGATGGGCACGTCGATGATGCCGGTCGACGAGAACAGCCCGACCGTGAAGAGCAGGGAATCTCCGGGTAGGAAGGCGAGAACGAGCACGCCCGTTTCGAGGAAGACGAAGGCGCAGGCGAGAATCAGCGCAGCCCACCCACCAGCCTTGAGCAGAGTCTCGGGATCCAACCAGTCGATACCGAGCAACGCGGCCGGACCAATCTGAGCTTGGGTGATCTGGCTCTGAGTGATGCACTCGTGCAGGGCGGCACAGATCAGACTCACGTTGGCACCTCTCGGTTCGGGACTCGTGAGTATTGTCACCCGAAACATTTCTCCCAAACTGATAATTCGCCGCCCCAGTAGACTCGGGGCGTGACCGATCCCGCCGCACACCATTCCGGACCGCCCATCGACTGGAAACCCAGCGACGAGCGGGATCCGGAGGTCTATGGCGAACGCCGCACGTCCATCATCGGAGATCTCATCCGCGGTGCCGCGATTGGCGCCGTCGAGACCGTTCCCGGCGTCTCAGGCGGCACCGTCGCACTCGTCACGGGCATCTTCACCCGTCTGATCGGTTCTGCCTCGCACGTCGTATCGGCAATGCGCAGACTCGCCACCGGCCCCGAGCGAGGCTCCCGAGCCGCGCAGCAGCTGCGGCATGTCGAGTGGCGACTCATCATCCCCGTATTCATCGGTATGGCGATTGCGGTATTCACCGTCGCCGGCCCCATGGCCGACCTCGTCGATACGCACCCGACGCTCACCCGCGCAGCCTTCTTCGGCATGGTGCTCGCCTCGATCTCGATCCCACTTCGCATGGCCGGGCCCCGCGATATTCGCTGGGGGCACATCATCCCTGCCCTCGCCGCCGCAGCCCTCGCATTCTGGCTCGTCTCACTCCCACCGACTGACATCGAGCCGACACCGATCGTCATCGTCGTCGCGGCGGCCATCGCCGTCAGTGCCCTCCTCCTTCCAGGGCTGTCAGGCTCCTTCCTGCTCCTCACCTTCGGCCTCTACGAGCCGACCCTGCGCGCCGTCGACGAACGCAACTTCGCCTACCTCGGGCTGTTCGTACTCGGCATGGTAATCGGCGTGATCTCGATCGTGAAAGGGCTCGAATGGCTGCTCCACCACCGGCGCCGCATCACCCTCCTCATACTCAGCGGAGTGATGGTCGGAGCGATGCGTACACTCTGGCCGTGGCAGACCGAAAGCCGAGGGCTCCTCACACCAGGAGATGACTGGCCGCTCGCACTCGGCCTCGCTGTCGCAGGATTCGCCGTCGTAGCGTTCCTCGCAGCCCTCGATGCCCGCATTTCCCGGCGGCAGCGCACCGAGATCACCTGACGCTCCGCGTTCTCGTCACAGCGAATCCGCGCTAGTGAGCGCGGCACGAATCGCGCGAAAACGCTCCGCGTTCTCGTCACAGCGAATCCGCGCTAGTGAGCGCGGCACGAATCGCGCGAAAACGCTCCGCGTTTTCGTCTAAGCGATTCGTGCCCCATGCACCGGGCCGGTGACGTAGAGCGAACGGATCCCGGACCGCGTCAACACACTCCGCAACTCCGCGGCTTCCTGCGGGCCTCCCACGAGGAACGCAAGCGTCGGCCCCGACCCCGAAACGATGCCGGCGAGTGCTCCACGAGACTCCCCGAGCTCCAGCACCTCGGTGAGCGCAGGATCCAGGCGCAACGCCGCCGCCTGCAAATCGTTGTGCATAGAATCGGCGAGCGACTCCGCATCTCCGACCCGCACAGCCTGCAACACGGCGGTATCCACCTTCACGGAATCCGGCACAGGAGACAGGTCCGCACGGTGATCGTCGCGGTGCTGATCGAGCGTCCGATACACGACCGGCGTGCTGAGCCCACCCTCCGAGAGCGCGAGTACCCAGTGGAACCCGCCCTTTGCGAGCGCAGGGCTGAGCTCCTCCCCCCGACCGGTTCCCACAGCCGTGCCCCCTTCGAGCGCGAAGGGGACATCAGCACCGAGCTCCGCGGCCAACGGCAGCAGTCCGCTTCGACCGAGCCCCGTCCCCCAGAGCTCATCGCACGCGACCAGGGTCGCCGCAGCATCTGCCGAGCCGCCGCCCATTCCACCCGCAATGGGCACGCGCTTGACCACAGTGAGGTCTGCTCCGCCGTGATACCCGGAACGTTCGGCGAGCAGCTTCGCAGCTCGGATCACGAGGTTCGTGTCATCGGTCGGCAGATCCGTCGTGTCTACCGGGCCCGCGAATCGCACGACGAAGCCATCTGCATGAGCGGCTGTGACCTCTTCGAATAGAGACACGGCCTGATAGAGGGACGCGACATCGTGATAACCGTCGGCTTGCAGGGCTCCGACACGGAAGAAGACATTGATCTTCCCCGGCGCACGCACCGTTACCGAGCCCGAAGTCGATGTCCCCATGGAACCAAATTAGCGCACTCCACGCACCCCGAAGAACATGGACTGGGCAGCCGGCCTCAGGCAGTCCGAGCGATGGCGAGGAAACGCTCGATGTCGAGCTGTTCGGCACGCAGAGTCGGGGCGACCCCGGCTGCTTCGAGCACGGCCACCGTACGGTCGAAGGATCCGAGCACAGGCTGCAGTGCCTGCCGCAGCATCTTGCGGCGGTGCGCAAAGGCGGCGTTCACGAGGTCGAACGTGAGTCGGCGCTCCTCCTCGCTGCCGCGCGGCTCGGCACGACGCGCATAGGAGACGAGCACAGAATCTACACCGGGCACCGGCCAGAAGATACGGCGACTGACTGTCCCGGCGATCCCCCATGCGCCGTACCAAGCGGCCTTCGCGCTGGGAGCGCCGTACTCCTTCGAGCCCGGCCTCGCGGCGATGCGGTAACCCACCTCGGCCTGCACCATCACCAGCCCGGCCTCGAGCGTCGGCAACAGCTCCAACAGATGCATGAGGATCGGCACCGAGACGTTGTACGGCAGGTTCGCAACCAGACGTGTCGGCGGTGCCGGTACGGACGCAGCAGACAGGTCCTCGCGCGAAAGCTCCAGCGCATCCGAGAGAATCACTCGGAAGCGCGCAGCGGCACTCGGCTGCATCGCGCGCACAGTAGCGGGGAGCTCAGCGGCGAGCCGACGGTCGATCTCTATGGCCGTCACCTGAGCGCCGGTCTCGGTGAGACCGAGGGTGAGGGACCCGAGCCCTGGCCCGATCTCAATCACCGAATCAGCGGCTTCGACACCGGCCAGACGCACGATCTTGCGCACGGTATTCGGATCGATGACGAAGTTTTGCCCGAGCTTCTTCGTCGGAGACACGTCGAGGCGCTCTGCGAGCTCGCGCACCTCCGCGGGTCCGAGCAGCTGCGGGCCGGGTGATCCGCAGGGCTCACTCCCCACATCGACCGCTCCGCCCGGGGCCTCACCCTCCGCCGAGTCGCTCACGCGTCCGCGACCTCGCCCTCGAATTGCCAGGACCCGTACACGCGTTCCGTGTTCGCCGCGAGCCGGCTGCACAGTTCACCCAGGTCTGCCTCACACACGTCCGCCATGCGTCGCACGGTGTGCGGCATCAGGTAAGGGGCATTGGGGCGGCCGCGGAATGGCTCGGGAGTGAGGAACGGCGCATCGGTCTCAACGAGCACCAGCTCGGGGTCGGCGAGCGCAAGCGCCTCACGCAGGGCGGGCGCGTTCTTGAAAGTCATTGTGCCCGAGAACGACATGATCCAGCCGTTGTCGTTGCAGATGCGGGCGAGTACGGCATCTCCCGAGAAGCAGTGGAAGACGGTGCGCTCGGGAGCACCAACGCGCTTCAGCGTCGCAACCACCTCGTCGTGGGCGTCTCGATCATGAATCTGCAGCGCGAGTCCATGACGCTTCGCGATCTCGATGTGCGCCTCGAACGACTCGATCTGCGAGGCGCGACCCTCTTCGCCCGTACGAAAGAAATCGAGGCCAGTCTCGCCGACGGCTCGCACACGCGGCTCAGCAGCGAGACGAGCGATTTCGGAGAGGTGCTCACCGAGAAGTCCCCGTTCCGCCAGCCGTGGCGCCTCATTGGGATGCAACGCAACGGCCGCGAGCACGCGCGGATCGGCAGCAGCGAGCTGCGCGCTCCATCGGCTGGTCTCGAGGTCGGTGCCGACCTGCACGACGCCGCCCACTCCAACCGCCGCGGCCCGATCCAGCGACTCGATCGGCGCGAGCTGATCGACGCCGTCTTCGAACTCGAGGTGCGTGTGGTTGTCATAGACCGCGACCGGCAGCGCCTCGGGCGCTGCCGGACGCTCGAGGCGGCGCGAACGCCGATGCTCGCCGTTGCCGGAACCTTCGGAGGCGCGCTTGCGCAGCCCGCCGCTCGGAACAGCCGTCACGCGCTCTCCTTCTCAATCCGCGGGAAGAGAGCGGCGAGGGGCTGCAGCTCGGTGCCGACGGGGAGTCGACCCCATCGACCCGATTCGCGCAGCGGCTGCTCGGTGAGCGCACCGAGCTCGGCCTCGGCGCCGAGCGCCGACCACAGCTTCGTCGCAGCCTGCGGGATCACGGGCGAGAGCAGCTCCGCCAGCACGCGCAGACCCTCGGTTGCCGTGTACAGCACGGTCGCAAGGCGCTCGCGCTGCGACGGGTCCTCGACGGAGCGCTTGGCGAGTGCCCAGGGCTCCTGCTCGGTGATGTAGCCGTTGAGCGCGTCGACGAGCTCCCACACTGCTGCAATCGCCTCGTGCACTGCCAGCTCCGAGATGCTGGCGTCGGCACGCTCGGCGACAGAGGTCGCAAGCTCGCGGATCGCTGCATCGGCGGGGTGTTCGGCGTCGCTCGCCGTGGAGGCCGTCGGGACGCGACCGTCGAAGTACTTGGCATTCATCGCCAGCACTCGGCTGGCGAGGTTGCCGAAGCCGTTTGCGAGCTCAGCGTGATACCGGGCGTCGAGATCCTCCCAGCTGAACGAACCGTCCTGCCCGAACGACACCGCGCGCATGAAGTAGTAGCGGAACGCATCAGAGCCGAAGGTATCGGTGATCTCGTTCGGGGCGATACCCGTCAGCTTCGACTTCGACATCTTCTCGCCGCCGACGAGCAGCCAACCGTGCGCGAAGACCCGATCAGGTACTTCGATTCCCGCTGCCATCAGCATTGCGGGCCAGATCACGGCGTGGAACCGCAGGATGTCTTTGCCGACGATGTGCGTCGCCGGCCAGCGCCGGGCGAACTGCTCAGGATCACTGCCGTAACCGGTTGCGGTCACGTAGTTGAGCAGGGCGTCGAACCAGACGTAGGTGACGTGCGAATGATCCCACGGGATCGGCACGCCCCAGTCGAAAGACGTACGTGAGATCGACAGGTCTTCGAGTCCCTGCTGCACGAAGGCGATGACCTCATTGCGCGCGCTCGCGGGCTGGATGAAGTCGGGGCGCTCTTCGTAGAGCTTCAGTAGACGGTCCTGGAACGCACTCATGCGGAAGAAGTAGTTCTTCTCTTGCAGCAGTTCCAGTGGCTTCGAGTGAATTGCGCAGACCTTCTCACCGACGAAGGCACCCTCGCCGTCGATGATCTCGCTCTTCGGTTTGAACTCTTCGCAGCCGACGCAGTAGAGCGCTTCGAACTCGCCCGCGTAGACGTGGCCCTCGTCGTAGAGGTGCTGCAAGAACTTCGCGACACCGCTCTCGTGACGCTCATCGGTCGTGCGGATGAAGTCGTCGTTCGAAATATCGATGAGATCGAGCAGCGGCTTCCAGGAGCTCTCAACGAGCCGGTCGGCCCACTCCTTGGGCTCGACGCCGTTCGCAGTCGCAGTACGCAAGATCTTCTGTCCGTGCTCGTCGGTTCCGGTGAGGAACCAGGTGTCGTCACCCGCCTGACGGTGCCAACGCGCGAGCACGTCGGTCGCGACCTCGGTATAGGCGTGCCCGATATGGGGCGCGTCATTCACATAGAAGATCGGTGTGGTGATGAAGAACGAAGAGGGCTGCGCCTGCTGCGCGGAGCGTGCCTGCTGGTCTGATGCCATGGGTTCCATTGTACGGAGAATCAGGATCGCTTCGCGCCGGGTTACGGGCCGCGCGATGGGGCCTGCCCGCGCCTCCCTGCAGGAGTCGCTCGGCGGGAGTAGAATCGGCAGCATGACAGAAGCTACTGCGCCCACGATTCCTCAGGAACGCCGTCTCGTCACCGAGATCCCCGGCCCGAAGTCGCAGGAGCTGCATGAGCGACGTCGCGCCGTCGTTCCCCCGGGTGTGCATACGGTGCTGCCGATCTATGTCGAGCAGGCGCACGACTCGATCCTCGTCGATGTCGATGGCAACCAGCTCATCGATGTGTGCGGCGGCATCGGTGTGACCACCATCGGCCACACCGATGATGCGGTCGTCGAGGCCGCACGCGCGCAGATGGGGAAGGTGACGCACACCCTCTTCACCATGACGGCGTACGAGCCCTACGTGCAGGTCGCCGAGCACCTCGCCCGTCTGCTTCCCGCCGGTGAGCAGTGGAAGACGCTGCTCATGAACTCTGGCGCTGAAGCCGTCGAGAACGGTGTGAAGATCGCGCGCAAGTACACGGGCCGTCCGGGTATCGCCGTGATCGAGAACGCCTACCATGGCCGCACCATGCTCACCTCGAGCATGAATCACAAGGCAGCCCCCTACGCGCTCGGCTACGGTCCGCGCGCCGGCGACATCACCAAGGCGCCCGGGTCGTACCCGCTGCGTGACGGGCTGAGCGGCCCCGAGGCGGCGAAGCGCACGATCGCCTATCTCGAGAAGATGGCCGGCGCAGAAGATCTGGCCTGCTTCGTCGTTGAGCCGGTGCAGGGCGAGGGCGGATTCATTGTGCCCGCCGACGGATACCTCCCGGCTATGGCGGAGTGGTGCCGCGAGAACGGTATCGTCTTCATCGCCGATGAGGTGCAGGCGGGAATGGCCCGAACCGGCACCGTCTTCTCCTTCGAACAGTTCGGTTTCGTCCCTGACATCGTGCTGACCGCGAAGGGCATCGCGGGTGGATTGCCGCTCGCGGGCATCACGGGCCGCGCGGAGATCATGGACAAGTCGCAGCCGGGCGGACTCGGCGGCACCTTCGGCGGCAACCCCGTCTCGTGCGCCGCGGCCGTCGCTGTCTTCGAGCGCATTGAAAGCGAGAACCTGCTGGAAGAGGGCAAGCGCATTGAGCGCGTCTTCAAGGGTGGGCTCGAAAAGCTCCAGCAGAAGCACTCCGGCATCGCAGACGTGCGCGGCATGGGCGCGATGCTCGCCATCGAGTTCGTGAAGCCAGGCACCCTCGAACACGACACCGACCGCGTGGCCCGCATCATCGATTTCGCAGCGAAGCGCGGCGTCGTCCTGCTGAGCGCCGGTATCTACAGCAGTGTTATCCGCTTCCTGCCGTCACTCAAGATGAGCGACGCCCTGCTTGAAGATGTGCTCTCGGTGCTTGATGAGGCCTGCACCGCCGAGCAGTCCTAAGCCTCCTCAGAACGACAATGGGCGAGTGGGATATCCCACTCGCCCATTGTCGTCATGACTGGATCCGCGCAGCCATCGCGCATCCAGTCATCTCGGTGCCTACTCGACCACCGCTTACTCGACCACCTTCGACTCGACTTCGGTGAAGCCCGCGTCGGCCAGCATCTTGCGGCTCTGCTCGAGCCCGACCTTGCCGCCGTCTTCGGCCTCCTCGTCGAAGGTGGAACCGGTCAGTCGCGCGACCTCCGAAAGGCTCGCGGTCGTGTAGTCGACGCTGAGTCGCTCAGTCGCGGAATCCTCGCCGTACTCGATCTCGTGCTCGACGCCCTCGATGTCCTTGAATTCCTCGGCCATCGGCGCCAGCATCTCTTCGGCGGAGTCCTGATCCTCGACCCCGAGCGCCTCGTAGCTGATGACGCTCTCGGTCGACTGACTGGTGACCTCATCGCCCGTGGCGTAGTAGGTCATCGTGATGTCGACACCGTTCTGGTTCGTGGTGAATACAGTCTCGGTCTTCTCGCCACCGCCGGCGCACGCCGTGAGGGCGAGGCCCAGTGCAGCGAGAACTGCGAGCAGCTTCACCGTCTTACCGGTCGTCTTCTGCTGTACCAGCTGGGTCATGCGTTGCGTCCTGCCTCTCGTCGGAGCGTCGAGGCTCCGGGTCTCCTCCTAGCGGGAGGTCGTGTGCTCGGTCAGTCTAACGAACGGCGCTGATCGGCTCGAATCCGGCAGTCTCGGTCGTATCGACCTCGATACCGTCGAGCGTGTCCTCGCTCATGCCCGCACTGCCCAAGTCGCCGGTGTCCATCGTGTCGCCGACTGCGTGCACATCGATGACGATGACTGTGACGTTGTCTCGTCCCGCATTGTCGAGCGCCTGCTGCACTAGAGTGTTGGCGGCCTCCTCGGCGGTCTGACACACCGCCAGGTAGTGCTGAATGCCCACCTCGGTCAGTTCTTTGGTGAGACCATCAGAACAGATGAGGATCCGTTGGCCAGGGATGAGCGCGAGCGCCGTGTAGTCGGGAATCGGTGCCTCGTTGAACCCCACTGCGCGGGTGATGACGTTCGAGTGCGGGTGCACTTCCGCTTCTTCGGCAGTGATGGCGCCGGTGTCGAGCAGATGCTGTACGACGGAGTGGTCGACGGTGATCTGGCTGAGAGCACCCTTGAAATATTGGTAGACGCGGGAATCACCGATGTTGAATACGTTCCACGTCGGTTCGTCGGCCCAGGCTCCGAAGCTCACTCCGGTCACGGTGGTGCCCGTTCCGAGCTCGGTATCGCCCGCGTCGAGCTCAATGTCATCCACGGCATCGGAGAGTGCCGCATCGATGTCTTCCTGGTGCACTTCAGGGAGTGTGCCCAGTTCTGCAAGACGCCGCACGACGGCACCCGAGGCGACTTCGCCGGCAGAGTGGCCTCCCATGCCGTCAGCTACGGCGAATACCGGTGGCACTACAACGTAGCTGTCTTGGTTGGTCTCGCGGCGACGTCCCACGTCGGTCACCGCGTGCCAGGAGAGCTCGATTTCGGTCTCAGAATCCGGGAGGTAGCGCATGCGTCGACGCACAGCGTTCTCACCGCGTGTCGTCATTCCGCACTTCCGTTCTGCACCGCACTATCCTAACGCGCCCGAGTCGGCGCGGGCGCGCCGATATCCGTCAGCAGGGTCATGCGCGCACCCTCCGTTGCGTCCCGCAGGGCCAGTCCATGCTCCTCGCCCCAGGCGAGGAACTCTCCTGCGCTCTCGATATCGGCTTCGGAGACGGCCAGTCTGCGAACGAGGTCGCCCTTCGCGGCCTTGTTGAAGTGATTCAGTGCACGGGTCGATCCGTCACTCTCGAGCGTTGCGACCTGCAACTGCACGGCACCCGGCATCGGTGCCAGCTCGGCATAGCCCTGCGAACGGAGGTCGAGCACGAACGTATGCTCCTCGGGGCACAGACCAGCGTGTGCATCGCGCCAGAAGCGCTTCAGGCTGGTCCCCAAGGCCGGCAACGAGGTACCAGCGGAGAGACGGTATGCCGGAATCAGGTCGCCTGCGGAGATCAAGCCGAAGAGTGCTGATTGGACGCTGACGTGTTCGTCGAGCCAGCCCCGCTCTTCCGATGCGAGCGACTCCACCCCGATGGCGTCGTAGAGCACACCGGTGTAGCGCTCAGCTGCGGGCATCACGCCGGATCGGTGCAGCTCGAGGTTGTATGCGAGCTCGTCTCGGTTCTTCACGCCGAGCCCGAGCGCCTTCACCGCGCGTTCAGTGTCGGAGGAGAGCGTGGTGAGTGCTTCGATGACGACGGCCCGGGCGTCGCCGAGTTCCTGGTGCGCCGAGAGCGTGGTGAGGTTGAGCATGCGCGATCCGCCGATTCGCTTCGTCTCCGAAGGCGGCAGTAGTACACGCATGAGTCTCTCCCCTACCCTCAGGTGATCTGAATCTTGCACTGGATCCTGCAAGATGTCGACATGCGCGGAGGCCGGTCACCAGATGCGGTGACCGGCCTCCACGACGGTGTGCTGCGACGAGCCCTAGGCCGCCGCACCCTCCGTGATCTGTGCCTTGCCGGCGACGATGCCCACGGTGTTGTGATCGACCGAGAGGAAACCGTCCTCGGCATCGACCGTGATCTTCTCGCCGACTTCGGTGGTGATGCGCACCTCGCCATGGGCGAGCATCGCGAGCAGAGGCTCGTGCCCACCGAGGATGCCGATCTCACCCTCGACGGTCTTCGCGATGACCTGGCTGGCGGTGCCAGTCCAAATCTCACGATCGGCCGAGACGACGCTGACGTTGAGAGCAGCCATGATCAGGCGTTGTCCTTCTGGATCTGCGCCCACTTCTCTTCGACGTCGCCGATACCGCCGACGTTGAAGAAGGCCTGCTCGGCCACGTGGTCAAACTCGCCCTTGACGATCGCGTCGAACGACTCGATGGTCTCCTTGAGAGGAACGGTCGAGCCCTCGACACCGGTGAACTTCTTCGCCATGTAGGTGTTCTGCGAGAGGAACTGCTGGATGCGACGTGCACGCGCCACAGTGATCTTGTCCTCTTCAGAGAGCTCGTCAACACCGAGGATCGCGATGATCTCCTGCAGCTCCTTGTTCTTCTGCAGGATCGCCTTGACGCTCGTGGCGACACGGTAGTGGTCCTCGCCCAAGTAGCGGGGATCCATGATGCGCGACGACGAGGTCAGCGGATCGATCGCGGGGTAGAGACCCTGCGACGCGATCTCACGCGAGAGCTCGGTGGTCGCATCGAGGTGCGCGAACGTGGTCGCCGGCGCCGGGTCGGTGTAGTCGTCCGCGGGAACGTAGATCGCCTGCAG
Organism: Leucobacter sp. GX24907; assembly: GCF_053567335.1. Lineage (NCBI taxonomy): Bacteria > Bacillati > Actinomycetota > Actinomycetes > Micrococcales > Microbacteriaceae > Leucobacter > Leucobacter sp. GX24907. The sequence goes on along the minus strand of NZ_JBSGPD010000003.1, from coordinate 35,660 downwards.
CGAGGTGATCGAGTGGCCACGGGTCGAGGTGATGCGCTCCTGGAGGACACCCATCTCATCGGCGAGGTTCGGCTGGTAACCCACGGCGGACGGCATGCGGCCGAGCAGCGTCGATACCTCGGAACCCGCCTGCGTGAAGCGGAAGATGTTGTCGATGAAGAGCAGCACGTCCTGCTTCTGCACATCGCGGAAGTACTCCGCCATGGTCAGCGCCGACAGGGCGACACGCAGACGCGTCCCAGGGGGCTCGTCCATCTGGCCGAAGACCAGGGCGGTCTTGTCGAAGACGCCGGCCTCGTCCATCTCGTGGATGAGGTCGTTGCCCTCACGGGTACGCTCGCCGACACCGGCGAACACGGAGACACCACCGTGGTCCTGCGCCACACGCTGGATCATCTCTTGGATGAGGACGGTCTTGCCGACGCCCGCACCACCGAACAGCCCGATCTTGCCGCCCTGCACGTACGGGGTGAGAAGGTCGATCGACTTGATGCCGGTCTCGAAGAGCTGCGTCTTGGACTCGAGCTGATCGAAGGCCGGGGGCGTGCGGTGGATACTCCAACGCTCCGAGGCTTCGAAGGTCTCGCCCTCGGGGAGGTTCAGGACATCGCCCGTGACGTTGAAGACCTTGCCCTTGGTAACGTCGCCGACCGGCACGGTGATCGACTCACCGGTGTCGACGACTTCCTGACCGCGGACGAGTCCGTCGGTGGGCTTCAGCGCGATGGCACGGACGAGGTTGTCGCCCAGGTGCTGCGCAACCTCGAGGACGAGCTTGAACGACTCGCTGCCCTCGCCGAAGTTGATGGTGGTCTCCAGCGCGTTGTACACGGCGGGAATCGCATCGTGCGGGAACTCGATGTCGACGACGGGGCCGGTTACTCGAGCGATCCGCCCGACAACCTTCGTTGCGGCCTCAGTCGCCACTGCGGCGGTTTCGGTCATGGTTTCTCTCTCTTCGTGCGGTGCTTAGCTGGACAGCGCGTCAGCGCCGCCCACGATCTCGGAAATCTGCTGGGTGATCTCCGCCTGACGTGCGTTGTTGGCGAGGCGGGTGTAGTCGCGGATGAGGGTGTCGGCATTGTCACTCGCCGACTTCATCGCCTTCTGCGTCGCAGCGTGCTTCGCCGCAGCCGACTCGAGCAGAGCGTTGAACACGCGCGACTCGATGTAGGCGGGAAGCAGTTTGTCGAGCACAGTGTCGGCCTCGGGCTCGAACTCGTACAACGGTGCGGGCTCATCGGTGGGCTCTGCAACGCCCTCCACGACCTCGAGCGGCAGCAGACGGTGAACCGAGGGAACCTGGCTCACCATGCTGAGGAGGCGGTTGTAGACGAGGTGAATCTCATCCACTCCCCCTTCGGAGGCTTCCGTTGAGAATGCCGCGAGCAGTGCCTCGGTGATCTCCTGCGCCGTCTCGAAGACGGGCGCCTCGGTGCCACCGACCCATACTCGCTCGGACGGGCGATTGCGGAAACTGAAGTAGCCCTGGGCCTTGCGGCCGATCAGATAGAACGACACTTCCTTGCCCTCGCCGCGAAGCAGCTCGGTGAGCTCTTCAGCTTCACGGAGCACCTGCGAGTTGAACGCACCGGCGAGACCGCGGTCCGACGTGAAGATCACGACGGCTGCGCGCTCGACACGCTCGGGCTCGGTCAGCAGCGGGTGGTTGGTGTCCGAGTGCGTGGCGACGGCCGACACGGCGCGGGTGATCGCGTTGGTGTACGGCTTGGAGGCGTCAACGCGTGCCTTCGCCTTCTGGATGCGAGAGGCTGCGATCAGCTCCATCGCACGGGTGATCTTCTTGGTCGTCTGGGCAGAGCGGATCCTCTGCCGGTAGACCCGAAGTTGCGCTCCCATGTCTCTCCTGTGGTTCCTATGAGGTTCAGATGGTCAGAGTGTTCGGAGCCGGCGGGAGCGTTTCGCTCCCGCCGGACCGACTACTTCTTGACGACCAGCTGCTCCTGCTTGATCTCGTCCTCGGACAGGCTCTCGAACTGCTCGTTGAGCGACTGCCCCGCCGAGGTGCGGAACTCGAGCTTGAACGCCTCGATCTTCTTCTCGATCTCGGCGACGGTGTCGTCGTCGAGCACGTTGGTCTCGCGCAGGGTGTTCAGGGCCTCGGAGTTGCGGCCGAGATAGTCGAGGAACTCGCGCTCGAAGCGGAGAATGTCTTCGACCGGAACCTCGTCGAGGTGGCCCTTCGTACCGGCCCAGATCGACACGGTCTGCTCTTCGACCGGGTACGGGGTGTACTGGGGCTGCTTGAGCAGCTCGGTCAGTCGAGCACCACGCTCGAGCTGACGACGGCTGGCTGCGTCGAGGTCGGAAGCAAACATCGCGAATGCCTCGAGCGCACGGTACTGAGCGAGCTCGAGCTTGAGCGTGCCGGAGACCTTCTTGATCGACTTCACCTGCGCGTCGCCACCGACTCGCGACACCGAGATGCCCACGTCGACCGCGGGGCGCTGGTTCGCGTTGAAGAGGTCGGACTGCAGGAAGATCTGGCCGTCGGTGATCGAGATCACGTTGGTCGGAATGTACGCCGAGACGTCATTCGCCTTGGTCTCGATGATCGGCAGACCGGTCATCGATCCGGCACCCAGCTCGTCCGAGAGCTTCGCGCAACGCTCGAGCAGGCGGGAGTGCAGGTAGAAGACGTCACCCGGGTAGGCCTCGCGCCCCGGCGGGCGGCGAAGCAGCAGCGACACGGCGCGGTAGGCCTCGGCCTGCTTCGACAGGTCGTCGAAGATCACGAGCACGTGCTTGCCGCCGTACATCCAGTGCTGGCCGATGGCCGAGCCTGTGTAGGGGGCGAGGTACTTGAAGCCTGCGGGGTCGGAAGCGGGCGAAGCGACGATGGTGGTGTACTCCATCGCACCGGCATCTTCGAGCGCGCCCTTCACCGAAGCGATGGTCGAGCCCTTCTGGCCGATCGCGACGTAGATGCAACGCACCTGCTTGTTGACGTCGCCCGACTCCCAGTTGGACTTCTGGTTGATGATCGTGTCGATCGCGATCGCCGTCTTACCGGTCTGGCGGTCGCCGATGATCAGCTGGCGCTGGCCGCGGCCCACCGGGATCATGGCGTCGATCGCCTTGATTCCGGTCTGCAGGGGCTCGTGCACCGACTTACGGGCCATCACGCCGGGAGCCTGGAGCTCGAGAGCACGGCGGCCCTCGACGCCGGCGATATCGCCGAGGCCGTCGATCGGGTTGCCGAGGGGGTCGACCACGCGGCCGAGGTATCCCTCGCCGACGGGAACCGAGAGCACCTCGCCGGTGCGGGTGACCGGCTGGCCCTCGGCGATGTCGGTGAATTCGCCGAGCACGACGACGCCGATCTCGTCTTCCTCGAGGTTCTGGGCGAGGCCCAGGGTGCCGTCGGCGAAGCGAACGAGCTCGTTCGCCATGACGCCGGGAAGGCCTGCGACGTGCGCGATGCCGTCCGATGCGTCGACGACCGTGCCGACCTCGGTCTGCTCAGCCGACTTCGGCTCGTATGAGGACGCGAAGTCGTTCAGGGCGTCGCGAATCTCATCAGGGCTGATGGTGAGTTCTGCCATTTCGTTCTCTCTATCTTTGCCGAAGGCGCCGCCCCCGGGGTGAAGTTGCGTGTGTCAGCCGGCCAACTGCTGGCGGAGGTCTTCGAGTCGGGAGCGGATGCTGCCGTCGATCACATTGTCGCCGACCTGAATGCGCAGGCCGCCGACAAGATCAGGATCCACGACGGTGGTCACGCTCACCGGACGACCTGCGCTCTTTTCGAGCAGGGCGCCGAGGCGGGCCAGCTGGGCCTCGCTGAGCGGGGCTGCGGCTGTGACGGTCGCGAGTTCGCGGCCGTTCTGGTCTGCGACCACGCGCGCACTCTCCTGGAGCGCCGCGCTCAGACGACGACCTCGCGGGTGTGCGACGAGGTGTCCGACCACATTCACTGCGACAGCCGAGAGCTTGTCGGTGAACAGACGCTGGACGAGAGCGACCTTGGCCGCCGGATCGCCGAGCTTGCTCCCGAGCGTCAGCTCGAGCTCATGGTGGCCGTCAACAGTGCCGGCCGCCGCGAGCAGTTCATCGGCGAGCCCCGGGTGGGCGATCGCGTCGGCGCGCAGACCGAGCTCTTCGATGCCTTCGACGAGCTCATCGGCAGTCGACCAGCTCTGCTCGACCGCGGCGTTCAGCACCGTGCGAGCGGACTCCGATGCGCTGCCGAACAGGCGCTGCACGAGCTGCTGCTTGGCCTCGCGACCAGCAGTCGCGTCGGCAAAGGCTCCGAGCAGGGCCGGGGAGCCGGCGATCTGCGCGGAAGCCTGAAGCAGTTCCGCACCGACCTTCGAGCCGAGCAGCGGGCCGAGTGACGACCGAGCCGCGGCGAGTGCTACGCGTGACGCGCTTCCCATCAGTTCGCTGCCTTCGCCTTCTCGGACTCCTCGAGCTCGACGAGGAAGCGATCGACGAGGGCCGAGGCCTTCTCATCGTCCGCAAGACGCTCGCCGACCACGCCGGACGCCAGGTCGATAGCCAGGGTGCCCACTTCGCGGCGCAGCGAGACGACAGCGCTCTGACGCTCCGCCTCGATCTGGGCTTGCGCGTTCTGGGCGATGCGGGCGGCCTCGGTGACGGCGTCTTCCTTGGCCTTCTTCACGATGCCGTTGGCATCGGCGCGAGCCGCATCGCGGATCTCGCCGGCTTCCTCGCGAGCGTTCGCCAGCTGGGCGGTGTACTCCTGCAGAGCAGCCTCGGCCTTAGCCTGAGCCTCGTCAGCCTTGGCGATATTGCCTTCGATCGCTTCAGCACGCGCATCAAGCATCGCCTGCATCTTCGGAAGGAAGACCTTCCAGAAAGCGATCAGCAGGATGACGAATACAACCGACGACCAGACGATGTCGTACGTCGCGGGGAGCAGCGGATTCGGTGCCGCATCCTCAGCAGCAACAGCGATTGCGTTAATCATCGCTGCCTCCTCTCAAGTCAGTCGCAGATGCGGGTTTAGTAGCCGAACATGAACGCGGTACCGATGCCCACGAACGCAAGGGCCTCGGTGAACGCGATGCCGATCCACATCAGAACCTGCAGGCGGCCGGCGAGCTCGGGCTGGCGGGCGACGCCTTCGATCGTCTTGCCGACGACGATACCCACGCCGATGGCGGGGCCGATGGCTGCGAGGCCGTAGCCGACGGTTGCGATGCTACCCGAGACATTAGCGAGAACAGACACAGTAGGTGTTTCCTTCCGTATTGAAGAACGGCGTTTGCCGAACTCGTTGGTTTAGTGCTCTTCAGCCAGCGCGAGCTGGATGTAGACGGCGGTGAGAAGCGTGAAGACGTAGGCCTGCAGCACGGCGACGAGAATCTCGAACAGCGTGAAGGCCGCGCCGAAGGCGAAGGTTCCAAGACCGAGGACCGGGAAGAATCCGCCTGCGTAGAGGATGAAGAAGTTGGTGGCCGAGAAGGCGAGCACCAGGATCAGGTGGCCGACCATCAGGTTCATCAGTAGACGGAGCGTCAGGGTGACCGGACGCAGCACGAAGGTCGAGATGAATTCGATCGGGGTGACGATCACGTAGAGCGGCTTAGGCACGCCCGCCGGGAACAGTGAGTTCTTGAAGAAGTTCTTCGGGCTCTTCTTGATACCAGCGTAGATGAACGTGAAGTACGAGACCACGGCGAGCACCAGTGGCGTACCGATGACCGAGGTGGCCGGAATGTTGATGCCCGGGATGATGCCGGTGATGTTGAAGGCGAAGATCATGAAGAACATCGCCGTCAGGATCGGGAGGAACCGGCGCCCATCGACCTTGCCGAGAAGATTTTCCGAGATCTGCACACGCACGAAGTCGAGCGCCATCTCGGTGAGCGACTGGCCGCGGGTGGGAACCACCTTCATGTTGCGCGTGCCGAGCCAGAACAGCAGCAGCACCACGACTGCCAGCACGATGCGGAGCAGCATGATCCGGTTGATCTCGAAGGGAGTCCCCTCGAACCAGATGGCGGGCGGGAAGAAGTCGTTCAGCGACGGCGGATGGAATTCACCATCGGCGCGGAGCAGGCCTGGGGCGACTAGGTTTACAGCGTGAGTAAGCAGCGCCATTCTCCTGTTTCGGGGTGCAGACGTACTGCACTTCGTCGAACGGTGGTCGTGCCCCCGGCTCTCGCGGCTCGCGCAGCGTGCACTGTGGCAGGGAACTTGGCCAGTCTAGCAAGACTTTCGCGTCAAGCGAAACCGACCGAGAGCGCCCGAAGCGCCTCAGTCCTCCGTGAAGCGGGGCGAGATCACCGGGATCCGCGAACGCGCGACGACCACGACGTCGATGACGAGAGAGACCAGCACACCGCTGACGAGGGCGAGGAAGAACATCAGCGGATCGAGCCAAGGCTGACCGCGCAGCAGCAGAATCGCGATGATGAATCCGATAAATTTCAGGATCCAGGTACCGAGCACGATGCCGAAGAACATCGGGATGTAGAGATCGCTCTCGATGAAGCGGTTCGCGAACGCGATGCTGCCGACGGTCAGCAGTGTGAAGATTCCGGCGAAGGCGGCTCCGAGCGTCCCACCGGTGAGCCCTTCACGTCCGGCAACGAGGAAGCCGATGCCGCCCCACACGAGCAGCAGCAGCACCGTAGCGCCGATCCCCCACCACAACGCCTTCACCAGAGCAGGCTGCGAGACCGGCATCGCCGGCGGACGCTGCGCATCGTCGGCACCTTCGTTGCTGACGGGCGCTCCGGGCTCGTTGGCTTCGCTCACTCGGCGGTCCTCTCATCGGCGCGGTGCGCACGTGACATTCGACGGGACACCTTTCCCGTTCGCTCCGTCAACGATAGCAATCTTGTTATGGCCGGAGATGCTGCGGGTTCTCCTCACACCCTGGGTGTTGCTCTCTCGTCCCGGGATCTCTGCTCCCACCACTCACGCACCCGAACGAGCGGTGTGACCGTGACGATCATGCAGAGCACTCCTCCGACGACCGCGACGACAGTGGGCCAGAAGAAACTCTGCGTGGTGAAGACCAGCAGGCAGGCCAATGAGATGACAGCCGTCCAGAGGTAAAAGATGAGCACTGCCTGCAGCTGAGAATGCCCCATATCGAGGAGACGGTGATGCAGGTGTTTGCGGTCGGCGGCGAACGGACTCATGCCGGCCCGGAGTCGGCGCAGCACGGCGAGGGTGAAGTCTGCGAGCGGCATGATGAGGACCGCGACCGGCAGGATGATCGGGATGTAGCTCGCGAGCACGAGCTTCGGATCGAGGGACGCCGGGTTGAGCTGTCCAGTGACCGTCACTGTCGACGTTGCCATGAGCAAGCCGACGAGGAGCGCACCGCTGTCGCCCATGAACATGCGTGCGCGATGCCAGTTGAACGGGAGGAAGCCGACGCAGACCCCGACGATCACGACGGCGATGAGCCCCGCGAACGTCATGGCGTCGTCGCGCCCCATCTGCGCGGTGAGCAGCCAAATGTAGATGAAGAAGACGGCGTTCGCGATGATCGCGACCCCGGCGACGAGACCATCGAGACCGTCGACGAAGTTCACCGCGTTCATCACGAGCCCCATGAGAAAGACCGTGAGTACGAAGTTCACCGTGGGCGATCCGACAATAAGCGCATCGCCGAACGGGAGTGAGAGGATCTGGACGCCCTGCCACGCGAGCAGTCCGGCCGCAGCGAGTTGGGCTGCGAGCTTGATCATCCAGTCGAGATCGAGCAGATCATCGAGCACTCCGACGATCGCGATCAGGGTGCACGCGCCGATCATCGCCCAGACCTGGCCTGGGCGGTCGTACACACCCTGGAACGCCGGTTGGAGCGCTCCGACGACGAACGCCACGAGCAGACCCACGAACATCGCGACGCCGCCGAGCCTCGGTGTCGGCGCGCGATGCACATCTCGCGCCCGCACCTCGGGAGCCAGCCCGTACCTGCGGCTGAGCCGGAGCACCGCCCACGAGGCAGCCGCGGTCACCGCTGCCGCGGTGACCGCCACGATCAGGAACGGGGTCATGTCAGCCCTCGACCGAGACCTGCGGCAAGAGCTCGGCCAGCCGATCCCGAGCGATACCCCCCGCACGCAGGATGCGCAGTGCGCCGCCCTCGTCGGTGAGCGCCGTCGCATCGACGATGGTCGATGCGACCCCGTATTCGGACGATTGTCCGTTCTCGAGGTACACGGCGACCGAGTCGCCGAGCATGGCCCTTGCATCCTCGGCCGTGCGCGCCGCTTGCTGCCCCGTCAGATTCGCAGAGGAGACCGCGAGCGGCCCCGTCTCGTGCAGCAGTTCCAGCGCGAGCACATCGTCAGGGATGCGTAGCGCGACCGTGCCACCGGTGTCGCCGAGATCCCACTGGAGACCCGGGTTGGCATCCACGATCACCGTCAGCGGCCCGGGCCAGCAGGCGTCGGTCAGCGTGCGCAACGTCTGCGGCACCGCAGCCGCAAGCGCTGAAAGCGTGGCAGAGTTCGGAATCAATACGGGCGGCGGCGACTGACGATCACGGCCCTTCGCGTCGAGCAGGCGCTGCACCGCATCCGGCGAGAAGGCGTCGGCGGCGACCCCGTACACCGTATCCGTGGGCATCACGACAAGCTCGCCCCGGCCGATGGCCTGACGAGCGGAGCGCGTGCCCTTCAGCAGCTGCGCGCTTTCGGCGCAGTCGTAGAACTCGACCATAACGATCCACTGTACTCGCCCATTCCCGGCTCCCGACCGCGTGAGCCCTGCGATGGCCTTCTCATGATGGCCGTTCTACGACGACCGTTCGACAACTCTGATTCAGCGCCGCGCGGTCGTCGCGCGATCACGACCAGTCAGGTCTGGGTGGGTCGCGGCATCGCTCCAGCCCGCTGCGGCGAGCAGATTGCGGATCGCGGACCCCTGCGTCTCGGCGTGCTCGAGCACCAGCAGCCCTCCGGGCCGCACCAGCGCGAGACCAACCCGCGAGATGACACGAATCAGGTCGAGACCGTCGGCACCGCTGTAGAGAGCGAGCTCCGGATCATGGTCGCGCACCTCGGGATCCCGCGGCACCATCTCTTCGGGCACGTACGGCGGGTTGGACACGAGCACGTCCACACGTCCGGCCAGTTTGAAGCCGACACGGGCGACCGGGGATGCCGCGGACCGCGAGCGCTCGCCGGAATCCCGAATGTCGGCGAGCTCCTCGACCTCCCCGGGATCCCGAACATCAGCGAGCTCTCGCGCATCACCGAGTTCCCGAACATCTCCCTGCAGCAGCACCACTCGTCCGTCACCCAGGGCGCGCACATTACGGTCCGCCCACGCGTGCGCGTCAGCGCTCTTCTCGATCGCCCAGACTCGCGCGTACGGCACTTCATCGGCAATCGCAAGGGAGATCGCACCGCTACCGGTGCACAGATCAAGCGCGATGACTTCGTCGCTGCGCTCACCGGTCGACTGACCGCCAGCGGCCACTGCGCGGAGCTCGTCGATTGCAAACTGCGCGACAGTCTCAGTCTCTGGTCGGGGTACGAATACCCCAGGGCCCACCGCAAGTTCGATGCCACGGAACGGTGCGCGCCCGGTCAAGTGCTGCAGTGGCACCCGCCTGGCCCGCTCTGAAACGAGCGTTCGCACACGGCTCACGAGATCCTCATCGACCGACGACCCCAGCATCGACAGCACGCGCACCCTCCCCCGGGAATCCCCGAGCACGTGCGCGCAGATGAGCTCCGCATCGGCCTCGGGCGCTGCGACCCCAGCTGCGTCGAGCTCGGCGCTCGCCTCGGCGATCAGTTCGCCCCAGTCCATAGTGCTCATCTTCGGCTCCGCGTCCCTAACTACTCTGCTCGTCAACGCGAAAAACGGCCCGGAGCGTGTGCTCCGGGCCGTTTCGCTCAGCCGGTGACCCGTTCGAGTCGCCCTGTTCGAATCGTTTCACTCCGAGTGGTTGCACTCCGAACCGCTCTACACCGGGCCGTTCTACTCGGAGTTGCTCTACTCGGTGTCGCTCTGCTCCGAGGTCGCCCCTTCGTCGCCGTTGGTCGCGTTGCCCGAGTTCTCGCTGTCAGCCTCGTCTTCAGCAACGGAGTTCTGGGAGACGACAAGGTCCTTGTACTCCTTGAGCGTGCCGTCGAGCACCGGAACGTCGCGCTCCACCTCATCGCCGCCGGGCGTCTGGAAGTACGCCGTGACGGATTCGCCGGGCTGCACGTCGCTGAGAGAGATCAGCACGGGCTCCTGCTCGGCGTCGACCGGGCCGAAGATGGTCGAACCGGGCTCGAGATCGAAATCGGCCGATGCTCGCGCGGATCCCTCCGCCTCGAAATTGATGGTGAGCGGTACCGCGCTCGACCCGGTGTTGACGCCGGTGAAGACGACGTTGAAGTTCTCGCCGCTCTCGTCAGCGATCAGCATGAGGTTGCGCACCTTCGCCCCTTCGACGTTCACGTCGATGCCGTCGCTCGGGGCGTAGGGCGTCAGCGTGGCCTGCGGAGCGACCAGCCCGCAACCGGTCAGGCCGAATACGAGAGCCGCGGCGATGGCGGCGGACGAGGCGATCCGAGTCTTCAAGGGTGTCCTCCGGTGAATGAGTGAATCCGCAGCGCGGCGACAGTTTGAAATCATCCTACCGTCGCCGTGTCGTCGTGCGTAACTTAGGATCGCCTAAGCTCGCTTCGACTTTATGGTAAACTGGCGGCTGGACTGATATAAGGAGCCTACTCGATGCAATTTGAGGTCGGAGAGACAGTCGTCTACCCCCACCACGGAGCCGCCAAGATCATTCAGGTCAAGAAGCGCAAGCTCGGGGGTGAGGAGAAGCTCTTCCTCACGCTGCAGGTCAACCAGGGAGATCTCACGATTGAGGTCCCCGCAGAGAACTGCGACCTCGTGGGCGTTCGCGACGTGATCGACCAGGAAGGCCTCGAGCGCGTGTTCGAGGTGCTGCGCGCTCCCTTCACCGAGGAGCCCACGAACTGGTCCCGCCGTTACAAGGCAAACCTCGAGAAGCTCGCTTCCGGTGACGTCATCAAGGTCTCGGAGGTCGTTCGCGACCTGTGGCGCCGCGATCAGGAGGTCCGCTCCCTGTCTGCCGGCGAGAAGCGGATGCTCGCGAAGGCGCGCCAGATTCTCGTGTCCGAGCTCGCGCTCGCCGAGAAGACCGATGAAGAGAAGGCCTCGGAGATGCTCGACGAGGTTCTGGCTTCCTAAGCCGCTTCCTGTCGCACTTGCACGGTGCGCTCGAGCATGCGATCCCTCAGGCTCGCTCCGCTCGCTCCGCTCGTTCTGGCACATTCGCCGTTTCCGTCGATCTGAGCCCGATGGGCTCGCGCAGAGTACGCTGGACCCATGCTCAGCTCGGCACTTTCGAACGAACAGGCCCTCACCGGCGATGCCCCGCATGCTCCGACACGGCTTGGGGTGGTGCTGGTCGCTGCCGGCCGCGGTACCAGGCTCGGCTCAGATGAGCCGAAGGCATTCGTCGAGCTGCATGGTCGCGCGATCATCGAGTTCGGCATCAGCGTAGCGACGTCGCTCCCCCGCGCCGGGCACCTTGTCGTAGTTGTTCCGGAGTCCCATGCCGGTCGCGCACTCGAGGTCATTGAGCAGGTGCTACCGGAGCGCTCCCCCTGGGAAGTCTCGGTCGTAGCTGGAGGCCGCGAACGTCACGAATCAGTGCGGTTCGGCCTCGATGCGCTCCCTGAGACCGTCGAAACCGTGCTCGTGCACGATGCCGCACGCCCCTTCGCCGGGGCCGAACTCTTCGAGCGGGTGATCTCCGAGGTCGAGCGCACCGGAGATGCCGTGATCCCGACAGTTCCCGTGGTCGACACCCTCAAGCGCGTGGACGAGAACGGTTTTGTCGAAGAGACCGTGGCACGTGATCGCCTCGTCGCAGTCCAGACCCCGCAGGGCTTCCCGCGAGAGTTGCTCGTGGCAGCCCATGCCACAGCCCAGCTGCAGCAGACGTCGACCGGTACATCACCCACTGACGACGCTGAAGTCGTGCAGCGCGCCGGCGGAACGGTGCGGGTGATCGCAGGCGAGCAGCGGGCCCACAAACTGACAGTGCCGGCTGATCTTGCGATCCTCGAGCACATTCTCACGACCAACGTGCTCGGAACCGGGTCAGCATGACCACCGTCCCCGAGATTCGGGTGGGCACCGGCTGCGATGTGCATGCCTATGACCCAGCCGCTCCGCTGCACCTCGCGGGTCTGTTCTGGCCCGGAGAGCCGGGGCTCTCCGGGCACAGCGACGGCGATGCCGTCTGCCATGCGATCGTGGACGCGCTGCTCTCCGCTGCCGGCCTCGGTGACATCGGTTCACTCGTGGGGGTCGACCAGCCGGACACCGCAGGGGCTGCAAGTACCGGTTTCGTGCTGAATGCGCTCGAGCTGCTGCGCGAGCACGGATGGGCGCCCGTCAACGTCTCCGTGCAGATCATGGGGAATCGGCCGAAGTTCGCGTCCCGTCGAGATGAGGCGCAGCGACGACTCTCTGAGCTCGTCGGTGCTCCGGTGAGCCTCGGCGCCACCACGACGGATCATCTCGGCTTCACTGGACGCGGAGAAGGCGTGGCCGCGATCGCGAATGCCCTCATCGCTCGGGCCTGAGGCCCGGGCCTGAGGGTCGACCGATCCGGAGCGCCCTTATCGCCCTCGCCGCCCGGGCCTGATGGTCGGGTCGATCCTGACCGCCCTCATCGCCCTCGCACCGTGACTCTCGCGTCACCACCTTCACGGAGGCCGAAGAAGGTCAACTTGGGATGACTTTGGTGCGTTATCCGCCGGAATAGCGCACCAAAGTCAACCGAAGTTCCGGAGCCGGGCCTCGTCATCCCCCGCAGGGCAGGGTCAGTGCTTGCCCTGGGCGGCAACCGCGGCCGCGCCGGCGGCCGCAGCCTCCGGATCCAGGTACTCACCCGCGCCCGCAGCATTGCCGTCGGCATCGATGTCGTAGACGAGCGGCATGCCGGTCGGGATGTTGAGACCAGCGATGTCTTCGTCCGAGATGCCCTCGAGGTGCTTCACGAGCGCCCGCAGCGAGTTGCCGTGAGCCGTGACGAGTACGGTCTTACCAGCGCGCAGGTCTGGCAGGATCTCGCCCTCCCAGTACGGCAGGAGGCGCTCGATGACATCCTTCAGGCACTCGGTCCGGGCGACCTCGCCGTCGATGCCTGCGTAGCGGGGGTCGTCGACCTGCGACCACTCGCTTGCGTCGTCGAGCACGGGCGGCGGGGTGTCGAACGAGCGTCGCCACTGCATGAACTGCTCTTCGCCGTACTGCTCCAGCGTTTCCGCCTTATCGAGACCCTGCAGCGCACCGTAGTGACGCTCGTTCAGACGCCATGAGCGTCGCACCGGAATCCAGAGGCGATCGGCCGAGTCGAGTGCGAGGTTCGAGGTCTGGATCGCGCGCGACAGCACGGAGGTGTGGAGCACATCCGGCAGCACCCCCTTCTCGGCGAGCAATTCGCCCGCGCGAGCCGCCTCGCGACGGCCCTTCTCAGTGAGCCGCACATCGACCCAACCGGTGAACAGGTTCTTCTCGTTCCATTCGCTCTGGCCATGGCGGAGCAGAATCAGCGTCGTCATACCTCCCAGTTTATGGGTCCGACGGCTCTGACTCAGCTCAGAGCGACAGGACGGCCCCGCTCCCGACTGAAGCGCTTGCAACTGAGTCACGGTGGCGCCGCTCAGAGGCGCTTGAGCCGAGGGATCTCGCGGGTCGCACCTGCGTCTCCGGGAACGATGACCTCCTGTGCGGCCGCGATCGCTGATCCGCCATCGTCGACGCTCACTTCGAGCTCCGCGTCCTCGGCAACGGCGCGCTTCAGCAGAGCGAGCGCGATCCCGCCCCACTCGTGGTGCAGCGCTGGGCGGGTGATGCGGCCAACCGGCCGTGATCCTTCGCCCCCTGCCTCGCCCGCGCGGAACACGAGCGCACCCGCTTCAGGCAGCTGCCCCTCAGAACCGTCGAGGTGCAGCAGCACGAGCCTGCGCGGCGGATGCCCCAGGTTGTGCACTTTCGCGACGGTCTCCTGGCCGCGGTAGCACCCCTTCGTGAGGTGCACGGCGCTGCGCAACCAGTCGAACTCGTGCGCAATGCCGCGCTCGTCGACCTCGCCGTGCTGGGTGGGTCGCCAGGCTCGCACCTCGAGGGCGTCGAGCGAGAGGAGTCCGGCTGCGCGTACGCTCCCGTTCGTAACCAGCTCCGCGATGTCTGCGAGGCGCTCGCGCGGGAAGACCAGCTGCGCTGCCTTCCATTCCGCGCCGGCATGCGGATCTCGGGCGTACTGGTGCCCGCCCGGAGCGACGGTCGACCAGTGATCCTCCCAGACCACTGCCGGCCCCAAGGCCTGCAGCGCTGCGAGCGCCGATCCATCGCCGAGAGCGAGAACGGCCGCGTATTCAGCGCTGACGTCATGCACCTCGACGCGCAGTGCAAATCGCATCCGGTTCAAGAACTCGGCAAGACCCGCCGCCGAGCCCTCATCGACGAGCAGCCAGGTTCGAGCTCCGTCGTCGACGACGCGGATCGCATGTTCAATGCGTCCATTCGCGTCGAGCAGCAGCGTCTCGGTGCTCTCACCAGCGCGCAGCCCGACGAGCTGCTGACTCGTCATGGAGTGCAGCCAGTTCAGGCGATCTTCACCTGACACCGTCACGATGCCACGGTGACTCAGATCGACGATCGCCTCGCCGCCGTCGAGAGCACGTTGCTCGGAGAGCGGTGATCCGTAGTGGGCAGCGACCCCGAGGTCACCGCTTTCAACCGCGCCTGGCAGCGCAAGCAGCGGGTTGGACGGCAGCAGGTCTGACACCACAGGGTTCGTCATGATCGAGCCTCCTCCGAAATGCGGGATCGCGCTCCCACTACCAGGGAGCCCTCTGCGAGGCAGCTCACCGCAAAGGGGCTCACTCGAGGAGGCAGGGACTACTGCTGGCCCTTGAAGAGCTTGTAGACGACCGTTCCCGAAACCCAGGCGATCGCAAGCGTCGCGAGACCGAGCAGTCCGAGAAAGAAGAGTTCGAGAGCGAGCATGGCTCTCAGTCTAGCAGCGCCTCGCACATGCGGTACGCGAGGGCCGATTCATCGCGCACTGCGGCGCGCGAGCACCGGTACTCCCCGCGCAGCGACGCGCGGCACATCCTGCCCAGAGGAACTCAGGAAATGAGCCGTCCTGCCCTCAGGAAATGAGCCGTCCTGCCCTCAGGGAATGAGCAGCCCGACGACGTCGATCGCCGCGATCACGACAACCGATCCTGCGACACTGAACGCGGTCCGGGTGATGAACCCTTCACGCTGAGCGGTGCCGAGCTGCAGAGCGAAGGTGACGAGCACACTGAAGCCGACGACGAGTGCCAGCCACGAGAAGCGCTGAGCCTCAGGGGCGAGCACGGTGACGAGAATGCCGGCGACCATTGCGACTGTCCAGGCGATGATGAGGCGCGGGAGGTGCCAGGAGTGCACATCGTTCAGGTCCGGTTCACCGGGCTCGCGCGCGTCGTTCACGCACCTCATTGTGCCATGTCGCTCACGGATGCGTTTCCCGTAAATATAGAATGGTTCGCAGCCGCCGACTGGAACGCGGGGAGGGAGCAGAATCGTGCAGCTGCTCTGCCTCACCGATCAAGACCCGTTCGACATGCTTCCGGCGCTCGATCTGCTGCCCCACAGCATGAGTTCTTCTCCGCTCGGCATTTCAATCACTCCGACTATGGCGGCTCGCTTCGACGCACTCGTCATCGACGGCACGCTCGACGCTCGGCGCGCCCGGCTCGCATGCACCAACCTGCCCGAGGACTGCGAGATTCCTCGCGTGGCGGTCTTGCCGGAGGCGGCCCTCACCGCGCTCACCGCTGAGTGGCGTGTGAACGAGCTGCTGCTGCCCGCGGCGAGCGCTGCAGAGGTCGACGCCCGCCTCCGCCTCCTCGAGCAGGCGCTGCCCGAGGCGCAGGAGTCCACCTCGGTGAGCGTCGCCGGCGTGGTCATCGACGACGCGAATTTCACGGCCCGCGTGCACGATCGCACGCTCGATCTCACCTACAAAGAATTCGAGCTCATGTACTTTCTCGCGGCCCACCCAGGGCGGGTTTTCACCCGCGATCAGCTGCTGAGCGAGGTGTGGGGAGTCGACTACTTCGGCGGCACGCGCACGGTGGACGTGCATGTTCGGCGTCTGCGTGCGAAGCTCGGAGAGTACGAGGCCCTGATCAGCACCGTGCGCGGGGTCGGATACGGGTTCGCGCGGTCGCGCGAGGAGGAGGCGGAGTCATGAGCAGCGGCGCCACAGGCAGTGTCACGAGCAGAGTGATCGCGCGTTACGGTGCGCAAGCCGGCGCCGCCGAGTCCTCGCAGTCGGACGTCGACAGCTCAGCGCGATCTGATCTTGCAGGATCAATCCCAGACGCCGCGACTTTCGCTGCGGTTCGGGCGCTCCTGCGCGCGGCCAAACGCGCGGACGGCACACCCCCGATCTCTGACCAAGCTCTCGCGGGCGCCGAGCAGGGCAAACGCGAGCTCGTGCTGTTCGCGATCGGTGGCACGGACTCGGATGGTACCGACCCGGGTGGAACCGACTCGGCCGGCACGGACGGCAACACGACCGGCACCGATCCCGACGCCGCACCGACTCTCGCCGCGGTGGGCATCGTGGGGTCCGGTGAGATCGATCTCGCAGTGCACCCGGATCTCCGCGGCCGCGGCATCGGGCGTGCGGCACTCGCCGAGATGCTGTCGGAAGCTTCGCTCCGCGGCGACAACATCGAGGTCGATGACGGCGAAGACATCGCTGACGAGGATCTCGATGACCAGGGCGACGACATCGGGTCGAGCACGCCCCGTCCGGCCTCGCACACGGAACTGCGCGCGTGGGCGCACGGCGACAATCCCGCGGCGATCGCGCTGCTGCGCGGCGCCGACTTCTGCGCGGCGCGCGAACTGCTCCGCATGACGCTCGATCCGGCGCAGTTGCCGGATCCGGCCGCTGAGCTCGTCGTCCCTGACGGGTTCTCGATCGAGAGTTACGACCGCTCCGATTCGTCGCAGGCGTCTGAGTGGGTGGCGGTGAACGCTGCGGCGTTCGCGAGTCATGCCGAGCAGGGCAAGATGACTCTCGAAGACTTCACGACGCTGACGCACGAAGACTGGTTCGACCCCGACGACCTCTTCCTCTGCTACGCCGAGCCCGGCACCGCGGTATCGCCCGAGGAGCCGCTCGCCGCGTACGCGTGGGTGAAGACGGTGCGGCAAGATCCTGACCATACTGACGCGGGCGTCGAATGCGAGCTCTACGCGATCGGCGTGCACCCCGACTACGCGGGTTTCGGCCTCGGGAAGGTGCTGCTCGGTCGCGTGCTGCGCCGTATGGCCGAGCACGCGCCGCAGCGGGTCTCGTTGTACGTCGATGGCGACAATGAGCGCGCCGTCGGGCTGTACCTCACTCGCGGTTTCACTGTGGAACAGCGAAGTGAACAGTGGGTGCGCGGTTGACTCCAATTCTGCGCTGCGCGGTGCCACGGTGCCAGAATGGGGAACATGACGCAGGAGAACCTCACGACCGATAGTGCGCAGAATCACACGCCAGACACGGGTACCTTCGCCGCGCCTGGTACGGGAGAGCTGCGCACCATTGCGTCTGACGCGAAGTCAGTGGAGCCAGACACGCTTCCACCCGATCGCTACATCGATCGTGAGCTGAGTTGGCTCGCGTTCAACCAGCGCGTGCTCGAGCTGGCGGAGGATCCGACGGTCCCGTTGCTCGAGCGCGCGAACTTCTTGGCGATCTTCGCCTCGAATCTCGACGAGTTCTTCATGGTGCGTGTCGCCGGACTGAAGCGCCGTATCGTCACCGGTCTCGCCGTTCCGACGAACGTGGGCCTCTCCCCGACCGACCTGCTCGCCGAGATCAACCGCAAGGCGTATGAACTGCAGCTGCGGCACGCCCACTGCTTCCGCGACCGGGTGCAGCCCGAGCTCGCCGACGCCGGCGTGCGCATCGTCGGCTGGGACGACCTCGATCACGCCGACCGCGTTCAGCTCACCGAGTACTACGAGAAGCACATCTACCCGGTGCTGATGCCGCTGGCTGTGGATCCGGCGCACCCCTTCCCCTACATCTCCGGTCGCGCGCTCAATCTTTCGATCCGCGTGCGCAACCCCCGCACCGACAAGGTCGAGTTCGCTCGTCTGAAGGTGCCGCAGATGATCCCGCGCTACATGCGGGTGGATCGGCGCGAGAGTGTCGATGACGTCCGGTACATCCCGCTCGAGGCCCTCATCGCGAACCAGCTCGACGGGCTCTTCCCTGGCATGGAGGTCATCGACCACCACGTGTTCCGCGTCACCCGCAATGAAGATGTGGAGATCGAAGAAGACGAGACCGAGAACCTGATCCAAGCGCTCGAGAAGGAGCTGTTGCGCCGCCGCTTCGGCCCGCCGATCCGCCTCGAGATCTCCGACGACATGGACGAGACGACGCTCGAACTTCTGGTGCGGGAATTCGATATCGACGAGCAGCAGGTCTACACCCTGCCGGCTCCGCTCGACCTCTCGGGGCTGTTCGCACTCACGGGCATCAGCCGCCCCGACCTGAAGTTCCAGCCGCACATCCCGGTGACTCACCCGCAGTTCCGCCCGACCACTCCGAACGAGAAGCCCGACATTCTCGGCGCGATCGCGCGGCATGACGTGCTGGTGCATCACCCGTACGAGTCGTTCTCGACGAGCGTGCAGGCGTTCATCGAGCAGGCGGCGACCGACCCGGCTGTGCTCGCCATCAAGCAGACTCTGTACCGCACTTCGGGCGACAGCCCCATCGTTGCATCGCTGATCAAGGCGGCTGAGGCCGGTAAGCAGGTGCTGGCGCTCGTCGAGGTGAAGGCCCGCTTCGATGAGGAGGCGAACATCACCTGGGCGCGTCAGCTCGAGAAGGCCGGCGTGCATGTCGTGTACGGGCTCGTCGGGCTCAAGACGCACTGCAAACTCGTCCACGTGATCCGCGAAGAGGCATCGGGGCTGCGTCACTACTGCCACATCGGCACGGGCAACTACAACCCGAAGACGAGTCGCATCTACGAAGACTTCGGTCTCTTCACTTCGTCGCCCGAGGTGGGCCGCGACGTCACGAAGCTGTTCAACGTGCTCTCGGGCTACGCCATTGAGACCGACTACGACCGCCTGCTGGTTGCCCCGCTGCAGTTGCGCAGCGGCCTGCTCGAGCGCATCGAGCGCGAGGCCGAGAGCGCGCGCAGTGGCAAGCCCTCCGGCATCAAGTTGAAGGCGAATTCGATGGTCGATGAGGCCATCATCGACGCCCTGTATCGCGCGAGTGAGGCGGGGGTGCCGATCGAGGTCTGGATCAGGGGCATCTGCTCGATCCGCGCCGGCGTGCCCGGCCTGTCCGAGAACATTAGAGTGCATTCGGTGCTCGGGCGCTATCTCGAGCATTCGCGCATCTACGCGTTCGAGAATGAGGGGGATCGCGAGGTCTTCATCGGCTCGGCCGATCTCATGCACCGCAACCTCGATCGACGCATCGAAGTGCTCGTGCAGTTGACGGATCGCGAGCATCTTGCACGCATCGACCGATTCTTCGACTTCGCGTTCCGCGATGACGTGTCGACCTGGCGGCTGCTGCCCGATAATCGGTGGGACCGGCATGCCACGAATGAGGCGGGAGAACCTTTGCCTGACCTGCAGGATCTCGTGATGCGCGACCGCACCGAGGCCCGAGGCCGGGGCGCTCGATGAGCCGCACGGTGCTCGCGGCCGGCACGATTCCTTGGCGTCGCACCGGTAAGGGCCGCATCAAGGTGCTGCTGATCGAGCGTCGTAAGCGGCAGGATCGCAGCTTCCCGAAGGGCAAGCTCGACTCGGGCGAGAGCATGCCCGTGGCAGCCGTGCGCGAGACGGAGGAGGAGGTCGGGCTGCGAGTCGCCCTCGGCCCGAACCTCGGCACGATTTCGTACGTGCTCGGCAATGGCGACAACAAGACGGTGCAGTACTGGGCCGCCGAGGTATCGCGCAAGACGTGGAAGGCGCACGTCTTCGAGCCCAACAAGGAGGTCGCGTCGATCGAGTGGGTACCGCTCGACGAGGTGCGCGAGACGCTCACCTACCCGGCCGACCGCGAGATCTTCGATGTGTTCAAGCGGCTCGTCGACGACAACGCGATCAAGTCGTATTCGATCACACTGCTGCGGCATGCAAAAGCGATGCCGCGCGGGCACGAGTTCCCGGAGGATCGGCTGCGCCCGCTGAGCGATAAGGGCGAGGATCAGGCCGAGACCATCGTCCCCATGCTCGAAGCCTTCGGGCCCGCACGCATCGAGACGTCGACCGCGCTCCGCTGCACCAGCACGGTCGCACCGCTCGCCGCACGGCTCGGCGTTCCGCCGCGCAAGTATGCGGGGCTCAGCCAGGATGCGTGGGACGAGGGCGAGACCTGGGAGCTCAGGCGCATCGTCACCAACACGGTTGCCGAGCAGACGAATGCGATCCTCTGCGCCCATCGCCCGGTGCTGCCCGACATTGCCCGCGAGATCGCCGCGGCGACCCGCAGCCGACCCGGCGCCTACCTGCAAGAGGCTTCCGATCTGCCTACCGCAGGCTTCTCGGTGTTCCACATAGCGAAGCAGCCCGGAATCGGGATTCTGAGCGTGGAGACGTACCCGATCAAGCACTGAGCAAGCACGCCCGAGCCGCGGTGCGGCACTGTGTCACCTGCTCGGCGGCACCTACTCTTCCGAGAGCAGCCAGGGGTGCGCACCGGCGTCGGAAGCTCCGAGGGCGTCGACGGTCTGCTGCGTTCGAGTGAACACGTCGTTGTCGAAGTCCGCGCCCTGGCAGTCGCCCTGCGGCTTGTCGGGGTTCACCGAGCACCACTTGTATGCGCCATTCTGCATGTTCGTCGCGGCGGTCCAGGCGACGTCGTTCGTGGTCCATTCGCCATCCGGCTGCTTGGCGAACTGCACGCGTGTGAGCAGGAACTCGTTGTTCACCCGCCGGTCTGCCGGCGCGCTCTCACTGATGAAGTTGCCGGTGCCGTAGAGCACCCACTTGTCGTTGTACTGCTCGATCGGCTGAATCGAATGGGAGTGGTGCTGGTACACGAAGTCGAACTCGCCGCTGTCGTGGAGCTGATGCGCGAGCTCCATCTGGCCGGGGGTCGGTTCGCTCCAGTACTCCTCACCGATGTGCTGCACGCCGATCACGAGTTCGGCGCCCTGCTCCCGCGCCTTCTTCGCCTTCTCGATGGCGCGTTCGGGGTCGACGCGGGGTTCCTCGTCACGGTAGTCCACCTGCCAGGGGAACTCCACGAAGTTGCCGTTCACGGAGAATGTCGAGGTGATGACAGCAACCTTGACGCCGTTCGCTTCGACAATGAGGGGCTCGTCGCGCTCGCCCTCTTCTCGGTAGGTACCTGTGTGCGCGATCCCCACATCATCGAGCACGTCGAGGGTGCGCACGAGGCCCTCTGTACCCGTGTCGACGCTGTGGTTCGAGGCGGTCGTGCAGACGTCGAATCCGATGGTCTTCGCCGCCTCGGCGACCTCGGGCGGGGTGCTGAAGTTCGGGTACCCGGCATAGGGGCCGCCCGCCGGGGCGAGCGGCGTCTCCATCTGGCAGATCGCCAGGTCCGAGCGATCAAGATAGGGTTTTGCGCCTTCGAGCAGCGGCACGAAATCGAAGTTGCGACCCTCGTCGTCGGTGGGAATCGCGAACGGGGTCCAGAGGCCCTCATGGAAGAGCAGGTCACCGCCGACGGCGACCGACACGCAGTGATCGGTCGGGCACTCCGGCCCCTTGCCGGGCTGCGGTTCAGGCGTCGGCTCGGGGGTCGGGGTCGGTTCGGCCTCCGGGATCGCGGTGGGCGTTGGTTCCGGATCCGGTTCCTGTGCGCAGCCAACGAATCCGGCGAGCAGCGCCAGTGTCGCACCGGCGATCGCGATCTTCTTCAATCGAGTCACAGGTGACATGCTACCCGGGAGGGGCGCGTGGCACGGGAAACCCGCGAATCCCAAAGAACCATACTTCACTACTCACCTGATTGCCCGTTCACCCAGTTCATGTTCGCGTTCACCGACTGTTCACCCATCGGCAGACGCGACGACATATTGCCCGCCTAGCGTGGTCTGTGGCGCGGCACTTCGTCCGCAGCCAGCCCCATGCAGGACAACTTGTGAAAGAACAGGATCCACTGTGAAGCTCTCCCCTCTGATGAAGACTGCCGCGATCGGCGGTCTCGCTGCCCTCGCACTCACCTCGTGCGCCGCGAACGAGTCGAGCGCGGATGCCTCGGGCGACGGTTCGTCGCTCAGCGGCGAGCTCAGCGGTGCCGGCGCCTCGTCGCAGGGCTCTGCCCAGGAGGCGTGGCAGGCCGGCTTCCAGACTGCCAACGCCGATGTGACCGTGAACTACGAGCCTTCAGGCTCCGGTGCGGGACGCGAGACGTTCCAGCAGGGTGCGAGCGCGTTCGTCGGATCGGACCGCGCGTTCAAGACCGATGAGATCGAGGCCGGCCCGTTCGAGACCTGCGCGGCCGACAGCGGCCTCGTCGAGTTCCCCGCCTACATCTCGCCGATCGCGCTGATCTTCAACATCGACGGTGTCGACTCGTTGAAGCTCGACGCCGACACCGTTGCGAAGATCTTCGCCGGTGAGATCACGAAGTGGAACGACCCGGCCATCGCCGCGCACAACGAGGGCGTCGATCTGCCCGACCAGAACATCACCGCCGTGCACCGCTCAGACGAGTCGGGCACCACCGGTAACTTCACCGCATACCTCTCGGAGGCCGCGCCCGACGCGTGGACCGAGGGTGAGATCGAGTCGTGGCCGGCCGACTTCGGCGGCGAGGGCGCACAGGGCACCTCGGGCGTTGTGAGCGCCGTTTCCAACGGCACCGGCACGATCGGCTACGCCGATGCCTCGCAGGCCGAGGGCCTCGGCACCGTCGAGATTCAGGTCGGTGACGAGTACGTCGCCTACACTCCGGAGGCCGCAGCCGCGATCGTCGATGCGTCCTCGCTCGAAGAGGGCCGCGGCGAGCACGACCTCGCTATCGCACTCGACCGCTCGACCGAAGCCGAGGGCGTCTACCCGATCGTACTCGTGAGCTACCTCATCGGCTGCGAGTCGTACGAGGACCCCGCAAGCGCCGAGCTCGTAAAGGCCTACTTCGACTACATCGTCAGCGAAGAGGGCCAGAACACGGCCGCCGAGCAGGCCGGCAGCGCACCGATCTCGGAGGAGCTGCGCGGCACCATCCAGACCGCGATCGAGGCGATCAGCTAGTCGCCTCCTCCGTCATGCCGAACGCGCGAGTCGCAGGGGCCCTTCTCCCCGGAGGGGTTCCTGCGGCTCGCTCCGATCGCGCAGAATAACGGAGTACGGCAGATGCCACGCCGCCGCCCGCCCGCACACATCCCGGAGTCTCTGTGACCACCACCTCTTCGCCGGCCAAGCCGGTGCTCAGCCTGGGCGACCGAGTGTTCTCCCGGTCCGCCGTCTTCGCGGGCAGCATGATTCTCGTGACACTCGCCGCCGTCGCGATCTTCCTCATCGTCCGCAGCCTGCCGGCATTCGTCGCCACCGACGAGAGCGCGTCGCTGCTCACCTCCAACTTCTGGTCGTACGTCGGGCCGCTCATCTTCGGCACGGTGTGGGCCGCGGTTCTCGCCCTCCTCATCGCGTTGCCGCTCGCGATCGGCATCGCCCTCTTCATCTCGCACTACGCACCCCGCAGACTCGCGCAGGTGCTCGGTTACGTCGTCGATCTGCTGGCGGCGGTTCCGAGCGTCGTGTTCGGTCTGTGGGGCATCGGCGTGCTCGCCCCGGCGGTGCGCCCGCTGTACGTGTGGCTGAACGAATACCTCGGCTGGATCCCGATCTTCGCCGGCACTCCGAGCGGTACGGGGCGCACGATCTTGACCGCCGCGCTCGTCTTGGCAGTGATGATCCTGCCCATCATGACCGCGATCTGCCGCGAGGTCTTCTTGCAGGCCCCGGCTCTGCACGAAGAGGCCGCGCTCGCGCTCGGCGCAACGCGCTGGGAGATGATTCGACTCGCGGTGCTGCCGTTCGGCCGCCCCGGTATCGTCTCCGCAGCGATGCTCGGCCTCGGCCGAGCGCTCGGTGAGACGATGGCGGTCGCGATGGTGCTCTCGGCCACGGGTCTCGTGAGCTTCAAGCTGCTCACCTCCGAGAACCCCTCGACGATCGCCGCGAACATCGCGCTCTCCTTCCCCGAGGCCTACGGCGAGAACATCAACGTGCTCATCGCGACGGGCCTCATCCTCTTCATCGTCACCCTGCTGGTCAACGCGGTCGCACGCTGGATCGTGAGCCGTCGCGCCGAATTCTCGGGAGCCAACTGATCATGGCCATCAACGTCCGACCGGCCACCGCCGGTTCCACGCTCGCCGGCAACCGCTTGCCGAATGCCACACCCTGGGTGGTGCTCGCCGCGAGCCTCGCCGCTTCCGTCGCAGTGTTCGGGCTGCTCGCCGCTGCGAACGGCAGCCCGTTCTCGGTCGTCGGTGCGGCGGTCATCGGCGCGCTGCTCTTCCTCACTGCCAACACGGGTATCTCGGCTGCGGTCGAGGGCCGTCGCCGAGCGGTCGACCGCTTCATCACCGGTCTGGTGACCGGGGCGTTCCTGCTCGCCATGGTGCCGCTCATCTCAGTGGCGATCACTGTCGTCTCGAACGGTCTCGCCCGCTTCGACGGCGAGTTCTTCAACTCGTCGATGCGGAACATCACGGGCGAGGGCGGCGGTGCGCTGCACGCGATGATCGGCACGCTGCTGATCACCCTCGCGGCCACCGTCATCTCCGTGCCGCTCGGTCTGCTCACGTCGATCTACCTCGTCGAGTACGGGCGCGGTCGACTTGCGAAAACCATCACCTTCCTCGTCGACGTGATGACCGGTATCCCTTCGATCGTTGCCGGTCTCTTCGCCTTCGCCCTCTTCGCGCTGTTCTTCGGCCCCGGAGTACGCATGGGTATTGTCGGCGCAGTCGCGCTCTCGGTCCTCATGATCCCGGTCGTGGTGCGCTCGAGCGAAGAGATGCTGCGCCTCGTCCCGAACGAACTGCGCGAGGCCTCGTACGCACTCGGGGTGCCGAAGTGGCGAACGATCCTCAAAGTGGTGATCCCGACTTCCATCGCCGGCATCACCACGGGCGTGATGCTCGCGATCGCGCGCGTCATCGGCGAGACCGCGCCGCTGCTCATCACCGCGGGATTCACCGCCTCGATGAACTACAACCTCTTCAGCGACCGCATGCAGTCGCTGCCTGTATACGTCTATACCCAGTTCATGAACCAGGGCAATCCGGCCCACGCATTCGTCGATCGCGCGTGGGCTGCGGCCCTCGTCCTGATCCTGATCGTGATGGCCCTCAACCTGCTGGCCCGTCTCATCGCCCGCTGGTTCTCACCGAAGACCGGCCGCTAACCCGCTGCAACGCAGCCCCACAGATTTCACCCACCACGAAGGAAGCACAGCATGTCGAAGCGCATCGAGATCACCGACCTCAACGTCTACTACTCGAAGTTCCTCGCCGTCGAGGGCGTCTCGATGAGCATCGAACCGCGCAGCGTCACGGCGTTCATCGGCCCATCAGGTTGCGGCAAGTCGACCTTCTTGCGCACGCTCAACCGCATGCACGAGGCGATTCCGGGGGCCCGCGTCGAGGGCGAGGTGCTGCTCGACGGCGAAGATCTCTACGGGCCCGGCGTGGATCCAGTACTCGTGCGCCGTCAGGTCGGCATGGTGTTCCAGCGGCCGAACCCGTTCCCGACCATGTCGATTCGCGAGAACGTGCTCGCCGGGGTGCGGCTCAACAACCGCAAGATCTCGAAGAGCGACGCCGACGATTTGCTCGAGAGCTCCCTGCGCGGCGCGAACCTCTGGAATGAGGTGAAGGATCGCCTCGACCGTCCCGGTTCGGGCCTCTCCGGCGGCCAGCAGCAGCGTCTCTGCATCGCCCGCGCGATCGCGGTGCAGCCTGAGGTTCTGCTGATGGATGAGCCGTGCTCGGCACTCGATCCGATCTCGACGCTCGCGATCGAAGACCTCATCGACGAGCTGAAGCAGGAGTACACGATCGTCATCGTGACGCACAACATGCAACAGGCGTCCCGCGTGTCGGATCGCACGGCCTTCTTCAACATCGCCGGCACCGGCAAGCCCGGCAAGCTCATCGAATACGACGACACCCGGAAGATCTTCTCGACGCCGACCGTGCAGGCGACCGAGGATTACGTCTCCGGCCGCTTCGGCTAAGGGCTGCTGCGGGCGACCTGCTGCGGGCGACCTGCTGCGGGTCTCAACGCCGCGGGCAGGTCTGTCTCAGGGCAGGTCTGCCGCGAGTCGCGCGCGCCCTCTCTCCCCGGTGTTCGCGGAGGGCGGCATGCATCGGTGCGCGCCGAGTGGAAGAATGGGAGTCATGCCTGAACCCGCGCTCACTCCCGCGGAGGTCGCCGAGCTGCGATCCGCCTTCCCCTACTTCTCGTCCGCTCCGCTGAACGGTGAACGCCCCCCTGCGTACCTCGACGCCGCGGCGACTTCGCAGCGTCCCTCGCGGGTGCTCGATGCCGAACGGCACTTCCTCGAGACCGCGAATGCCGCCGTGCATCGCGGCACGAGTCAGGCGGTCGGCCTCGCGACGCAGGGGTTCGAAGACGCGCGCGCCGCGGTCGCGAAGTTCGTCGGCGCGCAGTCTCCCGAGCAGATCGTCTGGGCTGAGAACGCGACGGATGCGCTCAATATCGTGGCGCTGGGCTTCGGCGAGGCGAATGCCGGGCTCGGGGTCGATGGCTCCGACCGCTTCCTTCTCGGGCCGGGTGATGAGATCCTCGTCACCGAGGCGGAGCACCACGCGAATCTCGTGCCGTGGCAGCGACTCGCGCAGAAGACCGGTGCCGCACTGCGGTGGATTCCGGTGCGCGATGACGGCACGTGGACGCTCGACGACGCCCGCGCCGCCCTCAATGAGCGCACGAAGGTCTTCGCGTTCGCGCATGTGTCGAACGTGACCGGATATCTGGCACCCGTGGCCGAGCTCGCGGAGCTCGCCCGCTCGGTCGGCGCGCTCACCGTGCTCGACGCCTGCCAGTCGGTGCCGCATCTCTCTGTCGACTTCGCCGAGCTCGGCGTCGACTTCGCCGCGTTCTCGGGGCACAAGATGCTCGGACCGAACGGTATCGGCGTGCTCTACGGTCGCCCCGAGCTGCTCGCGGCACTGCCGCCGGCGCGCACCGGCGGTTCGATGATCACGCGCGTGACGATGGAGAGCGCCGACTTCATGCCTCCGCCCATGCGGTTCGAGGCCGGCACGCAGCCGGTGTCTCAGGCGGTCGGGCTGGGGGCCGCGGTCGAGTTCATGAGCGAGGTCGGGATCGATCGTGCTGCGGCTCGCGAGCATGGGCTCGTCGAACGCATGGTGGCCGGCATCGCTGAGACTCCCGGTCTGCGTTTGCTGGGGCCGACTGACACTGCGCAGCGTGTGGCGCTCGCTGCGGTCTCGGTCGAGGGGTTGCACGCGCACGACGTCGGTCAATTCTTGGACGGTGAGGGCGTGCTGGTGCGCGTCGGACACCACTGCGCCCAGCCGCTGCACCGCGCCTTCGGCATCGCTTCGAGCACGCGGGCGAGCGTGCATCTCACAACGACCGAAGACGAGGTCGACCGGTTCATCGACGCCCTGCGCGGCGCCCAGCGTTACTTCGGAGTGGAGGTGGCCCGATGAGCGCACTCGACGGCCTGTACCAGGAGCTGATCCTCGATCATTCGAAGCGACCCATCGGTCGAGGCGAGCTGACCGCGTCCGCCGACGCCCTGACCGCGTCGCACCACGAGTACAACCCGAGCTGCGGCGACGAGATCGACGTGAGCATCGCGGTGGATCCGGCGACCGGCGAGGTCTCGCAACTCGCGTGGAACGGGCAGGGGTGCTCGATCTCGATGGCCTCCGCATCGGTGCTGTCGCAGATGGTGCGCGACGAGGGGCTGACGATGGAAGACGCGCAGGTGAGGATCAACGCGTTCCGCGAGATGATCCAGTCACGTGGCGAGTCCGAGCCTGACGAGGACCTCCTGGGTGACGCCGTCGCGTTCCAGGGCGTTGCGAAGTTCGTGATGCGGGTGAAGTGCGCGATGCTCGCGTGGGTGGCACTCGAAGCCGATCTGCGCCAGGTCGAGGCGCAGCGGTAAGTATCTGGCCCGAGCCCGGATGCCGGTTGGCATCTGCGTGTCGGGGGCAGCGCCTGCGCCTGCGCCTGCGCCTGCAAGTGCACCTGCATCGGGGCAGCACCTGCATGTCAGGCCAACATGTAGATATGGGATCAGCACGTAGATATGCCGAATGCGCGATTTCCGGCATATCTACGTGCTGATCCCATACCTAGGCGCTTCAGCAGGACTGTCTCGCCGAGCCCCGCAGCCTTCAGCAGCTGGCAATTCTCGCCGCTCAGCCGTTTTCGGCCATGCGCGCCTCGCGCTCCTCGGCGTGGAAGTCCCACGGATCCTGAGGCAGTACCTCGCCGGTCTCAAGCAGGGTCTTGAGATTTGCGAGCACCGCGGGCCAGCCGAGTGAGATGCTCTGCAGGTCGTCGAGGCTCGCGAGCAGCGTGTGGGTGACGGTCAGCTTGACGATGTCGTGCCCCTGCTCGATGTCGAACGCGACGACGCTCGCTTCGACCGTCGGGTCGTCGTAACTCTTCGGATCCCCGAAGCCGAACACGAGGCGATGCGGCCGGTCGGTCTCCATCACGCGGCCCGATACATCGGCGATGCCGGAGCCGTCGATGCGCACATGATCGACCCTGCTGCCGACCTGCCAGTCGGAGGTCTGCGCGTGGCCCCAGAACCTGGAGGTGAGGTCGGCGCTCGTGAGCGCGTCCCAGACCTGCTCTGGCGTGGCCCGGATGTATGTGACGTAGACGTAGTCGGGAACGCGCCCGGCGGTCGATTCGAACATGGACTGCTCCTCGGCTCGGTGTTTTATGTCGTCGAGGGCCGCGAGCTGCGGCTCCTCGAACTTCCAGATCCAGCGACGCTGAATCTCATGGATCGGCACCGCGTTCAGGTAGTGCAGCTTTCGCCGTCCGTCGCGCAGTGACGTCACGAGTCCGGCCGCCTCCAGTACATCGATGTGCTGACTGACTGACTGGCGGCGCATCTGCAGGCCGCCGCAGAGCTCCGCCAGCGTCAGGCCGGAGCGCTCGTGCAGCATGTCGAGGAGCCGGCGCCGACCGGGGTCGGCGAGCGCCTTGAACACTGCATTCGGATCCATGTCGTAATTATGCAGGCATATACCTGCATATAGCAAGCGATTCTGCCTCACAACGTGCACTTGGGCTCAGTTCATCGGGATCCGGCTGCTGCGCTGTGGAAAAGCACTTGCGGCGATCGCGCACAGCGCAGGATCGGAGCATGACCTCCCGAACCCCGCACCGCTCCTCGGCACGAACGGCCGACGACCGCCGAATCGTGCGGTGCGCGAGTTCGGCGGACTTCCTCGCCGCGCTCCCCCAACTCACGGGCTTCACAGCAGATGACAGCGTCTTCGTCGTACTGTTCACCGGCAAGCGCGCCGAGAACGCAATGCGCTTCGACCTGCCTGCAGACGACGATCCACGGGAAACCCTCGCTCTGCTCGACGTGATGAGCGACCTCGTCGGCCGAACTGCGACGAGCCTTGGCGACACTTCGCCCGCCGTCGTCATCACTTCCTCCCGTTCATTCGCAGAGTGCGGCGGCGCCCCCTCACGGGCATTCGCTCGACAGCTCAAACGCCGCCTGGCCCGGGAGGGCCTCCGGCTGCGGGAGCTGTGCTGCGTCGGATCGGATGCATGGGTGAGCCTGCTCGATCCACGGGCTCCTCGTCTCGGGCGCCCACTCTCGGAGATCCGAGACAGTCCGGTCTCGCTCGAGGCAGCGGTGCACGGCCGTCCCACTCCCGACCTCACCGAGCTCGGCCGCCTCCCCGAACCCGATCCTGCGGTCACTCGCGACGTGAGCGCGCTGCTCGACCGCCTCGCACTTCCGGGCCCCGCTGCCCCTCTCCCCCAATCGGGGCCCGGAACACCCTCTGATACCACCAGAACTATCGGCGCGGAAACCGGGACCATCGGCGCGGAGACCAAGTCAGGAATCCGGGAGATGTTCCCGGGAGTCGAGTCGTCGACCGACATCGAGGCCATGTCGCGCATTCTGGACACGGCGCTGCTCGCCGAGGATCTTGTGGCACAAACGGGAGCCTCCGACCAGCTGCCGGGTCCCGAAACCGACGATGAGGCCGTGCCATCGCAAGTGCTCGCAGAGTTCATCGTGACCGCACAAGATCACCAACGCTGGGCGATGATCGCGCTCGCACTGGTGACTCGTCCCTGGTTCCTCTGCAACCTCGCGGCGGAGTTCGGCCCGGCGTCGTTCTTCTTCCTTCCCATCGAGATGAGCTGCGATCCGCCACCCAGCCCGGGCGGCTCGGAGCGGCCGACGCGCCTCTCCGTGTCCGACCTCATCGGGAACCTTCCGTCCGACGCGAGAGCGCGCGAACGGCTCAAAGCCGTGTTGCCGGCATTGAGCCTCGCCTGCGCCTCCGCCCCTGAGCGCTACCGTGCTCCACTGTTGACGCTGCGGGCTTGGGCCTGGTGGATGCGCGGCCTGCACTCGATCGCCTCGGCAGACCTCGACCGCGCACACGAAGACGATCCCGACTCGAACCTCGTGTCGATGATGCGCCAGATCGTCGACACGCGAATCGCATCCCGAGTCCGCGAAGGAGCCGTCGCACCAATCCCAGGCATTCTCTAAGCAAACTGGTGCGCCACGCCCTATCCGGAGTGGCGCCTATGGGGTAGGCTCGTCTATGAAAGACGAGTACCGCCGAACGTTTGGACACCCAGCACGTTTCACCGCCGCGCATCGCGCGGCATCGCTACCAGTCTCCACGTCGGCGCCGTCGCCGTGGTACCCGAAGATGATCGTTACCGCGGTCGCAACATGTAAGGAAATGCAGATGGCCACCGGCACTGTGAAATGGTTCAACTCCGAAAAGGGCTACGGCTTCATCGCTCCCGATGACGGCTCCGCCGATGTCTTCGCGCACTTCAGCGCGATCGAGGGCAATGGACGCCGCGACCTGTTCGAAGAGCAGAAGGTCGAGTTCGACACGGAGCAGGGCCAGAAGGGCCTGCAGGCGAGCAACATCCGCGCGCTGTAAGTCGTCAGGGAGCCTGCTCACGCAGGGCGTTCCTTGAACGGGGTCGGACGGGTTTTCCCGTCCGACCCCGTTTCTCATTTCAGCGAATGCCCTCTCGCACGCTCTAGGCTCGATTGCATGGAGTTCTCACTCATGCGGCATGGGCAGACCGACTGGAATCTGCACGGGCTGCTGCAGGGACGCACCGATATTCCATTGAACGACACCGGAAGGGCGCAGGCACAGGCCGCGGCCGAACGATTCCGTGACGCGGGCACGAACTGGGATCTCATCGTCTCGTCACCGCTGCAGCGCGCGGAAGAGACCGCCACCATCGTGGCTGAACTCCTCGGCATTCCCTTCGGCGGAACCCGCCCGGGGCTCGTCGAGCAGCACTTCGGCGAAGCCGAGGGGCTGCCAGCCATCGAGATTCCGAAGCGGTGGCCCGACCGCAACTTCCCCGGCGGCGAACTCGACACCGAGGTGGGAGAGCGTGGCCTCCTGGAGCTGCAGCGCCTCGCCGACGACTACCCCGAGATCCGCGTGCTCGCGGTCGGTCACGGGGCGCTGATCCATCGCGTACTGAGTCACGCCTCAGGCGAGGCCTACGACCGACTCCCCCGCATCGACAACACCTCGCTATCGACCCTGCGCCGTGTGCATCCGGCCTGGGAGGTACTCACGATCAGCGACATGCCGTTCGCAGAGGCGATCCAGCTCGGGCGCGCCCGCCGCATGTAGTTTTGCCGCTCGTGCACTGTCAAGAAGAACCGTCAGTCGCGTTCCTCGAGCATGCCCCGGATCCCGAACAACATGATCGCGATGAGCATCAGCATGCCGAGCCCCACAATGATGAAGCCCGGGAAGCCGAAGTAGAACGACGCGAAGCCGAGGTAGATGACCATGAGTGCGTTGGCGACGCGCAGCATGAGCTTCTCGCCGAGTTCGTAGAGTCGTTGCGCGTTCCGGGGCGTCACCGGCACCGGGTAGCGCGCGTGCTCAGGGCTTGTCGACGACCAGACCGTGAGGCCGATCAGCCCGACGAATACTGCGATGAGGATGAAGAGCGTCCAACGGGGTCCGTACAGGTCGGGTTCGCTGCTCAGGGTGAGGTGGATCGGGATCTCGGCCGGCAGTTGGAAGAAGAGCCACACAAGCGCCGCCGTGACAGCCGCCGCGCCGACGAGCGCGCGGGTGCGGCTGCGACGGGCGCCGGCGGTTGTAAGGTAGCTTCGCTCGGGTCGACTGCTCGGCTCGGTCACGGATTCCTCTCCTCCCGCACTGCCATTCGGGTGGCGCGGATCAGCACCAGCCTAGCGAGCCGCACCCTTTTGGCCTCTTTGCCTCACCCATCGAAAGGATCACCATGGCTTCGTCGAAGATCATCCGCGTGAGTGCCGTCGTGATGCGCGATGCCGAGGGGCGCGTGCTCAATGTGCGCAAGCGCGGCACGAACATGCTCATGCTGCCGGGCGGGAAGCCGGAGCCCGGAGAGGACGCGGCGGCGACCGCACTCCGGGAGTTCTCGGAAGAGCTCGGGGTCGACCTCTCCCCCGCCGAGTTGCGCCCGCTCGGCGAGTTCAGCGCGCCCGCTGCGAACGAGCCCGGCTGGCTGGTGGTCGCGTCGGTGTTCGAACATCCGTGGGTGCCCGCCATCGCGGGTGTTGAGCCCCAGGCCGAGATTGCGGTACTTGAGTGGGTGGACCCGACGGTTGCGCGCGACGACATGGCCCCGCTCAACACAGAGCATGTGTTCCCGAGGTTGCTGAGCGCCGACGATGCCGGGCGCATTACCTCCGATGCCACAGACGCATCGGACGATGCGGCCACACCATCGCAGTCGCGTTAAGCTTCGGCTGTGCTCCGTTCCGATTCTTCCGACTCCTCCGGGCGTCGGCCACGCTGGTCACGTGTGCGGTTGCCTGACCGACTCTGGTGGCGCATTCCGCAGCTCCTGATCGGGCTCGCAATTGCCGGTACCGGGCTCGGCCTCATGGTGATCGCCGCAATCGGTGTGGCGCCGTGGGACGTGCTTTCGCTCGGTCTGCTGAACTACATTCCGGTGTCGTTCGGCACGATGACGGTGATGATGAGCGGCATCGTGTTGCTGTTCTGGATCCCACTACGCGAAAAACCCGGGCTCGGTACCGTGCTCAACGCTCTGCTCATCGGGCCATTCGCCGATGTGGCGCTCACTTTGCTGCCGGAACCGCATGCATTGTGGTTGCGCGCGGTGTACTTCACGATCGGGCTCTGCTTCTTCGCGATCGGCAGCGGCATGTATCTCGGAGTCGGCTTCGGCGCGGGCCCGCGCGATGGACTCATGACCGGTCTGCACCGTAAGTTCGGGCTGCCGATCTGGGTGGCACGCACCGGAGTCGAGGTCAGCGTAGTGACGATCGGCTGGCTGCTCGGCGGCATCGTGGGCGTCGGCACGCTGCTATTCGCACTGCTCATTGGCCCGATGTGTCAGTTCACGATTCGGGTATTCACGATTCCCCCGCGACCTAAGCGGTAACGTCATGCTTCGCCGCGGCCAGGCCCTCACCCTGGTCGTGTCTGCACGGTCATTCAGCCGTCGCTGACGTGGTCAACGCACCTCTATTTTTATGGCTAAGATGGAGGGGTTGCCGAAGCAGAGTTTCCCACTCGTGAGAAGCCGCCGAAGGAACAGCGGGCTGTGGCGCAGCTTGGTAGCGCACTTGACTGGGGGTCAAGTGGGTTAGCGACTGTTTCAGCCTGAGAAGTGAACAACGGGATGTGGCGCAGCTTGGTAGCGCACCTGACTGGGGGTCAGGGGGTCGCAGGTTCAAATCCTGTCATCCCGACAGAAAAGCCCTGGTGAGACGGTAAATCTCACCGGGGCTTCGTCGTTCCCGCGGAGGGTTTATGTAAGCCTCGGTCGTTCCGGAGTTCTCGTGCGGGAGTAAGCCCGATGAGCCTGCTTATGACGAGCCGGGACCAAACCGGGACCAATCGGCGTGATTCGCCTTCCCGTCATCGACTGAGCGAAGGACTACGCGAGTTCCGCGCCGATCGTTCGGCGCCCTTGGTATTTTGACCGCTGAGGAATGCGTTGGCCTGCGCTGCGGCGTCGGCGAGGTGTCGGGTATCGGGGTGCAGATACCCTCGCGTGGTTTCCAGCGACTTGTGTCCGAGGATGCCTTGGAGCACGTGCAGCGGGATGCCCGCGTCGGCGAGCCAGGTCGCTCCGGTGTGCCGAAGGCCGTGCCGGGTGAGGTTCGGCAGCCCGAGCTGGGAGACCAGCGCATCCCACTTCGTGGCATCGCGAACGGTCGCTGTTGTGAGGACACCCCCGCGTGGCCCGGTGAGGAGTCGCTCCTCCGGTGCGCGATCAGATGTAAGGCGTTGGAGGACGGGCTCGAGGTGTTGCAGGATCGGGACGTGTCGAATCTCGCGCCCCTTGGTCTGCTTCGTGACGAGCCCGCCGGAGCCGGGAAAGGTTTGGCGTCGGATCGTTACGATACGCTGATCCCAATCCACGTCGCCGACCTGGAGCCCCGCGATTTCGGATCCTCGGGAAGCGAGTAACGCGCAAAGCATGACGAAGTCCGAATAGCTCTGGTGGACCTTGCCGCAAGCATCTGCCAAGGAGTTGAGCGTCGAAAGATCCTTGAGAGCGTGCACTCGCGGGGACGAGTCGTTCTCGACGACGGTGAGTGCGGTTTTGCCGAGGCTGCGGCGCGAACGCTGGCGAGCAGGGTTGCTCGGGATGACGTCGTCGCGGACTGCTTCGTCGAGCACGCGCACGAGCGGTGCGATCGTGTTCTTGATCGTCGAGGCGGAGCAGTGTTTCTCCCATTCATCGATCGTGCGATCGATCATGCCTGCCGTGATCTGCGAGATCGGGAGATGCCCCAGAGATGGCAGCACGCGCAGGCGGAGCCCGACTTTGTATCCGTCAACCGTGGAGGTGGGATCCAGCCCACGCATCCAACGGTCGCCGATAAAGGTCACGTACTCCGACAGCGAGATACGACGGTCGAGCCCGATCTTGGCAGAGGCCTGCAGACTCTGAAAGAACTCCTCGGCGGCTTCTTCGTCGGGAACGACGAGCGCACGAACCATCCTCTTCTTCGTCTCCGGGTCTGTCCATCTTGCCCGGGCGCGGATACCGGATCGGCGGTACTCGAGATCGGTGGCGACCTTCACCCCGATCGGCGGAATGGGCGACGGGCCGCTGTCAGCGCCGCTCATTGCTCAGAGACTCCAGCCAGGTTTCGACTGCGTCGAGCCGATACCGGGTGATGCCGCCCAGCTTGAGGAAGGGAGGCCCTTTCTCGTCTGCGCGCCACCGCGACAGCGTTGACTCCGACACCTTCAGGAGCGCCGCGACGGGTCTGGTGCAGGAACAGGTGACAGTTCTAATCAGGCCGCGAGGGCCAGGTCGTTGTTCATGATGGTCTCGAACTCGATCGGCGTCAACCGGCCCAGACGGGCCTGGCGACGCCTGCGATGGTA